>NZ_JAUEQW010000014.1:0-134921 GCF_056498045.1 Trinickia sp. Z7
AATCGGGATCGGGGCTAGCATTCACCGGTATCCGCGTGAATACGTTGACCAGATAAAGAACCGGCGCAGTGGCCAAGGTCATGATCTGCGGCAGCGGATTCATGCCCGCCCGCAGCCCCCGGTCCAACGGGAACCGCACGGCGGGCGAAGCCGGAAACCAAAACCCTTCCTTTTTGTTCTTGCCGCTGCGCCAGTCATCGTCCCAGTAGTGGTAATACACGCCGCTACGGCCCACCTCGAACCCAGACGAGAACACTCGCTGCGAAAACACCCCGTCGGCATGCGTATCGGCGCGCTCCTTGTCGCTCAACCCACGCCAGCCGATGCCTTGCACGGTTTCAGCCGAAATGACTTGGTCATGCGGGCAGCAATAGAGCGTGACGCGCCCGTACGTCTGGCCGTTCAACCCATGCGCGGTGCGATCGTCGCCCGCGTTGTAGGCCGCGCCGCCGCTTTCGGACGTGCGCGTGTTCGCCATTTCCTCATCGAGCTTAGCCGCACTCGGCTCATGGGCCGCGCGCTCACGCAAGATCTCGAAGTAAGCCTTCAGCGTCTCGGCGCGTGCCACATAGCTCTCTCGTCCTCGGCGGCCACTCCGATCCTTGATGCCACGCTGCGCCCAAGAATCGGTCCCGATACCGGGCACGAGGCTATAGGGGGGATTGAAGAGCACATACGTATCGGCAACGCACCGGCCACTCGCTCCGAACGGGTCGGTCACCTCGGCAAGCCGCTCGCCGAGGAACGCAGCGGCCATACCGACCATGTTGCCCTGACTGTGGCAAACCACCGTAACCAGTGTGTCGGCCTGCCTTCGGCGAATCGATTCGATCAGCTTGGCGAGGCGCAACGCGGCCAGCACCATGTACCCGCGTGGCGGGCATTGATACACCTTCCGAGCCGGCACGGAGTTCAAGTGCTGCACGGTGATCCAAAGAAAGAGCGTGTCGTTCAGCCCTTCGTGCCACAAGTCGGGAAGGCTCGAGGTGCCATTGGCGAACGGGCCGCCGCCCCAGTAGTTTTGCTCGTTCAGAAAGATGTTCGAACCGTAACGCTTCAATTCGTCTTTATTGGCTTTGTATCCCCAACGGAAGTGGATGACGGGCGAAAACGACGCGTCCGGCTTGACGCAACTCTTGGAGGTCATCTCCGGGTTGATGTACCCATCCGCCGTCACGCTCTCGATGTACTGAGCGGGCGAGAGTTGCCCGGCAGCAATGCCCGTATATTTCAGCTGGTCATCTTTACGCCCAAGCCGCGCGTTCAAACCGCGACACAACCCCTCCTCCGACGCGGAATACCATTCGCCGTCCGAATTCACGCCGTGCACGAAGATGACGATGCCGGGCAACGGCAGTTGCTTCACGCAAATGAGCGGCGTATCCGGATCGAACAACATCACCCCCCGCGTGCTGCTTACGAGCACGCGCGGCGTATTCGAAGAAGAATCGGTCATGGGTCGGTTCTCGTTCTCTTACTTCTCGTTCTTGAAGAAATTGACCATCAGCGGTTCGAAGCGCTCACCGCGGATGCGCGACAACTTGCCTTGCGGATCGGATTCCCCCTCGACCAGGTTGCCGGTCGCCTTGAGAACCTCGCCCTCGTACCCGCCGACGGGCACGCCATCCGAAGCTCGAATCCATTGCGGTACCCGTCCCGTCGAGCCTGCGTCGAACGTCGGCAGATCTACCTTCATGCTTGCGGGTCCGTCCCAGTGATGACCGGCAGCCTTCACCGTGAAGCTGCCGGGGCACCCCAATTCGATGTTTCCGCCGTGCAGCTTTAGATAGGCGCCGCCGGACGTGACGAACACCACTTCGTCGCTTGCCGCACCCGCGAGCTTGCCGCCGGCCGCCGTGATCTTTATGTTCTTCGCGGAATCGATTTGGGTATCGTCGGCTTGGCTTTGCAGCTTGACTTTGCCGTGATTGGCGACGGCCGAGACGCCGTCGGCTTGCGCATATAGGGCGAGCCCTTGCCCGGCCTGCAGACTGATCTTCTGATCGCTCGCCACCTGCACGTGTTGGCGCGCTACTTGGTCGATGTTCTCGCCCGCATACGTGAGATGGGTCTTCGGTGTGACGTGGATCGCACCCGCCTGGGCGCCGAACGCCATCAACGCGTGAGGACTTTCCCTCGACGAGCCGATCTCGTCCGGGCTTGCCGCTTGCCAGCCTTTGAATGCTTCCGCGAGTGCCCGTTGCCCTGCCACGTCCGTAGACTCACCGCCATGCGCCCCCGCATACTCCCCTAGCGATTTGAACAGTTCCTCGCATTCGCCGAGCAACCGGTCCAACTCATCGCGATCGAGCTGATGCCCGTGCGCTTTGTTACGCGCGTAGGTGGTCAGCAAAATGCCCTTCGCGGCCCGCAGCGCCGCCGCCGCATCCGTGCGCAGTTCCGCCCCCTCGCCACGCGCCTCGCCCACGCCGTTGGTTCGCGGGTGCGTCAGATACCCCAGATTGACTTCGCTGGCCGCATGCTCCGTTGCCAGTTGGACGCTGATCTGCCCAGGCGTATCGTCGAGCCGCAGTTGGTTGTACCGTCGTCCCTTCACTTCGCGGGTCTTCACCCCCGACACGTAGCGATTACCCGGCAGCGCGCCCGCATGGCTGAACGTTGCCGGCATATGCGGCCCGTTATGAAACACGCCGGCCACGTACATCTTGTCGGGGTCGCCGCCGAGGAAGTCGAGCAATACCTCCATCCCTTTGCGCGGCAGCCAATTTTCACCGAAGTCCTCCCCCGCCAAGCCCGTCAGCACCCGCACCCAGGCACTGTCGTCGTGCGTGCCGCTCGCGCCCGCGCCGTTCGCATGCTCGTGGTCTTTCCGATCCAGCCCCTGCAGTTGAACTTTGATTTGCCCCCGCTCGTTGCAATAGACCTCCTCCCCCTCAGTGGTTACGACGATGCCGGGAATCGGATACACGCGGGGCAAGTCGACGTGCGGATCGTAGGAGGGAATAAGCGGCATATCGCGCGGTACGCCGCTGAACGTGTTTTCATATCGGCTTTGCGCCGAATCGCCAAAGACAGTGGGCCGATCGGGCGTGTCCACCGACACCGGTGGCGCATCGAACGACCACCGGCTGGCCGTGAACAGCGCCTGCGCGCGCTCGTTCAACGCCTTCGGCAGATTGTTCTCGGCGCGATGATGCAAACTGGCGACCGTGATTCGAAGCGGATTTTTCGACAAACGATCGAAAGGACCCTGCCCCGTGACTTCGATCCATTCGCCCACCGCCAGATTGCGGACGCCGCTCGCGCCGTCGATTCGAACCGCACGCGCGCCGTGGGACTTCACGCGCGCCGTACCGATGCGATCGTAGTCGGCCCAAGAGTCGGCAATATGCGGCGCGTCGATGCGCGAATCCATCAGCAACCGGCCGAGGTCATTGCCCGCGTTACCCTGATCGACGCGCGTCGCGCCTTGGATGCGATCCATCCGGCCGGGCGTGTAGTCCCAACTAAAGCGCCGTATCGACCCCGGCACCAACTGCCGGGCCGTACAGAGCAATGTGACTGCGTCGCGCTCGCCGATGGTCGCGTCGGGCCGGTAAACGACCGAGCCGAGCGCCGACTGCCGCAGCTTGATCGAATTGTCGTAAAGCACCAGCGTATGGGCCGTGTCGCCGGCTGCACCCGGTTGCTTTTGTCCGCGCTCGCCCGCCCGCACGAACCAGCCGATGCCCTCGCGCCGGCAGAGCCGCCGAATGAACGCAGCGTCCGATTCGTCGAACTGAACCGTCTGCTCCCTCGCGGGCAACCTCGCGGCATCGACCTTCGAGATATCGAGATAAAAGGCGCCGGCAAGCACGGTGCTGGTTTGCCGCCACTCCGTGACAAGCGTGTGGATGACGTCCAACACGCTCATTCGGCGAAAGACTCGCGTATTGATGCGCCCCTCCAGCAGGGACAGCGCATCCCGGATCAGGATCTGATATGCCGCGAAGGAACCATCGCACTCGCCCTCGCGCGCATCGACTACGATGCCGTTGATCGCATGCAAAGCGCCTTGATCCGTCAGCAACTGGACCGACACCGGTAGCCCGATCACCGCGGTCAACGGGATGCCGGCACTAGCCGAGAGGCACGACACACAGCCGTCGATGCCGCCGAACAGGCTCTCCCGGATATCGACGCGTTGCGGCAGCAGTAGGTCTTCGAGCTGCTCGGCGTGCTTGGGTTGCTCGCCGAACTTCAGACGGATGGCGCGCTTTCTTTGAGACGGCAATGCGCCGAATGAGGCACGCGGCAGGCTGGGGTAGTTCACGACGTGTTCGCTCGCTCACAATGCAAGCGGGTTATTGAACACGTACTGACTGCGAACGGGCAGAAAACGAGCGATTTTCAGACGTATTTACGCGTCGACGGCCCTCGCATTCGGCGGAGCGCGGGCCGATCGCAGGGGCGATGGCAGCGTCAACGAACCGTAGCCGGCAACGGCGTATAGTGCTTTCACTTCCCCGCGAGCGAGGGTGCCTGCATGAACTTTCGTGAAACGATCGGCCCGCGTCGCTATTGCTTCGACGGCCTTTCCACGCTGCTTGCCAAGGCAAGCCCTCGCCGCTCCGGCGACGAACTCGCCGGCCTCGCCGCCGCATCCGAGGAAGAACGCGCCGCGGCGAAGATGGCGCTGGCCGCGGTGCCGCTCAAAGCATTTCTCGACGAAGCCGTCATCCCCTACGAAGACGACGAGGTCACTCGCCTCATCGTCGACGATCACAACGCCGAGGCCTTCGCACCCATCGCCCATCTGACGGTGGGCGAGTTCCGCGAATGGCTGCTGGCAGATACGAGCGATGGCGCAATGCTCGAACGCGTCGCCCCCGGGATCACGCCGGAGATGATCGCCGCCGTGTCGAAGCTGATGCGCAATCAAGACCTGATCCTCGCCGCACGCAAGCGGCCCGTGGTGACGCGCTTCCGAAACACGGTGGGGCTGCCGGGCCATCTGTCGGTGCGTCTCCAGCCGAATCACCCTACGGACGACATCAAAGGCATCGCTGCGTCGATGATCGACGGCCTGTTGTACGGCTGCGGCGATGCGGTGATCGGAATCAATCCGGCATCCGATTCGCTCGCCGCCATTACGGCGCTGCTCGAGATGACGGACGAATTCCGCCAAGCGTACGCGGTCCCTACGCAAACCTGCGTGCTGACACACGTAACCAATACCCTCGCGGCGATCGAAGCCGGAGCGCCCGTGGACCTGATTTTTCAATCGATCGCGGGCACGGAACGAGCGAATGCGGGCTTCGGCATCACGTTGTCGCTCCTCGCCGAAGCCTATGACGCGGGCCTTTCGTTGAACCGCGGCACGATCGGGAACAACGTGATGTACTTCGAGACCGGTCAAGGCAGCGCGCTATCCGCGAATGCGCATCACGGCGTCGACCAACAAACCTGCGAGGCCAGAGCCTATGCCGTCGCCCGTAAATTCAACCCGTTCCTCACGAATACCGTCGTCGGTTTCATCGGCCCGGAGTATCTCTACGATGGCAAGCAGATCATCCGCGCTGGCCTCGAGGATCACTTCTGCGGGAAGCTGCTCGGCGTGCCGATGGGCTGCGATATCTGCTACACGAATCATGCCGAAGCAGATCAGGACGACATGGACACGCTGTTGACCTTGCTCGGGACCGCCAACGTCAACTTCATCATGGGCGTGCCCGGCGCGGACGACATCATGCTCAACTATCAAAGCACTTCGTTCCACGATGCGCTTTATGTACGACGCTTGCTCGATTTGAAGCGGGCGCCGGAGTTCGAAGCCTGGCTCGAGGCGATGCAAATCACCGATGCATTCGGCCAAATTCAGCACCGATCGCGCATACCCTTGCGTCTCGATTGGATCGAATCATGATGAAAGAAGACGTGGACCCTATCAATAGGCCAATCCGGGCAGTCGAGGAAAACGCTTGGACCGCGTTGCGTCGATTCACCGACGCCCGCATCGCACTCGGGCGCGCCGGCGCGAGCCTGCCCACCGCGCCGCTCCTTGCGTTCACGCTGGCTCACGCGCAAGCGCGAGACGCCGTGCATGCACCGCTCGACACGGAAGCGCTCATGCGCGAAATCGAAAGCAGAGCCCTCGCTTCGATAGAAGTACACAGCGCCGCGCAAAGCCGCGAACAATATTTGCGTCGCCCTGATCTCGGGCGCATGCTCGATGCCCCGAGTGCGGCATATCTCGCGCAGCGCGCGGCGTCCGATTCCGTGCGGCCCGATCTGGTCTTCGTCATTGCCGACGGGCTGTCCGCCAAAGCGGCGGCATCGCACGCACTGCCGTTCATCGACAGGACCGTCGCACGGCTGGCGGGGTGGCAGTTCGGCCCGATCGTGGTTGCTACGCAGGCGCGCGTAGCCATTGGCGACGCCATCGGCGAATTGATGAACGCCGATATGGTCGCTGTGCTGATCGGCGAACGGCCGGGCCTCAGTTCACCGGCCAGCCTCGGGGTTTATTTGACCTATCGGCCGCGCGTCGGGCGCACCGATGCACAGCGCAACTGCATATCGAATGTGCGTCCGGAAGGGTTGGACTACGACGCCGCGGCTTTCAAGCTTGCACACCTGCTGGAGGCTGCACGCACACGCCGGCTCACGGGCGTCGGCTTGAAAGACGAAAGCGTTTGGGATGGCAAAGTGCTGTCGACCGATAGCGGCATGTAGGACCTTTGTTGCGTTCGAGCAGCGACCCCATGCAACCGACGGTGGAACGCTTGGCGCCGCGTCTGAGTTAAATCTTGCGCAGGTTGCGCGCACCTCGGACTCGAACATCCCGGCGAACTCGCATGAGGACATCGCCCACGGTCGGCTCGACCCGAGCCGCGCGATGTTATCGAGACCCCAAGCCTCGACTCATCAGGTTCACGAATTTGTCGGTGATCGCGGGCAACGTTCTACCTATCTTCTTCACGATCGCGATCGACCGCACGAACGCCGGATGGTCGATCGCCCTGACGACGAGTCCCGGTTCCGCGCGCACCTCCCGCGCGGTCTCGGGCAAGATGGTCACGCCCAGCCCCCCGCGCACCATCGCCACGGCGGTCATCATGTAAGTCGGTTCGCACGCGATATCCAGCGCGTGTCTTGTTTCGCTCAATGCCGCATCGACCACCGCGCGTACGCTCGTGCCCGTCGCAGTCAGCACCAGCGATGCGTGCGCCAGATCGCTCAGGCCGACGCGGCGCTTCCTGGCCAACGGATGCGCCCGGGGACAAACGACGACGAGCCGATCCACACCCGTATGCAGCACCTCGAGCATCGGGTCGTGCACCTCCCCGCCCGTCAATCCGATATCCGCTTCCTCGTTGCGCACAAGCGCATTCACGGTTGCCGCCACGACGTCGCGAATCTGAAACGCGACGCGGGGCACATCGCGCTTCATTTCGATGATGAGCTCGGGCAACGCGCTCGCCGCAAACGTGGGCAAACACGCGAGACGAATCGTGCCGCTTTCTCCGACACCCATCGCACGCGCATCGCGCAGCACGGCGTCCATGTCGAGCAGTGATTTGCGCAACAGCGGCAACAGTTCGCGCCCGGTTGGCGTCAGCGCCACGTTGCGGCTGTTGCGATCGAACAGCCGCGCGCCGAGGGCTTCCTCCAGCCTGCGTATCTGAACGGTCAGCGCCGGCTGCGACAGGTGCAACCGCTCCGCCGCACGCGTGAAGTTTCCCGCCTCGGCCACGGCGATCAATGCGCGAATGTCGCGTAGATTCAGATCCATTACAACCCGTGATAGCTGCGATCAAATTATTTCAATTGCGTAATTGCTGCCTCGAACATACTGTGAACGACATCAAAAAACAAGATTCGGAGACAAGTTCATGTTGCCGTTGCTCGGCCTGGCCACCATCGCCGTTCTCCTGACGGCGATTCTTTCGAAGCGCATGTCGCCGCTCGTTGCGCTCATCATCGTGCCGATCGCGGCATCGCTGATCGGCGGCTTCGGCTTGCAGACCAGCAAGTTCGTCATCCTCGGTTTGAAGAATCTCGCGCCCGTCGTCGGCATGTTCGTGTTCGCCATTCTCTATTTCGGCACGATCACGGATGCGGGCACCCTCGATCCGATCATCGACCGCATCCTTCGCGCGGTCGGCACCCGGCCGACGCGCATCGTCATGGGCACGACGCTGCTCGCGCTGCTGATCCACCTCGATGGATCCGGCGCGGTGTGCTTCCTCGTCACGATCCCCGCGATGCTGCCGCTCTACGAGCGCCTGAACATGGACAAGCGCGTGCTCGCGGCTGCAGTTTCCATGGCGGCGGGCATCAACTTCTTGCCGTGGACCGGACCGATGATCCGCGCGTCCGCGTCGCTGCATCTACCGATTTCGGCGCTGTTCAACCCGCTGATTCCGGTGCAGGCGATCGGCCTCGTGTTCGTCTTCGGTATGGCGTGGTGGCTCGGCCGTCGCGAGGAGAAGCGGCTTGGCTACTCGAGCGCGAACGGCGCGATCCCGATGCCCGAGCGCAAGCTCACGCCCGAGGAACAGGCGCTGCGCCGCCCGAAGAACTTCTGGTTCAACATCGCCCTGACCCTCGTCGTGCTGGGCACGATGGTACTGATGGACGAGAAGATCCCGCCTGCCATCATGTTCATGGTCGGCCTATGCATCGCGCTGATGGTCAACTACCCGAACGTGGACATGCAGCGCAAGCGCATCGACGCCCATGCGCGGGCTGCGCTGATGATGGCGGGCATTCTGCTCGCGGCAGGCGTGTTCACCGGCATCATGCAGGGCAGTGGCATGCTCAAGGCAATGGCCCAGGCGGCGGTGGGCTTCGTTCCGCCTTCGATGGCGGGACACATTCCGGTCGTGCTCGGTATGTTGTCGATGCCGCTCTCGATGCTGTTCGATCCCGATTCGTTCTACTTCGGCGTGTTGCCGGTCATTGCCGAAGTGGCATCGCAGTTGGGCGTGCCCGCGGTGCATGTCGGGCAGGCCGCACTGCTCGGTCAAATGACGACGGGTTTTCCGGTGAGCCCGCTTACGCCCGCGACGTTTCTCGTTGTCGGTCTGTGCGGCATCGATCTCGCCGACCATCAGAAGTTTACGTTTCCGCTACTGTTCGGCGCATCCATCGTGATGACGATCGCGTCCGTCATGCTGGGTGTGTTTGCACTGTAATCGCAGGGATGACGCCATGAAAGATACGATCCGAATAGGCGCGGGCGCGGGCTACTCGGGCGACCGCATCGAGCCTGCCGTCGAACTGGCCGAGCACGGAGCATTGGACTATCTCGTGTTCGAGTGCCTGGCCGAACGCACGATCGCCATTGCCCAGCAAGCGCGGCGCAACGATTCGAGCGCGGGCTTCGATCCGTTGCTGGAAGCGCGTATGCGCGCCGTTCTGCCTGTCGCGGTGAAGCGCGGCGTGCGCATCGTCTCGAACATGGGCGCGGCCAATCCGCGCGCAGCGGCGTCGAGAACGGCGCAAATCGCGCGAGAACTCGGCCTGCACGGTCTGAAGGTAGCAGCCGTCACCGGCGACGACGTGTTCGATATCGTCCGGCGCTCGACCCTGCGCTTCGAGGAGTCCGGTGACGATGTGCGCGCGTACGCCGACAGAATCGTCTCGGCGAACGCATACCTCGGCGCGGCGCCGATCGTCGCAGCCCTCGCGGCGGGCGCCGACGTCGTGCTGACCGGGCGTGTGGCGGACCCATCCCTGTTCACCGCGCCGCTCATTCACGAGTTCGGCTGGAAGATGGACGACTGGACTTCGCTCGGTCAAGCGACCGCCATCGGCCATTTGCTCGAATGCGCGGGGCAAGTGACGGGTGGGTATTTTGCCGATCCGGGCTACAAGGAGGTCGGCGATCTCGCGCGGCTGGGTTTTCCGATCGGTGAAGTGAGCGCGGACGGCGCGATCGTCGTGACGAAGGTGCCCCACGCCGGCGGCTGCGTGACCGAGGCGACGTGCAAGGAGCAGCTGCTCTACGAGATCCACGATCCGGCGCGTTACTTTCAGCCGGATGTCGTCGCGGATTTCACGCAAGTGCAGGTGACGCAGGAGGCGAAGGACCGCGTGCGCGTGACAGGCGGCCGCGGCGCGGCCCGCACCGGCACGTTGAAGACGTCGGTTGCGTACCTGGATGGCTACATCGGCGAAGGACAGATTTCTTATGGAGGCCCCGGCGCCGTGGCGCGCGCGCGGCTCGCGCTCGACATCGTGCGCGAACGCCTTGCGATTACGGGGATCGACGCGACCGAGTTGCGCTTCGACCTCATTGGCGTGAACTCGCTTTATGGCGACGCGATCGCGTCGCGGCACGCCGAGCCATATGAGGTCCGCCTTCGCGTGGCGGGCCGGGCCGCGACTGCGCGCGCTGCGGCGCGCATCGGCGACGAGGTTGAAACGCTCTATACGAATGGCCCCGCGGGGGGCGGCGGCGTGACCAAGGCGACGCGCGAAGTGATCGCGGTGCAGTCCGTGCTGCTTGCGCGCGAACAGGTGAAACCAGTGTTCGAATTCGTGGAGGCAAGCGATGAAACTGCGTGAACTGGCGCACGGGCGCACCGGCGACAAGGGCGACACGCTCAACGTATCGGTGATTTGCTTTGACGCGAAGCACTATGCGCAGTTGCGCGTGCAGCTCACGCCCGAGCGCGTGAAGGCGCATCTTGCAGAAGTCGTAAAGGGCGAGGTCGTGCGCTACGAACTGCCGAATCTGCACGCCTTCAATTTCGTGCTTGGCCGCGCGCTCGGCGGAGGGGTGACGCGTTCACTCGCGCTCGATGCGCACGGCAAGTCGTTGAGCATGGCGCTGCTCGATATCGATATCGACGTGGATGAGACGTTGACGGGTGAGGCGTAGCACCGGCATCGCGCAGCGGTGCAGGCGGCGCAACCACGGATACACCGCCCAGCGTTCGAATGACGCCGATCCCAGCCTCACCACCCTTACGCCGCGAGCTTCAGCGCTTGCGCGAAATCTGCGATTAGATCGTCGGTATCCTCGATGCCGGCGGACAGTCGCAGCATGCCGTCGGAGATGCCCATCGCCTTGCGCGTTTCAGGCCCCGCCTCGAAAAAGATCGTCGGCGCGACGGGGATGATCAACGTGCGGGTATCGGCGAGCCCAGTCGCCTTTATCGGCAGTTCGAGCGCATTGACGAATTCGATCATGCGCTCCGCGTTGCGCAATTCGAACGACAACAGCCACGACGCGCCCTTGAATAGCGCCTGCGCAACCTCGTATTGCGGATGGCTCTTCAGGCCCGGATAGAACACCTTGCCGACGGCTTCGTGCCCTTCGAGGAACTGCGCGAGCGCGAGCGCATTGTCGCTGCTCTGCTTCACGCGCAAGGCGAGCGTTTCCGCGCCCAGTGCGATGGTATGGGCCTGCTCCGACGCCAATGTCGCCCCCATGTCGCGCAGGCCCTTCTTGCGAATCTGCAAGAGCCCTTGATCCTTGGCCGCCGAACGCCGGTAGTCGTCGGCGATATTCGGATAGGCGCTCCAATCGAACAGGCCGGTATCGGTCACCGCACCGCCGAGCGCGGCGCCATGGCCCGCGATCGTCTTGGTCAGGGAATTGATCACGAGGCTTGCGCCCACGGCTTTCGGCTTGAACAAGGCGGGCGAGGTTATCGTGTTGTCGACGACATACGCGATGCCGCGCTCACGGCATACCTCGCCGATACCCTGCAGGTCGGGAATCTGCGTGCCCGGATTCGCGATGGTTTCGACGAACGTCATGCGCGTATTGGGTCGGATCGCGCGCTTCACGTTTTCGACGTCGCACGCGTCGACGGTCGTGACTTCGATGCCGAGCAACCGTAATGTGCCGAACAAGCTGTTGGTGTTGCCAAATACGTAGCGGCTCGACACGAGGTGATCGCCCGCGCGCAGGAGCGTGAGAAACGTCGCCGTGATCGCGGCCATGCCGGTTCCGAAGCAAACCGTGCCGATGCCTTCTTCGAGGCTCGTGACCTTGCGTTCCAGCGCAGCTGTCGTGGGCGTGCCCTGCCGTGCGTAGTTGAAGCCGCCCTTCTTCGTGCCCTGGAACACGCCGATCAGATCCTCGACGCGCTCGAAACCATATTGCACGGACGTATGAATCGGTTGATGCACGCCGCCGTGCTCGGTGCCCATGGTTCTGTCGCCGTGAACGATGCTTGTGGTGAAGCCTTGCTTGCCCATCCTTACTCCGCTTCTCAAGTTGATTGCTTCCGGCAGCGACCGCCGCTAATCGATGGCTGACACATTAGCGCGCGGGCATTCGGCGCAGTTTACGCGAAACTGGCGAATTCAACGAAATCCGGCTTTCTTTGCGATGCTCTTTTCCTCGGTGGCGTCGCTGGCCGCCGAGCCGATATTATGAGTGGTCCGCGGTGCCTGGGGAAACGCGCGACACTATCGCAGCGTGAACGCCCGGCAAGTCCGCGGGCTTGACAAAATGGTAGTCGAACCCGGAGTTGATGGATTCGGCCTGGTCGGCGGGCGATGTCAGAGCGGTCACTGCCACCAGCAGCGGGAGCGGCGCGAATCGTAGACGCCGTATCTCCCTCGCTACCGCGCGACCGTCCATACCGGGCATCTGAACATCGAGAACGACAGCGTCCGGATGCCATCCCCGGTACTGCGCGAGCGCATCCGCCCCATTTCCGGTTGCCCGGGTTTCGTAACCCTGAGCGTCGAAGAACGACACGTATGCTTCCAACACGCTCGTGTCGTCGTCCGCGATGAGCAAGCGCACGGCGTTTGGGGTAGGCATTATGTTCTCCAAGTGCCATACCACCAGCAATCGGCGGACCCGAGCAAGTAATTGTTTGCTTTTGGGTCTGCATTCCGCAAAGATGCGTTCTGCAACGTCTTTTCCATCCGTCGGGGGAACCATGCGACTGGCCGACTTCATCGTGCGTGACATGGATACCATTCTGGCGCAGTGGGAAGCGTTTGCCGGCACGCTGTTGCCAGCCGCGGCGAACATGCGGTCACTGGCCTTGCGCGACCATGCGCAACAGATACTGGAGGCCATAGCGCAAGACTTGTCCACCTTCCAGACCCCGGAAGCCCAGTTCGAGAAATCGATCGGGCAGGCGCCCCAACTCGAAGGTTCGTCGGAGACCGCGGCACAAACGCACGCGCTTCTGCGCGCGCGGAGCGGCTTCGACATCAACCAATTGGCCGCGGAGTACCGCGCGCTGCGCGCCAGCGTACTTCGCTTGTGGATGGATGAGTGTCGGCACGACGTCCCCCGTCTGGATGACGTCATACGGTTCAACGAGGCCATCGATCAGGCAATTGCCGAATCGATCAGCTTTTTCAGCGCGCAAGTGGAACAGGCCCGCAATCTGTTGCTTGGCATGCTGGGGCACGATATGCGCAGCCCGCTGCAGACCATCCAGATGACCGCTTCGTATCTCGCGGCGCTGAACGCCGGGGAGAAGGTATCGGTAGCCGCGTCCCGCTTGATCAGAAGCGGCGCTCGCATGCAGGCGCTGCTGGACGACATGCTCGATTTCAATCGCATCAAGCTGGGGCTGGGCATCAATGTCGCGCCGACGGAGACAGACCTGGCAAAACACGTGGCCGATGAGCTGGACCTGCTGCGAGCAGTGCATCCCGACCGCCAGATCGATCTGGACGTAGCGGGCGACTGCCAAGGTATGTGGGACGGCCGCCGTCTGCAGCAATTACTCGGCAACCTGGTTCTAAATGCAATCAAGTATGGAGCGCCAGACACGCCGGTGCGTGTCTCGGCGACTAGTAATGAAGCGCAGGTCTGCCTGGAGGTGAAGAACAGCGGGCCCGCCATTGAGCGCTCAACGCTGGAGCGCATCTTCGATCCGCTCCAGCGAGGCCCGAATCATCAGGACAGAACGGCCGACGGCAGTCTGGGGCTCGGGCTGTATATCGCGCGCGAGATTGCCAAGGCTCACGGGGGTGGGATCGAAGCGCGCTCGGACGAGAGAGAAACGGTGTTCTCCGTACGCCTGCCCCGTGAGAAAAAGCACACATGATGTGCTACGCGCAGATCGCCGCGCCCGAACGCCCATGCCGCACCGCGATACGCCAGGCCACCAAGGGTCATGCATCATGAACCGAAAAACACCGGTTTTGTCCTCCGACTGGGTCAAGCACGCCGCGCCGATAGAAGGCGTCGAGCGCATCGAAGCATGGTTTCGCGGTAGCGCATATGCCATGCACCGCCACGACACCTATGCGATCGGCCGCACGCTCGCTGGCGTCCAGCGTTTCAACTATCGGCGCAGCCAGCGAAACAGCCTGCCCGGCAACACGCTCGTACTGCATCCCGACGAGCCTCACGATGGTCAGGCGGGCACCGAGGAAGGGTTCCGATACCGGATGATCTACGTGGAACCCGCACTTATTCAGGACGTACTCGGTGGGCGAGCGCTACCGTTCCTCGAAGGCGGTGTGACGACCGATCCGCGCCTTGCGGTTGCTACGGCGACGTTGCTGCAGCACGTCGGCTATACGCTCGAGCCGCTCGAGCAGAGCGATGCGCTTGCCGAATTAGCGAATGCCCTTGCCGCAGTAGCCGGTACCCCTGCACGAACAGCTAAAGGCGACTTCCTCGCCGCGCGGCGCGCACGCGACTATCTGCACACGAACTGCGAGCGCATTGTCACGCTCGACGAACTTGAAGCGGCGACGGGCCGTGATCGCTGGAGCCTGTCGCACGACTTTCGCACGTTCTACGGCACGAGCCCGTACCGGTATCTGATCATGCGTCGCCTCGATGCAGTGCGCCACATGCTGCTCGCAGGCTCCTCGCTCGCTCACGCTGCCGCAGCCACGGGTTTTGCCGATCAGAGTCACATGACGCGGCACTTCTCGAAAGCCTTTGGACTCACGCCTGGACGCTGGCTCCAGGTCGCGGGCGGCATCCAGCGCGGCTGAAAACCCACGATCGTTCAATACGGCCGCAAGGAGCATGCGTACCCTCAACGCATCAATCTTTGAACGGAGAGAACGATGTCTCAATCCTCGAACTATCCCACCGCGCCGGTCACCCGCGGCCAGTGCCAGACCATCGATCTGATCGGCAAGATCGCACAGATCAGCGGCCACTGGCAGCCGCGCGTCGTCGCCGAACTGAACGATTATCAATTCAAGGTCGTGAAGCTCGAAGGCGACTTCCAGTGGCACCGGCATGCCGATACCGACGAAGCGTTCATCGTGCTCGAAGGCGAGTTACGTATCGATTTTCGTGCGGGGCCGTCGGGCGACGGTTCGATCGTATTGCGTGCTGGGCAGTTGGGCGTGGTGCCGAAGGGCGTCGAGCACAAGCCGCATGCAATCGCGGAAGTTAAGTTGCTGCTCATCGAGCCGCGAGGTGTGGTGAATACGGGCGACGGCGCAGCAGGCGAGCGAACTGTCGAAAACGACCAGTGGATTTAAGCCGGCCATCGGGTCCGACAGGCGAGAAGTCACACCGAACGAATACGGGTGAGACTTCAGAGACGCGATTGTCGTCGATTTGCGCGCGCTAGTTCACTGTTCGCTCGAGGCCGAATTGGCTCGCCGTCGACTGTTGCTGCTCGCCTCCAAGCTGGTTGGTAATCGCACTTCCAGCATACCCTTAAGCTCTTGAAGAGCCGGGTGAGGTAAGGTTTAGCCTGCCGCTATAGAACCGGCAGCGAGCCGCTTGCGCCCATCAATCCAGCCGACAACGACCGAAAGTGTCGCCACGACGAGTGGCGCCACCCCATGTCCGTATTCGCCGTGGACTGTGACTGTTGCCAGCGCAGCCAACATCACGGTGCAGCCGAGCGCCGAGCCCCACATCCGCGTCCGTGCTCGCACCAGCAAAATGGCGGTCATGAGTTCCAGCGAACCAGTCACGAAATGGAACCAGTGCGGATATCCCCACTTCAGGTATTCCTCAAAGATGGATCGCGGGGCGACGATGTTGCTGAGCGATCCCACGACGAAGAAAGCGGCAAGAACCAAAGGTAAGACTTTGCGCCAGGCTATCTTGGACATTCGTTCTACCTTCTCTAATGAGGGCGCTGCCTCGGATCAGTGTGGCTGCCTGATCGACGAGCCGGCCGATCTTGCTCTGTTCATGCCTTGGTGGCCTTGTGGGCCGCCGCAAAGACATCGCGAGGGGGCGTCGTGCCCGCGACGTGCTCCGTACCCGCGACGCCGAGGTCCATCCAGCCCGCGTTGACGGCATCGAACATCTCCTCGGCCGGTCCGGTCTGGCCCTTCGGGACGCCGAACTGTTCGAACGCTGCTGTCCACTCGGCTCGCGGGATGGCGAAGGCCTTGACGTCGCGCTGCAAGACTTCGCCTAGCTGCGCCGCGACTTCATCCGCGCTGACCATCGAGCCAAGCTCGACGACGCGATGCCCCGACCACGACGGTCCGGTCAGCAGCGTCGCCGCCTCGGCGCCGATATCGTCGGCTGCGATCATGGTCGACTTCCGACTCGTCGGGTTGTAATAGACGGGTAGCGTGCCGCCCTGGGCAACGTGCAAGCCGTAAAGGAAGTTTTCGAAAAACCCGCCGGCTCGCATATGGGCAATCGGTAACGTCAGGTGGCGCAGTCCTTGTTCCAGCAGCGACAGGGCCGTGATCATTCCCAGCCCGCTGGTTCTGTTCGCACCCATCGACGACAGCACCACCACCCGAGGTGGCGCAGCCTTGGTCAGCGCTTCGACATAGTTCGCGATCACGCTCTTTGCTTCCCTGAAATCAGGCGACGGTGCCCAGACAGCCGGCAGCATGACAAACGCACCTTCGACCCCTTCGAGCGCCTTCTCTACGGCCGCCGCATCATTCCAGTCGCCGTCGACCAGCTCGACGCCTTGAGCCGCCCATTTCGTCGCCTTCTCGCGATTGCGGACCAGCGCCCGGACTTTCTTGGCTTGCGCCAACAAATGTTGAGCCGTTGCGCCGCCTACGCGTCCAGTAATTCCCATTACCAAAAACATGTGTTTCTCCTGAAATTAGTGTTGCCTGTAAGCGCCGGCATTTCCGGGGCTGGAGTTCCCCGAGCAAAGGTCTTTGTTTGAGGGCAGGTCTATCATAGAGACCTATGCCTCGCGCCGGAAGGAGGCAGTTTTTTGTTACCAGAAGAGTTAAAGGGAACCCGAATGAGCAACGCCCAGAATGCGATCGAGAGATTCGGCCGATATCAACGTCAACTGGGCGACGCCCAGCCCGCACACTGCGCGGTTCGCGACGTGCTCGACCGCATCGGCGACAAATGGAGCACGCTCATGATCATGGAGCTTGCGACGCGATCACAGCGCTTCAGTGAGCTTCACCGAGCCATCCCGGACATTTCCAAGCGCATGCTTACGCAGACACTCCGCGATCTGGAGCGCGACGGACTCGTCACTCGCCATGTTTTTCCCACCAGCCCGCCAAGCGTCGAATATCGTCTGGCCCCGCTAGGCCAATCCCTGTTGGAACCGATGGCGGCCCTCATCGATTGGGCCGATCGTCGTTATCCCGACATCCATGCCGCGCGCGTCCGCTTTGACGGTGCATCCGGTCATCTCCCGCGCTAGATGCTCAGCCCGATGTAGGCGTGGTGGCGAGAGCCTGAAGCGGCCGGTTTATGGCTCTGCTGTGCAGATGGCGTGGAAGGTGAGCAGCGGTCGACGAAACTCCGATGGACTCGCCTTGAGACATTAACCTTAAATTTCGGCAAGTTGCGCCGTTATCCAATGAGTAAGGCTCCGATCGGCACGCGCAGTCGCGAGCGAAATCAGAGCAGACATCCGCTCAAAGGGTAACGGCGATGTACCAATGGCTGGCTGAAAGAGTTCCGCTTTTCGGTGCCAACGCGCCGTGGGCCGCTCGCTTGTCATTCTTGCTGTTCGTGTTCGGCTGGTTCTGGGAACTCAACAATTCGCTGCACTTGTTCTTATTGACAAGTCGCATTCCTTTGAATCCGAAACAGCATCTCGGCCTAGTGATGATGTCCGTCATATGGGGAGGATGGCAGTTGCTCAATGCCGTGCTGCTGACCGGCATCGCATATCGCGGCAACTGGGCAAAGGTGATGCAACTGATCGTCACGGTGTTCGGCATGTTGCTGCTGCTGACTTTGCAGATTCTGAAACTGCGTTTCGATCTCGGAGTGCTCTATTTCTGCAATGCTGCAGCGACCGTGTTGCTGTTCTTCCCATCCGTCGCTGCGTGGTTCAGCGGTTCGGTTCTTCAAGCACGCCGCGACGCCCGCTCTTGAAGGCATCGCAGTGTTGCGCCGACTGGGAGTACAGGATGCAATAGGTCGATCGCCTCGGGTCCCGTTTTTCACGCATGAGGCATAACCTTAATGCACCCCGACCGACGGTACCGTCTTGTGGCTCGGGATCGCAGGGGGGCGCAGTCCGACCCACATGGGACCGTCGCCTTTCTCAAGAGCGGACCTTCATAACCCCGCTTGGGCGATCAACCACCCCCTTGCAGATGTCCTCTTAGTCAGCAATCGAACGAATAAACTTCGCCGGATTTCCACCGACAAGCGTATTCGGGGGGACGTCCTTGGTGACGACCGATCCTGCTGCGACAACCGAGTTCTCGCCAACGGTTACGCCACCGATAATGGTCGCGCCGGCTGCGATCCAGACGTTTCTCTCAATCACGACGGGCTTTGCGATTACGACGTTACGTCGCTGGGAAGGTTCGATGGGATGCCCGGAAGTGATGATGCTCACGTTCGGCCCAATCATCACATCGTCGGCAATGTCGATTCCGCCAAGGTCATAGAAAGTGCAATTCTGATTTACGAATACATTGCGCCCGATACCGATATCGGTCCCGCCGGTTGTGTAGAACGGTGGTATCAGTAAAAAGCTGCTGTCCACTTTCTTACCGATGAGATCACTGAACAAGGCACGGACTGCATCCGCATCGTTAAACGTCAACCGATTGAGAGCGGCGGTGATTGCCATCGCTCGTTTGATGTTTGCCGACATGGCCGCTGATTCCGGCGTTCTCCTGGGGATTATTCTGGTGCAGTCATCATTCGCCATTCGTTCTTTCCTTCCATAGCAAAGCGGTCGGTCCGATTGTCGACGATCCAGCCCTCTCTGTCGATTGACCGCTTCTGGCCGCACTCCGACCGAGGACGCCGTCTCGCCGAGCTTGGGATGATAGACGGCATGCGTCGACGGCAACCGATGCCGCCGAGCATACCCTGATCGCCAATCACTATGTGGAGACGGAAGAGGCACTGAACCTAAGCGTTGCATTCGTTCGGGGACGCATTCACTTTGGCCGACAACATGTGCCTCTGCCCGCAACGTTTGTCGTGCACTACGACGTGCGCGGCCAAAGGGTTATGGTCGAACTGGAAAGTCGCTTGGAACAAGCGCTCGGGGACCTCGCGAAGGTTCGGGTGAGCGATCATGAGCCTTCAACTGATAACTCGCGGAATCACCCTGAGTGATGTTGAGCGCAGGCTTGGCCTGCTTCGCGGTGGTGCTGAAATATTCCCGATCGGCGGAGAGCATGTCGGGATTTCTATCCCGACTCGACTGCTTGACACTGTGGGGGAAGAAAGGGTAACGGACGCGCTACGACACTTGACCGTCTATGACCTTTACTCCGGTGTTTGGAGCGGACAGTAATATGCAGATGAGCCAATTGGAGCGCAGACGGGAAGACTGTCGACGATTCTGAGCAAGATGCCGAAGGGCTGCTCTGGCCGCGCCAAGCCACCGGAAATAAGCAGATTTTCTCGCCATCGCGGAACGCCCGCCGGGTTGCTTATAACGACGCGCCGTAAATACCAGCGCATCGGAGCGGTCCAATTATCGATCCGCGAGGGACGGCATGTGTGAGCGTCCGACCTCGATCGCGAAGTCGTGCGCACGACTCCTCGTCTGCTGTATTATCCACCGAGGCGCGGAACTTAACGGACAAGCATAATCGCCGGGCTACGAGACATTTTGGTGATCAGGTAGTGATGGACTCGTAGG
The DNA here is from genome assembly GCF_056498045.1 of Trinickia sp. Z7. Classification (NCBI taxonomy): domain Bacteria; kingdom Pseudomonadati; phylum Pseudomonadota; class Betaproteobacteria; order Burkholderiales; family Burkholderiaceae; genus Trinickia; species Trinickia sp. Z7. The sequence continues at coordinate 19,929 of NZ_JAUEQW010000014.1, forward strand.
GACTTCGTCAAGCGCACAGCACATACTAAAAAAGGGGTGCCATGCTACCGCAAGAACTCGTCAACTATATATTCAGCTTCTTGACGGTACGGGAAGCCACTCAGATCATGCACCTGTGCCGGCAATTTCATTACGCCGGCCTCGATCAATTGCGGACTAGACTCGCTCCGTATGTAACCAACTCGGGACAAATCCAGTCGCTCTCGCAGGCTAGACAAGTCCTGGCTCGCCCACTAGCCATGAGGCTAAACGATCTATACTCGGTACTCTCCGACCTGGAGAACTACCTCAGGGGAGAAGAATGGAACATGTCGCCGCAAGGGCAGGCTGCGATTCGGGAGCATCCTAGTGGGCGACCAACGTATACCACCGGATATTTGCCATCGACTCTTCCGAATGCTTCCAATTGGCCCGGCACTCACTTTACGACGATGGAACGCGCACTGGTTCGTAACATCAAAGGGGAGTCGTTCGATCTGGGTTACAACCTTCAATACACGGAATCCAACCCGTACAGACGTCTCCGAAAATATACGGTAGATGTCGATGTACTTGAATTTCTGGCAGCGATTCGTCAGCTAATCGAATGGCTCCGCGCCCAGCGCCATCGTTTCCACGCCCTTCTTGACGAGATATAGTGCCATCCGACGAAAATGCCGTCCGCACATGACCCGAGAAGCCGGCTCATTGCCTTGCCGATGCTGATAAAGCGGCGGGTCATCTCTGCGCAAAGCAGCCCGTCCCCGTTGCCCTCAAACCCTCACCCTCACGCACCAGAAAAAGTGCATCCAATCCTTTTCGGCGTGCGAACTGTACCCCGCGTTCATCACCTAACACCATAAGCGCAGTTGCATACGCGTCGGCATCCATGCATGTAGCTGCCAGCACAGTCACCGAGGCAATCCCGTTTTGCAGAGGCGCCCCTGTGCGCGGGTCCATCGTGTGTGAGACTCGCATGCTCCCAGTTTCACTCCAGTGCCGATAGTCGCCCGAAGTCGCAATCGCAACGTCGGTAATTTCAATTACCGCGAACGGCTCCCTGCGGTCGTACGCTGGCCGCTCGATCGCGAGTGCCCATGAAGAGCCCGCTGGCTTCGTTCCCCTTGCGCGCATCTCGCCGTCAATTCCGACGAGCCACGAATGAATGCCGTTGCGATCCATCATACGGCCCAGTTGATCAACGCCGAAGCCCTTCGCAATGCCACACAAATCGAGCGCCAGCGGCGCCCGCTTGCGAGCGCGACTTCCTGCGATGTCGATCTCGAGTAGGTCGCCGACCGGCGCGCGCGGCCTTTGTGACGATAAGTGCGGCACGTCGGGGCGACCAGTACTTTGCGGGCCGAACCCCCACTGATCGACCAGGTCGCCCACGCCGACGTTAAATGCGTTCTCGGTCTCGCGGCCGATCTCGGCTGCACGAGCAAGCACCATTGCGAGGCTGCCGGATATCGGCAACCACGCGTCGACCGGCGCCTGGTTCAGGCGAGTCAGGTCCGAGTTCGCCTTCCAGTTCGACATTTCTTGGTCGACCGCCTGCACCGCCATTTCGAGCTCAGCGGCAAGCGATGAGGGATCGAGGTCCGGCTCTGCGTAACATTGGGCACTATAGCGAGTACCCATCGTTTCCCCGTTGAACGTATGGCGGCGAAGACCACCTGTTCCCTTTTCCTCAATAGACATCTTCGACATAGCCCCCCCTCAATTTCAGGTCGCCTACCGTAACCCCAGAGCCGGCTAGAATCCGCTCCCACACGGCCGCGACCCCTCTTGCCATATCCCTGCTTCCGCACACCATGACGCGCGCCCCTCGGGCAACAAGCGCACGAAGCATCACGGCATCCCGAAGAAGTCGATCCTGCACGTAAGTTTTTTCCACCGGGCTCGACAGCGCGGTCGCAAGCGTGGTCAATTGGCGAGTGACCATGAAGCGACGCAACTCATCCTCGTAAAGGAACGAATCGCCGGCCCCCCGGGCGCCGAAATACAGATGCATCGGGCGCCTCGACGCGTTCTGCCGGATGAATCCCACAAACGGGCCGATGCCGGTGCCGGCACCCACCAGAATGAGCGGGACGGCAGGGGGCGCGGGCCTGAAACCGGGATTCGTACGGATGAATGCGTCGATCGAGTCGCCTGGTTGCAGGCTTGTCAGGTATCCCGAACACAATCCGTTCGGATGCCTGCGCACACAGATCTCGACGAAGCCGTCTTGCGAGCCGCTCGCCAACGAATAGAACCTCGGCACTGTGTCCCCTGGCGGCACGATGCCGATGAGATCCCCAGCCTCGAACGCCGGCAGCCGGGCCCCCATCAGTCTTTGCCATGCCGAATCAGCCTTGCGTGGGCAGGCGAAGCGCAATACCGAGGTGAACGTCTCGGACCCGGCCCCATAGTCCTTCCGCGCGATCAATTCGAGCGCAATGGTCCTTGGTAACGATGGCTGGTAATGAGGCTCGATCTCGACACCCAGCGCGGCGCTCAATCTGCCCGCCCATTGCCTGAACTCACTTTCCGACTGGCGATCTACCATCCCGATATCCGTCAGGGGACTCATACTCTTTGCGCACAAGGCCTCCTGCACCTTGCGGGCAAAGCCACAGAAACTCGGGAACTGGCGATCGCCGAAGCCCAGAACGGCAAATCGCATTTGGGCGGGAACCTTCATGCGAGCCAGCTTCTGGAGAAACTGCGTTGCGTTCGACGGCGCATTCCCGTCCCCGTAGGTCGACGTCAGAATGATGAGCCGCTGCGCTGTGCAGTGACGCGACGAAAGATCGTTCATCGAAGCGGTATGCACCCGAAAATTCGCCCTGGTGAGCGCTTGATGAATGGCCGTCGCGAACCCCCAGGTCGCGTTCGACTCGCTGCCCACGAGAATCACCGTATCCGCTCGCCGCACGCTCGCATTGTTGGGCAGATCAGGCATTGCGCGACGGCGCAGAGCCCACAACCAGATCCCGCTTACGGCAAGCACCGGAATCGAAGCGCTTTCCACGCCGAGCAACAGGGCTAACCACCAGATCCCTTCACCCGTGTGCAACATCAGCACGGTTTCATGGACACGCTGCCATCTATCGGAGTCCTGCCACGAGAGCCACGTTCCGGAGGACGGATCGATATACCCGGAACCCTTCGAAGTGCTCAATGCATAGACATCGTGCGGGTTTTGCGGTGCAGGGAACGCGAGTTCACGCAAGGCCGTCACGTCTACGGCTTTGAGTGCGGTGAGCCGAGCGACGGGAAGGGGTGCGCGCACGCTCGCATAATCGGGGTATGCAAGCTCCGCCGTCTGTCGTTCGGGGACGACCCCGAAGGTCGTCAAGGACATAATCAGTCCAGTGGCCGCCGAAAGCATCAGTCCAACGAGGGCGATGCGCGCGATTTCGTTATGCACGCGTTGAAGGCCGCTACCCCGAATTCGACCGGCAAGATGTCGCCACCCTCCCATGCGCCGAGCAAGGAGCGCGAGACCCGATGTCCCCAGCAACAACATGAAGCCTGCGGCAACACCGGCCGCGATGCGGCCTGCATCGCCAAGCAGCAACTTTCGATGCAGGTTCGTGACCCACCGCATCGCGGGTGACGGCACATACGGCCCGATGCCCGCCCCAGTCGACGGATCGATTCGGGAAGCGCGGGACTCGCCGCCGGAAGCGTAATAGGCGACGATTTCGCCCGACGGCCGCCGCACGATCTTGTCAAGCGAAGGGTACTGCGCGTTCACCCGTGAGGCGAGCGTTGCGACATCCAGCGCTCCCCCTGCGAGCGCGGGTGTGCGCGCACGCTCGAGGGCAGGGTTGAGGGACAGCACTGTGCCCGAGAGCGCCATGATCGTGAGTACGATCGCGGCAATCAATCCGGGCACTGAATGAAGCTTGCGAAGCATTTCGATTCTCAGAGCGTATAACGGAACGATTTCACATAGCCGCGGCCTTTGACCGGCTTTCCGGCCCCGGACGTCGTCAGGGGAATGACGATCTCGGATGGGTTCTCGTTCATCTTTTCCACCGCAGTGTCGACGTGGATCTCATATCCCGCGTCGATGAGCGCGTCGGCGACGTCGAGCGTTGCGCGCAGCGTTTTACCGGCGCCAACGCTGGCTCCCGTCACGCCATCGAGGGCGGCTCCCCCACCCGACATCCGATACCAGTCTCGAAGGTGCCTGTAGTATTTGGCCTTGTCCCCGGCCATCCACAATGTTCCTTGATAGCGTCCGCTCCGATCGGTGACATACATGACGACGTACGCGCCGTCGCCGCCGTAGCTGCTCAGTTGAGTCTCCAACGTGACCGGGCGCGCCGAAGCCATCGACGGAATCGCGAGTGCGCCGGCGATAACTGCAATAGGTAGTGCGAACATGGTGCTCATGACCTGACCTTTCGATAGTGACAATACTGATTCCAATGCTGAAAATCGTTGGGCGACTGCATCGGGCCCTTACTGGATCTGAACTCGCGGCCTTGTCCCCGGTGTGAAAATCCCTCCGGGAGGCGCGGCGGCGCTTGCCGGATCGACGGGCGCACTGTTAGATACGGCTGGCTTTCCGGCACTTGCGTCGACCGCGTGATGCCCCTTGCGCTCGTCACGCCCCTCATCGGCTCGATCGTCGCCTTCGGTTCTCATTCGGACAATGGCGAGTGTGGCGGGATTCACCTTTGCCTTGAAGCGACGTCCCTGACGATCCGTTCCGCGGACTGCGTAGCAACCATCATCCGTCTTGATCCTGGTCACGTTCCAGCCCTGTGCCTTGGCGAATGCATCGAGGTCCTTGACCGGCTTCCAGTCAGAGAGCGGCACATTGCAGGCATCGTCCGCCAGGACCACGCCGGCGCCGCCGGCGCAGACTGCGAAAAGCGATATGACTGCAAGGCCGTTGAGAAATGAGCGGCGCGCCATGCTGATCTCCGGTTTATCTGACAGTCGATACAATGCAGCCGGAAGCTGAAGCCAGCCTTGCGACCGCGAGGATTTTTCTTCAGTCTGGCGTAAGCTTGGCAACGCAGACTTGGCGTTAACTTCACCAGGAAGAAAGCATGAGAGTGCTGCTTGTCGAGGACGACAATTTGCTCGGAGAGGCGGTCAACGAGCAAATCACGCGGGACGGACACTCCACCGACCATGTGACGACCCTGCGCGACGCCCGGCGCTATGCCGAAGCCGCGAACTACGATCTGATCTTGCTGGACCTGCTGCTGCCGGACGGCAAAGGGATAGACTTTCTGCGCGAATTGCGCGTGGGCGGCTCGTCCGTTCCGGTCATCGTCCTCACTGCGCTCGACCAAGTCGCGGACCGGATCGCAGGACTAAATGCCGGCGCGGACGATTACCTCGTCAAACCGTTCGATCTTTCGGAGCTGTCGGCGCGTGTGAATGCGGTGGCGCGAAGATATGCGGGCAATCCCAATCCGCTGGTGACGTTTGGCGACATCGAGCTCGATTTGGCCGCGCACAGCATCATCCGAGCGGGGCGCCACGTTTCTCTCACTGCCAGCGAATGGGCATTGCTCGAGGCGTTGGTTCAGCGTCCTAATGCGATTCTGTCCAAGGCACAGCTCGAGGAGCGCCTTTATTCGTTTAACGACGAGATCGGCAGCAACACCATCGAGGTGCATATGAGCCGCTTGCGCAAGAAGCTCGGAGCCGATCTCATCGAGACGGTTCGCGGGCTCGGATACAAGCTCAGGCCATCGCCGTGATGCTGCACAGCCTTCAAGCACGTCTGGCCGCGATGCTCGCCATGGGTCTCGCGGTGCTCTCGCTCGTCGCGGCAACAGCTGCATTTCGGGTGTTGCGTAGTGAGATCGATCGGATGTCGGACAGTGCGCTGCAGGAGACGGCACAGCGCATCGTCCCGCTCGCAGTGATGGATGTTCTCGATCGTGATCAGCAAAGCGCGGCCGAGCGCATTGCGGGCGTGCGAACGCACGGGGAACTCCTGACGTATATCGTCCGCGGTCAGACAGGCGAGACCCTGCTTCAGTCGCACGACGCGAACCCCGCCATCTTTCCGCCGGCGCTCAAAGCTGGATTTGCCTCGACCCGTACGCATCGGCTTTACACGGAGACAGTCCTTCAGGGAACGGTGTCGCTCACCATTGCGGAGCCGTTGGAGGCGCGTCATCGCGCGGGGATCGACGCAGCCCTTGCCGTCGTGCAGCCGCTCCTGCTCATCGTTCCGCTGGGCCTAATCGGCGCATGGCTCGTCGTTCGTTCAGGACTGCGCCCGATCCGCCTGTTCTGCGACGGCATAGCCGCTAGAGGGCGCGATGACCTTAGCCCGCTGCGCAAGACGGGGATGGTTGCCGAAATCGAACCCATTGCCGATTCGGTGAACGATCTAATGCAGCGGCTGCACCGAGCGCTGACGGCCGAGCGTAGTTTCACTGCAAATAGCGCTCACGAGCTTCGCACGCCCATTGCCGCTGCCCTTGCGCAAACGCAGCGCTTGATAGCGGAAACAAAGGGCACGCCGGTCGAGACGCGCGCGCGGAACGTCGAGTCGGCCTTGCACACACTTGCACGCCTGAGCGAAAAGCTCATGCAGCTAGCCCGGGCAGAGGGCGGGCGTGTCTTGGCAGATACGGCGCAGGACTTGCGGCCGGTGCTTCACATGGTCGTCGAGGACATCAGGCGCGCCGAACGATCGAGCGTGCTGCGCCTGAAGTTGCCGGAACACGCCGTGCGCTCGCGTATCGACCCGGACGCATTCGCCATACTCGCGCGCAATCTCATCGAGAACGCGGTCAAGCACGGCGCCAAGACGGAGGCGATCGATGTGGTGCTCGCCGACGAAGGCCGGCTAAGCGTCATAAACCGCAGCCCTATCGTGCCCGCAGACAAACTTTCCCGCCTGATCGAGCCATTTGAACGCGGTGCGGCAACAGCTAAAGGTAGTGGCCTCGGACTGGCAATCGCGAATGCAATCGCTCAGGCGGGAGGCGCACGTCTAACCTTGCGCTCGCCGGCTTCAGGAATGTCGGATGGCTTCGAGGCGGTTGTCGACAATTTGAAGAACAGCGAAAGCGAGAACGGCCTTGAAGCGGGCTTCCACCGGTAGCGCCGCATGCAGCTCGGTATGTGCGAGATTCCCGGCCGCAGGTCACGTGCCAGGTATCGGCCGGACAAGGGCTACGGACGATCGCGCAGCCATTCGCACATATTGCCGTCCTCCATTGCCTGGCTGCTCCCTCAAAACCGCAGACGCGCACTACGCCACTCCCGCACATGCGCCACCGTCCCCGGTTCGATGACATCATCCGATTTCGCCCGGTTCCACCGCCCACTCACCACCTGCGCATTACTAAACGCATCGATCCCATTCCCCGATCCGGCCTTCGCAATGATGTGATCCACCTGCGGCGCAAAGGCGGTCGAGTCGAGAAACAACGCGCCGCGCGGCACCCTGTAGCGCGGCGGCAAATTCACCGCCTGCGCCCATTCGCGCACCGCATACTCGTAGCGCCCCATCGTCGAGCGCGCGGCAGGAGCCGCACTCAGATCCATCGTCACCTCGACTTCACGATAAACCTCGTCGTCTTCATTATCGGAAACGAGCAAGGCATCGTAGCCGTGGAAGATCATATTGGCCGCGAAAATCAGTTCGCGCTGCCAATCGTCGAACCCGTTTGCACGGAAACACTGGCTAAGCGTCATCCGCTCCAATTTCGGGTGAATGCGCTGCAGAACGTCGCTCTCGAGCATATAGTCCAGCGCGGCATAAGGCCGGCGGTGCGGCGGCGGAAGCTTGAAACTGAAGAAGGTCGCATCGCGAGTGTTCTCCAATCGCCACCCGGTAGCCGTCACCACCGCATGCGCCCTGAGCAACGGCTCGCGCAACTCCGTCACGAGTTCGCGCAGCGTGGCGAGACTCATCGTCCCCACCACGGATACGTCCTCCGGCACGATCGGCCCCGGCAACGCGGGCGTAAGCGTGAGCGTGCGCATATGCTTGAAGTTGAACGGATTGAACAGCAAGCCGATCGAGCTTTGGTAGCCGCGCGGAATATCGCCGAAGATCGCGTTGGCACTCGAAAGCACGTTTTCCCAACCGGCGCGCATGCGCAAGTCGTTCTTCTTGCCGAACGTGTAGAAATCCACGGAATATCGCGAGGGAATCCGTGGATCGCGCCCATCGTAGTGGCAATCGATCTTCATTCCCAGCAACTCGTCGGTGCGCGATGCGGCCAGTGTGCTCAGCGCCGCTTCCACCTGCATCTTCCACGTTTGCTGGTTGAACAACCGCGGCATCGGCACGAGATTGCGCTCGTCGTCGTCGCCCCCGTAAACGTCGGCAATGAGGTGCCCCCGCTCGGTATGAGCCGGCATCTCGTCGTAATCGTCCTGCGAGTGAAACATGCTCGCGTCGAGAGGCCGTAGCGAAATCGGATACGAGATCAAGTTCGTCCGTTCGCCCGATTTCCTGCCACCTCCATCGATGAACGCGTAGACGCGCGTCACACGCTCACGCATCTGGTGGATCGCCGCGAGTCCCACCGGCATATGCATGGCCGGGTGGAAATCGAATGCCATCGTCTGTGCGCACCACGCCAGTACCTTCGCCATCGTTGTCCCCGTCCCACGCGTCCGCGCTTAGAGTTCCACGTCCAGCATCGCCATATACCGGCCGAGATCGCCTTCTTGACTAACGATGTCGCGCATCAGATCCGGCAACGGCATGCGGCCCCAGCTAACGGCGCGCGCCAACAAATACGGCGTCGGGCTATGCGGCTCGTGCTCGGCAAGATAACGTGCGATTTCTTCGAGCAACCGGTATGCATGCGATCGATCGACGATATGCTCGCGGGTAAGGGGTAGCACTCGTGGCTGCATATCAACCTCCAGTTGCGTATCGTCAGGTTCGGCCCCGGCAACTTCATCGGGTTCCGGCCGTGCAGCCGCCGCGGGCAACTCATCCAAAGCGTGATTGCTACGCAGCGCGCGCGCCGCACGCTGCAGTTCGCTCAACGTGGCCGCAACTCGCGTAAAGCTCGGCGCTTCGTCACCCAGGTGATGGTCGAGCCGGCGCGATAGCGCATCGATAGCCGCAAGCACGTTCCCGGCAGTGCGCTCGAGCTGCCGGAGCAAAGCGAGATTCGATCCTTGCCCCGCCTCGCGATCGAGCATCTCTCGCGGCAAGCGCGCGGCCGGCCCGTCCTCCTCCTGCATCGAAGCCGCAACGACGCGGCGCCAATCGTCGAGATTGACGAAACCCGGCTCGACCGGCAGGCAGATCAATGGCACATGAAGTTTCAGCACGATCTCGAGCTGGCGGCTGATCCAATGAAGCGGCGCCGCGCGCGCGTCCGTGTCTGCGCCGTCGATTTGCGGGTACGCATGCTCCCAAAACCGATCGACGAAGTCGTTCAGCAACTGCATGCCAGCCATGAGGCCCTCGAGGCGGTAGAGCCGCGTCCACGCTTCGCACAACCAGACGGCCAAATGGAAGTCCTTGCTGCGCAGACGAAGCGCATCCGCACACAGCGATGCCACCGCATTCCAGTCGGCCTTGACGAGGGGGCGCTCCCACTCCCCCATCGGCAGCGACGGATCGTCCTCGCGCTGCGCGTCCCGAATCCGCTGCCAGACCGGATCCGATCGCAACGAAATGCCCACTCCGTCCCCCTCCGGCAACGGACTGAGAAGCGGCGTCAGATCGACGGCAAAACTCAACTCGGCTTCGATCAGATCGGATGGATTCATGAAGCGCTCCAGGTCGGGGCGTGAGTCGGAAAGCTACTCGGCCAGGCAAGCGGGATCTTCTTGCCGCCGGGCGTCATCCGCACACGCACGAACACACGGCCGCGCGGATACTTCGATACGAGCGCCGCATCGGCTGGGTTGGTCGTTTCGAGCGGAAATTCGAATCGCAGCAGCGATGCGCCGGCGCTCGCGCGCACCGTCGTATCGGCTACCCGCTGCGCGGAAACGAATGAAAGCAACGCCCATGGATCGGTGAACTGCCATGTCAGCGTCTGGCCGTCGGTCGCGAAATTGCGCTGGGCCGGATCGTTCTTCGCAACCAGCGGCGAATTCTTCGCGAAGCGCAGCACGAGCGTGACCGGCATGCCGTATTCCCAGTGCAGCGAATGCGGGGCGTCCTGCATCGACAGGCTGTGATCCCCCATGCGGATCGTCCAATCGATCAATTGATTGCCGGCCACTTCCGCCGTGCGGTCGGCGCGGAAGTCGACGTTGACGTCGTAGCCCGCGATCGTGCCGTCCGCAGCGGGATAAAGCGGCGCGAGCAACGCATCGACAGGATCGAACTGCTCGACGAAGCGGCGCACTGCATCGGCATGAATCGCTCGCGCACCGGGGCCGCCCGCCGAACGTAACGAGGAAGCCACCTGTTCGTAGCGCTTCAATGCCGCACCGAGTTCGCCGAAATCGGCAGGCATTGCGTCCGCGTCGTTCAGCTTCACCGACCGCGCGGGGCTGCTGAACGGCCGGCGCCAGGCCACGCTCTGATTGAACGCCGACGCGAAACCATCCCACTCGCGGCTCAACGTATTCGCATAGCTCGAGCCGCAGCGCGTCAGCAGGCCGTCGTAAAGCCGCATATGCAGCGTCGTGAAGTAATCGCCGCCCACGCCGGCCGGGCGCGGGGGGAAGCGGTCGACGCAATCGCCCGCGTTGGGGTCGGCCGCAACGGTCTGCAAGAATTGCTCGAGCATCAGCAAGCTGCTGTTCGGGTTCTTGAGCTGGTAACGCTCCAGATCGGTGACGATCGCCTGCCAACGCTGTGCGAGCGGCGAGTTCGCATCGGCGGCATCGAGCGCCGCCAGATACGTCTTCGCATCTTTGCCCAGCGTGAGCGCCCGCAGCGATTGCTGCTGCAGATACGCGTTCAGCGCGGCCGCATCGTTGACGCCGAATGCCGCGAGCACCGGCTTGACCGTCGTGGATCCGCTGTAAGCCGGGCGCGTCGCGTACAGATCCGATTGCGTCAGCATGGTGTCCACCAGGCGAAGATGCTGCATGGCGTCGCTCGAAACGAACGTGTCCAGATCGGCCGCCTGCGCATTCGCCCCCATTTCCGCAAGCGCGGCGCGGATCTTCACGAGCCGGGGGCGCGCCGCCTCGAAGGCCGCGCTGTTCGGATCGCCGTCCGTGGGCCCCACGGACGCCGCGGACGCCACTTGATCGAGAACGAGGCGCGCAAACTGTGCATCGAGCGCCTGCTGCACGGCGGGCCGAACGGCATCGGGCAAGGTCGCGAGGCCATCGGTCAGATACTTCTTGCGCTCGTCGCCGAGCGCAATCGCTTGATCGAGCCGCGTGCGATCCCACGTCACGATCGAGCCGTCGGCCACCGTCGGCAACGATAGATTGCGCGGCGCCACCATGAACGGCTGCGCCAACAACTTGGCCAAGCCGTCGCGCAATGCGAGCCGTGCCGGCGAAACCGCGTAGCGCGCATCCTTGTCCACCCATACGATGGCGCCATCGGGGCCGCCGAAGCGCTGCGCCATTTCGCTCGTAAACGCCTGAAAGGCCGTGGCCGAACGTTCCCGCGTTTGCGCGACGAGGTCGGCACCGAGCAACCGGTTTTGCGTGGCGCGCACGAACGTGCGCTCCCACACGGGGCCGGGGTTGAACTGAGCTTGGTGCATCCAGCCCGCCTTGCCCGAGGCGAGCAGACGTTGCTGCGTATCGATGCCGGAAACGATCGCCTGATAGCTGCCGTCCGTCTGCGCAAAATCGCCAAGGCCGATGCTGCCGACCGACAACGCGTCGATTTGTGCGGTCACCGCGCGTTCGGCCGTGAGTAGCGGGTTGGCCGTGAACATCTGCGCATCGAGTTGCTGCGCGCCTTTGTCGAACGTGCAGCGCACCGCCTCGCGAATCGCCGGCGTATTCAAACCGCCCGTGCCGTCCGCCGAATACGCGCCGCCGCGGCGCGAAGCGTCGCGATAGAAGTAGCGCAGGCTGCCGGCGACGTTGCCCTGCAGCTCGACGCCGAACGCATAGCGCACCACGAGCCGTAGCGCTTCTTCGTTGCCCGAAGACGGTCGCTGCAACCGCTGCATGGCCGCCAGAGCTGCGTCCAGCTGATCGATCGTAGCGACGTAGCGCTGCATGGCTTGCATCGCAGGCAAATCTTCGACCGCCAAGCTACTCACCACGGGGGAATCGTTGCTCAGCGCCGGAGCCGCGCAATCGGCGCCGACGATCAGTTGGCCGGTGCTCGGATCGCTCGTCACGCCGGTCATGCGGCTCACGCGCAGCAGCATCTCGCGTTCGAGCGCCGTCAGTGCGATCTCGCCGAACTCGTGTTCGAAGCGAGCCCGCACGCGTTCGTCCAAATCGTCGAATGCGCTCCATGAACCGGGCATGAACACGGTCCAGAGCGTGCCGATGTGTTGATCGTTCATGCCGATCAGCGACAACGTCTTCTTGCGGTACCAATCCGACGGCAGAGCCTCGCCGCCGCGCGCGGCGGCGTCGCGTTCCTGCGAATCGAGGTGCAGTTCGTTCAATGCGGCGACGAGCCGCGGGTTGCGATGGCTCAGCACGAGCGTGGCGCCCGTGAGCCCGATCGTCCAGCCTCCCAGCATGGCAATCGCCCCCCACCGCACCGCGCGATGCAGCAGGGGCCGAGTGAGGTGTTGCGAGCGCGACGGCCGCGTCAACCCGTATTCGAGGAAAACCTTCTTCTCGAACAAATCGCGCAAGAAGGCCGGCTGCAGCATGAGGTCGTTCAACGCCCGGCTTGGGTCGTGCCCGTCGTGCTCCGGCCCGCCGGTGTCGGCGCCCGCCTCCGCCGCGAAGCGCGGCTCGCGGTGCTCGTCGTACGGATCGAGGGCCTCGGGCGCATCGGGCGCCGACGCGTCGCCTGCCTGCGGCCGGTCTGCGCCCTGTTGCGCGAGCTCGCCGCTGTCGCCGGTCAGGTAGATGCCGCGGAAGAAGAACGGCTCGTGGTAGGCGCTCGGCCGCATCAGTTCATCGACATACAGCTGCAACTGCGCGCGCATCGCATCGACACGCGCGGGCAGCAGCAAACACCCTTGCACGTCCAGCATGCCCGTATCGAGCGTGAACAACTCGGCACTTGCGTCGGACACCGCGCGCTCGATGCTGCCCATCGCGGCATCGACCCAGCTCGATTGGTAGGTCGTGGAAAGATCGAACGGCGAAGACCAGCCCAGCATGCTCGCGCGCAGCGGCTCGGGCAATGCGCGCGCGAACCCGGCGAAGCCTTCGAGGCTCTCGCAGCCGGTCACGACGACGTAGACGGCGAAGCGCATCGCGAAGCGATTCTGTGCAAGCCATAGCCGGCGATGCGCGAGCTTTGCGTGGCGCTCCAATTCGAGCCGCGTGTCGGGATGGTCGGCGAGCAGCATGGAAGCCGGCACGGTCACGACGACGGAATCGAACGGCCGCTGCGGCCGGTAGTTGCGGCACAGGCTCAGAAATTCGTCCCACGGCTTTTCGTCGCTGCTTTCGTCGGGCGAGCCGAGGTACGCGGCCTTGATGTCGATCACCACGCCACGATCGAAGAAATTCCACGAGATGCCTTGGATGGCGGCCGGGTTTGCCGCCTCCGAACTCAAGACGCTCGCGACGCCCGCCTGCGCGATCGGCAGCGGGCGCGGGTCGTCGCCCTCGTTCAGGACGATGACCCACGGCACGTTGTAACGCTCGCTGCGCGAGGCGATGTTGCCTTCGATCAACTCGACGGCATGACGAAACGCATTGCGCAGCGAATCGGTGCGCAACCGCACGATCTTGCGATCGGCGGCCGGCTTGTTCTGTGCACTATGCGCCGCGATCCAGAAAACCGCGCCGAGCACGACGAGCACGACGACGATCAGCACGGCGACCGACAATAGGAATAGATTGCTCGTCAGCATAGCGCCGCCCCCGCAATGAACGAACGATGCAAGGCGTTCATGAGCTCGCTCCCACGACGGTATCGCCGTGCAGGGCCTGACGCACGGGCCACGACTGCCACAGCCACAGCATCTCCGAGATCGCGAGCAACGCCACGACCGCGAGCAGCGTCATGACGCTCCAGCGGCTGACGGTCGGCAGCTTGCGCGGCGCGATATGGGAAAGCGTATTCGCATACGCGGATTCGGCCACCACACGGTCGCGCCCGCCCAAATCGGCACGGCGCTGATAGATGAATTCGTAGAGCTCCTCTCGATAGCTGCGCAGCCGCGCATCGGCCTGCTCGCCCGCGCCGCGAAAACGCCCCTGAAAGCCCATCGCGAGCGCAAAGAGGTACAGCCGAGCGATTTCGCGGCGCGACGGCTCGCGGTCCGACAGCAATTCCTCGATCTTCTTGAAGACGAGATCGCCCGCGATGTTGGTGCGGAACAGCGACGATTCGAGCAAGTACGCGGTCCAGCGCTCGCGTCCGGCCCACGGCGTGTTGAGCAGCAGTTCGTCGGCGAGGACGGCTTTGAGGTAGCGAGCGTCCGCCACGTTCTCGATGTCGAAGCGCGTGCTGTCGCGGCGCGACTGCAGCGTCTGAATCTCGAGCACGTTCAAAAGATGCCGCGACATGCCTTGCGCGGCTTGCTCGGCATCGGTCTCGGCCGCTTCGGAGAAACGCCGTTGCGATTTGACGAGTTCGTCGAGGAACGCGCAAAACTGATCCATCGCGAGGTCGTTCTCTTTCGTTTCGATACGGGTGCGTGCCATCTTGGTGTACGCCGTCAGTCTTTCGTGAATAGCAGCATTTCCTGAGGCCGCTGCGCGCTGGCCCCTTCGTTCGGATTGCTGATGACGAGGGCCTCGCCTGCGCGCACGAGCGCGGGATCGGCTTGCACCTCGAACAGCAGGTAGCCGGAGCCGGAGCGTATGCCGAGTTCTTCCGCGTATTCCACCGCGCGGCGCGCCGCGCCGAGCACGCGCCGGCTGCGCAGCGACGCGTAGACCGATTCGGAGCCGATCACTGCGCCATCGATCCAAGCGAGCAGATCTCGATCCGATTGGCCGCGCAAACCGATGATCAGCCGCCCTTGCACCCACTGCGCTTGCAAGGCGATCTCGAACATCTCGTTGCCGTAGCGGAACTTGCGCTCGCGGTACCCTTCGCTGACTTCGGCGATCGCTTCGCGCAACGAGCCGAGCAGCGGCGTGAAAACGGCGAGCGGATCGGCATGATCGTAGTCCGGCGGAACGGGCGGCAGGCCACCGGGTGCGAGCATCGAAAGCGAGCCATGCAGCGCAGCCAGGGCATGATAGAGCGCAAGCGGATGCAGATGCGGCGTGCGCAACACGGCCTCGGCCAGCGGCAGCGCCGAAAGCAGGCTGCGCAGGCGGTCCTTCAGCTCGAGCTGGGTCAGGCGATCGTCCGCCTTCGACGAGGGGATGGCCGTCTGGCGTGCGACGAACGCCGCCTTGCCGCGCACTTGGCCGAGCAGCCCCGCGACCGCCTTCCACAGCGGATTGTCGCGCGCCACTTCCAGCAGCGGAGGTTGACGCTCTCCGAGCTTGACGACTTCATTGTCCTTGTAGACGGCACCCAGGCACAGCGACACGAAGCGCCCGGAGGGCACTTCGCCCACTTCGAGCGCGAGGTTCGGCACGAGGCGGGGAATGTCGGCCGGCGGCGCGCCCGAGGTGTCGTCTTCCACCGGTTCTCCCGCCACCGAGCGGAACCGGCGCATGTCGGACTCTGCGCGCGCCGACGAAGCGACGGGCAGCGTGAGATAGATCTCGAGCGCAGCCGTGGCGAGCCGCTCCGCGAACGGGGCGAGCGACAGCTCGAGCCGGCCGTGCTGAGCGACTTCGGCCGAGTACGACACCGCCGTGCCATCCGGCATGATGGCCTCGAGCGCAAGCACGCGCACGACGCCGGCCGCGAGCAACCCCTCGTCGAACACGAGGCGCCGCACGCCCCAACTGAACGGGGCCGCCGCCAAGCTCTGCCAAGCGACGAGCGAGTCGACACGCGCGCCGAGCAGTTGGAAGTGCTGCGGCGCCAGCAGCATGCCCTCGAACCACTCGACGCGGTCGACGACGGGAATGAGTCGCTCAGACATGACGGCCCCTCCCGCCAAGGAGAGGGGCCCGGCTGGCGCACGGCGGCGCCGCGAGCCGGCGATCGAAGGAACAGCGAAGTTCGGTCATTTCACACTCGAAACGGAAAATGCGTTGTCGCCCAGCTGCACGACGAGCCGGCCATTGAACCGCTCGATGCGAACGCGATTGGCGCCCGGCCCCGAGTAGTCCGCAAATACGAAGACGCCCGCCACGCGCGGGCCTCGAAGCTTTTCTCCGGGGACCACGAGCCGTTGACCGGGCACGAGCTCCCAGCTTTGGTAGCGGATCGAATCGGGAAAGGTGGCGGCAAGATCGCCGCGCACGGCAAACCATTTCGAAGCAGGCAGCTCCGCCACACGCGCGAGCAGCGTCTTGTCGGTCACGAACACGACGTCGACGGCGACCGGGCTGTCGTTGTTCGCTTCGTCGCTCGCCGCTAGCGTGAGCTCGTCCCATTTCACTTTGTCGCCCGACGGAAACAGCATCGAGCACCCGCCCAGTCCCCCCAAGCACACCGCCGCCAGCAGGCCCGCGGCCCAGCGCCGGATGCGAGCCGTCTCGCCGCGCGCCGCTAACCTCGTCGCGCGCGAGCCCGCGCGCGCATCGCGCAGCACGCTGCCCCGCACGAAGGAAGGCTGTCCCGCAAAGCGTCGCCAGTCCGTCATCTTGCCCCCACTCCAATACCCATGACTACGATCAAAGAAGCCGCCACGACGGCGCAGCCCGCCACCACCGCCAGCTGCGCCCGCGTGAACGCCAGGCGCACGACCACCGAATCGCGATGCGGCATCGCGCTCGGTTGCGGGCTAGCGGCCCGATCGGCTTGCAAGCCCCCCGACGCCAGCGCCACGACCATGCAGGTCGACAGCAGGCTCAGCAGATTGCGCGGTCCGTCGCAAATCAGATCGATCCCGACGAATATCACCAAAGCCGCCTCCACGGGCAGGCGCAGCAGCGACAATGCGATCCCCGCGACGGCAATGCCGCCCACGCCGTTGCGCCCTGCCGATGCGAAAGCGGCCACCGTGGAGGCGGCGCAGATCATTACACAGTCGCCCAGATTGAGCGAGTTGCCGTACAAGTTCGCAACGAAGGAGGCGACGAGCGCGAAATAAAGCGCCGAGCCGGCGCGCAGGAATACTGCGCCGAACGGCACGACCAGATCCGCCACGCCGCGACTGAAGCCGAGCTTGGCGCTCATCGCCTCGATCGTGTGGGGGATCGCTGCCGTCGCGGTGCCGGAGGTGAATCCGACCAACATCGGCGCCCGCAGGCAGGCGACGACGCGGCCGAACGAGACGCCCGTGCGCGTCGCGATCGTGGCCAGCGCGATGCACGACAATACGCCCGCCGAAATCACGAAGACGGAAATGAAGCCGCCCATCGCCGATAGGACCTCGCGCGGCATATGCGCGACCATATGAGCCGCCGTACCGAACACCAGCACGGGCAACAGCAGGTTGGCGTAATCGATCAGCGCTTCGAGCGTGCGGTAGATGCTCTCGAAGATTCCGTTGAGCACCTTCGTCCGTTCGGCGGACAAGGCGGCGAACGCCATGCCGAAGAAGATCGTGCAGGTCAGGATGCCGAGCGCCCGGCCGTTCGCGAGCGCGCTGTAGAAATTATCGGGGACGATTTCGGTCAGGGCGAACAGATGCTCGGGTATGCCGTCCGCCCCTTGGGAGAACAGCGCCATGCGCACCTCGCCGGCATCGCCGCCGCTCGACAAGATCAGGCGGCCAAGCTCGGCGTGTGCGGCTTGCGTCAAGTGCAAGCCGGGCGCCGCCATCACGCCGGCCAGCGTCCCGACGAGCGCGGATAGCGCGACGAGAGCAAGCGCCAACATCAGCATCGTGCCGATGCGCAGGCCGGGACGCGGCAGCCCCATGAGCTGGCGCAGCCCGAAGAACATGGCCACCACGAGCAAGGGGACGGCAGCCATGTTGACGATCGAAATGTAGAGTTGGCCGACGGCATAGGCAGCCTCGCCCACGGGCTCGGCGAACGCGCCCGCGACACTGCCGAGCAGCACGCACAAGAGCAGGAGCAGCGCCGAATTGGGCAGTTGTCTCAACTTGTTCATAGCGCCTGATTCCAGCCGTGCGCGAGACCGTACGATACCGTCGCACGCGCGAGCTCGAGCGTGCTGTCGATCATCGGGATCGGCGGAGCGTCCATCTGCTGTGCGGCAAGCGGCAGCTCGGTGCAGCCCAGGATGCCCGCCTTCGCTCCATGACGAACGAACCAGTCCAGCGCAAGGGCGAGGTGTTCGGTCGATGCGCCGATCTTCCCCGCCTTGACGTCGCGGATACAAGCATCGATGTGCCGCTGCGTGTCGAGGTCCGGCTCGATCGATTCGAACCCGCGCGCAGCAAGCATGCGCTGATAGAGCCCGCAATGAAAGGTGCCGCCCGTCGCAAGCACGGCCACGCGCCCGACGCCCGCGGGCAACGCCGCCACGCTTGCCTCGGCGATGTGAATGATCGGCGCACGGCTCTCGGCGCGCATCGCGTCGTACCAGTGATGGGCCGAGTTGCATGGTATGACGATGAGCTCCACCTCGTTGCGGTTGAGCATGTCGATGCCGTGCAGCAGCGCCGGCAACGGGCTTTCGCCGGTGCCGAGCAACGCCTCCGACCGGTCGGGAATATGCGGCAGATGCGCCACCAGCAACGGCAGATGCTGCTGGTCGCACAAGGCCCCGGCCGAGCTCGTCAACGCGATCACCCGTTCCATGAAATCGACGGTGGCAAGCGGCCCCATGCCGCCTAAGATGCCTATCAGCGCCATGGCCGGTTCTAGAGCTTGAGCGGCCGGGGGCAAATGATCGACACGGCCGCCGTATTGCCGATGACGAGGATCAGCGTGCGCAGCATGTCGCACAGCGGATCGACTGCAAGAAACAGAATGAAAGCCGCCTCGAAGGGCAGGCTCAGATAGACGCAGGTCATGCCGATCAGCGACACTGTCACGAGGCCGGTCATCCCCGCCGATGCGAAGCCCGCCAGAACCGACGCGAGCAAGACGGTGGCGACTTCGGCCACGCCGAGGTGCTTGCCGTAGAGCTGCGCGATGAACAGCGTTGCGCACACGTAGTAGACCATCGGCCCGACGCGCAGGAGCGACACCGTCAGCGGCACCATCAACTCGACGCGCGAACGGGCGAAGCCGAGCCGGTCGACGAGGCTTTCGATCATGCTCGGCATGCAAGCGGCGCTGTTGCGCGTCGCGAGTGCCAGTGCGAACGGCGCGCGCAGCGCATCGAGCGTGCTGCCGAGCGAATTGGCCGAGCGCTTCCAGATGATGGTGGCGGCAATGACGAGCAGCAACAGCGCCACGACGAAGAACGCAATGACGAATTGCAGCATCGCATGCAACGGTCCTACGCCCGATTTGCCCAATTGCGCCGCGCTCATGCAAAACAAGATCAGCGGCAGCGGATAGCTGAGCCAATGCATGAGCTTCTGGCACGCGTGATACACGGTTTCGAGCGCTTGGCTCAGGCCCACGGAGATGCGTTCCGGCACGCGGCCAACGGCCAGGCCGAACAACAGTGCGAACACCAACGCCTTGAGTGCGTCGCCGCTGGCCAGCGCCGCAAAAATATTGCTCGGGACGAGGCTCTTGAGCATGTCGGTCAAGCCGATGGTCTTCGGCATGGTGTCCGTTCCGTACAGGCTCATCACCGTCTCGTTCGAGCCCGAATCGTCGCTGCCCACCATCGCGCCGAACGTATGCATCGTCGCCGTCGAAATATTGACGCCGGGCCGCATCGTCAGCAGCACGATCGCGCCCACGAGCGCGACCGTCGCCGATGCGCCGAGGATAACGATCACCACGCGCAGCAGCAGGCGCGAGGTGCCGCCATCGCGAAAGAGGCGCTGCAGGCTGAAGATCACCGCCGATACCATGAACGGCAAGGTCGTCATCTTCAGCAAGTTGACGTAAAGATCGCCGATCACCTCCAGCTTCGCCGCCATCGCGGGAAGCAACAAGCCGAAAGCGCTGCCGAGCGCGAGCGCGCCGATCACCACCCACGGGTTCACGGCAAAGGCATAAAGCTTTTTCGTATTCATCGTTCGGTCTCCGAGATGCGCTGTCTTTTTAGTTATCGGTTGCCTGCAGCAACGTCTTGACGTCGAGCTTCTTGCTGCGTTCGCTCAGGAACTGATTGACGAACGCGAGCATGGCGGGCGTCGATACGTTCACCCCGATTGCGATCGGGTCGTCGAGATCGTCCAGCGTGACCACGCGTAGCTTCAGCGATGCCGTCGGGTTGCTTTTGAGGACGTGCTTCACTTCGAATTCGTCGCGGTAGGCCGCCGTCACCTCGCCCTTGTCGAGCGCACCGAGCAGCGCATCCCAGCTCGGGTACGGTCTGACCTTCGCATCGGGAAAGTTGGTGCGCACATATTGCGAGTAAGACGAGTTCATCACCACGCCGATCGTGCTGTCGTACGAGCGGATCACGTCCGGCGCGGTACGCCCGTGCGCCACCTGCGCGAAGTTGATGCGATTGAGCAAGAGGGCGCGATGCAGCCGGACATACGGCGTGCTGAAGCTGATGATCTCGGCGCGAGCCAAGGTTCGCGACAGCTTGCTGATCGCCACATCGGCGTCGCCGTTCGCGAGCAGGCCGACCACGCCGTCGAAGGTCTTCGCGTCGCGGTTGAAGCGCACCTTGACGCCGAGCTTGGCGGCCAGTTCGTCGGCAATCTCGACGTCGATGCCCTGCAGGCGGCCGTTGCGCGTCTCGAAGAACGGCGGCTGATCGACGCCGAGCATCGCCACCACCAATTCGCCGCGGTTCACGATGCGCGCGAACTCAGGCGCGAGCAGGCGTCCGTCGGGCATGCGCACGAGCCCGGTAGGCGTCAGCACGAGCGGCGCGCTGGCCGGCGCCGCGGCGGCGGCAGGCACAGCCGCCACCGTACCGGCCGCGGCGGCCGTGCCCATTCCCGTTCCCGCGAAGAGCGAAACGCCGATCGTCAAAGCGGCCGCAACGCGACCGGCGAGCGCGCGCAGCGCGCGTGCCTCGATGCGACGCCGGTGCGGTGCGGGACACGAACTGTGAAGCGTAGACATAAGCGATTACCGTTGACAGATTTCAAGAAGCATTGGAAGCGGGCGCGGCGGAGGCCGCAGCGCCCGCGCTCGCAGCCGCAGCCGCGGCGGCAGGCGCGGCAGATGCGGCAGGCGCATCGGGCGTGGCATACCGCGCACCGATCTCGACGCCGAGCAGGAACAGCAGCACGCATAGCAGCAGAATGCAGCACGCCGCAATCGTCGCCATTCGGGCCGTCATGGAAAAAACGTAAGGCATCGGGACTCGTCCTCAGGGAACCATGGTGGTGAATTGCGCCGGCGCGACGATCTGGATCACGCCGCCCCAGTTGCACATCAATTTCGAGCTGTCCTGCAAAGCGGGCATACCGCCGACCAGCACCGTCGGCGAGCCCGGCGCCCACGGCGCCGCCGTGACCGGCACGCACGGCATCGGCGTGAGCACGCCCAGCGCCGCCGCCGTGGCGGCCGCCACCTGCGGGTTGGCCGGGCAGTTGCACATGCCGAACGGCATGACGTTGACCATGGGCGCGTTGTCCATGATGGTCGCGGCCGGCGCGCCCGACATGACGCACGCAGTGGGGAGCACGTTCAGCGACGAAGGCGCCACGCCGAAGCTGCATTGCAACGTGGTGCCGGTGGTGACGAGAATGCCCATGGCTCAGCCCTTCACCCATTTCTCGAAGTTAGCGACGATCTTCGGCAGCCCGCCCGCCGCGCCGGCAACGGGCGCGTCGACGCTGCGCCATGCCTCTTGCGGCTTGCCGCTTGCGTAGCGTCGTTCGGCCATTACCTGGCCGTCCGGGCCGAAGCGGCGCGCCGTTCCATGCAACAAACCAGCGCGATACGGAAGGCTCTGCACCAGCGTGCCGTCCGCGGCGTACTCGCGCGTTTCGCCCTCGAGCACGCCCGCGCGGTATCGCGCGCGCCGCACGACCACGCCTTCGTGCAAATACACGGCTTCGCCCTCGAGCTTGCCGGCTAGATAGGGAAGCCGCGACGTGACTTGGCCCGACGGCGCATACGACACGCTTTCGCCCTGAAGCACGCCCGCCGCGAAGCACTGCCGTGCCGCGACGCGGCCATCCTGATACAGCGTCGTCACGCCATGTTCCTTGCCATCGACGTAATGCGCCTCTTTCGCGGGCACCCCCGGCGGATCGAACGCACGCATCTGCCCCGACAAGACCCCGTGCGCATACTGCGCTTCCAAGGTCGGCCTGCCGTCGGGCGTGCAACGCGTCATGGCGCCGTGCGGCACGCCGCCCGCCGTCGACGTGCGCCCGGTCACGGCGCCGCTCGCATCGCGCTGCTCGATCACGGTGCGCGCGAGCGCGCCCGGCGGCGCGGCCGGGGAAAGCGGGAGACTCGTAGGCTTGGGCTCGGACATGGCGGTCGTTCGTCAGGTAGGCGGCAGCGTCAATTGATCTTCACGAGGCCGCCCTTCACGGTCAGCATCCCGCCGCCGTCGACCGTCGCCGCGGCCGACGCCTTGCACTGCACCTCGAGCCCCTCGAGTGTGAGCGTGGTGCCGGCCTTGTTCTCGAGCGTGGTGCCCGCTTGATTGGAGAGCGAGGTGCCGGCCTGCGAGGTCAACGACGTGCCGGATTTGAACGTGATGGACCCGCTCACGTCGATCGTCAAATTGCCGCTCACCTTGAGCGTGTAGTCTCCCGTCACATCGTGCGTGTACTTCGCGTGGTTGGTATGCGTTTCGTCGCCGGTCACGTCGAGCGAGCGCGTGCCCTTGACCGTGTACGTTTCCTTGCCCGTCTGCACGTCCACCGTGCGGTCGCCCTTCTGAATCGTATGCGTCTCGTTGCCTGCGATCACGGTGGTCGCAAGCGCATTCTCGATCGACACGGTCATGTCTTTCTGGGCATGCAAGTACAACTCCTCGCTGCCGGTCTTATCCTCCATGCGGATTTCATTGCCTGCGCTGCCGCCCTTGGACGAGCGCGACATGATGGTGCTGCGCGTCTGCATGGACGGCTGCGCATACGGGAGCGTGCTCGATTGGTTGTACACGCTGCCGGTCACGAGCGGGCGGTCCGGATCGCCGTCGACATAGCTCACGATCACCTCGTGCCCGACGCGCGGAAGGAAGAAGTGCCCCCAGCCGCTTCCCGCGACGGTCTGCGCGACGCGCACCCAGCACGACGTGTTCTCGTTCTGACTGTCGGAGCGGTCCCAATGAAACTTGACCTTGATCCGCCCAAAGGAATCGGTCCAAATCTCCTCGCCGGAAGAGCCCGATACCGTCGCCGTGTGATTGCCCGCAACCACGGGCCGCGGTGTGACGAGCGGCGGACGGAACGGAACCGACGAGGGAAACACGACGAATTCGTTCTTGTAAACGTCGTTCGCCGCGCTGTGTTCGACGGCGCGCACGACATAGGTCGTGTTGACCGCGCTGTTGGCATGACCGCCGAGCGTAAAGCTGGACCCGGCCGTGAGCGCATAGCAGGCGCTGGCGCCGCGACCGGTCTGCTGGCCGATCTGCAGCGCCGCGAGCCGCAAATCGGCAGTGTGCGCGCTGTCAGACGCCTGCGCATAGCGCCCCGGAAACGTATAGCGCGTCCCGTTCGTCACCCCGCTCGATGCCGACGAAGTCCCCGTGGAGACCGCTGCCGACGTGAAGTCGTAATCGGCGACGATATGCGTGCGTTCGGTCAGTCCGGTAACGAGTTCGAACGCGCTCACGCGCTCGGACGGGTCGTGCGCCGCCGAATCGCTCGAGAACCACAATTGCGAAGCGCCGGCTATCGGCTCGTGCGCGGACGGGCTATCCGCGAGCACCATCGTATGGCTGCCGTTCGCGAACGTGAAGAAGTAAAAGATGCCCTCTTCTTCCATGAGCCGCGAGATGAACTGAAACGGGCTCTCGTCGTACTGAACGCAGTATTCGCGCGCCGCGTACGTGCCCGTCGTGCTCTGCTTCACCGTGACGTTGAAGGGAGCCAGCACCTTTTGAATGATGTCGAGCACGCTCAGGTTCTGATAGATCACGCGGTCGCTGCCGAGCGTGGCCAGCCACAAACGCGGCGCGAGCGCCGCCGAGTAGTAGCCGTTCGCCGCATCGGCGCCCACCTGCGCGAAGCGGGTGACGATGCCGTTGAAGTAGCGCGCCGATCCGCCCTGGGTCTGCAGCGCCACGGTCGCGCTCTGACCGACGATGGAGGCCGCCGATAGCGCCGCGTTGCTCGAGCGCATGCGCAGCTCGAAGTGGAACGGCTCGGAGATCGCCTCGCGCCCCGAGAAACCTTCGAGCAGCAATACATCCGCCCCGAACGGCGTACTGACCGAAAGAAAGCTGCCCGTCTGGACCGTCGTGACTGCCGGCATGTCAGACTCCGTCGCCCGCCGCGAAGCTGAACGCGAGGCCGCCCGTCGGTGTGAATTTCAAACGAACGGCGGAGAACGGCTCGGCCACCGAGATTCGCTCGAGCACCTCGCGCGCCAGTTCCGGCAGCACGATGTGCGTGAGAATGTGATCCACGTTGCGCGCGCCGCTATCCACTTCCTTGCAGCGCTCGGTGATGACGCGCGCGAAGTCGTCGTCCCAGGTCAACTGGGCGTGATGGTTGCGCGCGAAACGCTCCGCGAGCCGGTTCAGCTTCAGATTGACGATCGCTGCGATTTGGGCGTCGCCTAGATGGTAGTACGGCACGAGCACGAGCCGGCCGAGGAACGCGGGGCTGAACTGGCGCAGCAGCGCAGGGCGCAGCCGCTCGATCAATTCCTCCGGCGGCGGCCGGCGTCCCCCCTGGCTCGCTTCGGTGATGACCTCCTGCGCTGCGTTCGAGGTGAGCAGGATCAACGTATTCTTGAAGTCGATCGGCACGCCTTCGCCGTCTTCCATGATCCCTTTGTCGAATACTTGGAAGAACAGCTCGAGCACGTCCGGATGCGCCTTCTCCATCTCGTCGAGCAGCACGACGCTGTACGGCCGGCGCCGCACTGCCTCGGTCAGCACGCCGCCGCGCCCGTAGCCCACATAGCCCGGGGGCGCGCCTTTGAGGCCCGACACGCTGTGCGCTTCCTGGAACTCCGACATGTTCACCGTGATCATGTTGCGCTCGCCGCCGTACAACGTGTCCGCTAGCGCAGCGGCGGTCTCCGTCTTGCCGACGCCGCTCGGGCCGACCAGCAGGAACACGCCGACGGGCTTGCTCGGGTCGTCCAGATCGGCGCGGAACGTGCGCACGCGTCGAGCGATGGCGTCGAGCGCCTCGTCCTGTCCGACCACGCGCTCGGCCAGCTTGTCGTGCAGATACAGCACCGTGTGCAGCTCATCGGCGAGCATCCGGCCGACCGGGATACCGGTCCAGCCGGAGATGACCTCGGCCACCATTGCCGAATCGACGTATACCGGCACCATCGGCTCGTCGTTCTGCACGGCCTCGAGGCCTTTCTCGAGGCGCCCGAGGTTGGCCAGCAACGACTCGGCGTCCTCGCCCTCTTCGGCCGGCTCTTGCGCCTCGACCTGGCGGGCGATCTTGCGCCGCCATGCGAGGATCTCTTCCACCGCGCGCCGCTCGGTGGCGAGCTTATCGGCGAGCCGCGCATGCTTGGCGCGCTGTTCTTCGAGTTGTTTCGTCAACGCGGCGATCGCATCGGCATGATCGCTGCCCGTCGCGGCTTCGTGGCGCAGCACGCGCAACTGGTTCTCGCCCGCTTCGAGCGCCCGGCCCAACGCCTCGAGATCCTGCGACACGCCGCTTTGCCCGATGGCCACGCGGGCGCACGCCGTATCGAGCACGCTGATCGCCTTGTCCGGCAACTGACGCCCCGAGATATAGCGATGCGACAGCTTGACGGCGTCGCGCACGGCCTCGTCGACGATTTCGACGCCGTGATGATGCGCGAGCTTGGGCACCATGCCGCGCAGCATTTCGATGGCTACCGCCTCGCTGGGCTCATCGACCTTGACCACTTGGAAACGGCGCGCGAGCGCCGGATCGCGTTCCACGTACTTCTTGTACTCGGCCCAGGTGGTGGCCGCGATCGTGCGCAACTCGCCGCGCGCGAGCGCGGGCTTGAGCAAATTGGCGGCATCGCCCTGCCCCTCGCTGCCGCCAGCGCCGATCAACTGGTGCGCCTCGTCGATGAAGAGAATCACCGGCACAGGCGACGCCTTCACTTCGGCAATGACCGACTTGAGCCGATTCTCGAACTCGCCTTTCACGCCCGCGCCGGCTTGCAGCAGCGCGAGATCGAGCGAGCGCACCGTGACGTTGCGCAATGCGGGCGGCACCTGGCCTTGCACGATGCGCTGGGCGAAACCTTCGACCACGGCGGTCTTGCCGACGCCGGCCTCGCCCGTGAGGATCGGGTTGTTCTGGCGCCGGCGCAGCAGCACGTCGATCAATTGACGAATCTCCAGATCGCGTCCGCAAATCGGATCGATCGCTCCTTCGCGAGCCAGTTCGGTCAAATCGACCGTGTACTGCGCGAGCGCCGAGCCGCCTGGCCCGCGCCCCGCTGCCGACGGCATCGCCGGCAGCGGGGCTTGCGCGGCGGATGCACCGCCCGCCGCCGCACCGCTTGCAGGCGCCGCCGCCTGCCCGCCGTCTTCGGTCGACGCGGCCAGCACGGACGGCAACGATTCGCGCAGCGTCGCGCGCGCGATCTTCAGCAGCGAGGGCGCCGACTCGAGCAACAACCCGCGCAGGCTGTCCACTTCGAGCAATGCGAGCAGGACCGTGCCCGAGCGAATCTGCTGCTGTCCGAGCAGCATCGAACTGAGAAGCCAAGCCTCTTGGAACAAACGCGAGAAGTTCGGCGATAGTGCGGGCGTGCGGCCATTGCCGCGCTTGAACTGATCGACGGCTTTTTGCAGTTGGGCGCAGACGTCGTCGGACGCGATCTCGAAGCGCTCGAGAATGACGCGCAAGTCGGGCGCATCCGATTCGAGCAATTGCAGCAGGAAGTGCTCGACATCGACGTTGTAATGCGTCTGCCGTACGCACAGCTGCGCCGCAAGCTCCATGGCATGCTTGCACGCCGGGTTGAGCCGGCTCACCAAAGTGCGAATGTCAATTTCCATGATGGGCCGGGTTATGCATTCGTTGGACGCCATGCCGCCGCGGACGGGGGCAGGCGCAGCGTGAAGCGGGCAGGCGCGAGGGGCGCCGGAGCCTTGGGATCCTGACTCGCGCCGCGCGCCGCGCCGAGCCACGACGTCCACCCGAGCCGCGCCGCGCCCGCGCCGCCTACGGCAAACACAGCCTTCCTAGGCGCGGGCCGCAGCACGATATGGACATCGAGGTCCTGTTCCAAATACGATTGCACGAGCCATGCGGTGAGCGCGTGCAGCGCGCCGCCGGGCAACAGCGCCTCGAACCGTTCCTGGGGCAGATCGACGAACTCGATGCGAACGCCCGCCGCTTGATCCCAGCAGCGCCGCCCCACGACCGCCCTGCCGTTCAAACGCGAAGCCGCGCCGCGAAGGCCCGACAAGCGCGCCGAATCGCGTGCGTCGAGCTCGCGCCAGCCTCCGACGAACTGCGCGCCGCGCACGGCGACGCCAAGCCGGTCGGACAGCAACGCCAGCAATCCCGACATCGAGCGCGGGGCGCCCCCGAGCAGCCCCGCATGACGCAACCAGCGCCGCGCGCCGCCCGGCCCGCGTTCGCCCGCGCGCAGGCCGAGATTGCCCAGCGCATCGAGGCAGGCCGTCAGCGTCGCATCATCGGGTGCGCGCCCATTGAGCCCGGGCGCATGCTTTTGACGGCTGCGATACAAGAACGAAAGGAAGCGGTGATTGAAGATGTCGAGGAAATCCGACATCGCCGTTTCGCGCGCCGCGCGGCGCCTCAAGAGCCATTCGGTGAACGCCAACGGCAACGGTCCGCTCGCGCCGGCGAGCGTCATCGCCGCCGTGCTCACGGTATAGGTGGCGCGATCGTTGCCGGCAGCGTGGCTGCGCACGGTGCGGATATCGCTCGGCTCGAAGGCCAGCGACACATGGCCCGAAAAGCGCACCGCCTCGTCCGTGCCGTCGCCCGTTCCGAGCGGCCGCGCCCATGACTGCGCGCATTCCAGCAAATGAATCGCCTGGAACAAGTCGAAGTCATGAGGATGAGCGAGAAGCCGCTCGATCAGAGCAACTGCTGGCAACCGGTCATCGGTTCCCATTGCTTCCATATCTCATCTCCACGGCACACCACTAGCCGGACGAAGGAGTTGACCGAGGTGCACATCGCGAAGAAGCGCGCGAGCACGGCGGCCATCATCAGGGGCGAACTGCCGACGAACGCGTCCGCATCGAATTCGATATTGACCTCGGTGCCGCGGCAATAGCCGCGCCATGCGTCGGCGCCCACATGAGCCGTGACGTGGCGCGCCCCGATGCGGCTGATGCCGCGAATTTGGTCTTGTTCGCGCAGGCCCTCCGACGCGAACAGCATCAGCATCTCCTGCAACTCGCGTCTGCCGTTCGGGCCGCTGACCAGCGAGTGATAGTTGCGCGTGAGCAACGACACCAACTGCCACAGCGTTTCGCTGCCGAGCGCAGGCTCGCGCGGCGCCGTGGGCTCATAGAGGCATCGCACGCGCGTATTGCGCGACACCCGTTCGACGAGCATGCGCGCGCCGATAGGGACATGTTCGGCAAGGCGGCGGTTCGTGCAAAGGACGTTCGCGTAGACGACCGGCGTGGCGGGATCGACGAAGTTGTGCTTCGCATCGACGAAGCTCAGGTAAGTGTCGACGCCCGGCACATTGCCGCGCACGCTGTGCTCGCGCCGCGCGAACCAAAATGTCGATTGCTTGCTCTCGCCGTCCAAATCCATGCGATCGACCGCGGTGTAGCCCGGCAGCACGATCGCGCGATCGGCGACGGGATCCGACGCGATGACCGAGACGATCGAATGGATCTCCGTGATGGCCTCGCGCTTCTGCTCGGCGACGAGACGGTGCTCGTGGCGGCGCCCGTCGACGACGATCGGCTCGGTCGTCTGCGCGAACAAGTTGATCACGGGCGTACAGCCGAGCCGAAAATGTTGTGCGCCGAGGTGCGCGAGGGCGCGAGCGCGCGGCATGCGATCGAGATGCAGAACGATTTCGCAACTGCGGCCCTTGCCGAATACGCCGGCCGGCACGTCCAAATCGAAGAAATGAAATTTGCGCGGGAAGGCGAAATATTCTTGCAGCAGGCCGTAGGCGGGATGCGCGTGAGCCGGCGCCGGCAGCACGCGGTCCTCTTCGGCATAGCCCACTTCGCGCCACGCCGATTGCCCGAGACGGACGAGCGGCGCATCGGCGGGCGCGAGCGAGACGCCCACGACGCCCGAGACGAGCAACTCGTACAGCGGCATCGTGACCATCCAGTCACCATGCAAGTGCAGCCGCAGCGTGCGGATTTCGAGTTCGGAGAAGTCGACGCCGGGCTCGCAATCGAGCCGCAGGCGCAGCGTCGCGTCGTCGCCGAACCGTGCATCGGCCATAACGAGCGGCCACAGCACGGTTTCCCATGCGGTGCGGAAGCGGCACGCTTCGCCGTCTTCCGTCAGCGCCGCCAGCCCGGTATGGCGCGGCACGCGAAACCCGGCCGTGACCTTGCCTTGAGTCGGATCGAGCTCGAACTGAGCGACGGTCATCGACGGCACGGTCTGGGCGAGCGAGGGGCAGACGTTCTCGAGCAGCGCCGAGGCAATTTGCGGAAACGCTTGGTCCAGATCGCGATGCACGCGCGCCGCGAGAAACGCCGTCGCTTCGATCAAACGCTCCGTATGAGGGTCGAGCGACTCCGTGCCGTGCAACGCGAGACGCGAGGCGACCTTCGGATAACGCTGAGCGAAGTCCGCGCCCTGCACGCGCAAATAGGACAGCTCACGTTTGTAGTACTGGAGGATATCGTCTGGCGCCATGTCGGTCAGCATCCGTCCGGGTCGTCCCGGCTTGCGCCGGCGCCGGCCGCCAATTCGAAAAATACGTGGTCGACCGATCGTTCGACGCGAATGTCGCCCTCGACGACGAGCACCGCGTCGCGGCTGTTATCGCCGCGGAAGGCGAACTTCACGCCCACGTTGACGAGCCGCGGCTCGAACAGCGCGATCGCGTGGCGCACCGCCGCTAGGATCGCATCGCAATCGGCGCCCGAGCGCAACGACCGCTCCGAGAAGTCGGGCACGCCGTAGTCCAGCACGCCGCAGTCGCTGCGGGTGAACTCGGCCATCGTCAAACGCGAGCGCGCATTCAGCAGGCGCGAGAGCTCGCGCGCCACCGAATCGCGCAGCGCGCCCTCGCCTTCGAGCCAGGCGTCGGAATCCTCGACGAGACGCTCGAACAGCGGCATCGGATAGCCCTGGCGCATGGTCGACATAACGTAAGCGTAGAACCCAAAACTACCGGGTGCGCCACCTTCGGGCGGCGCACCGCATTCACTTCATCACGACACGCTGACTGCCTTGTTCGCGGCAAGATCCCAGCCGAAGGAGGCATTGCCTTTCTTCGTCGAGTCGGTGTTTTGCTGGGTGTATTGCGACGTCATCTGCGTGAAGTGGATCGTGACCGAATCCGACATCTCGGAGCTGCCGCCGCCCGTGCTGATGTGCGAAATCATCGAGTTGCTCAGCACGTATTTCATCAGCAGCATGAACTTGCCGCCTTCGTTGCGGCCGATCGAAATGGTCGCATCGCCGAGCTTCGTGCCCGCGGCGCAGGCCGCGTACAGGGCCGGGGTTGCCTGGTCGGTCGCCTTCGTGATCGAAAACTCGCTGAAGGTCGGGCGGCCCATCGTGCGCTCGGTGTTGGCCGTGTCCGAGTTCATCGGCATGGCGACGCTGTGGCTGAACGAATAGAGCACGATGCCGTCGGCGTAGCCGTCGATCAGCGAGTTGCCCTTGATGTCCTTGAACTGCAGGATGACTGTATCCATGTGTATTCCGATTCGATGTATGGCGAAGGAAGCGGCGGCGCTCCAGCGCACGCCGCACGTTCATGCGTTGCTCGCCGTCAGGCAGCCGCCGCCGGCAGGTCGGCCACGAGCCGAATCGAAGCCGTCAGGTCTTCCATTTGGAAGTGCGGCTTGATAAAGCACGTCGCGCGATACGAGCCGGGCTTGCCGGGCACTTCCGTCACGTCCACACGGGCCTCGCCAAGCGGGAAACGCGCCTTCTGCTCTTGCGACGCCGACGGATTGATCAAGACGTAATCGGAAATCCAGTTGTTCAGAAACGCTTCGATGCCGCCGCGCGTCTGGAAGCTGCCGACCTTGTCGCGCATGATCACCTTCAGATAATGCGCGAAGCGCGATGCCGCGAGCACGTACGGCAAGCGCGCCGACAACTGCGCGTTCGCGTTCGCTTCGTCCTTGTTGTACAGCACCGGCTTGTTGGCCGTTTGACCGCCGAAGAACGCCGCGTAGTTCGAGCCTTTGGAGTTCACTAGCGCGATGAAGCCCAGATCGCTGAGTTCCTTCTCGCGGCGGTCCGTGATCGTCACTTCGGTCGGGCACTTGAGCGCGACGTCGCCTTCCGACGTCTTGTACGCGTGCGCGGCGATGCCGTCGACCTTGCCGCCGCCTTCCACGCCGCGGATTGCCGTCGACCAGCTGTACTTGGCGAAGGCATCGGTAATGCGCAGGCCGAGCTGGTACGCGGAGTTCGCCCAGAGGTATTTGCTGTGATCCGAGCCGTCGACGTCCTCCTCGAAATTGAACAACTCGACCGGCTTCGTCTTCGCGCCATAGGGCAAGCGCGCTGCGTAGCTCGGCAGCACGAGCGAGACGTAGCGCGAATCTTCCGAGGCGCGGAAGCTGCGCCACGTCGCGAGTTCCGCGCTTTCGAAGGTCTTTGACAAATCGCGCGTGACGCCCAGCTCGGTAAACGCCTTCAAATCGAACAGGGTCGGGGCGGCGGCGGCGATGAACGGCGCGTGCGCGGCCGCTGCCACCTTCGAGATGCGCTCGAGCAGTGCGATGTCCTGCGGATGCCGGCCGAACGAGTAGTCGCCGATCAGCACCGAGTACGGATAGCCGCCGAAGGTGCCGTATTCCTCTTCGTAGACCTTCTTGAAGAGCACGCTCATGTCGTGATCGACGGCGGTCTCGAGGTCCTTGAGCAGTTCCTTCTTCGTGACGTTGAGCAAGCGCAGCTTCAGGCGCGTGCTGGTTTCGGTGCCATAGACCATGTCGTGCAGGCCCGTCCACGACGCCTCGAGCGCTTGGAACGCCTCGTCGTGCATGATCGCGTTGAGCTGGTCCGTGAGCAGCTTGTCGATCTCGGCCACGCGCTCATTGATCATCGCGACCACGCCCTTGTCGGGGCTCGTGCGCATGCCTTCGTCGAGGATCTGCGACGCGAGCTGGCCGATCAGCTTCTTCGCGTAGATGCCCTGCGACGGCTCGACGGCCATGTTGCCTTCGAGCACGATGCGATCGAGCAGGGAGAGATCGGCGTTAGTCGTTGCGCCTGCAGCCGACGATTCGACGGCGGAATTCGTTTCCATCTGGTAGTCCTTTGTCAGTTCGTTGCATCAGCGAAGCTGGGCGCGGGCCCCGCGCCGCGGCGCCGCTTACTCGGCCGGTGCGCCTTCGGCTGCCGGCTCGGCTGCGGACACCCCGCCGGCATTCGCTTCGCTCTGCACTTTCTTGAGCTCTTCGGAGTTCTGAACGATGCGCTCGAGGATGGAATCGAGTTCGTCGTTGCCGTCCAGCTTGCCCAGCAGGTCGCGCAACTGCTGACGCGCTTCCAACAGTTTCGCGAGGCGCGGCACTTGGCGCACGATGCTTTCCGGATGGAAATCCGAGAACTGATTGAACTTGAGCTCGACCTTGAGGTTGCCTTCGCCCTTCATCGTGTCGGGCACGGAGAGATCGAGACGCGGCGCGATCTTGCCCATGATTTCGTCGAAGTTGTCGCGATCGATCTCGACGAAGCGGCGTTCCTTCAACTTGGGAAGCGGCGTGGCCGGCTGCCCCGAAAGATCGGCGAGCATGCCGACGACCATCGGCAATTCGCGCTTTTCGACTGCGTCGCCGATCTCGACGTCATAGGTGATCTGAACACGCGGCGGACGATTGCGCCCGACCCATTTCTGCAAACTATTGGACATGGTCCCCTCCGGACTAAAAACACGAACGCGCAATCGGAATAGCCGCGCATGCGGCGCCTCGCGATGAAATGACTCGGACTCGTAAGGGGGGCGGCTGCTGCGAAGCGGGGAGAAGAAATTACCCCTTAAGACGCAGGGCGCGTATGCGACGCGAGACGAACCTAGAGGTCGCTACTCGGCGCCGAAGCCCCTGCGATATCAATGAACCGGCGCGCCCCCCGACCGCACACCGCCTCACTGTCGAGGCGAGCGGGAGCATCGACCGATGCCACGCGTACCTCGTGATGACTCGTTCAAATGGTCGTTGCCCGACCTATCCGTGAGTTGTCCCCGTGTCGTGTTGAAAAGGTTGTGGTCCGCAACGCTCGACTGAATTCTGCTTTGATCTGTTTCAGGTCTCTTTGAGGCGCGACTCTAGCATACAAAACTTAAAAAGTGTTGCCCCCCGAACAGACGCCCGGCATTGTCAATTAGGGCTTGGTCGATCGAGCATACTAGTAAGGCAATCGAATGTTCGAGCAAGCTCGACCGAGGGCAAGTTAAGCGAAAACCCTAGTTGCACATCGAAAATTGACTCGTCATACAGGCCTGCGCGTCATGCGTGCTTCGTGGCTTCATTTATTTGTATGATTAATTAAATCAACATGAAGGCCAGGTATATCGAAATTGGAATCGGTACCGATTCCTCGGTCGGCGCACTCGCCCCCCATTGCAATATTTTCAATGGCGCTGCTATCCTGTGATCTCAGCCTGACAGCCTGTGCCTTGCATGCTCGCAATAGCCCGATGAGCAACGCCGCAACACTCCATTGAAGGTGAATACCCCATGCCCGCATTTACTTCGCCCGTATTCACGGTCTTTAATCATGGCACTTGCGCCAGCCGAGATGGGCAAGGAGAAATCGTTGCGGAATTCGGCCGTCTCGCCGCGGGCGTTGAATACCAGGACTTCCTGATCTGCGACGGTCCGGGCAGCAGCCCGACAACGGCGCCCATCCCGGGGCAATTCAATCCGTTCACGCGCGACAAGCAAGCGAAGTCGTTCTTCGGCAGCAAAGAAATGGGGCACTCCCATCACAATTGGAAGGCGACCGGGGTCATGACGGGGGCCGGTTGGGACGATAACGTCATGCACGCCATTGCAACGATTGCGGAGTTGAATCCTGCGCCTCGGACCGTCAACATGCTGGGCTGGAGCCGCGGCGCGGTGACTTGCACGAAACTCGCGTACAAGCTTCGAGAAATCTTTCCGGACATCGCCGTCAACATCTTCGCAGTGGACCCTGTCGCCGGCATCGGGAACAAGAGCGACGACGACGCAAGCACGATTCGAGGCAACGTCAAGAATTATCTGTCGGTGCTGTCGATGCATGAGACCCGAGGCTTTTTCAAGCCGCAGGACGCCAAACGCGTCACATTTACCAACTCAGGGACGAACGCGATTTATATTCCGTTTCCCGGAAATCATAGCGGACAAGTCAACCTGGATAAAAGCGTAAAGAAGGAACTAGGCGAATCTGCGCAAATGGCATGGTTTCTTGCATGGAAATTTCTCGATCATTTTGGAACACGCTTCACCGCCCCTCCCTCGCCCGATTACAACGCGCTCGAGCAATGCAATCTGTACGCAAAAATGAAGGCGAAGATGTCCGGCTTCAAAAAGACGAGCCCCGGTATCGGTGGAGCATTGCTGGGGGCTCGTAAGACACGGGATTTTCTTAATAACCGCGTCGATCAGTACGTGAAGTTTTCCGACTTCTTCATCAACGAGCATCATCGCAGGATATTCAAACGCACCTTGCCCCACCTGTACATGTGGGTCTTCGAAAATCAAGGCGCCGATACGCGGGCAGTCGTTCAGGACTATAAGAAAGCCGAGTTCTATACGGCGCTCAAGCAGTCGCTGATCGACATCGGCTTCCAGCCCACGCGGCTCAGCGGCGTTCCGACCGTGTTGCTGCCGATTCGCGGCGGCGGACAACAAGCGGTGGACATCTCCACGCGACAACTCACGGCAAGCATGTCGAGCATGGGTTTGTATGTTTGATACGCAAGCGCAATGCTATGCCGGGCGATAGATCGCGTATACCTTTGCGACGTGCTCACGACTTTCCCAACTGCACTGTGCGCTTTGTTCGACGAGGAAGATGTCGCCGCGTTCGAACGTGCCGGTTCGCCCCGCTTCGTCGACGAATGTGACACTGCCTTCCAAGAGGTGCATCAGTTCGAAATGGCGATACGACATTGCTCTGCGGTGATAGGGCGCTGAATCCCAAGTGCCGCAGACGAACTCGCCATCGGCGGAAAGGTAATCCGTGTAATTGCGGCAAACCGGCGTCGGCGTAAGCAACAATTCCGCGGCAGGCGCACCCGATGGCTCGAGCTGTGGGTCGTGTCGAATCGGAACGATGTTCTTTTGGCCAGGCTGGCTGCCCGCATCGCGCATGAAGATGATCGAGACGGGCCCCTGCGCCGCCCACGAAAACGCCGCTCCGTGGCACAGCACAGCGCTATCGCCAGCCGCTAACGTCAGCGTGCTCTCGTCTTGCGTCAACGTGATCGTTCCTTGCGAAACGATGATGAATTCGTCCGCCGGCTGGCTCGGCACGACACCGCATCCTGCATCGAGGGCGATGACGCCCACGCTGACGGGGCCCGGCGGCAGTTCCAGACAGCAACGATTCGCGAGAAATCGATCCTGCCGGATCGAATCTGACGTAGCCGCCGTACCGATCGTTGCGGATTTCTCCGATGCAAATTTTCGAAGATCGACGAAGGATCGGGGTGCCGCTGCTTCATGTAAGGTGGACATATCGTGTTCGGTCGCTCAGCTCGGGGGGGGGAAATTGCCACGCCGCTACGTGGCAGGCCATAGGCTCAGGAAAGCCGACGCAGTGAGATTTAATCAAAGCAATGAAGGCTGCCGATACCGTTCGACGGGACTAAAGCATTGCGCTGAGTCGTTTTTATTGCGTGAGTCAGCAGGTTATGCCGCGTAGGGTCGCGTGTAGCGCTCCGGTATCGATTCGAGACCGAACAATCCGATCGTGCTAGCTTCCGGTTTGACTACGCGATAGCGGTGCGGCGTGGCGTGGCAAAAACGAAATGAGCCCAAGTCAGTGCGAGGAGACATAAGCCGTGTCGGCGAATACGGCCGGGATAGCGAAGCTCCGGCGCATACGCTTAGCCTCCGCGGCCGGCGTCAAGCCAAACAAACGCCTGAATTCCCTGCTGAACTGGGACGGGCTCGCGTAACCCACGGCGTGCCCCGCCGCCTCCGCAGTCATATCGTTGCGGACCATTAACAAGCGGGCCTGGTGAAGGCGCGTCGACTTTATGTATTGAATCGGCGACACCTGCGTAATCGCTTTGAAGTGGCTGTGGAAACTCTGAATGCTCATACCCGCTTCATCGGCCAGTTGCCTGACGTCGAGGGGCTGAGCAAAGCTTGCGTGAATCAGGCGGAGCGCGCGGCCGATCTGACCAAACTGCCCACGCATCGCCAAAGCCGCGCGCAACGCGCTTCCCTGGGCTCCGGTGAGCACCCGAAAATACACCTCGCGCAGCAACCCACCGCCCAATACGGCCGCTTCGAGTGGTCGATGCATTGCCTCGAGCAAGCGCAGCACGGATGCGTACATCGCCTCGTCCATTGGCGTCGAGACCATGCTGCGAGGCGCTGGCGCGCGCTGCGGTTGGCCTTCGCGGTCGATTTGCTCCGCGAGTTCGGCAGCCAATGCGAAATCGAGTTGCAGATACAGAGCAAGGAGCGGGCGCTCTTCGGTTGCGTCGGTCTCCATGCTGAACGGCACGGGCACGGACACCGCCAGGTAGTGACGCTCGTCGTACAAGTAGAGCTGGCCGCCGAAATAACCTCGCTTGCACCCCTGGCAGACGACCACGATACCGGGGTCATACAGAACGGGGGTGCGCGACAGCGCCCGGTTCGAGCGCAAGATGCGCACGCTCGGCAGTGCCGTGAGGTTGTAGCCCTCGTTAGGCGCCAACGTATTCAGCAGGGCAACCATGCGTTTCTGGCTTCGTGAAGCTAGCGCTGAATGTCGGGCCGAAGTGTGTATCGCGTTCATAGTTTTATGCAAGAAAATCAGTGGAACTCGCCTTAATTTACCTCGTTCGTCAGATTAGTATGCACTCGCGAATCGACATTCGGGAGAAGGTTAAATGGCATCAAGGAAAACTCTGCTCATCACCGGCGTGAGCAGCGGCTTTGGCCGCGCCCTCGCTCACGAAGCGCTGGCAGCGGGTCACAAGGTCGTCGGTACCGTAAGAAGTGCGCAGGCAAAGCGCGAATTCGAGTCCATGTCCGCGCATGGCGCTTGGGCGCGAGTGCTCGACGTGACCGATTTCGATGCGATCGAGGGCGTCGTCACGGAAATCGAGGCCGGCGTTGGCCCAATCGACGTGTTGGTGAACAATGCCGGTTACGGCCATGAGGGCATCGTGGAGGAATCGCCGCTCTCGGAAATGCGCCGACAGTTCGATGTGAATGTATTTGGTGCGGTGGCCATGATGAAGGCCGTCCTGCCATTCATGCGCCAGCGCCGCCGCGGCCACATTTTGAATATCACGTCGATGGGCGGCCATATCACGATGCCGGGCATCGCGTATTACTGCGGGAGCAAGTTCGCGCTGGAGGGCATCTCCGAGGCGCTCGGCAAAGAGGTCGAGCCACTAGGTATCGCCGTGACAGCCGTGGCGCCGGGCTCGTTTCGCACTGACTGGGCGGGCCGCTCGATGACACGAACTCCCCGCTCGATTTCGGATTACGACGATATTTTCAATCCCATTCGCCAAGCCCGCGAGGAAAAAAGCGGCCAGCAATTGGGTGATCCCAAGAAAGCCGCATGCGCAATGCTGGCCGCCATTGCAGCGGATCATCCTCCCAGGCATCTTTTGCTCGGTAGCGACGCACTTGGGCTCGTTCGACACAAGCTGTCCGCGTTGAATGCGGAAATCGACGCGTGGGAAGCTACCACCGTTTCGACGGACGGCTGAGCCGAGCATCATTGGCTGCTCTTTGAGCCGCACAGCCACCCGCTAGTCAAAATACGGTTTCAACACCGCCTCGATCCAATTCATGAACGCCCGGACGCGCTGCGACAAGTTACGCCGATGGGCCACGACGAGCCACGCGTCGAGGGGCTTGGGGCGTAGGTCCGGCAGAATCTCCACCATCGCGCCGCGTTCCAGGTGACGCGCAAGGCCCGAATATCCCGCTTGGATCAACCCGATGCCGGCAAGCCCCGCAGCATGATAGGTCTGCACACTGTTCACTTGCACTGCGCCGGGCAGCGGAAGCGATGAGTAGCCGTCGCCGTCCGGATATTCCCATCCGGCAAGCTTGGCGCCCAGTGTTCGTGTGTAATGAACCATCTGGTGCCCCTGGCTGCGCAAGTCATCGAGCGTTTGCGGCGTGCCGAACCGCTCCAAATAGCTCGGGCTCGCCGCGTTTATCATGCGCAGCTTGCCTAGCGGCCGGGCGATGAGCGTTTCGTCGACGATCGGACCCAGACGGATTACACAATCGAACCCCTCTTGCACGAGATCGACACGACGATCGGTGCTGGATAGCTCGAGTTCCAACTGTGGATGCGCTGCGATGAGTTGCGGCAACGCGGGAATCACGACGCTGTGCGCCAGTTCGGTCGACATGTCCACGCGCAATCGTCCGCGTAGCTGCGCCCCTTCAGCGGCGAACATCGATTGCAACTCTTCTACCTCGGCCAGCAAGTCGCGAGCGCGGGAATAGAATGCGCGCCCATCCTCGGTCAGTTGAACAGTGCGCGTAGTCCGATGCAGGAGAGCAACACCCACTTCACGCTCGAGTTCACGGATCACCATCGACACGCGTCCCTTCTGAACACCCAGGCTCTCGGCCGCACGCGTAAAGCTCGTCATTTCTGCCACGCGGGCAAAGATCAAAAGCGCGTCAAGGTTTTGCATTGTTCTTCCCGGGAGTAACGGAACGTTCAAATTGCCGTCATTTATAACTCAGATACGACTCAGTAGAGTGCGTTCCCATGTCATCCGTCGTGACGAATCCAACGAAAGGGAACAACCATGCCCCAGCTCACTTCGCCGGTTAAAGCGGCCGTTGTCTACCACTCCGGCTATGGACACACCGCCCGCATGGCGGCGGCTGTCGCCGAGGGCGCCGGCGCCGAACTCCTTGCCATCGACAGCGAGGGAAACCTCGCCGCACACGCCTGGGAAACGCTAGCCGCCACGGATGCGATCCTGCTCGGCTCGCCGACCTACATGGGCGGCCCCAGCTGGCAGTTCAAGAGGTTCGCGGACGCATCGTCCAAGCCGTGGTTCGAAGGCGCGTGGAAAGACAAAGTCTTCGGCGGCTTCACCAATAGCGCGAGCATGAATGGCGACAAGCTCAATACGCTCGAATACTTCTTTCTGCTCGCCGCGCAGCACAGCGGCATCTGGGTCAGCATGGATATCAAGCCGGCCAACACGAAAGCCTCGGTGCGCGACGACCTGAATCGTATGGGTTCCTATATGGCGCCCATGGCACAAACGCCTGCCGATGCGTCTCCCGAAGAGATGTCGATAGGGGATCTCGAGACAGCCCGTCGCTATGGCGCACGCGTGGCGGCGATCGCCGGGCAGCTCCGGTCCGGCAAAGCTCGAAACAACTGACTCCCTGCCGCACGGGACGCGACAACCCG
Organism: Trinickia sp. Z7; assembly: GCF_056498045.1. Classification (NCBI taxonomy): domain Bacteria; kingdom Pseudomonadati; phylum Pseudomonadota; class Betaproteobacteria; order Burkholderiales; family Burkholderiaceae; genus Trinickia; species Trinickia sp. Z7. The sequence goes on from NZ_JAUEQW010000014.1 coordinate 59,750, forward strand.
GACACCTGCGCATTTCATTCAGCCAATCTTGAAGGGCATCGCCATGAAATATAAGCAACTGGGCCGCACCGGCCTGTATGTCTCCGAGCTGTGCCTCGGCACGATGACGTTGGGCGGCAACGCCGACGCGGGTATGTGGAAGGCGATCGGCGCACTGAAGCAGGAAGAGGCGAACCAATTGATCGCTCGCGCGGTTGCCGAGGGAATCAATTTCATCGACACCGCCGACATCTATTCCTTCGGGCAGTCCGAGCGCGTCGTCGGGCAAGCGCTCAGAGACATCGGGGTGCCGCGCAGCGAGATCGTGCTGGCGACGAAAACCGCTGGCCCCATGGGCGCGAAACCCAATCAGCAAGGGGCGTCGCGCGGCCACATCATGGATTCCGTGCAGAGAAGCTTGGAACGGCTTCAAGTCGATCATATCGACCTTTATCAGATTCACGCCAACGATCCCGTTACGCCGATCGAAGAGACCCTGCGAGCGCTCGACGATCTCACGCGGCAGGGGCTGGTTCGCTATGTCGGCGTGTCTAATTGGCGCGCAGGCAAGATCGGTAAAGCGCTCGGCGTGAGTGAGGCATTGCACGCCACGCGCTTCGAGACGCTCCAGGCCTACTACTCGATCGCCGGACGCGACGTCGAGCGCGAACTCGTGCCGCTCGTTATCGAGGAACGAATGGGGTTGCTGGTGTGGTCGCCGCTCGCCGGCGGATTGCTGTCGGGGAAATTTGGCCCCGGGGCGCAAACCGACGAAGGTTCGCGGCGCACCCACTTCGATTTTCCGCCGGTCGATCTCGATCGGGCCTGGCCGTGTGTCGCGCAGATGCGCGTCATTGCCGACGCGCACGGTGTCTCGGTCGCCCGGATCGCGCTCGCGTGGCTGCTCGCCAAGCCGCATGTCACGAGTGTGATCATCGGCGCCAAACGGGTCGAGCAACTCGAAGATAACCTCGCTGCCGTCGAGGTGGCGCTTACGGAGGACGAGCTTGCGCGTCTTGACTCCGTCAGTGCGTTGGAGCCCGCCTATCCGGACTGGATGATCGAGCGTCAAGACGCGAGCAGGCATCCCCTGCCTTTCAAGGCCGGTTCGTCGAATTAGAAGGCATTGCGACAGGCGCCGCTAATCGTCGGCAAACCGAGCGCGAATGAGCAAGTTGAGATTCGGCTGCGGCCCCGACAACTCACGAACCAGCAAACCAGCTCTAGGGCCTCGTCGCGGCGAACGGCGGCTAAGCGCGTCGCGGGTTCACTGCGTTTCGGAGATGACTTGCCTGATCGCCTGCTCGAAAACTTCCGCCGGCTGCCCGCCGCTCACGAGATAGCGCCTGTTGAAGATGATCGCAGGCACCGAATGAATGCCCATGGCCTGGTATTGCTGCTCTTCGGCGCGAACCTCGTCCGCGAACTGCTCGCTTTCGAGTATGTCGCGCGCCTTCTCGGCATCGAGCCCGACCGACCGGGCGACATCGATCAACACAGCGCGGTCGCTCGGATTTTTTCCGTCGGTATGGTAGGCCTGCAGTAAGGCAAGCTTGAGCGCAACCTGCTTGTCCTCGCTTTGCGCCCAATGAAGTAGACGGTGTGCGTCAAACGTGTTGTAGACGCGCTTGCGTTCGCCGAAACGGAAACCGACTTGTGCGCCTCGCTCGCGAATCGTCGCTTGCGTCTCGGCGATCTGCTCTGGCGTACGGCCGTATTTCTTCGAGAGATACTCGACGACGTTTTCGCCTTCAGGCGCCATCTCCGGATTCAGCTCGAACGGGTGCATGGCGATTCGCGCATCGACATCGCCGCCCACGCGCGCAAGCGCCTGCTGGAGCGACGAAAGTCCGATCGCACACCATGGGCACGCGACATCGGAAACGAAATCGATTTCTAGCGGTTGGGCTGTCATTGCTGCTTTCCTAAGGGAGTGCAACCGCAGCGTAGCATGTTGCTCCGCATGCCTGCACGATCGCTGTCTTCTATCACCGTCGCCGCGCGATAAGTCGATGCACCCGTCTGCCGGAAGACGAGTTGACTGCCTCGGCGTCGAGCAGGAGTTCTGCATCGCGAAGGCCCTCCCTAACCCGCGCGGCGTCGAATGCCGCATAGAGTCTCCCCGCCGCGTCGCGAGTCGAGGCCGAGTCTGCGACTCGCCAGCTCAGATACAGGGTCCCCTTCGGCCGCAGAATTTCGAACAAGCGAGCACAGGCTTGGGTAACCTCATCGGACGGCAAATGCATGACGACGGTTTCGCACAGCACGTTGTCGTACGAGCCGTTCGCGATACCGTCCAGCGCGGGAAGCGCCGCGCGCCTGAAAACGAGCGCAGGAAAATTGGCCGTGGCTTGGGCGAGCAATCCCTCGGCGGCATCGTAGCCGACAGTGGGAAAGCCATGCTCGTTGAGCCACGCGACGTCGCGTCCAGCGCCGCAACCGATGTCTGCCGTTGTGCCGCCTGGTGCGAAGTGGCGTTGCAAGAGTGCGTACATGTCGGTCGGCGGGGGCTGCTCGCGCCACTCGGCCGCAAAGCGGCTCGCGTGGGTGGAGTAGGTTTCGACGGTCTGTTTGTCCACGGCAAATATCCTGGATCGGCATATTGGTAGTTTCCGCTCATGCGGCTTGGCACGAAAGTCTACTGATTATCCCGGTATGACGTCTAATAGGCATCGCTGCGCTACTCGATGGCCTGGCTTTCAGCGCAGGTCTGCACGGATGTAAATCCGTTCGGAGAGCGCGCTCCGGTCGCCCCGCACTCGGTCAGTTGCAAGAGCATCGTCTTCGCAATCGAAGGTTATGCCACTCTGCTGCCCGTATAATCCGGCATGACCCCATCCATCTCCCACGCCGCGAATTTCCCGCCGCGCGCTCAGGCTGCTCGATTCATCGGGTTGTCGCTCGCACAAACCTCGGCCGGTCACTCACCGTCCACGCGCGTGCAATGCACGCTCCACGCGCTACGGCCAACCATCGTATGAAGATCCCCAAACGCCTTGCACCGCTTCTCGAAGAAGGACTTATCGACGAAGTGATCGGCCAGTTGATGAGCGGCAAGGAGGCAACCGTCTACGTCGTTCGCGTCGGCGAATCGACACGTTGCGCCAAGGTCTACAAGGACGCGAAGCAGCGCAGTTTTCGGCAAGCCGCGTCGTATCGGGATGGTCGAAAGGTCAAGAACAGCCGGCAAGCGCGAGCCATGGAAAAAGGAACGCGCTACGGCCGTCAAATGCAAGAAGCGTCATGGCAGAACGCTGAAGTGGACGCGCTGTTCCGGCTCGCCAACGCAGGCGTACGCGTGCCGCAACCCTATATTTGTACCGACGGCGTATTGCTGATGGAACTGGTGATCGACCAAGCGGGCGACGTCGCACCTCGGCTCAACGACGTCGATCTGACCGAAGAGCGAGCCCTCGAACTGCACGCGCTGCTGCTGAACCAGGTTGTCCGCATGCTTTGCGCGGGCGTCATTCACGGCGATCTATCGGAATACAACATCCTGCTGGCTGCCGATGGACCGGTGATCATCGATCTTCCGCAGGCCGTCGACGCAGCCGGCAACAACGAAGCCGCCACGATGCTCACGCGGGACGTCGACAACCTGGCCGCGTACTTCGGACGGTTTGCGCCGCAAATACTCACCGCGCGTTATGGCCCCGAGATCTGGGCGCTCTTCGAAGCCGGGCGGCTGCATGTCGATGTCGAACTGACCGGGCGCATCGAAGTCGACACACGACCCGTGGACCTCGATGGCGTGCTGCAGGAACTCGAAGAGACGCGTCTCGAAGAAGAAGCACGAGTGCGGCGACAGCAGGAATTGAGCGCTGGCCGGTAACGGTGCTCGATGGCTCGTCAGCCGCGATGAAGCACGGCGTGGCTCAGGTAGACGAACCCCGGCGCGAAGTACGCGAGATTTAGATTTGCTTAAGTATCAAGTTAATTTGCCTTAACTCATGGCAGGTCGACGAAACCTATAATCGAATCCACCTCTGGATTCCGATCGTCAAGGCCTGTCACCGTGAATGACTCATCGCCCCCTTCTCGCTATCCGAAAGCTGTCCTGTTCGACCTGCTAACCGCGCTGCTCGATTCGTGGTCACTCTGGAATCGTTCCGCCGGATCCGAAGATGCAGGCCGAGCCTGGCGCGCCGAGTATCTACGGCTCACCTATGGCTGTGGTCGATACGTTGAATACGAAACCTTGGTCAAGCAGGCCGCGGAACAGGTCGGCCTCCCTCCGTCCGCGGCGGACACGCTCGAGGCGAACTGGCTCGAGCTCGCCCCCTGGGATGGAGCCGTGACTGCGTTGCAGCAGTTGCAGCCTCATTGCAAGCTTGCCGTCGTCACGAATTGCTCAGATCGGCTCGGACGACGAGCGGCTGCGCTTTTGCCGGTGCAGTGGGATGCCGTGGTCACCGCGGAAGAAGCAGGTACCTACAAGCCCGATCCCCGCCCCTACCAACTTGCGCTCGAACAATTGGAGGTCTCTCCTACGGAAGCTGCGTTCGTGGCGGGCTCCAGTTATGACATGTTCGGTACCCATGCCGTTGGATTGCGGACGTATTGGCATAACCGAATCGGCTTACCGCTCGTCTCCGGGGCGCGGGCGCCCGAGATCGAATCGCCCACACTCGATGCGCTCGTAGCGTGGGCCGGCAACTTCGGCGCCGGAATTCAACCATGACGCGAGAACCTACGACTCTCGATTCGCTGGACACCCCTGCGGCCATCATCAACGTGTGCCGGATGAAGCAGAACATTGCGTCGATGCGGCAGCGGATGGATGGGCTCGACGTAAAGTTTCGGCCGCACGTGAGAACCTCGAAATGCCTCTAGGTCGTACAGGAACAACTAACGGCCGGTGCACGAGAGATTACCGTTTCGACGCTGAAAGACGCCGAGAAATTCTTTGCCGGCTCGTCCGATTCATCGGTCGAACGTGACCAAGTCCTTAAAGATCAGTTGACCCCAGCTATTTCCGCGCGCGTGGACTAGCAGCCCGCCTTCAGAGAGCCCACCCAGTTTGACAGGAGCGAAGCCGAGATTTTCCGCCAGCGCGCCAATCTCCGCTGCGGCCCCGTCATCGTCGCTCGCCAGGAACACGACTCTCCTGCCACCATGCACGGCCGGATCTTGGTCAAGGACTGCGGCGCCCAAATGGTTGAAGCCCTTGACCAGTCGCGCACCAGTGAACGCCTGTGCGACGAACTTGGAAGACGGTTGTCCTCCAAGTTCCTCAGGGGGTACGCCGTAGGCATTGGTCACATCGACGATGGTTTTTCCCCGCCAATTGGGGAGCGCCTTCGCGACATCCGGGTGCGACTCGAAACGGACAGCCAAAAAGATAATGTCCGCCTTGACGGCGTCCGCCAGTTTTTTGGGAGTGATCTTGGGTCCGATCGCGGCCGCAGCGGATGCGAAGCTTTCCGGGTCGCGAGTGGTTGCAACGGACACTTCGATGCCACTGCGGGCGAACGCCTTGGCAAGCGCCTGGCCGATCTTGCCGAAGCCGATAATTGCGTAGCTCATAGATTTTCCTTGGGGGTACACGCCCTACGGGCTCCGAATATCGAATGGAGCGACCGGCCGGGCGTAGTGCATCAGATTTGCGCTAGGCCGCCGTCGACGGCGACCTCGCTGGCGGTCATGAAGCTGCTGTCCTGCGACGCGAGAAAAGCCGCCGCCGCTCCGATCTCCGCCGGATCGGCCATGCGCTTGAGCGGATTGAGCGAGGCGAACACTTTCATGCCTTCCTCGCCTAGCGCTTCCACCGCTAGTTCGGTTGCCGTCGGCCCCGGCGACAGCACGTTGACTCGGATGCCGGTGCCCTTCAGGTCTTCCGCCCAAGTCCGCGCAAGGTTGCGCACTGCCGCCTTGCTCGCGCTGTAGGCGCTGAATGCGGGGGCGCCCGTGGCGCCCGCGCTCGATCCGGTCAGGATGATCGAACCGCCCTCGCCCATCAGGGGCAACGCCTTCTGAACCGTGAAGATCGTACCCTTCACGTTGGTGTCGAAGATTTCGTCGATGTGCTCGGCGGTGATCTTGCCGAGCGGAAGCTGGCTTCCCGCCCCCGCATTGGCGAAGACGATGTCGAGGGTTCCGCGCTCGGACTTCACCGCCGCGAAAAGTCGGTCGAGGTCGGCCAAATCGGAGACCGAACCCTTCACCGCGCGAGCATTAGGCCCAAGGTCGGCTACAGCGATGTCGAGCGCTTCCTGCCGGCGGCCGAAGATGAAGACGAAGGCGCCCTCCTCGATGAAGCGCTTTGCTGCGGCACGACCGATGCCGGTGGCGCCCCCGGTGATCACCGCGGTCTTTCCAGTCAGTCTGTTCATGTCATGCATCCTTCGAAACGAAAAGCGACAAACACGATTCTGGGCCACTTGATTCATGAAGCCAATTGACTAAATATGTATCGATACCATCTAATCTTTGGATACCTATGCTCGATAACGTCACCATCAATCAGCTTCGAGCCTTCGTCGCCGTGTGTGACCAAGGCAGCTTTTCCGGGGCTGCAAGGCAGTTAAGGCGTGCGCAGTCGGCGATCAGTCACGCGATCAGCGCGCTCGAGCGTGCCTTCGATGTGACGCTGTTCGAACGCAACGCTCGCAAAGCGACGCTCACGGCTGCGGGCCGCAGCCTCCTGCCCGATGCGCGTGCGGTGATCTCACGCACCGAGGAAATGAAGATGCGCGCGGTTTCGATTGCCGAGGCCGGGGTCCCACAGGTCTCGATTGCCGTGGATACTTATTTTTCGCGGGCGCACCTGATCGAATGCCTGCGCACCCTGCAAGCGGACTTTCCAACCGTTGCAATCAATCTGCGCATGACGACCATGCAGGGCGGCGAGCGTTTGGTTCTCGACGGCACGTGCGCATTGGCGGTGACGATCACGGACGTGCCGGAGCTGAGCCCCGGCACCATAGAGAGGCAGCATCTATGCAACGCGCAAATGGTGACCGTCTGTGCGTCATCGCATCCGCTGGCCGCGATGACGGGACCGATCCCTCGGGAGGAATTTGGCCGGCACATCCAGCTTGTCGTGACCGACAACCAGCCCAATGCCGAAAAGACACAACAAGGGGTCGCCAGTGGACGCCAGTGGTGGGTCAATGACCTCGGCGCGAAGCACGATCTGCTCAGGGGAAGCCTGTGCTGGGGACACATGCCGCGTCATATGGTTGCGCAAGACCTGGCGAAGGGAACACTTGTCGAACTCCAACGGCGCGCGTGGCACATGCGCCCCCTCACGTTCATGATCTCGCAGCGGCGCGGGTACGCGTTCTCCGCATGCGAGACACGATTGGTCGCGCTCCTTGGCAAGTCTCAGCGCTTGCCAAAGGATGGCAGCCAGCGCTCCGTCTCGAGCAAAGGGAAAAAAAGCCCGAGGGCCCGCCAGGCGTGAGCGACAGTCAGCTGGGCGTGCCGTTTTTCCATGGTTGTCCGCGAAGCAGATAAACCGCGGTTTTGCTTTCAGGAATATTCAATGACAGCAACGGGTGGAAATCACGCGTTTGTCGAATCCGCTGCCGTGAGTTTTGGGGGCAACCACTCGACGCTCGAATTGGTATCGCCGATAATTCCCCTTCCGAAGGCGCCGACGCGCGCACGGACGATCTTCTTGAAAAAAATATCCGAGCGGGGGACGACATGGCCAATTTCGAAGCGAAAGTCAGACAGCTTTTTACTCAAAACGCCGATGGCGCGGCATTCGATGCTTACACCAGTATCGGTAGCCAAATTCAACTGGAAGGCCGCGCGAGAGTCGTTGTAGAGAAGAAGTTTTTCCCGAAGAAGCTGGAGAGGTTCCAGCTGGTAGAACGAACAAACCCGTTCGCTCCCCCCAAGATCGAATATTCGCTCGAGTTGGATGAGGCTGCCAAGATCGCAAAGTCGTTGGCGGATGCCTACATGACCACGGATTATCGGCGCGTACTTCGGGACCCGTACTGGATGCAGCTTTTCAACGTTCGAGATCGGGACTTCAACTACATCGAAGGCACTACGCCGCGTACGAGCACCGAGGCATCGCTACCGTGCTACAACTGCGGCTTGGTGCTGCCTGCTTCTCATATAACGATCGACCATACGAAACCGCAGGCGGGAGGGCAAGACCAGTCGATCTTGAAGGTCTTTCGCGGCTTATCCTGTTACCTGACCATGATGCCGGGCAGTGGACACTTCGTGAATGCGTACCGAACGGGGGCGGTCGACCCGTTGCCTACGAGGGCTGGCAGAGCCGGTGCGTCGTTCTCTTCGGATTTCGCAAAGGAACGGCGCTATACGCTCACGGCCAAGGGCATGACGATGCTCAGCGTTCTGATTGAATCGACGGGCCTTCAGCCGGTCCTGAATGCCTGCATGCATTCCGCTTTCAACCTAAGGCCGTACTGCGCCAAGTGCAACATTTCGAAGAGCAACGAACTTACGGATCTTTCTTGGATAAATTAGCGCCGACCAAAACGACAGGAGCTGAAACGTGCGGGTCGACACCTTGCCTTATGAACGCTCCGTGGCCGAGGCGCACGCAAATCATTTGGTCGAAAGGAGCGGTAATGCACTGCTGTCCCCGTGCACTTCGTTCGCGTCTAGCGACGCCTCCTTGACTCCTCTGAGCGTGTTGAACTCCTGCTTCAATGATGTCGATTGGTTGCGCGCTGAGAGCGCGTGAGTGACCTGCGCTGGCGGATACGACATTCCGGCCGGAGATCGCCGGCTCGTTCAGCACCCGCCGCACCTGCACACCTCTACAGATTTTTACCTGTATTCGTCATTTACAAACAATCTCTTGTAAATCCACCCGATACAGGTGCTATACTGTTTTTGTCATTTACAGTCAAATTCCTGTTTTTCTCGACACGCACCGTGGACTATCCCGTCAAAACTCCTCAGCAACTGCGCCCGCTGCTGGTCGGCTTTCGCAAGGCGGCAGGCTTGACGCAGGCGCAGTTGGCGGCACGCTTGGGAGTAACCCAGCAGACATACGCCCAACTCGAAGCAAAACCCGAGTCGACGAGTCTCGATCGTCTTTATCTCGTTTTGAGTCTGCTCAACGTCAGCCTCGTTTTGACGCAGGCGTCGGGCCCAGCGAAACCCGAGGGTCGTGTTGCGAAACATGTCAAAAGCGCTGAGGAACCCGCCCCCGCGAAGCAGCGGGCTGGGCTGAAGAGCGGCGTTAAATCGGGCACGCGGGGCACGGCCAAGACCGGCGCAAAACGAGCGACCGGTCGTGCCAAACCGCCGCCAAAAAGTCCCGCCAGCGAGCCTCTCCCTACGGCTCCGGTCATCAAGAAGCGGGAGAATTGGTAACGATGGGTCGCAAAGCACACACGAAAAGCCTGGCATTGTGGATGAATGGTATTCCCGTCGGAACCTGGGAGACCACGCGTGACGGTGAGAAGCTCACCTACTTGGAGTCTTGGGTCGAGGACGAGCAAGGGCGCCCCCTCTCGCTCTCGCTGCCGTTCACTCCCGGCAACCAGCCGCACCGAGGAAAGATCGTGTCGGACTTTTTCGACAACCTGCTTCCCGACAGCAGGACGATCCGCGAGCGTATCGCCATACGACACAAAACCGGGGGCATTTCTCCCTTCGAGTTGTTGTCCGCATTGGGACGTGACTGCGCCGGCGCGATCCAAATGCTCCCGCCCGGCGAGCAGCCGGTCGATCTTCAGCAGATCAGCGGAAAGCCCATGAACGAGGCGGACATCGCGCGCTTGCTGCGGGATGTCACCGCTGCACCGCTCGGGCAGCACGAACCCATCGACGATCTTCGACTCTCCATCGCAGGCGCACAGGAGAAAAGCGCGCTTTTGTGGCATGACAACCGGTGGTTCCGGCCGGAGGGCAGCACCCCCACAACGCATATCCTGAAACTCCCGCTTGGGCTGGTAGGAAACATGCGAGCAGACATGCGCTCATCAATCGAGAACGAGTGGCTGTGCTCGAAAATCGTTGCCACCTATGGATTGCCGATCGCCAACTGCGAAATCGGTACTTTTGAGGATCAGAAAGTGCTCGTGGTGGCGAGATTCGATCGGAGATTGGCGAGTGACGGTTCTTGGATCCTGCGCCTTCCGCAGGAGGATATGTGCCAGGCCACGGGTACGTCCTCAAATAGTAAATACGAGGCGGATGGCGGCCCAGGTATCCGACAGATTATGGGCATTCTTGCGGGCTCCGAACAGGCCAGAATCGACCAGACCAATTTCTTCAAGGCGCAGATCATTTTTTGGATCCTCGCGGCGACCGACGGCCACACAAAGAATTTCAGCATCGCTCATCTTCATTCGAACCGTTACGTAGCCACGCCGTTCTACGATGTGCTCTCCGCCCACCCGATCATCGGGAACGGACGGAACCAGATCTCTGCCCGCCGAGTCAAGCTCGCCATGGCCGTGCGCAGCACGAATGCGCACTACCTCATCAGCGAAATCGGTCGACGTCATTGGGTTGCGCAAGGCCAGCGCGTCACGCTGGCGGCCGGCGAGGTCGAGGAGATGATCGACTCACTAACCGGAATGACAGAGACGGTAATCGATAACGTCGCGGCACGGTTGCCGGATGGTTTTCCCCAAGACGTCTCGGACAAAATCTTCGAAGGTATACGCAGGCACAGCAAAAAGCTCGCTGCACAATAGACCTCCATCACGGCATCGAAACGCGCTCTGCCTGGCTGCCGGCCGAGAGAGGACGCAATGGAGTTACGTACCCTGCCACGATGACTTCGGCAAGTGCGATCATAACCGTCATCGGCGCAAACGGATGGAAGACGATGATCAGAGATCGCCGCGCACTTCGCCCGTTCCGAGCAGAGTTCGCCGCCGGTTGACCTCCGACCAAAGCTCATCGCTGTCGTCGGCGCGCAGCAGGACCACCCAGTTCAGTTGATCGACGGTCACGCCAAAGTAGTCAACGATTTCGCTGCGAGCAGCATCGACGAACTGCGCGTATTCCGGGGTTGCTTGGGCCTGCGCGTGCAAAGCGTCGTATTCCGCATCGTCCGCGCCGCCGCCGTGCTCGTCGATGTAGCGCGCAATCCACTGGTCCTGTTCGTGGTCATAGTCGGCCTCGGCGCGCATTGCCTGCACAGCCGTGTGAAAATCCAACTGGGAAAACGCGGCGATCGCCACCGTAGTTGCCTCGTCGAATGTTGTTGTCATCCCATACCTCATGTTGGCCGTGGCAGATCACCGCACGCGACGTAACCGGGCGCTTGCCGCGAATCCGTGTGTGACCGTCACTGAAAAGCGGTGTTATGCCAAGCGTGTTGAAAATCGCTCGAAGATTACGGCGGAGATAATAATCCAACACTGCCGCGAGATTGTTCGATGCAAAAAATCGAACGCACGTCATCGACGACCTGCTCGGCTAAGGGCGCACCCTATCTCCCGAGCGCCTGCTCTGTCTGCTGGCGCTGGTATTCGTCGAACTTCATCTGCATGTACTCTCGTCGATCCAATTCGTGCAGTTGCCGTGGATATCGTTCGTTGGCGTCGAACCAGTTGGTCAAGCGTTGGGCCAATTGCTTGTCGGGCGGCGCAGACAACGCGCCGAGATAGGCATCGACCGCCAGGTAGTAACGCATCGTATTGCGCTCCATGAGGCCGCGCATGCCGCCGATATATTCGGGCTTGGCAGCCGACGGATCGGCAATCTCGGTGAAGCCAACCTTGCCATGAGCAAAGGCGGCCAAATAGGCCTTCATCGCGAGACGCCCGATCGCGCCGTAGCTGTAGGCATACGTCAGATGCACGAACGTACGGCCGCCCCCAAGCTCCACCGCTTCCACAACGATCTGATAATCCCGGGTGCCCAATGGTCCGCGGTCCGCACGGAGTTTCACCTGCAAGTATCCCGGGCCGGTGGTCGCTGCGTCGTATTCGAATTGCACCACGTATGTCGTGCCGAGTTCTTCGGCAACTTCCTTCTTGCTGACGTTGACGAGCAGCGTATTGCGGTCCTCACCGCTGGTAGCACGACAATACTTGATATTGGGGTGCAGAATCATGACGTCGCACCAGTTCTTCGAGCCTTGCGTTGGGTCGTCGAACACCTCGTTTAAGGTCGCGAATGGGTAGGCCATCACCGCGTAGACTTCCCCCTTGAGCGTGGACGGTGATTCCTCCGAATCCAGATACAACGGACGCTCAAACTGATTGTGCTCAAGCCGGGGCATTAACTTCTGGTACGCCTCGCGCAGGTTGGCCGCATCGTCCGCGCTGCTGGCCAGCACGCCCGGGCATGGCAAGCAAAACGCCACCAGCACCGACGCCATGAGCGCCGCCTTGCATAGCCGGCGGCTCGCTAGGCCTGCGACAGATGCATGCATGAACATGCTCCGACTCCTGACGGCAGACGGATAGTGCTGATCGATCGCGTCATGCTTCGTTCGTCAGCGTCGCTTGGACATCTGCCCGGGGGTGGGTGGTCGTGGCTCGCACGCCGGCGTCGCGCCAGACAGTGGTGATCGCGCTCCGCGCGGATGCCGCTGTCTCGGCATCGCTCTGTCTTATCTGGCAGCGGTCAACGCGACTTTTTCGTCTGCCCCTTGATGGCTTCCTTGACGTCGCCGAGTTTCTTTTGCGCTCCGCCGACTGCCTGCTGGAGATCGCCCTTGACCTCCTGCTTCTTGTCGCCCGTCGCGTGGCCAACCACCTCGTTGATCTTGCCCTTGACCTGCGTTGCAGCACCCTTGACTTGATCCTTGTTCATGATGAACGCTCCATATGCAACTGCCAATCGCACGACCTGATGCACGCCGCGATCGGCAGGATTTGAGAAACAACCGCCGCTCGCCGCTTTCCGCGCCCACGCTGGGACGACAATGCCGGAAACCAACTCGGCTTCTTTGACTCACCCTTGCAGCGGTGGCGTGTGCTGATCAGCCACATGGCTCCATTGCGAGTCGGCCATCGTGGGCCAATGGTCCTTGTCGAATCCGGATGCGCTCTTGATCCGCTCTTCCGTCGCGTCGAGCCGGAAACATTTCTCGTCGGTGTCCAGAGTGAGTGCACCCCAGGGCACGGCCAAAAGCTTGTCGCCCATCCCAAGAAAACCCCCGCAAGACAGCACGGCATACGCGATCCGACCGCTGCGTACGTCCAGCATGATGTCGTCGATCTTTCCAATACCCTTGCCGTCAGACGAAAGCACCTTGTCACCGATCAGCGTGTCGGCCAACATGAAATCCGGGCCGGGTCCGCCACTGCTGGTGGCATGACCGATGATTCGGGCGCCACCACCATCGCTCGACGGTTCATAGATGGGAGAAACGGGTGTCATGATCAACTCCTGTGTGCATTTCGCGATATGCCGGCGAGCCTCGCCGGCCATCCTTGACGGTGCGACGCGCGTGCCGATCTGGCACGACTGCGGGCCAGATCGCCGAGCGCTTCGCCTGCAATCGCCCGCCGTCATACGGGCCAATTAACGCGCTCGATTCGAGCACGTCTCGTACTGGCATGCACGCACGTTTCGATGGCATGCGCCTGGTTTAAGGGTCGACTGAGATGGCATGCTTCTTCTCGCCCATGAGGGAAGCGACAATCAACGTGCACGCCACGAACATTGTCGGCAGCACGTCATGCCGCATGGTTGCTCTGCGCATCACGGTGTCGCATACCTGAATTCGGGCATCGCCTTCAGCGAGTCACTAGTCAACCCTCTCAGTTGAACCTGCTCGTCGACGACTTTTAGATTGCTGAACGGCATCGCGACGAGATGTTTTCCGATGCCGGCAAATCCGCCGATCGACAGAATTGCATAGGTGACGCTGTCTTTCGGACTGACGATTAAATCGTCTATCGTGCCGAGCTTGTGCTTGTTGTCGTCGTACACAGGGGCACCCAGCATCTTCGACGCTCGATAGCCGGAAGCCAACTGAACCACGTCGGTCCGGCTCGCCGTAATTGACTGCGCAGTTCCTTGCGCATGCAAGGTACCAGTGGGCAGCGCGAGTGCGACTGCGAGTGCGACTGTCGCAGCGGGAATCGCCAGCTCAAATCTCATGGGAACCTCGTTCAGTTCATGAACGTAGCCATCAAAGTATTGGCTACAGGCCTCGTTCGTTATTGACACACGTCAAAGTTGTGCCCGTAAGGACCTGCCGGGCGAATCGGCACTTTCGCCGGTCGCCCGACCGCAGCGTCCCCATCCTGTCATTGACCGTACCAGGTGCGTGCATTGCCTTAGATCAAACAGCCCCCTTTTTGAGCGCACTACAAAAATATATATGGGGTGTTCGGCAACATACCTGCCGCCTCCCGTCGGTGAAAATGGCTCGTAGAGACGCTTCGTTCATGTGGCATTCCGGCATCGGGCCAATCAAGGAGAAACAACATGTCGCTGGGAACAATTCTTCTGATCGTTTTAGTGCTGCTGCTCATCGGAGTGATCCCGACTTGGCCACACAGCAGGGGATGGGGTTACGGACCGAGCGGCATTCTCGGTGTCATCCTCGTCATAGTCGTCGTCCTGCTTCTGCTCGGGAGGTTGTAAGCGCGTCGAGGTCGTCGAGCCACGCCGCGATGCGGCTCAAGTGACGGGTAATTGGTCGGACAGCGTCCCGGGCATCCGGGATGCTGGTTGAAGACGACCGGGGAGCGTACCAAGAAGATGGGCATCCTCGAGGGAGGGTCTTCAGTGCGGCGCACGAATGCATGCGAAGCGCCAGGGCGAGACGATCGCGCAACGAATGCGGTGAAACATCTGCCCAATACTGTCGGCGGTCCTGCCCCCACTGTTCGCGCCGAATGCGCTCGCGTGGCGCGAGAAGGAAAGCTTCGTCGATGCGTATCGCACAGATCGCTCCCCTCTATGAAGCCGTTCCGCCCAAACTCTATGGTGGAACGGAACGCGTCGTGTCGTACCTCACGGACGCCCTCGTAGCGCTCGGCCATGAGGTCACTCTCTTCGCCAGCGGCGACTCGAAGACGACCGCGCACCTCGAGCCGGCATGGCCCCGCGCGTTGCGCCTGGACCCAACCATCAGCGACACTTTCGCCCCGCATCTGCTGTTGCTTGAAAAGGTGCGCCGCGTCGCTCACGAGTTCGACGTGTTGCACTTCCATCTGAGCTACCTGCCTTTCCCGTTCTTTTCCGAGCCAGGTGTGCCGTTTCTGTCGACGCTCCACGGGCGCCTCGATCTACCGGAGCTGAAACCGGTGTTCGATGCTTTCCCCCATGCGCCGCTCGTGTCCATTTCGAATGCACAACGCCTGCCATTACCGCAGGCAAACTGGCTCGCCACGATCTATCACGGCTTACCCGACAGTCTGCTGACGCCGCAGCCCGAACCGCAGCCAGGCTATCTCGCATTCCTCGGTCGCATCTGCCCGGAGAAGCGCCCGGATCTAGCCATCGAAATCGCAGCGCTCGCCGGTCTACCGCTAAAAGTTGCCGCCAAAGTGGACAAAGCTGACCAGGCGTACTTCACAAACGTGATCCAGCCGCTGCTGTCGAAGCCGCATGTCGAATTCATCGGTGAGATCGACGAAGCACAGAAGTGCGCATTTCTGTCAGGCGCCAAGGCGTTGTTGTTCCCGATCGATTGGCCGGAGCCGTTTGGCCTTGTGATGATAGAGGCACTGGCGTGCGGCACGCCGGTGATTGCGTTCAACCGCGGCTCGGTTCCCGAAGTGATCGAGCACGGGGTAACGGGCTATGTCGTCGACGATGTTGCGGGGGCCGTCGATGCTCTGACACGACTCGATGCGCTCTCGCGCCCGATCATCCGCAAGCATTTCTCCAGCCGTTTCAGCGCTCAATCGATGGCGCAGCACTATGTGGATGTCTATATGAGGCTTGTCCGCGCGGCCCGCTGCACCGGGCCGCGCCCCGGTGAAGCAGACCGTGTTGTGCAACGTGACGCGACGCACCACATACTATAAGTTCAGTACCTGGTATGCACCGGTGCAGGCGGCACCGTCATTCACACATTTCTTGCGAACAACCGCGACGACCTAATAGCGCGATGCAGGTCGAAAGTGGCGCAGCGGCCAGCACGCGACGCGTCCCTTGAAGAATGGCACGGGTTGCTTCGGTTGAACGATACTGCAGCTTGAACTCGCTGGCATCCTACGGAGGCACTATGCTGCTGCGCCATCTCGAACGGCATCGTCTCGGTTCCATGAACTGGTTGCGTGCCGCTGTATTGGGCGCCAATGATGGCATTGTCTCGACGGCGAGCCTCGTCGCCGGCGTGGCCTCTGCGCAAACGCCTCATGGAAGCGTCGTGCTCACGGCCGTGGCCGGCCTGGTGGCTGGTGCGATGTCAATGGCGACCGGGGAGTATGTTTCGGTTTCCTCGCAGGCGGATACCGAAAAGGCCTCGCTCGTCCAGGAGCAGGCCGAACTCAATGCCGACTTCCCGCGCGAACGTCGGGAATTGACTGCGATCTACGTGCGTCGGGGCCTGGATGTGTCGCTTGCCAAGCAGGTTGCCGAAAAGCTGATGGCGCACGACGCACTAGGTGCGCATGCCCGTGACGAGCTGGGCATTTCCGAGGTGACGTCTGCCCGACCTCTTCAAGCCGCGCTGGCTTCGGCGTCCAGCTTTGCGGTTGGCGCCACGTTGCCGGCCGTCGTTGCTGCGCTTGCGCCCGAATCGGTGTTGCTTCCGGCCATAGTCGTCTCTGCTCTCGTTTCGCTAGCCGCGCTAGGTGGTCTGGCCGCTAAAGCGGGCGGCGCCAAAGTTGGCCCCGGTGTCATCCGCGTCGTGTTCTGGAGCGCTCTGGCAATGGGCGTGTCCTCTGGCGTCGGCGCGTTGTTCGGTGCTGTTGTCTGAAGCGCCGGGCGCTACTGCCCACGGCCGTACTCGATTGCGCCTGCGAGTGGCTGTCGCTTTTGCTCGCACCAAGCGAGATCGCGATCTCAGCGCAGCATGAACGACATGGCGGAAAAACAGTTGAGCACCCGCACCACCGACTGCATACTGTCTGCGCCAAAGCGCAGCGTGCTGCCGTCCACCCGCCGCGTCTCCGGCCACTGGCAAAACAAATCCGCTTGTCCCGGCGTCTGCGTCGTCAACTCGCATTCCAACGGCCCGGCAATCGTGAACGGCTGCAAGTCCCCTACGTTGGACACCGCGGTTCTTGCCGCCTCTTCGATCAGCGCGCACGCGAGCGACGGCGCGAGGCTCGTGCACACAGCGTTGCCGTATGCACGCTTCGTTTCCACGCCAATTGCACCGGAAAAGATCGGCGCCGTTTCGGCCAGAAAGACATCGTCGCCGGAGAACAACGCCACCGGCACGCCGAACTCACCTGCGAGCGCACCGTATAGACCCGCCTCCCCCAATTCGGCACCGTTCACGCGCACACTTCTGAACGCAAAGCTATTAATCGTATGGGCAAGCACGCCGGTGGTTTGCGATCGTGCGTGATAGCCGATCAGACAGACCGCATCGCAATCCTGCTCAACGCCTGCCATCATGCCCAGGTAGCGCGGCTTGCCGGTGATGCTCTGCGCGCGTGCGTCGAGGCGGTCCAGCAACAGATTGCGAAAACCGCCGTGCGAATCGTTGACGAGGACCTCGGTCGCGCCCCCAGCGAATGCGCCGCGGATCGCCGCGTTCGCCTCGTCGGTCATCCAAGCTCTCGCCCGCTCGTACTCGGGGTTGCCGCTGCGCGTTTGCTCGGCGTGGGTGACACCGGCCACGCCCTCGATGTCGGTGGAGATCAGAATCTTCACGATGATTGCTCGCTTGAAGGCGCAAGCGCGAGTAGCTTGCGCCAGTTCGGCACCGCGTCCGCTAGCGCTTGGCGCCGATGGCCGTCTCGCCCGGTCACGGTCGTAGCGCGCCACAGCGCATGGACGATGGCCTGCTCGACAGCTTCCGCGCATGCGTCGAACAGCGGGTCCAGCATCGATTCGTGCACCATCCGCACGGCGGGCATTGGCTCGCTCGCGAGATGCGGAACCTGCCACGCCGAGCTGAACGCGAGCGCGAGGTCGCCGCTGCCGTGGCCATACACCGAACCCGTGCGAGCGAGTCCGGCCGCCGAGCGCTTCGCCACGCGCCCGAGTTGCCGGACATCGAGCGGCGCATCGGTCGCGATGATCATGATGATCGAGCCTTTCTCCGGCTCGGCCCGTTCGGTATCCGCATTGAACCCCTGCGCGACGATGCGGCGCCCGAGCGGCTGCCCGGCCACCGTGAGGTTCTCGATGCGACCGAAGTTGGCCAGCACCAACGCGCCCAGGACATAGCATTGTCCGTCCGGCAAAGTGGCGACGCGCGAGGCAGAGCCAATGCCGCCCTTGAAGCCGAACATCGACATCCCTCGCCCCGCTCCTACCGAGCCTTGAGCGAACTCGACCGTCGCCTCGCGGCAAGCCTTCGCATAGTGCTCGGCCGACACCGCCATCGCCTGGATGTCATTCAGATAGCCGTCGTTGCACTCGAACACGAGCGGGTTGACCGTCGGCCATTCCCGGCCGATCTCCGGATGGCGGCTCACCGCCGCGCGTATCTGCGACGCTGCAATCGCCCCGACGGAAAACGTATTCGTGAGAGCAATCGGCGTTTCGAGCACACCCAATTCTTGCAGTTGCACGAGGCCGATGCTTTTGCCGAAGCCGTTGATGACCGCTGCGGCCGCCGGCGCCTTTCGTAGAAACGTGTCGCCGTCATGGGGCATGACGACGGTGACGCCCGTCTGGACGTCGCCGTCGTCGAGCGTCGAATGGCCGACCGTCACGCCCATGACATCGCTGATGAGATCGTTCGGCCCAGACGGCAGAACCCCGATCCGCGGACTAGCTTCGGAGGCGGCTGCGCCGGTCACACCGGGTTGCTGTACAAGCATTCGATACCTTGGATTGAATGGCGGATACCGGTGCGCGTCACCGGTCGAGTTTGGGGTCGAGCGCGTCGCGCAGGCCGTCGCCAAGCAGATTGAAGGCCAGCACGGTTAGAAAGATCGCCACTGCGGGGAAGATCGCCACGTGCGGCGCCAGCATCATATCCGAGCGCGCATCGTTGAGCATCGCGCCCCACTCCGGCGTCGGCGGCTGCGCACCCATGCCGAGGAACGACAAGCTCGCCGCCGTGATGATCGAGGTACCGATGCGCATCGTCCCGTATACCACGATCGGCGAGATCGTGGCGGGTAGGATGTGCCGGACCAGAATCACCCAGTCCGATGCACCGATGCTGCGCATCGCCTCGATGTAAAGCATGTGCTTGATCGACAGCGTGCTCGCGCGCACTAGCCGCGCGAACGCCGGCACGCTGAATACCGCGACCGCGATGATCACATTGACCATACTCGAGCCCAGAACCGCGACCACGCCGATCGCGAGCAGAATGCCGGGAAACGCGAGCAGCACGTCCGATATCCGCATCGCGATGCGGTCCCACCAGCCTTCGTAGTATCCCGCCAGCAATCCCATGACCGTGCCGACGAACGCGCCCAGCGCCACGGATACGAAGCCCGCGGCCATCGAGATGCGCGAGCCCATCAGGATGCGGCTGAACTCGTCGCGCCCGAGCGCATCCACGCCCATCCAGTGCTGCCACGACGGGCCGGCGTTCAGCGCGTCGTAGTCGAAGAAGCTTTCCGGATCGAATGGCACGATCCACGGCGCGACGATCGCGCAGAGCACCAGCAGCAGCACGAACACGCCGGCCCACATCGCCAGCTTCTGCTTGCGAAACTTGCGCCAGAACTCGCGCGCCGGCGTACGCACACGGCCCGCCGGCGCGGTGTTGACGCGCAACGCGGGGGCTTCGATTCGATTCATGGCGGCTCCCCTTGCTCTTACTGATAATGGATGGTCGGATTGATCAATCCGTACAGCACGTCGACGACGATGTTGATCGCGATGAACTCGACGGAGAACAGCAGAATCAGCCCCTGGATCACCGGGTAGTCGCGCATGTTCACCGAATCGACCAGCAGGCTGCCCATACCCGGCCACGCGAACACGGCTTCCACCACGATCGAGCCGCCCAGCAGAAAGCCGAACTGCAGGCCCATCATCGTCACCACCGGAATCAACGCGTTGCGGAACGTGTGCTTGACGACCACGAACCACTCGGACAGGCCTTTGGCCCGCGCCGTGCGCACATAGTCTTCCTGCATCACCTCGACGAACGCGGCGCGCGTGAAGCGCGCCATGACAGCGGCCACGCCGGCGCCGAGCGTGATCGACGGCAGAATGTAGTGCCGCCATGATCCGGCGCCGATCGACGGCAGCCAGCCGAGCTGAACCGAAAAGATCTGCATCAGCACCATGCCGAGCGCGAACGCCGGGAACGAGATGCCCGAGACCGCGAGCGTCATGCCGATAGCGTCCGGCGCGCGATTGCGCCAGACGGCTGATACGACGCCGACGACGAGCCCGAATACGACGGACCACACCATGCTGGTCAGCGTCAGGATGAAAGTGGGCATGAAGCGGTCGGCGATCTCGCGCGAGACCGGGCGCTTAGTACGAAGCGACTGCCCCAGATCGCCGTGCAGTGCGTGATCGAAGTAGCGCACGAACTGTTCGGGCATCGGCAAGTCCAGACCAAGCTGATGGCGCACGAGTGCGACGGTCGCTTCGTCCGCCTCGGGGCCGGCCGCTAGGCGAGCCGGGTCGCCAGGCAGCACGTGCACGAACAGGAACACGGCGACCGCGACGAACGCCAGGGTCGGGAGAGCGCCGAGAAGCCGCTTGACGATATAGACAAACATGGCAAGTCCGTGTTGACGAGCACGAGCAGGTCCTCCCGCCCGCGCTCCGCTATCGCATGCGCGATCCGCTTATTGCGTCAGATCGACGTCGCTGAAGTTGAACGAACCATCAGGCATCACGTAGAAACCGGTCAGGCTCTTGTTCTCGACCGACAGATTGCGATCCGTGGTGAGGAACGCCCACGGCGCGTCCTTCCAGACACGTTGCTGTGCGTCCGTATAGAGCTGCTGCCGCTTCGTGGCATCGGTGATCAGCAACGCATCGGAAACGTCCTTATCCACGTCTTTGTTCGAGTAATACGCGGTGTTGTAGAACACGGGCGGCCAAGCGTTGGTGGTCAGCAACGGACGCAGCGCCCAGTCGGCCTCGCCCGTCGAAGCCGACCAGCCACCGTAGTACATGCGCACCGCCGTGGTTTTCGGATCCTTCACGGTCTGGACTCGCTGCACGCGCTGCCCGGACTCGAGCATTTCGATCGAGGTCTTGATGCCGACCTGCGCCAGTTGCTGCTGCAGAAACTGCACGACCTTCGCCGACGTGCCGTCGTTATAGCCCGACCACAGCGAGGTGGAGAAACCCGTCGGATACCCCGCCTCTTTCAGGAGTGCGCGCGCCTTCGCGGGATCGTACGGCCACGGCGACATCTTGTCCGCGAACGCCACACCCTGCGGCACCACGCCCTGCGCCGGGAACGCGTAGCCGGCGAACGCGACCTTCGCCAGCGCATCCTTGTTGATCGCGTAGTTGACGGCTTCGCGCACCCGCACATCGTCGAACGGCTTTTGCAGCGTGTTCATCGATATATAGCGTGTCGTGATCGACGGCGTCGCAATCAAGTCGAGCTTCGGGTTCGCCTTCAGCAGGCCCGCTTGCTCGTACGGCACCGGATACGCAAACTGCGCCTCGCCCGTCTGCACGACCGCCGCGCGGGTATTGTTGTCGGTCACGGTGCGGAAAGTCAGCGTATCGATCTTCGGATAGCCTTTACGCCAATAGCCGTCGAACTTCTTCACTTTCAGGGACTCGGCCGGCTTCCATTCGACGAATTCGAACGGACCGGTGCCGACGGGGTGCAACGCAATGTCTTTGCCCCACTTCTTGAGCGCGGTCGGCGAAATCATCATCGCGGACGGATGTGCAAGCGCATTGATGAGGGCAGAGAACGGCTCGTTGAGTTCGATCTTGACCGTATGCGGGTCCACCACGGTCACCGACTTGATGCGGTTGAACTGGTTGTAGCGCGCAAGCCCGTTGCTCTTGTCGAGCACGCGGTCGAGATTGACCTTGACCGCCTCCGCATCGAAGTCCGTCCCATCCTGGAACTTCACACCCTGACGTAGCTTGAAGGTATAGGTCAGACCGTCCTGACTCGCCGTGTAGCTTTCCGCCAGCAGCGGCTGGACTTTGAGGTTCTTGTCGAACCCGAACAGCCCCTCGTAGTACGACTTGCCGACCGCCTGCGCAAGCGTCGAATTCGTGTTGTACGGATCCAGCGAATCGAGCGAGATCGGCACCGCGACGGTCACGTCCTTCGCGGCCATCGCCAACGGCGCGGTGAAAACCCCGAAGGCCAGCGCGATGGCCCCGATCCATTGTTTGGCGCGAAACGTTCGCATGGTTCTACTCCTCGTTGCGGGTGGGTGCATCAAAATTGCGCGGCAATGGCGTGCTGCGCGACGTAGTGGTCCTTGCCGATCTGCTTCAGCGGTGCAACGACGGGCTCGTCGCCGACGTCGCGGATAGGGCTCGGAATTTCGCCCGACGACAGCTTCCGGTCGAGATGACGCCGCTGCGGGTCCGCGACCGGCACTGCCGCCATCAACCGCTTGGTATAGGGGTGCTGGGGATTCTCGAAAATATCGCGGCGCGAGCCGATCTCGACGATCTGGCCGAGATACATGACCGCCACTCGGTGGCTGATGCGCTCCACGACGGCCATGTCGTGCGAAATGAACAGCAGCGCCATGCCCATCTCGCGCTGAAGGTCGATCAGCAAGTTCACGATCTGCGCTTGAATGGATACGTCGAGCGCCGATACCGATTCGTCGGCGATCACGACCTTCGGGTGGGTGGCGAGCGCCCGCGCGATGCAGATACGCTGACGCTGGCCGCCCGAAAACTCGTGTGGATAGCGCTGCGCCGCATCGGCGGGCAAGCCCACTCGCTCGAGCAGATAACGCATACGCGCTTCGGCCTCGCCCGCCGGGTAGACGCGATGGATGCGCATCGGCTCCATGATCGAGTAGCCGACCGTCAGCCTCGGGTCGAGAGAGGCCAACGGATCTTGGAACACGAACTGGATATGGCGGCGCAGGCCGCGCAGCGCGTCGCCATGCAAGCGGCTGATGTCCTGACCGTCGAACGTGATACGACCGCTCTGGGTCTTGACGAGTTGCAGTAGCGAGCGGCCAGTCGTCGATTTGCCGCAGCCCGATTCGCCCACTAGCGCCAGTGTCTCGCCGCGATGCAGATCGAAGCTGATCTTTTCCACCGCATGCACGCGACGCGTGACGCGGCTCAGGAGCCCGGTGCGGATATCGAAGCGCGTGGTCAACTCGCGCACGCTCAGGATCGGCCCGCGCTCATGCGGCGCAGCATCGGGCGCATTCCAAGCGGTCGGCGGCGTCGGCGCCATTGGCGCTACGTCCGTGCCTGCGAGCAGAGGAAAGCGCGCCGGTAAGTCGGTGCCGCGCATCGATCCGAGCCGTGGCACCGCCGCGAGCAGCGCACGCGTATAGAGGTGAGAAGGTGCGTCGAAGATTTGCTGCGACGCGCCCGTCTCGACCGCCTCGCCGCGCAGCATCACGAGCACGCGGTCGGCGACTTCGGCCACCACGCCCATGTCGTGCGTGATGAACATTACGCCCATCTGCATCTCGCGCTGCAGTTCGCGAATCAATTGAAGGATCTGTGCCTGCACCGTCACGTCCAGCGCCGTAGTGGGCTCGTCCGCAATCAGAAGCGCCGGTTTGCAAGCGAGCGCCATCGCGATCATCACGCGTTGGCGCATGCCGCCCGACAGTTGATGCGGATAGCGTCCAAGCACGTTTCGCGCGTCGGGGATGCGCACCTGATCGAGCATGCGCAGCGCTTGTGTGCGCGCTGCTCCGGCGCCGAGCCCTTGGTGCAGGCGGATCGATTCGGCGATCTGCTCGCCCACCGGAAACACCGGATTGAGCGAGGTCATCGGCTCCTGGAAGATCATCGCCAGATCGGCGCCGCGCATCGTGCGCAGCTGTTGCCCCGAGCACTGCGCGATGTCGACGGTCTGCCCGCCCCGCCGGCGAAACCCTAGACGGCCACCGGCGATACGGCCGCCGCCGTATTCGACGAGCCGCATCAACGCGAGCGACGTGACCGATTTGCCCGAGCCCGATTCGCCGACGATCGCCAGGGTCTCGCCACGATCGACATGAAACGACAGATGCTTGACTGCCTCGACGGTGCGTTCCGGACCTCTGAACTCGACGCTCAGTTCTTCGACCTGCACCACCCGCTCGGGCGCCATGTCCGCGAAGGCGGCAAATTTCTCGCTCATCGTCTTTCTTCCGCCGAAAAGAATCGGGCCTTCGCACTGCGAACGCCCTGGGTCGATCTACTTGTAGATGGCGACGACCGGGGGCTGTCCTGCGCGAATGAAGCCCCGGTACATACCTTCCGTGTTGAACGGCATGCTCACGTTGCCGTGTGCATCGACGGCCACCAAACCGCCGCGCCCGTCGATTCGTGGCAGCGCTTCGTGGACCACGTGATGTGCGGCCTCCTCCAGCGACGCGCCCATGTATCGCATGCGTGCCGCAATGTCGTGCGCCACCACCATGCGGATGAACATCTCGCCACTGCCCGTGGTCGAGATTGCGCAGGTGCCGTTGTCCGCATAGCATCCCGCACCGATGATCGGCGCGTCGCCGACGCGGCCCGGCTGTTTGTTGGTCATGCCGCCCGTGGAAGTCGCAGCGGCCAGGTTGCCGCGCACGTCGAGCGCCACGGCGCCGACCGTGCCGAGCTTGCGATCTTCGTCGAGCGGCGCCGCGCCTTGCGGTGCGCGGGCAAACGAGAACGGCACCGCGTCGGAAGCACCGGAGTCGTGATCCAGCGCCGTTTGCTGCGCATCGCCCTGCTGCACGCGTTCGAGCTGTTCTCGCCGCAACGGTGTCGAGAAGAACGACGGGTCCACGCATTCGAGCCCTTGCTCTCGGGCGAACGCTTCCGCGCCTTCGCCGACGAACATCACGTGCTGGCTGTGCTCCATCACCGCGCGCGCCGCGAGCACCGGATTGCGCACCGTGCGCAGATTGGCGACGGCGCCGGCGCGCAGCGTGCAGCCGTCCATGATCGACGCGTCGAGCTCGTGCGTGCCGCCACTAGTGAACACTGCCCCATGCCCCGCATTGAAAAGCGGGCATTCCTCCAGCAGCCGCACGGCTTCGGTCACTGCGTCGAGCGCGCTGCCGCCTTGCTCGAGCACGCGTCCCGCATCTCGCAAGACCCGCGCGAGCGCGCTTTCGTACGCCTCGCGCATTTCGGCAGAGGCGTCCGCGCGCGCCATCGCACCCGCACCGCCGTGGATTGCCAATACAGCGTCAGTCATGGTTTTCATCCTGGTTGCTCAGCCACGGCATCACGGCTTCGGTCAGTTGCGCCACGTCGTCGAGCGAGTTCTCGGAGCGATGCGCAACCGCCGCAGAAAGCGCCTCGATCATGCCGAGCGCCGCTGTCTCCGAGTTGGATAGGTACTGGCGTTCGCTCGATGCATAGAGGCACACGTCGGCGTGCTTGGCGATCGGCGAGGTCGGCTTGTCGGTGATCGCGAGCACGCGGGCGCCGGCCGCTCCAGCGGACTTCGTCAGCGTGACCGTGTCGGCGAGATAGCGCGGGAAGCAAATCGAGATCAGCAGATCGCCCTCGCGCACACGCGAGATCTGGCGAGCCGCTTCCGAAACTCCGCCTAGCGTCGCCAGGCTTTTCACGACGTCGCAGTGCACCGTGAGGTTGCGTTGCAGGAAGCCGGCGAGGAACCCGCTCGACCCGAAGCCGACGATGAAAATTCGGCGCGCGCTAAGCACGGCCTGCACGGCCTTCTCGCACTCTTCGGCGCTGAGCGACATGCGTGTCAGCTCGAAATTGCGCTGATCCTCGTACAAAGACGCGGAAAAGATATCGGCCGCCGATGCCGCCCGCGTGCGCTCGAGGCGCAGGCGCTCGACCGGCGCGAGTGCTTGCTCGAAGCCATGTGCAAGCAGCGCGCGAAACTGCGGATAGCCCGGCAAACCGAGCTTACGCACGAAGCGATTGGCCGTCGCATTGGACACCTCGCAGGCACTCGCGAATTCGTCGATGGTCATGACCGCGACCTTGAACGGCTTCGCTAGCACGTAGTCGGCAAGTCGCCGATGCGCGTCGCTCAACGACGGCAACATCTGCGCGATACGGTCGACGACGGACGCCTCTGACTTGCTCATTGCTCTCCGAATTCGGTTGAGGATTTGGATGTGAAAATAATTTTTCGCAACGATATAGAGGACGAAAATATATTTTCATTGGGGATAACCCTATCTCATCGTCACCGTTTCGGCGTCTTGATGAATCGACTCTTGCCCGCTTCCACGACCCGGCGCACTTCGTGTCCGGCTTTTTACAAGTCGACCCGAAGCCGAGGCTCAGGGCCGGCCAGAGGGGGCATTCGATGCGTGCGGGATTCTTTGCGCGCTCCTTCGGCTCGGGAGCACGGCGCGCTCATGGAGGAATCTACGACGGCGCGAAGGCGGGCAGGCCCGAACTCGCGCGCGATACGGGGTGGGCCGCGTGTTGCACGAACAGCAAGGCGACCTAACGGCGGGGCTCAGTTGACGTTCAAGTTTCCGGTCAGCCGCGCGTGAAACGCACGGCTACGCTCGTCGAGGCCCGTGTAATGAACGACGGCATGGTGCTGGCGATACTTCCTTTCGATCGCATCGAGCGCGGCCACGGTCGAGGCGTCCCATATCTGCGACTTCGAGAAGTCGATCGTCACCACGCGTGGATCGCTCGCATACTCGAAGCGCTCGACCAAATCCTCGCTGCTGCCGAAAAAAAGCGGACCCTGCACCTCGTAGTGCACGCTCTGTCCGTCGGCGGACACATTGCGCGTCGCGCCGACGACGTGTGCCACGCGCCGTGCGAACAGGAGTGTCGCCAGCAGCACGCCGGCCACCACGCCCACCGCCAGATTGCCCGTGTAGACCGTGAGCACGATCGATAGAAACATAACCGACGTTTCCATCCACGGCATGCGCTTGAGCGTATCCGGACGCAGGCTGTGCCAGTCGACCGTCTTGACCGCGACCACCATCATGACCGCGGCGAGCGCGGCCATCGGAATGCGGGCCATGACCGAACTCAGGCTCGTGATCAACAGCAATAGCGTGACCGCCGCCGCCAGTGTCGATAGGCGTGTGCGTGCGCCGCCAATGCCGGCGTTCACCACCGTCTGGCCGATCATCGCGCAACCGGCGATGCCGCCGAAGGCGCCCGCACACAGATTGGCAAGCCCAAGCGCCCATGACTCCCGAGTCTTGTGCGAACGCGTTTGCGTCATTTCGTCCACGAGCTTGGCTGTCAGCAAGGTTTCGAGCAAGCCGACGAATGCGATGCTGACGGCCGTCTGCCATACGATCTGAAGCGTGCCCAGATTGAACGGCACCGTCCATGCCGTGATCCCGGGCAAACCCGCTCGAGAGACCTGATCCGCACCGACGGTCGGCACGTTCCATTGCAGCGCGAGCGCAAGACCGGTTGCAACGACGATCGCGATGAGCGGCGACGGCACGGCGCGCGTGAAGCGCGGACCGACGACGACGACCGCAAGTGCGATCGCGAAGAGCACGTAGACCTGCAAGGGCTTGCCCATGAGATGCGGCAGTTGCGCGCTAAAGATCAAGATCCCGAGGGCATTCACGAAACCGAGCATCACCGAGCGCGGGATGAACCGCACGATGCGCGCGAGTCCCAACACGCCGAACGCAATCTGGATCATCCCCGCAAGCAATACGGCTGGCAGAATGTACCCCGCCCCATGGGCGCTCGCCATCGGCCCCACGACGAGCGCGACCGATCCGGCCGCGGCCGTCACCATCGCCGGCCGGCCGCCGAACAGCGATGTGACCACAAGCAGGACGACCGACGCAAACAGCGCCGAACCCGGATCGACGCCCGAAATAAAGGCGAAGGAAATCACCTCGGGAATCAGAGCCAGGCTCGTGACCACGCCCGCGAGAATTTCGCGCGCCAATCTCGGGCGCAGGGCCGACAATGCCATGCGCGCCGGCTCCACCTTGCTTCCTGCATTTGCCATAACGGTACTCGTGTCGTTCGATCTTAAAACTCGAAGGGCGGCAATGCTCACCGCGCTGCCTTGCAAAGGCACTGCTTCGCCCCGGTCACCTCGGTCCCCATCAGTCCCGCCACGCCCATCAGTCACGCGCGACGCACCGGAACCCGATATGGCTCGTCGAGGTATCGAGCGTCTGCCCCTGCCGCGCCGCGGGCCGATAACGAAAGCAATAACTTGGAGCGCAAAGATGCGAGCCGCCCTTCACCACATGGCGGACATTCAACGTGTCAGTGCCCCCCGACGGAATGCAGCAGGACTTCGGCGGCTCGCTTCCCGGGGAACTGTCGGGCGTGCCGCCATAACGCGTGGCCGTCCATTCCCAAACATTGCCTGCCGTGTCGTACAGCCCATACCCGTTGGGAGGGAAGGACTTCACCGGAGATGTGCGTTCGTAACCGTCGAGCGCCTTGTTCTGCCACGGAAACTCACCTTGCCAGGTGTTCGCCATCGGACGGCCCCCTGGCGCGAATTCGTCTCCCCACGGATAGGTCGCGCCGTCGAGCCCCCCTCGCGCCGCGAATTCCCATTCGATTTCGGTCGGCAGCGCCTTGCCCGACCACTGCGCATAAGCGCTCGCATCGGCGAACGAGACGTGCACGACCGGGTGATCCTCGAGGCCCGCGAGATTGCTGCCGGGTCCCTGCGGATGGCGCCAATTCGCTCCGGGCACATACGCCCACCACTGGCGATAATCCCCGAGCCCGACCCGCGACGGGGGCTGAGTGAACACGAGCGACCCCGGGCATAGAAGCGCCGGATCGGCATCGGGATACAACTCGGGGTCGGGCTGGCGCTCGGCCAGCGTGAGAAAGCCGGTGGCATCGACGAACGCGGCGAATTGCGCGTTCGTGACCGGATGCACATCGATCCAAAAGCTCGGTGCCGTGGCGCGCCGCGCCGGACGCTCCTCCCGATAAAAGTCGTTCGAACCCATCGTGAATTCGCCGCCCGCAATCCGTACCATGCCATCGGTACGCGCGGGGCGGGTCGAGGGGGCTTGCGCCGCCGTCTTCGTGGAAGAGCAGCAGCATGCACGCTTCGCGGGCTGTGCGTCCGTCATCGGCGCGTCCATGGCATTAAGCGTTGAAGACCGACTTCGGCACGAACTCCAACGCGGAGCCCGGCGGGATCAACTCTTCCTGCTTCACGCTATCTTCGAACTCCCGCACGACGCGGTGGGCATGCTGCATGACCCACCAGCGCACGTAGCGCTGATTGACCGCCTCGCGCTCTTTCGGGTCCTCCTGAAGATGCGTGATGCGTGCAAAGCCAAGCGGCAATTCGGGATCGTGGAAATGCTGCTGACGTTTGAAATTGATCTTGAAGTCCTTCCACTTCACGGCATGCAGTTCGTCCTTGAGCCACACCATGCACGACTCGCGATTCGACGTCGGCTGTTCGCCGAGGAAGAAGGCGGTCTGGTCCTTGCCGTCGATCAAACGGTCCTTCGGCGTCTCGCTGCCCGCGAACTTGAGCAGGGTCGTGAAAAGATCGGTTACGTGCACCATCTCGTTGCTCTCCACGCCGGACGGGATGCGCCCGGGCCAACGCGCGAGCAGCGGCGTACGGATTCCGCCCTCCGCCGAGCTGAAATACGAGCCGTCGAAGAAGCCACCCGTGCCCCGGCCCGCCAGATGGTCTTCCGCTCCGTTGTCGCCGCAGAGGATGACGATGGTGTCTTGCGTCACGCCCAGGCGATCGAGTTCGTCGAGCAGCACGCCGAAGTCGTGGTCCAGCATCAATAGGCAATCGCCCCACTCGCCGTTCGTACTCTTGCCGACGAATTCGTCGCGCGGCGACATCGGAAAGTGCATCAACGAGTGATTGAAGTAAAGAAAGAACGGCTCGTCGTTCTTGACGCAGCGCTGCATGAAGTCGATGCCGCGCTTTTGGTACTCCAGATCGCAGGTCTTCTTCGTCTCCATCGTCAGCTGTTCGTCGAGCAGCGGCCTCGTACCCTTGCCTTTGAACCCCTCATGCATGTGCGAGTAACCGTCGCGCT
Organism: Trinickia sp. Z7; assembly: GCF_056498045.1. Taxonomy (NCBI): domain Bacteria; kingdom Pseudomonadati; phylum Pseudomonadota; class Betaproteobacteria; order Burkholderiales; family Burkholderiaceae; genus Trinickia; species Trinickia sp. Z7. The sequence goes on from NZ_JAUEQW010000014.1 coordinate 89,791, forward strand.
CGGGAACGTAATGCGGATCCTCCAGCCACATGCACTCGTCATAGGTCCGCAGCGGCCCGTACCATTCGTCGAAGCCGTGATCGGTCGGAAAGCGCCCATCCTCCGCGCCGATGTGCCACTTGCCGAGACACGAAGATTTATAGCCGCCTTGCGCCAGCAATTCGGCGATGGTGATCTCCCACGTCACGAGGCCGCCGCCATTGCCGCCCAGCGCGATCGTATGATTGCCCGAACGAATCGGGTAACGGCCCGTCATCAAAGCGGAGCGCGTGGGCGTGCATTGCGGCTCGACCACGTAGTGCGTGAGCTTGGTGCCTTCCTTGCAGAACGCGTCGATGCGCTTGGTATCGGCGCCGCGCAGCTTGCCGCCGCCGTAGCAGCCCAGCTCCCCCATGCCCAAGTTGTCGACGTGGAAGAACAGGATGTTCGGTTTCTTGCTCATTGCAAAACTCCATCGGATCGAGAACGTTATCCCCCGCTCTCGGTTAGGGACGCGCAGCCGCGTTATGCCGTAATGTTTCTGCGCTTCTTGCGTATTGCTTATTGCTTATTGCTGCTTGTTTTGCGGGCTTCGATAGACTCAGAGCAGCTCCTCGACACCGTTCGGACCCATTTCGATGCTGAAGCCCTCGGTGCCCCCGGATCCGAGCTCGGAACCCATCGCCGCGAGCGACTCCTCGCGAATGAGCCCCTTAAGGCGATGGACAAGTTCGGCGAACTCCGGCAGATCGAACATCGCCGACGTTCTGGGGCGAGGCAGCGGGACGCGTATTTCCGCTTTGATCCGTCCAGGCCGCGCCGTCATGACATAGATGCGATCGGAAAGAAAGACGGCTTCCTCTATGTCGTGCGTGATGAACAGCACCGACAGGCGAAACCGCTGCCACATGTTCGTCAGAATCTCCTGCATGACGGCGCGCGTCTGCGTATCGAGCGCGCCGAACGGCTCGTCCATCAGCAACACCTGCGGATTGGCTGCGAGCGCCCGCACGATGCCGATGCGCTGCTTCATGCCGCCCGATAGCTGGTCCGGGTAGTGGTTCTCGAAAGCCAGCAGTCCCGCCAGGCCCAGCAGCGTGCGCGCATTGCCCTCGCGCTTGGCGCGCGAGATGCCGGCCATCTTCAAACCGAACTCGACGTTCTCGCGCACCCGCAGCCACGGGAAGAGCGAATACTGCTGAAACACGACGCCGCGTTCCGCGCCGGGTTTTTTGATCGGTACGCCGTCTAGAGTGCTGATACCGCTCGTCGGCTTCATAAAGCCGGCGACGATGCTCAGCAAGGAAGACTTGCCGCACCCCGAAGGGCCGATCAGCGATACGAATTCGTGCGGCTCGACCGTCAGCGAAACATCCTTCACCGCCTCAGTCTGGGCATCGCCCGCGCCGAACACGACACCGATGTCGCGGCACTCGATTCGCCCCTTGTTGGTATAGGTCATTTGCGCGCTCCGTTGACGTACGCGAGCCATGGCATCGACAACCGGCCTGCCACCCGAATGGCGCCGCTGCACAGCAGGCCGAGCGCGCCGATGGTGATCATGCCGAGCACGATGGCCGGGTAGTTCACGAGCGAGTACGCTTCCCACGTGTAGTAGCCCACGCCGTACTGTCCCGAGATCATTTCCGCTGCAATGAGCGACACCCACGCCACGCCCATCCCCACCGCCAGGCCCGTGAAGACGTTGGGCAACACGCCCGGCAAGATCACATGCCAAAACAGCTGAGCCTCGCTGGCTCCGAGGCAGCGCCCCGCGCGCAGTAGCACGCCGTCGAGCGATTGAACGCCGTCCACCGTGTTGAGCAGGATCGGGTAGAACGCGCCAATGAAGGTGATGAATACGATGGACGATTCGGTCGTCGGCCACAGCATGATCGACAGCGGCACCCAGGCAATGGCCGGAATGGGCCGCAGCACTTCGATGGCCGGCATCACGAGTTGATTGACGATTCGGTATCGCCCAATCACGAGGCCCATCGCGACGCCGAGTGCGAGCGCAATCAGAAATCCGAGAAAGATGCGCCGCAAACTATTGACGATGTTCGCGCCGAACGCGTCCGAACCGGCAACCTGCACCGCCGTATGAAACACGTCCATAGGCGTGGGCACGCTCTGAAACCGGATATAGAACTCCACCCGGTAGCGGGTGCCCAAGTACCACAACATCAGCGGCACGCCGATCGACACGACCGTCAAAGCCAAGCGCATGCCGAGCCGTTGCACTCCGTTGAGCGTCGGCGCTTTCGGCCGGCGGCGCTTATGCGGCACGCAAACGCTCTGATCGGAAAGCACCGGGGCGCCGCGCTCGATTTCCATTTCGAGAGACCGCTCCATGTCACTTCCCTCCCTTGCCCACGGCGCTCAAGGCCTGCGGATAGCTCACCACCTTCGCGCCGGACGCCTTTGCGGCCGCGTCTGCGTCGCGTTTCAGTAGGAACGGCTCCAATTCGACCTTATTGCCAACCCCATCGGCCACCGTGAAGAACGCGTCGTTCGCGAAGACCTTGATGCCGAGCTTCTTGTCCATCAGATAGACCGCGTCGACCTTCTCGCCGTGGGCGCGATAGCGATTGACGCCCTCGAGCGTGCACGCCGCCGAACTGAAAGAGACGATGCCGCTCCCCTCGACCCAGATCTGGCCGGCGCGAGACGGATCGTCGATGGGCGCATTGCACACGGTGTCCTCGCCCTTGATGCCGTAGTTGGAGAAGCTCGCGAGCTGTGCGTCGTAGTCTCGGCCCGCATTCTTGAACGCCGCACGGACGAACGTATCGTTGACCCACTTGTCAATGTCGAGGTCCTTGATCATGTTCAATTTCTTGAGCACGCCGTAATCGGTTTTCAAGGCGGCGATCCAGCGCGGCTTGATCGTCGGATCGAGCGTGTCGATGCCGTCCGGGCCCAGGAAAATGTAGGCCACTTCCTTGTCGATCTTCGTCCACTCCTCGATGCTCCGCGCAGCCTGCTCCGGGTTCTTACGCACCCAGTCGTTGGCCGCCATCAAGGCCTCGATATAGGCCGTGACGACTTCGGGATACTTCTCGCCGAAATCCTTGCGCACCACCAAGCCATGGAAGGTCGGCTCGTTCGTTTGCGCACCGTCGAAGATTTTCCGCGCATAGCCCCTGAACGGCAGCAACTCGGCGAACGGCACGAAATCCGCATGGGCATCGATCCGCTTTTCTTCGATGCTCGTGCTCCCGACCTCGGGCGATTGATTCGTCAACGAGAAATAGTCGCTCGGCAGATGACGGCTTTGCAGCGCGGCGAGCAACATGCCGTGCGCGGCCGATCCGAACGGCACGGACACGCGCTTGCCCTTCAGGTCTCTCAGGTCGTAGTAAGGCGAATCTTTCGGCACGACGACGCCGTTTCCGCTACCGTGCGCGTTATACGCGATCACCGCTACCAGCTCGGTGTCGTTGTTCGTCGCATGTCCCGTCGCGCCGTTCACGAGCAGCGGGTAATCGCCCATCATCCCGATCTGCAGCTTGCCCGCGATCATGCCGTTGGTGATCGGCGGCCCGGACGTCGCGTTTTGCCAAGTCACGCGATACGTGACGTCTTTATATTTGCCCGTATGCGGCAAGAATTTGTCGAGCAAGTTCAGCTTCTTGATGACGATCCCGCCTGTGACCGTATTCGTCGTCGTATCTTGCGTGCCGATGCCGATGTCGATCGTTTCCGCGCGGGCCGTACTCCCGATCGTCTGCAAGCAGCCCAGTGCGACGAACGATGCACCCAACAACGCGTGGCCTACCAAAGCTCTGATTCGCATGATGTAACCCTAAGATTGAGTGGCATGAAACGGTTCGCAGTTCCGCCCATGTCAGACCGTGACAACCTGGACGCCGAACCGGCACCCGCGTTTGCTCCCGCCCGGACCGTCAACGCTTGACAACGACTGGCTGCCTTGCGACGCGCACCTTGAACTGGAAAGCGTCTCCTCGGTAATACAACTCTTCGTATTCGATCGGCGCACCGTCGCTGGTATGGATCACCCGCTCGATGAACAGGACGGGGGAGCCCTCGTCCACCGCGAGCGCATCGCGCATTTCCTCGGTTGCGGGCATCGCGCACATGCGCAAGTCGGCGTGGCCGAGCGCAATCTGACAATCGTTCTCGAGCACGGCGAACACGTCTCGATTGGCAAGATCGGCTCGCGCGACGCGCGCGCCGATTGTGGAAGGCAGGTAAGAGACATCCAGCGATATCGGCGCGCGGTTCAAAAACCGCAAACGCTTGAGCTCGGTTACGCGATCGCCGCTTTCGATCCGATCGCGCACGTGCTTGGGCGGAGTGATCGTTCGCACCGACAGCACCTTCGAATGCGCCTCGTAGCCCATCTCCCGCATCGCGCTGCCAAAGCCCTGCAGACTGCCCAGGTCCTGAAACGCACGCGGACGAGACACGTAAGTCCCCTTGCCATGAATGCGGAAGATCAGCCCTTCGCTTTGCAGATTGCCCAACGCCTGCCGCACGGTGATGCGGCTCACGTCGAATGCGCTCATCAGCTCGCTTTCGGACGGCATCTGCTGATTCGGGCGATAGACGTGCTGCAAGATGCGGCTGCGCAAAATCTCGGCAATCTGCAGATAAAGCGGGCTCGGTCCGCCGAGCTGAATCGGCATCGAAGACTCGGGCATCGCGTTCGTCGCAGGCGAGGTGAAATCGGCTATGCGCATGTCAGTAGATATAACTCGTCATTACAAGTTGACATCGATAAGGCAAGAGGTGTGCCATGCATTTTTTGGTCTAAACCGTCGTTTTTTCGCTGTTTCTAGCGTTCCGTTCGCCTCATTGCTGAACTTGGCTGCGGCCCGTGGTGCAAAATCCGTTGCGCTTGGTGCATGCGCTTTACGCGCTATCCGAGGGAGCACAACCAGCGCAACGTGCCGAATCGAATCAGCGCCGACAGCCCGATTGCCGTCGTGACGAGCGGCGCGCCGCGCGCCGCCACGGTTCGCAGCCTGCTGAAGGCGCCGCCCGAATGCGTCGTCGCATAGGCGATGAGGCACAACCCCGCGGTCAGCACGGCGAATGCGCACGCCGTGAAAATGGCGTCGAAGAGCGTGCGGCCCATCAGCACACTCGCGTACACAAAAATGTTGTCGACCGCGCCCGATGTGGCGACGGCGCATACCGTCACAGCGCGCCCGAGCCGGCGGTTCGTCGAGCGCGGCGAGTGTGATAACGCCTCGCCGGCCGCGCCGCCTTCTCTGCGCCACTGGGCGATACGCACGAGGCCCGCGATCAGCGGCACGATGCCCACGAGACCGATGAGCGGCCCGGTTGCCAGCCGGCCCCACTGCGCGATCGCGATCGAGATCGCCAGTTGCACCATGACGCTCGCGAACTGCCCTGAGACGACTTCCAAGGGACGGTATCGCGGGTGGCTGAAGAAGCCGAGCAGCAGCACATAGCCGTCGACGTTGGTCGACGCGTACGCCACCGTGGCAGTGACGATCAAAGCCGGGAATGGGTCCAATCGGTTCTCCCTCTCGTTGCATAAAACCGCGCCTGCCACTCGTTGCTCGCCTGTCGGCGCCCACTCGTTATGACAAGATATGACAGCTGCCACTATGCAAGGAAGATGCCATGTGAAAAGCAAGGCGCCTGCGGGAATTCGAGCGATGTGCGAGGCACAAGCGGGTGCGACGGCGCCACGAGCCGGTGCGCTCAATATGCGGGGCTGTGCACTGCCGTCGTTATCGATACCCGCCGCGTTCAAGCGGAAAGCAATGCAGAAGCGACATGCCATCTCATGTCATGACGAGTCACGAATTTGGCCGCTTCGTGCGCCGTCCGGCGGTATAATCGTTCGCCCTTCCGCTGCACGATCGCGGCTTCCGTGCCCGCTCGCCAAGTGAACATGCCGACCATGCACACTCGCCAAACCGCCTTCGAACCCGACGCACACGTGCCGCTGTATCAACAAATCAAAGAGACGCTGCGAAGCGGCATTCTCGACGGCAAGTTTCCGCCGCACAGCCGAATGCCCTCCGAAAGCGAGCTTCAGGGCATGTTCGAAGTGAGTCGCATCACGATTCGGCAGGCGCTCGGCGATCTACAAAAGGAAGGGTTGATCTTTAAGGTGCATGGGAAGGGCTCTTTCGTTTCCCAGCCGAAGGCCGTGCAGAACATCACGTCATTGCAGGGTTTTGCCGAGGCGATGGCGGGCGAAGGACACGAGATCGTCAATCGCGTCGTCTCGTTCAACTTCGTGCCGGCCGACGCAGAAGTCGCCGCGCGGCTAAAGCTCGACGAGGGCACGACGGTGGCCGAGATTCAGCGCGTGCGCCTACTCAATCGCGAGCCGACATCTTATGAAGTCACCTATCTTCCCGAAGCGCTTGGCAAGAAGCTCGTGCGCGCCGATTTGGCCACGCGCGACATTTTCCTCATTCTCGAAAACGACTGCGGCATCGCGCTGGGCGGCGCCGACCTGAGCATCACCGCGATGCCCGCTCGGCCACCCGTCACGCGCGCGCTCGAAATCAAACGTGACGCCCCGGTCCTACGCGTCGAACGGCTGACGCACGACAGCGAGAACCGCCCGGTCGATTTCGAATATTTGTACTTCAAGGGCGATACGTTTCAATATCGGCTGCGGGTGGAGCGCAAGCGGCCTGCCAAGAGCCGCAGCAAAGGTTAGCGGGGCGCAGCGGTGTGCTGCGCAAAGTCGTGCGGCCGGTTCGAGCAGGCACTCGACGAACAAATCTCCTTTACGGACATCGCTGAAGCTACGAAGCCGCTATTCCAGCTCCGTCGTATGCGCCCGATCACGTCCAGCGTGCCGCGCTGACGCCAGTAGCGTCAGAAATCTATTGTAGATTACGCGACACAGATGTAGTTTACGCGACATGGATACCTTAACTATCTGGTCGCTCCTGGTCCTGACGCTTCCGACTGAAAATGCCACGGCCCGCATGCGGTTCTGGCGCGCGCTCAAAGCAAAGGGGTGCGCCGTGCTGCGCGACGGCATCTATCTGCTGCCCTACACGATTGAACGCGAGGCGCTGCTGCGCGATTTGGCTGGTGCCATTGCCGATAGCGGCGGCACCGCGCATCTGCTGCGCGCGCCGAGTCTCGACGTCGCACAGGAAGCGCAATTGCGGGCGCTCTTCGACCGAACCGACGATTACGCTGAGTTCATGCACGCGCTGAAAGACGCCCGCAAGACGGTCTCGGGCCAGTCGGCGGCTGATCTGACGAAGCTGCTTCGGCGGCTGCGTAAGGACTACGAAACCATCGTCGCGATCGATTACTTCCCGGGTCATGCCGCAATACGTGCCGGGGCGGCATGGCAGGACTTCATTGGTCTGGTCGATACGGTGCTTTCCCCCGGCGAACCCCATTGCGCCGAACGACATATCCGAAGCCTGTCGGCCGGCGACTATCAGGGGCGCACATGGGCCACACGGCAGCACATGTGGGTGGATCGCGTTGCGAGCGCATGGCTGATCCGGCGCTTCATCGATCGCGATGCTCGATTCATCTGGCTCACGTCGCCCAGCGCCTGCCCCTCGAATGCGCTTGGATTCGACTTCGACGGTGCAGCCTTCACCCATGTCGGCGAGCGCGTGACGTTCGAGGTGCTGATCGCGAGCTTCGGTCTCGACAACGATCCCGCATTGCTTCGGTTAGGCGAGATGGTCCATGCGCTCGACGTGGGCGGCGCCCTCGTTCCAGAGGCCATCGGATTCGAAGCCGTGATGGCCGGCACCAGGGAGCGCGTGGCAAACGATGATCAACTGCTCGACGAAATGTGCCGGGTGCTGGATTCGCTCTATACGCATTTTGTATCGACAACGAAAGATCGGGACGAGAGGAAGCGATCGTGAACACCACTACAGCAGCGGCGCCGAGCTACACGCTCGGTCAACTGGTCCTTTACATGCTCCGGCTCGGCACCTTCGGGTTTGGAGGGCCTGTAGCCCTCGTGGGCTACATGCATCGCGATCTCGTCGAGCAGCGCAAGTGGATCAGCGACTCGGACTACCGCGAGGGCCTTGCGCTTGCGCAGATGATGCCAGGACCGCTGGCGGCACAGCTCGGCATCTACATGGGATACGTGCACTATCAAGTCGTGGGCGCGACGCTCGCCGGCATCGCGTTCGTTCTCCCGTCATTCCTGATGGTGGTTTGCCTTGGTTGGGCGTATGCGCACTTCGGCGGACTGCCCTGGATGCAGGCGACCTTCTATGGCGTGGGTGCTGCCGTCGTCGGGATCATCGCAATGAGCGCGTACAAGCTCACGACGAAAACCGTCGGCAAGAACCGGCTCCTCTGGGCGATCTACCTGACACTTACGGCGGTGACCGTGATCACCGAATCCGAGATCGCGTGGCTCTTCATTGCGGGTGGCCTAGTCAACTGGTTTGCCGTCGCACCGCCGAAATGGTTCAACAAAGGGGGGCTCAATGCCGTGGCGGCGGCGCAGTTGCCGGCGGCGAGCGGCGTGCTGAGCGGCCTCGACTGGCCTCTGCTCGGTCAGATCGGACTGTTCTTCACGAAAGCGGGCGCCTTCGTGTTCGGCTCGGGACTGGCAATCGTCCCGTTCCTTTACGGCGGTGTCGTCACCACGCATCACTGGCTCAACGACAAGCAGTTCGTCGATGCGGTGGCCGTCGCCATGATCACGCCAGGGCCCGTCGTGATCACGGTCGGCTTCATCGGCTATCTGGTCGCGGGACTGGCCGGCGCCTGCGTAGCCGCGCTCGGCACCTTCCTGCCCTGTTACCTCTTCACGGTGCTGCCCGCGCCATACTTCAAGAAGTACGGCAAGCTGCCCGCGGTCAAGGCATTCGTGAACGGCATCACGGCTGCGGCCGTTGGCGCCATTACCGGCTCGGTGATCGTGATCGCGCGGCGCTCGATCGTCGACTGGCCGACTGTTCTGCTCGCACTTGCGACCGTGTTGTTGCTATGGCGGTTCAAGAAGTTGCAGGAGCCGGTCATCATCATCGCCGCCGCGCTCATCGGCCTCGCTGCGTATCCGCTCATCCATTCGCACGCCATTTGAACAAGCGTGCGGCACGCATCGGCGGCCTGCAACGCCGAGAATCGAGCGGATGATCCCTAGATCGCCACCGAAGCCGCCGGACCTTGAACCGCACTCGCCTTCCGATCGAGGATGCAGGGCAAGTCGACGAAAAACGTCGTGCCCACACTCTCGGCCGTCACCATGTCGATCGAACCGCCTAAGACAGAGATGACGATGGAACGGGCGATATGTAAGCCTAACCCGCTGCCTCCCTGTCCCAATTTCGTGGTGTAGAAGGGCTCGAAGATATGCGACTGATGCGACGAGGCGATTCCGATGCCATCGTCGGCGATCGCAATCTTGACGCGGTCCCCGTTGCGCACCGCGCTCACGGTGACGGTGCCGGTGGCGCGATCGGCGAGACCATGAATCATGCCGTTGGCGATGAGGTTGGTGATGACTTGACCCAGAGGCCCCGGAAAACTGTCCATTGCGATGTCCTCCGTGATCGTGGATTCGATGCGATGGGGTACATGCTTGAACGACGGCCGCAACGTGGAGATGACTTGCTCCACCAGTTCTCCTAGCAGGAAGGGACGTTGTTGCTCGCCGGCTTGATCCACCGCAACCTGTTTGAAATCCCCGATGAGGTTGGCGGCAGTCGAGAGCGCGTGCACCTGAATCTCGGCCGCCGTTCTGATCGTCGACAGGAATTGTTCCAGATCGCGTTTTTGCATTCGCCCCTGCCCACCCTCGAATTTTTCCCGAAACTCCGCTTCCTGCGCCTCGAGCGTCGTCGCCACCATCAACGCGCTACCTAGCGGCGTATTGATTTCATGGGCGATACCGGCAACCAGTCGGCCGAGCGCCGCTAGTCTTTCGGAATCGATCAAATCCTTCTCGGCCCGACGCAAATGTTCAATGCTTTCCCGCTCCCGCTGGGCCAATAGCTGCTGCTCCAACAAACTCTTGCGCAGAAGTTCCAGCGAATGGGCTATCGCTCCGATCTCGTCGTGTCGTTCGATATAGGGAATGGCGAACTGAAGCAGCGGCGCGGTGGCGTCCCCATCCCCGCGAACGACCATTTCCTGGCGGCGGTTCGCGAGCTGTTTCATGGATTGGGTCATTCGCGCCAACGGGCGACTGATCCTGAAATAGACGAACACGAAACCCGAGATGGTGAGCAGAACCGCGGCCGCCCCCTCTAGCGAATTGAACAGCAACGCTTTGTTGGCATTGACGAGCTGTTCTTCGGCTTCGGCAACCATTGCGTCGAGTGCGCCGTTGGCGATGTCGACCATGGGCGTGAGTTCGAGTATGAAGCCGCGTTGCAAATCGGTCGCCGGTATCGCGATCGTGCCGCCGGTCGCCAGGATATGGATATACCGCGTACGCTCCTTCGCCATGGGCCCCGAGAAATAACGTTCACCGCGCGCGATCAAATCAATGAGCGATTGCGGCATAGGCGCATGGTGGACTGCCTCGAGGAGCTGCTTCCAAGCGTAGTCGACCCGTCCGGCATCCTGGTTGGCAGCGGCAACATCTTCCGGGGTCCACGGCTGCCCGAGCGCTACCGCCCGCTCGATCCGCAAGGTGATGAAGCCACCGTAATTGCGCACGCCCCAGGCCGCCTGCTTGACGGCGAGGAGACGGGCCACCACCGGGTTTGTCGTGGCGATGGTCGCTTCCAGCAGATCGTCCACTGCATTGAGCGCTCCGATGTAGTCATTGGCGATGCGGGGAGCATCCCCGACGAGAGACGCGTCTCGTTCCGCCTTCGGTTTCAAGATACCTGCATCGATTCGCTCACGCACCGCCTGCATCGCAGCATGTGTCGCCAGTAAACGATCGCGCGCCTGCGCCAAGCCGGGAATATCGCCATCGATTCGCTGAGCCACGATCTCCTGATAGGTCCGCTCGGAAATCTGCCGATTGACCGCGATGCGCCTCCTTTCCACCGGAGTCGCTGGCTGCTCGGACAGGGTCGCGGCAATGAACGTGCCCCGCTCGTTCCGAGTACTGACGAATGTCTGGAAAAGGGTGCGGCTGGTATTGGCGATGACCTTGACCTGAGCCGCCTGTTTCTTCTCCCGTAGCGCCTCGAGTACTTGTGTCGCGCTGCTGATCATCAGCAAGCAGCCAATGGCAAAGACGAGCACAGTGAGAATCAGGCGTATTGAAAGCGTTTCGGGTCGTCGCATGGCCCCTTTCCTTTGTCGCCTCGATATCATCGTGTGATTACGACACTCATGGGCACTCGCGCAGCGCGGCTTTAGCCGCGTTCACGCAACCAAACCGCCAATTGATCCGGCGGCAGCGGGCGCGCAATCAGATAACCCTGGACGAAATCGGTCCCCGCTTCCTGTGCCATCGCCAATTGGGCCGGCGTTTCGACGCCTTCCAGAATGCTCTCGAAGCCGAGTTGGCGACAAATCTCCGTGATCAACGGGATGATCGAGCGGCTGCTGTTGCGGGAACCCGTATCCCTCGGCAAGAACGATTGATCGATCTTGACGAGATCGAGCGGCAGCCATCGCAAGATGGAAAGGGACGAATAGCCGGTTCCGAAATCGTCGAGCGCGATTTTGTGGCCCTTGTTCCGCGCTTCGGTGAACAACGCAATCGTATTTTCTTCGGTCAGGGCTGCGCTCTCGGTGATCTCGATCTCGATCTGACTTTCGTCGAGGCCTTCTTCCCGGATAATCCGGCCGAAGTTGGTCAACAATCCCGGCTCCCGCAACTGCAAGGCGGATACGTTAACCGCGATGTGATTGATCCACCCTTTGTCCAAAAACGGCTTCATCTCCCGGCATGCCCGACGCAAGGCCAGGAAGCCCAGCTCGACGATGAGCCCAGTCGCCTCGGCGGCGGGAATGAACAGAGAAGGCGGCACGATGCCTCGCTGCGGGCTGTTCCAACGCATCAGTGCTTCAACGGACCTGATGCGATTGGAGCGGCAGTCCACCTGAGGCTGATAGACCAGCGAGATTCCGCGCTCTTCCACGAGGGCCTCGCGAAGCTCGTTGGCGAGCGCCACACGGTCTTGCTCGGCACGTTCCAGATCGTCGGAGAACTGAACGACCGTACCCCGGCAACGCGCCTTGGCGACCTTCAGGGCGATCTCGGCCTTTTGGATCAGTTCTCCCGCGCCGCCGGCATCGTCGTGTTCGTGCGTATAACGAGCTTGCCCGAAGGTAAAACCCAAACGCATCGGATTGCCGTTGATCAAGAGCGGACCGGACAGTCGTGCGATGACCTCGGAAGAGAACTCCTGCTCGGGCAGAATCAGGCAAAAGATATCACCATATAGGCGGCCAATGCGAGATGCGTTGGGGCACAAGCCGCGTAGCCGATCGGCGAAGCCCGCCAAGATCGCGTCGCCGAACGCGCGACCAAAGTATTGATTGTAGAAGTGAAAATGATCGATATCGATGACTAGCGCTAGCGGTCGCTTGCCTGCTTCGACCAATGGCCGAACCGTTTCATCAAGGCGAGCCCGACTCGAGAGGCCGGTGACGCTGTCGGTGAAGGCAATACCGGCGATAACGTCGAACAGCCTAATATTCTCGAAACTCAAACTAACGTTGCGGCAGAACAGGCTGAGAATGCGCTTCTGTTCGTCGTCGGGTTCGATTCGTCCCCGCAGATAAATCACGCCGCTCCAATCCGGCGTGTCGATACTGAACGCCGTCGAATCGTCGCCGATGACGTCGACCTTCCGTTTCAACACTTCGCCGATCGATGCGCGCAGATCGTCATCGCGCAACGCATCGAGACGTTGTCCGGTGAGTTCCGCGTACTGCCCGGCTCCGCCCACGATGGTTGCCGCGCGGCGCTCGGACTTGTGCTGTACGCAAACGAGGCCTTCCGGTTCGACACCGAGGTGGGCCGCGAGACAGGTGACGACCTCTTGCGCCAATTCCTCGACGGGGCGCCGTTGCATGAGCCGCGAGGAGGAGCGGATCATCATTTCCAGACCTTCCTGATTTCTTTCCAGGGCCCGGATGTGTCTATAGCCTCTCAAGGCACAAACGACTGACGCCCATAGCCGCGAGCGCGTCAATTCCGTCTTTTCTCGGTAATCGTTTATATCAGAATGCGCCAGGACCTCCATTGGCGGTGCGTAACCCGGTTGCCCCGTGCGTAGGATGATTCGAATCGCCCGATTGCGCATCCGCCCTCTGATCTCGTCGGCGAGATCGAGGCCGGCCTGGCTGTTTTCCATCACCACGTCGAGCAGAACGCAGGCGATGTCGGGGGTGTTTTCCAGCAAGACACGCCCCTCCACTGCGGAATAGGCCGACAGGAAGTGAAACCCTCTCCCTTCGAACTCCAGACCGTGCAAAGCAAGCCGAGTCGAATCATGAACCGACTTGTCGTCGTCGATGATCGCCACGACCCAGGGCGGAGCCCGGCCTTCATCTGTCGCAGTCGATTCATCAAAAAACACCACGTCGTTCATGCGTTGCGGCTCCGAGGACGAATTAAGCTTTCACAAATGAAAGGTTGTCAGAACAGCGGGGATTAAACGCGTATACGGCCTGACGGCGCGGTACTTGAGGCGCCTGAGCCAGATTTGGCGCCTTGGCGCCACGGCACGGCGGCGGGCTCGCGCACGGGGGATCGTGAACGGCCGCAAGGCGCCTGGATGCGGCCGAATGCCGGCTGGTCGAACGCGGCCTAACGGGTTTTGATGCGTGACGAGCCCCTCGACGAACGACGACACCTGAGGACGATCGATCTACGCTGCCGCCCACTCGGCAAGCTTTGCCACTGTGTTCATGTTGCGGGCGGTTCCGGACTTGGCGGCCCGAATCTTCAGTTTCGATTTCGCCATTCCGTCTCCATAATGCACGTAGATCTCCCGCTTTCCGAGCGCGATCTCTTCCGTCTGTTGGCCGCTCACGTCGGCGAGGGTATCAGGTGGCGGAGGCGCATCGAGGAATATAGCGACTGTCCGATTCGGTGCAGCGGACCGAAAAGGATTTTCCGCGAGAACCGCGGCCAGTTCCGCACCGGTTCGGATCAGAACGCCTACCTGCATGCCGGTGTGTGTCTCCAGGCAACGCTCCAGCCTGCTCTTCACCGAAGTTTCAGAGAGCTTGCTTTCGAAGACGACGTTGCCGCTTGCGATATACGTGCGTACCTTGGCAAAGCCAAGGGACTCGCACATCGCCCGCAGTTCTGACATAGGGAGTTTGCCTGTGCCGCCGACGTTCACGGCTCGCAAGAGAGCAACATAGGTAGTCATCGGCGCATTCTATCGCCAGATCCGGCGACGTGGCTTCGAAGATGAACGCAGAGGTGCTCTTGCGCGCTAATTCGATGCCGCAATCCCGTCGACTAAACACCAAATTACTAAATGTTCAATTGGCCAATCTTGATTGGCACGTCGCTGCATCACCGATGCGTCAGAGTGAGGCAGATTGCATTCCCCACGCATACCTGCTTCAATTACCGACGATAACCTCGCCCAATGCGCCTGGCGCGCACAGGACTTTCGCACCATATATCCATCGGCAGAACGAAAAACCGGGCGTTGGCAATAACGAACACGCGCATGCTGTGTTAATGCACAAAAAGCCGAACGAAACAGTCGCAAAAAAAGAAAACGATTTCGCGCCATCCGGCGCATCCCCCGGCCGCCGTGAAATCCGCGGCGGCTAACTTCACCGACGTTTCGCGTAGGAGACCTATCGTGACCGCCGCATCGAAAGCCCTTCGTTCCGCCTTCAGGGAAATCCCGCCTCCCTCACAAGCCACGCAGCTCGTCCAATGGCAGGACGTCAGCACCGTCGATCTCGCACCGTATGCGCCGCCCAATGCCTCCGTGCCGATGGGCCAATACGCCGTCTACACCGTCATGCAGTGGGCGCAAGCACAAGGTTTTGCGGGCGCCGTTCCAACTTGGGAGGTCGGCGACGGCACGTGGGGCGTCATTTGCTTTGTCAGCCGTCCGGGGCTCAGCGTCGTGCAGATTCCGATCGCCAGCCTGCCCGGATACGACTCGAACAATCCCCAAGCCTGCGGGCAAGCCATCATGCGTTGGGCAACCGCGCAAGCGAACGGCGCGAATCAACTCGCCATTCCGACCTACGTCAGCGACGGCGTCAATGCATCGGCCCTCGTCTTCACGCAGAGCTATCCGCCGCTGTCCTTCTATGACGCGCCGAACACGCAGCTGTATTTCTCACTGGGGCAGCCGGCGAAGCTCGTCGATCTCACGGACCCCGCCGTGTGGGCCAACGCCGTGATGCGTGTTGCGCAGAACCTCGGGTACGCGGCAGGCTGGCCGACATGGGAATGGGCCACCACGCGCGGGCTGATCGGCATTCCCGAATACGATCTTGGGCCGTTGCCGGAGGCGAGCCCGGATAACGTCGATACGGTAGTCGCGGTCCTGCACCAGACGTATCTGGCACTGCAAAACTGCGAGAACGTTGCATCGTCGTTGACGGCGGGCGTATTCGTCGATTTCACCGCCGCGCCGATCGCCGATCCGACCATGCAGATCCTCGTCGACTGCTTGTTCGGCGCCGTGCAGGCCTGCCTCAACGCCATCCCGGGCGTGGGCGGCGTACTGGCTGCACTCGTGTCGACCGGGGTACAGGTGGCGATCGACGCTACCAAGAGCAGCGGCGGGACGTTCTCGCTCGAGCAATATCAAAACATGCTCGTCGATGCGACCAACGCGACGATCGATTACGTCACGCAGATGCACGACAATCTCCAACAAGCGAGCGGAGACGATCTACAGAACCTCTGGCAATCACCGTACGCCGATCCGCTCTCCGGACGCAGCGTGGCGCTCGGTATGCTGGCCTATACGCCGCAGACGGTCGTCAACGGTGACGAGTACTGGGCGCTGTTGTCGCAACAGCTCGTCAAGAGCTATACGGACAATCTCAAGATCCAGATCAGCTCGCAGCTTTATGGAATCCAGTCGCGTACCTATCCGAATCGCGCGCCCGATAAGCAATGGTGGGATGGGACGATTGCATCGGTGACAGGGCCCGGCGGAGATTGTTCGCAATACGTCGCCGATCGGGACGACGATCTATCCGTGTGGTACAACGGCGCACAGCAAGTGGGCGATTACGTGACGCTCAACGAATGGTGGATGCAGACCCTCACGAGCGGCAATCCCTCGTTTCCGCCCACTTCGCTCGTCTACAACCTGTTCTCCGACGACGGTTTCGGCGTGACGTCAGGCGGTTGGGCCGGCCCTTTCACGAAGCAGCAGTACTACACGCAACTCTTCGTGCCGCAGACTCAAATCGGCCTCGATGGAAGCTATCAACAGCAATGGGCATACAACCAGCCCGGCGTGATCGTCAGCGCGACGGTGTTCGGCGAAGACATGGCGCAGATGGTGGCGGGCCACACCGATAGCTATGGCCGGGCGTATGTCAGTTCGTCACAAGGCGTCGGGGAGGTGGATCAGATGTGCGGGTTCACGCAATCGATCATTACCAACTATCTGCAGCAGATCGTGAATCCCTAATGAGCGTCGTTCGCTGATCGGCAGTTCTTCGCCGATTGAACTTCGCGGTCTCGCCCGGGCAGCCGACGCCGACGTTAAAGACCCGCCGGCTGCCGTAGCGTCTACCGTCGCCCTGGGCGAACCAGCATTCAATCTGACTTAACGTCAGCTTTATTCGACGTTAAGCACAAGTTCTCGATGAACTCCTATAGTGGTCTCTCCGCACGCGCGACGTCGGCACCCGCCGCCGATCGCGCGATGAATTGCGAGGAGCCATAGATGACTTTTGAGTCGTTGAACACGCCAGCAGCCTTGATCGATGTCGCACTCATGAACCGCAACATCGAGCGGATGCAACAACGCATGAACGCGCTCGGCGTGAGTTTCAGGCCGCACGTCAAGACAACAAAATGCGAGCAGATAGTCAGGGCGCAAATGAAAGCCGGCGCACGCGGCATCACCGTGTCCACACTCAAAGAAGCCGAACATTTTTTCGCAAGCGGGATCCGCGACATCGTCTACGCGGTGGGCATGGCCCCGCCGAAACTCTCGCGGGCACTCACGTTGCGCCGGCAAGGCTGCGACCTGAAGATCGTTGCCGATAGCGTCACATGCGCCGAGGCCATCGTCGCTTTCGGCCGGGAACACAATGAACGCTTCGAGGTCTGGATCGAGATCGACGTGGATGGCCATCGTTCTGGCATCGCGCCCGGCGACGACACGCTGCTAGCCGTGGCAACGGCCCTTTCCAACGGCGGCATGCATCTCGGCGGCGTATTGGCCCATGCAGGCTCCAGCTACGACTACGATACCCACGAGGAACTCGTACGCATCGCCGAACAGGAACGTTCGGGCTGCGTGCGCGCCGCCGAGCGCATTCGGGCGGCTGGCCTGCAATGCGACGTCGTCAGCATCGGATCGACACCGACAGCACTGGCCGCCGAACATCTGGAAGGCGTGACCGAAGTTCGCGCGGGCGTCTACGTCATGTTCGATCTCGTCATGCACAACGTCGGCGTCAACGACACGTCCGAGATTGCGTTGAGCGTATTGACTACGGTAATCGGCCACCAGAGTGAGAAAGGCTGGGCCATCGTCGATGCAGGCTGGATGGCAATGAGCCGCGATCGCGGCACCCAGCGTCAAAAACGCGATTTTGGTTACGGGCTCGTCTGCCTCGAAAGCGGGGAGGTGCTGGGCGAGTATCTGATGAGCAGCGCGAACCAGGAGCACGGCATCGTGTCTCGATCCGGCACACCAGATCGCGAGATCGAGCAGCGGTTTCCCATTGGGACGCGCCTGCGCATCCTGCCCAACCATGCATGTGCGACTGGCGCGCAACACCCGGCCTATCAGGCGCTCAGTCCCGACGGTAGCGTCGAAACCTGGCCGCGCTTCTATGGCTGGTAAAGCGACCCAATCCGCTCGACTCGGCGCGCGTCACGAGATGCGGTGGTCACGGCCTCACGCATCGCACCATTCGACACGGCATAAACTGCCGCCAACCCCCACAAAAACGCGTGAAAATTTGTCTTTAAGACCAATCAATTCAGTGCAGTCGCGAAGTCGTTCCCGCTTAAATTTCATCTACCGGCCTTGCCATCGGTGCTTGCACGATGTCTTCACCGATGACGGTACGGAGTTTCACTCGGGTACGTGGGACTCGACGCCCTACCATCGCATCGTTCGCCCGCATCGCGCGAACGAGCTCATGCATCTTCTGGCAGGTAGCGCGCGGTTCGGCGCGCCTGACGGCAGCGTGCTCTCGCTCGGCGCCGGCGACGCGCTCTTCGTGCCCAAGGGTGCGGCGATCGGCTGGGAAAGCAGCGATCGAGTGGCGAAGTTTTACGTTACGCAAACCGTACGAGATTGATCATGTCCCCTCCGCTGATTCAGATTCAAACTTCGCCCACGTTGCCTGCCGCCGCCGACGTGGTCGTGATCGGAGGCGGCATCATCGGCGTCTTTGCCGCCTACTACATGGCCCAGCGTGGCGTTTCAGTCGCCCTGGTCGAGAAAGGGCGGATCGGCGCCGAGCAGTCGAGCCGCAACTGGGGCTGGTGCCGGCAGCAAAACCGCGACGCGCGCGAATTGCCGATGGCAAGCAAGAGCCTCGATCTGTGGGAACGATTTGCCGTCGAATCCGGCGAAGACACGGGTTTCCGTCGCTGCGGGCTGCTGTATCTCAGCAACGACGACGCCGAGCTATCCCAGTGGGCCAGTTGGGGCGAGTTCGCAAAGACCGCAGGCGTCACAACCTACATGCTCGATAGCCGTCAAGCCGCCGAGCGAGGGAAGGCGACCGGCCGGGCCTGGAAAGGCGGCGTGTTCTCGCCCAGCGACGGCACGGCGGACCCCGCGAAGGCCGCGCCGGCCGTGGCAACTGCACTCATGAAGCTCGGCGGCAGCGTCATCCAAAACTGCGCGGCGCGCGGCATCGAACTCGAGGGAGGACGGGTCTGCGGCGTCGTCACGGAAGCCGGGGTCATCAAGACCCGGACCGTCGTGCTCGCGGGTGGCGCATGGGCGTCCGCGTTCTGCCGTCAGCTCGGCATCCGTTTTCCTCAAGCCTCGATCCGCCAATCGATTCTGAGTGTGTCTCCTGTGGAACATCGCTTGCCGGACGCGCTATTCACGTCCGGCGTGTCCATCACTCGCCGCAACGACGGACGCTACGCGCTGGCCATCAGCGGGCGGGCGCGCGTAGATGTGACACCCCAATTCCTGCGGTTCGCTCCGCATTTCCTGCCCATGTTCGCCAAGCGCTGGCGCAGTCTTCTTCCGGGCGGCCTGGAAGGCGTTCGCGGCGGCCATGAAACGCTGAAGCGGTGGCGGCTCGATGCGCCGACTCCGATGGAGCGGGTGCGGATTCTCGATCCGAAGCCCGATCAGCCGACGATTACCGAAACCCTGCGCCGCGCCGTCGAGCTGCTGCCCGAACTTCGCGAAGCGAAAATCACGCACGCGTGGGCCGGTTTCGTCGACAGCACGCCCGACGGCGTTCCGGGTGTCGGCGAGGTGCCCGGCGTGCCCGGATTGATCCTGGCTGCGGGCTTTTCCGGCCACGGTTTCGGCATCGGGCCCGGCGCGGGTCACTTGGTCGCGGATCTCGCCACCGGTGCGAACCCGATCGTAGACCCCGCTCCGTATCGTCCTGGCCGATTCGCCCACTCTGCATGGGGCAAGGTCGCGGATTTTTAGAGAGGGGCCGCACGCCGTTCGGAACGTCAAATTCTCAGCATTGCCGCGTCATACGCGGCGACTGCTTCAATCGTAGAAGCCGAGGATCGACTTCACCTCCATGTATTCTTCCATTCCCTCCACCCCATACTCTCGGCCATTCCCCGACTGCTTGTACCCGCCGAACGGTGCCTGCGGATCCCAGGCCGGATAATTCAGATGAACCTGGCCCGACTGGATGCGCGCGGCAACAGCACGCGCGAGCGTCTTATCCGCGCCTTGAACATGCGCACCGAGGCCATAAACCGTATCGTTCGCGATGGCGATGGCTTCCTCGACGGAGTCGTAAGGCAGAATGGCGAGAACCGGGCCGAAGATTTCCTCCTGAGCGATCCTCATCTCGGTGCGGACGGCGGAAAAAATGGTCGGCCGTGCATAGAAACCGTTGCTGAATCCCGCTGGCCTTCCGGGCCCGCCCACGATCAACTTTGCTCGCTCGTCGATGCCGGCCTCGATCATCTCCTGCACCCGACGATACTGCGCACGATTCGCCAACGGGCCATGCGTCGTACGTTCGTCGAATGGATCGCCAACGATCATCTGCTCCGTTGCGGCGACGGCCAGCGCTTCGACCTGCCCCAGGAGGCTGCGCGGTACGATCATGCGCGTCGGCGCGCTGCACGACTGGCCCATGTTCCGGAACGCGGCGGCAACGCCGAACGAAACGGCCCGGGACAAATCGGCATCGGGCAGCACGACGTTGGGGGATTTGCCGCCTAGCTCCTGCGCGACGCGCTTAACCGTTGGCGCAGCCGCTTGCGCGACCAGCACGCCGGCGCGCGTCGAACCGGTGATCGACACCATATCGACTTGCGGGTGCGACGCAAGTGCCGTCCCGACCTCCGCGCCCGTGCCGCTCACGAGGTTGAATACGCCTGCGGGAATGCCCGCATCGGCAATTACATCCGCAAACAGCAAGGCACTGAGCGGCGAGAGCTCGCTAGGTTTCAGCACCACCGTGCAGCCGGCCGCAAGGGCCGGCCCTACCTTCGCCGTGATCTGATAGATGGGCCAGTTCCAGGGCGTAATGAGCGCACACACGCCGATCGGCTCGCGCACGATCGCAGTCGTGCCCCGCTGAGTCCGAAATGCGTAGCTCGTCAGATTGTCGCGCGCGACTCGAATATGTTCCGCCGCAAGCGGCACGTGAGCAGCCCGTGCGTAGGCGATGGGGGCGCCCATTTCCGTCGCCAGCGCCACGGCGATGAGTTCGGCCCGCTCGAGCATCAAGGTATGAACGCGGTCGAGCAAGGCCGCACGCTCTTGCGGCGACGTTCTCGACCAACCCACGAAAGCCCTGCTCGCGGCGCGAATCGCTCGCTCGGCGTCGCGTTCGTTGCCGAGCGCGATCTCGCAGAGCGAGGCTTCAGTTGAAGGAGAGACGACGGCGATTCGATCGGCGCCCTCGGGGGCGACCCATTCGCCGTCGATAAAGAACCGATCCAGCCTTCCCGCTTGCATCAAGCGATGAACAGGTGAAGTCATTGCAGCGTGTCCTTGAGTCGGTACCATGCGCCCACGAACGGCAAAAACCATGGCTTGCCGAAGTGGCCGGGGATAGCGGGCCAGTCGAAGTCTTTCCACGGGTTGAGATCGGCACGCCCGTCCATGATCTCCGCCATCAATGTGCCCATCAGGGTGGCCATGTGCGTGCCGTGGCCGCTATAGCCCATCGAGTAGTGCACGCCGTCTCGCTGGCCCGCGCGCGGCAGGCGGTTGGCCGTCATATCGACCATGCCGCCCCAGCAATAGTCGATGCGCACGTTGGCCAATTCGGGAAACACAGTGGCCATCTGCTGTCGCAAAATCAGCCCGCTTTTTTCGTCCGAACGGGGGTTCGACGTCGCGAAACGCGCACGCCCCCCAAAAAGCATCCGATTGTCGGGCGTGACACGAAAGAAATTGACGAAGTTTTTGGTGTCGGTGGCCATCCGGCGCGTCGGCAGCAACTGGTCGAGCAGTTCCAACGGCAAAGGCTCGGTGACGATGATGAAAGCCCCAACCGGCACGATTCTGCGCCGAATCCAGCCGAACGGTCCCACCTGCGAGATGCCGCTCGCCAGAAGCACCTGCGGTGCGCGGATCTCTCCACGCGGCGTTCGCACCACATAGACGCCGCGTGATTCCCGCTGTAATCCCAGGACCGGCACGTGCTCCAGAATATGCGCGCCACGTGCTTGCGCAGCTTTCGCGAGACCACGCACATAGCGACCGACGTGCATCCCGGCACTCTTCTTAAAGATCAATCCGCCGTGATAACGGTCCGAGCCGATCTCATCACGAAGCTCTGCCTTCGTCACAAGGCGCGTATCAGGATCCACACTCGCGGCAAGCAACGCCTGGCTTCGCGCAAGCTTATCGAAATGGTCGGGCTTCGCCGCGAGCTTGAGCTTTCCCCTGCGAACGAAATCGCAATCGATCGACTCTTCCCTGACCAGCCGCTCGACCGTGTCGACACCCGCGTCGAACGCAAGATACAGCCGGTTGGCCAATTCCGTGCCGATTCGCTGCGACAGCGAAGCATAATCCTGCGCGAAGCCGTTGTTACACATGCCACCGTTGCGGCCCGACGCCGCCTGCCCCACGGTTCCTGCCTCGCAGACCATGACGCGCGCGCCTTTCTTTGCCAGCGCCAATGCAGCCGCCGCGCCTGTGATCCCCCCACCCACCACGACCACGTCGCAACTTCCGCCGTGCATGTCAGGTGAAACGCTAACGAATGGCTCGGACGTATCCAGCCAATAAGAACTGAAATGCATCACACACTCCAAAGCTGGCGGACCGGTGTTCCCTGGCACCATCGACACTCGAGCTGGCTACACCACTGCCACCGCTTCCACCTCAATCTTTAAACCGAAGTGCAGCGCGGGAACCGGGACCACGGTGCGAGAGGGTCTCGCATCTGCAGCCCAACGCGCATAGATCTCATTGAAACTCGCCCAATGCCCGACATCGACGATATAGGCACGGACCTGAACCAGTTTCGTGACGTCGCTCCCCGCACCGGCAAGCGCGGAAGCCAGATTGGCCAACACCTGCTCGGCCTGGACTTCAAACGGACAGTCCGTGAGTTTTCGTCCGCACGCGTCGATCGGAAGTTGACCCGACACAAAAATCATCCCATTGGCAATCGAAACGTGACTGTAGTGACCACCCGGCGTCGCCAGTCCTGCGGGATTCACCGTCTGGGGATACTGCGCACCGTGTTCATGCTGATCCACGAAGACCACTTTAAGTAGAAAGGGGGTGAAGCTCACGCAACCGACTATAGGAAATAATGTCTATGTCGTGTTTAATATCTAATGAATCCATCGTTAACGAGGCCTTAATGCTTCAGTTGGAAGACATGCAGCTGCTGCGTGCGCTCGGCGGATCACAATCGCTTGCGGCTGCCGCAAGACTATTGGATCTAACCCCGCCCGCAGTCACGGTCCGGCTTCAGCGCATCGAAGAGCGTGTTGGGGTACGTCTTGCCACGCGTGCGGCTCGAGGGATTTCCCTCACTGACGAGGGCCAGCGCCTGGTTCAGGAAGCGATCGATATCCTCGAGCGAATCGAGTCCATTGCGTCGCGCATCTCCGGGGAGTCGAGTGGCGTAAGCGGCCATTTGCGCGTCGTGGCCCCGTTCGGGTTCGGCCGCGAATACGTTGCGCCGCTGATTCGGGACCTGCACCGGTCGCATCCGAATCTAGCGATTTCGCTCATCTTGGTCGAAAGTCCCCTCGCTGCCGTGGCGGGCGCAGACGTGGCGATTTCTATCGGTCACATCAAGGGGTCCTCCTGGGTGGGACATTTTCTGGCGCACAACGACCGCTTCCTTTGTGCGAGTCCGGCCTTGGCGCGCAGCCTGGCGAAGCTCAAGCATCCGTCCGAACTCACTCGGCACCCGTACGTGACCTTGCGAGAAAACGATGATGACGTGAGCCGTCTGCGTTTCACTCAACACGATGCCGCGGGCAAACGCGTAAGCAAAGCCGTAACGGTTCGGTTGAACAGCGCTTTGTCTTCCAACGACGGCACCGTGGTCAGAGACTGGGCGGTCGACGGCCTCGGCGTTGTCGCGCGATCGGAATGGGATTGCGCGCGGCTGATCAAACAAGGGGTGCTGAGGCGCGTGTTGCCGACATGGCGCCTCGAACCTGCACCGGTAATCGCCCTCACGCCCACGCGCCAGGGCCTGACGATTCGTCAGCGCGTGTTTTTGGAAGCCGCAAAAGCAGCCCTCAACCCAGCGCCGTGGCGGAAATGATTTTTTTCGATTGAGAGTTCCCCTCGGCGGGCTTTCAAACGCAATATTTTGCCCGTGCTGTCGAGCAAATCGACACGTGCACAAGTTCGGACAAGAAGCGTAGACTCCCTGCATCGAGTGCGAGGGAGTCGATCAGATGAGCCATTTTGCCGACCGCCTGAAATACTTTTCCACGTCGAGGCCAACGTTCTCCGAAGGCCATGGGATGACAACCCATGAAGACCGTGGATGGGAGGACGCGTATCGGCAACGATGGCAGCACGACAAGATTGCGCGCTCGACTCACGGCGTCAACTGCACCGGCTCATGTTCGTGGAAGATTTATGTCAAGAGCGGGATCGTCACATGGGAAACCCAACAGACCGATTACCCTCGCACCCGTCCCGATATGCCGAATCACGAGCCCCGTGGCTGCGCTCGCGGCGCGTCCTATTCGTGGTATCTCTATAGCGCAAATCGCCTTAAATATCCGCTGATTCGCAGCGCACTGGCGAGGCAGTGGCGCGAAAAGCGCCTAACGCTCGCCCCGGTGCAAGCGTGGAGCGCGATCATGGATGACCGGGAAGCACGCGCCTCGTATATGCGCCGGCGCGGACTCGGTGGCTTCGTTCGCTCCAGTTGGGATGAAGTCAACGAGATCATTGCCGCCGCAAACATCCACACCATCAAACGACACGGCCCGGACCGGATCATCGGGTTCTCACCGATACCCGCAATGTCGATGGTGTCCTATGCAGCAGGTAGCCGCTATCTGTCATTGATCGGCGGCGTCAGCCTGAGTTTCTACGACTGGTACTGCGACCTGCCGCCCGCTTCCCCACAAACATGGGGCGAACAAACGGACGTTCCGGAATCGGCCGACTGGTACAACTCCACTTTCATTATGTTGTGGGGGTCGAACGTACCTCAAACACGCACCCCCGATGCTCACTTCATGACCGAGGTGCGCTATCGCGGCACAAAGGTCGTATCGATCTTTCCCGATTATGCCGAAGGCGCGAAGTTCGGCGACATCTGGCTGCACCCCAAGCAAGGCACTGATGCGGCGCTCGGTCTGGCGATGGGTCACGTCGTGCTCAAAGAGTTTCACGTCGAAGGCAAGAGCGAATATTTCGCGGACTACTGCCGGCGTTATACGGACATGCCGCTGCTCGTGCGGATCGTCAGACAGGGCGAGCACTACGTGCCCGAAAGACTCTTGAGAGCGGACGAACTCGATGATCCGTCCGGTCAGGGGAACAACGCCGCCTGGAAAACCGTGGCGTTCGACGAATTGAGCGGCAGGCTCGTGACGCCAATCGGATCAATCGGCTTTCGGTGGGGGCAAAAGGAAGGCGGCGACGCCGGCAAATGGAATCTGAAAGAGGAGGATGCCCACGGCAACGCGATACGACCAGCCATGTCGTTCGTGGAGAAGCACGATGAGACGATCGAGGTCGCCTTCCCTTACTTCGGCAACGTCGAACATACTCACTTCGCGCATACCGGCCATGCCAGCGTATTGCCGCGTCGCATCGGGGTGCGCAAAATCGCCACCCGCGCAGGCGAAATTCTCGTTGCCACGGTCTACGACCTGTTCATTGCCAACTATGGCGTGGACCAAGGGCTCGGCGGCCCGAACGTCGCAGCCAGTTTCGACGATGACGTACCGTACACGCCCGCGTGGCAAGAGAGGATTACGGGCGTCAAGCGGCATGAAGTCATCGCCGTTGCGCGCGAATTCGCCGATAACGCCCAAAAGTCCGAAGGCAAATCGATGGTGATCGTCGGCGCCGGCTTGAACCATTGGTTCAATATGGACATGAGTTACCGGTCGATCATCAATCTGCTCGTCATGTGCGGCTGCATCGGCAAATCCGGCGGCGGATGGTCCCACTACGTCGGCCAGGAAAAACTCCGGCCGCAAACCGGCTGGCTGCCGCTGGCATTCGCGACGGATTGGAACAGGCCGGCACGCGTCATGAATGGCACGTCGTTTTTCTATGCGCATACCGATCAATGGCGCTATGAGACGATGAAAGTCACCGAACTGCTATCGCCGCTCGCCGAGGGTAGCGGATTCGCCGACAGCCCGATCGACTACAACGTCCGGGCCGAGCGGATGGGTTGGTTGCCGTCCGCGCCGCAGTTCAAAACCAATCCGCTCGAAATCGGCCGGGCATCGGCCGGCTCGGACACTGCCGCATATGTTGCGCAGGGTCTCAAGGACCGCTCGCTTCAGATGTCGTGCATCGACCCAGACGCAGAGGAAAATTTTCCGAGAAACCTGTTTGTGTGGCGCTCGAACCTGCTCGGATCGTCGGGCAAGGGACATGAGTACTTCCTCAAGCATTTGCTCGGTACCGAGCATGGCGTGCAGGGAAAAGATCTGGGCGCAAGCGCCGGCATTCTGCCCAAAGAGGTGAAATGGCACGAGCAGGCGCCCGAGGGCAAGCTCGACCTGGTCGTCACGCTCGACTTCCGAATGTCCACCACGTGCCTCTATTCGGACATCGTGCTGCCCACCGCCACCTGGTACGAAAAGGACGATATGAACACGTCCGACATGCATCCGTTCATCCATCCGCTTTCGGCTGCCGTTGATCCGGCGTGGCAATCCAGAAGCGATTGGGAGATCTATAAAGGCATTGCGCGAAAGTTCTCGGAACTGGCTGAAGGCCATTTGGGCGTCGAACGCGACGTCGTGATGTCGGCGCTCCAACATGACAGCGCCGGCGAAATCGCGCAAGGCGACGGCATTGCAGACTGGGGTCACGACGAGTGCGATCCGATTCCTGGAAAAACGATGGGAAGCATTTCGGTCGTCGAGCGAGACTATCCGAATACATATCGCAAGTTCACCTCCCTCGGACCGCTGCTCGACTCGCTCGGCAACGGGGGTAAAGGCATTACGTGGGAAACCGGCGAGGAAATCGACCAGCTTCGAGCGCTGAATTATCCGGTTGCCGATGCGGGCGTTTCACATGGGCGGCCGCAGATTCTTTCGGCGATCGATGCGGCCGAAGTGATTCTGTCGCTGGCCCCGGAAACCAACGGCGCTGTCGCATTCAAAGCATGGCAAGCCTTGTCGGCGCTCACCGGCTCCGATCACACCCATCTCTCGCGCGCACGCGAGGATGAAAAAATCCGGTTCCGCGATATTCAAGCGCAGCCGCGCAAGATCATCTCATCGCCGACCTGGAGCGGGATCGAATCCGAACACGTCTCGTACAGTGCAAGCTACACGAACGTGCATGAGCTGATTCCCTGGCGCACCCTGTCCGGACGCCAACAGCTGTATCAGGACCACGCGTGGATGCGCGACTTCGGTGAGTCGCTGTGCGTCTATAAACCGCCGATCGACACCCGCAGCACAACCGACATGGCCGGCAGCCGCTCGAACGGAAACGCCGAGATCGAACTGAATTTCCTGACCCCGCATCAGAAATGGGGCATTCACAGCACCTACACAGACAATCTGTTGATGCTCACGCTCTCGCGCGGCGGGCCGATCGTCTGGATCTCCGAGATCGATGCCAAAAAGATTGGGGTGGTCGATAACGACTGGATCGAGGCGTTCAACGTGAATGGTGCATTGGCTGCGCGTGCCGTGGTCAGCCAGCGCATTCCCGTCGGTGCGGTGATGATGTATCACGCGCAGGAGAAGATCATCAACACGCCGGGCACCGAAGTCTCCGGTGTCCGTGGCATTCACAATTCGGTCACGCGCGTCATGCCAAAACCGACCCACATGATCGGTGGCTATGCGCAGCTCTCGTACGGTTTCAATTATTACGGCACCGTGGGCTCCAATCGCGACGAATTCGTGATCGTGCGCAAAATGAAAACCATCGACTGGAAGGACGAGTCGACGCCGGCGTCAATTCTGTCGGCGGCGGAAGCCGCGCGTCATCAACACACACTCGCTCACGGCGCACCGACGCTTGCGACGGCCAATGATGAGTCGGGAGAAAAACGATGAAAATCCGCGCGCAGATCGGCATGGTGATGAATCTGGATAAATGCATCGGCTGCCATACCTGCTCCGTCACCTGCAAGAACGTTTGGACCTCTCGCGAGGGAATGGAGTATGCGTGGTTCAACAATGTCGAAACGAAGCCCGGCATCGGTTATCCGAAGGACTGGGAAAACCAGGATCGCTGGAATGGCGGCTGGAAGCGCAAGACGAACGGCAAAATCGAGCTTCGTGCCGGTAGCAAGTGGCGTGTGCTCGCCAATATCTTCGGCAACCCGAACCTGCCGGAGATCGACGACTATTATGAGCCTTTCACCTTTGATTACGCGCATCTGCACGATGCGCCCGACGTCAAGGTCGGGCCAGTCGCGCGGCCGCGCTCGCTGATCACCGGCGAGCGTCTGGAAAAAATCCAGTGGGGTCCGAACTGGGAAGAAATTCTCGGAGGAGAGTTCGAAAAGCGCAAGCAGGACTACAACTTCGATCAGGTGCAGACCGACATCTATGGGGAGTTCGAGAACACCTTCATGATGTACCTGCCGCGACTCTGCGAGCACTGCTTGAATCCCGCGTGCGTAGCCTCGTGCCCCTCCGGCGCGATCTACAAGCGAGAGGAAGACGGCATCGTTCTGATCGACCAGGACAAGTGCCGAGGCTGGCGGATGTGCGTGTCCGGGTGTCCTTACAAGAAGATCTATTACAACTGGCAAAGCGGCAAATCGGAGAAGTGCATTTTCTGCTATCCGCGAATCGAGGCGGGCCAGCCGACCGTATGCTCGGAAACCTGCGTCGGCCGCATACGCTATCTCGGCGTTCTGCTGTACGACGCGGACCGAATCGAGGAAGCCGCATCGGTCAAGGACCCGCAGGATCTGTACGAAGCGCAACTGTCGATCTTCCTGGATCCGGACGACCCGGCCGTGCGTGAACAGGCGGCTCGCGACGGCGTGCCGGAGAACTGGCTCGATGCGGCACGCCGCTCACCGGTGTACAAGATGGCGATGGAGTGGAAAATCGCTTTTCCGCTGCACCCGGAATACCGCACGTTGCCGATGGTCTGGTACGTCCCGCCGCTGTCGCCGATCAACTCGGCTACCAACGACGGCCGGCTCGGCATGAAGGGTTTGCTGCCCGACGTCGATTCGCTTCGCATCCCTCTGCGTTATCTGGCGAATCTGCTCACAGCCGGTCGCGAAGCGCCGGTTCGGCTTGCCCTCAAGCGAATGCTGGCGATGCGCGCGTTTATGCGCGAGCGTCATGTCGAACGTCGCGAGAGCCCGGAAGTGCTCAGTGAAGTCGATCTGAGCAGCGCACAAGTGGACGAGATGTACCGATATCTGGCAATCGCCAATTACGAAGATCGATTCGTGATCCCGACTGCTCACCGCGAATATGCGGAAGACGCCTTCGACCTTCGCGCATCGTGCGGCTTCTCGTTCGGTAACGGGTGTTCCGACGGCACCACGGAAACCAGCTTGTTCGGTGGACGCAAAGGCATTAACAAGACGCGCAAGACCATTCCGATTCGCGCGGCAGGTGAATAAATGGAAGACAACGGTCTGATTTTCAGCATGTTGAGCGCGCTGTTGGACTATCCCGATCAAACACTGATCGCGGCGCTCGACGAGATCCGCGCCGCGCTGGCGGCGCACCCCAGCTTGCCGTCGGACACACGCTCAACCTTGATCGACCTGGTTGACCGGCTGTCCGCTCGGCCGTTGCTGGATCTACAGGAAGACTACGTGGAAGTTTTCGACCGCGGCCGGGCAACTTCCCTCTATCTGTTTGAACACGTGCATGGCGAATCGCGCGACCGCGGACAGGCGATGGTGGATCTGCTCGCCATGTACGAAGCGAAGGGCCTGTATCTTGGTGCTGGCGAATTACCCGACTACTTGCCAGTGTTCCTCGAGTTCCTTGCCCACGAAACACCCGCGCAAGCGCACGCCCTGCTTGGCGAAATTGCCGATATCAATCGACAGATCGCGACCAGACTGGCCGAGCGCGGAACACCGTACTTCGCAGCCGTTGCCGCATTGTTGCCGCTTGCCGGCGAGCCGCCGCTGGCCAACGCGAATGCGGCCTCGAGCGATGCCATCACCACGCGAGAGATCGACAGAGAAGCGCTCGATCGCGAGTGGCAGGAAGAGCCCGTGAGCTTCCTTGGTGCGCAAGCGCCGCTATCCCGGGAACCCGAGCCAATTCAGTTTTACGAAAAAAGACCGTCACGTTAACCAGAGAGGGCAAACTTCAGTGCTCACGTTCCGTTCCACCCGCTTAGTGAACAGAATCCAGGCTGGAGAAATCTCATGAGTCAGCACTTCGTCAACGCATTGATGTTCGGTATCTATCCTTATGTGTGCCTCGCGATCTGGTTGCTCGGCAGCCTGATCCGTTTCGACCGCGAGCAGTACACCTGGAAGAGCGATTCGTCGCAACTGCTCAGACGCCGTCAACTGCGCCTTGGCAGCAATCTGTTTCACGTCGGCGTATTGATTGTGATCGGCGGTCACTTCGCGGGGTTCCTAGCGCCTCATTGGATGGTTTCGCCATTCTTGAACGCCGCCCAGCATCAATGGCTTGCGGTCATGGTGGGCGGCGTCGCGGGCATCGTTGCGATCATCGGCCTGTCGATCCTGCTGTATCGACGCCTGTCCGATCCGCGCATTCGTATCAATAGCGCTCACGCGGACATTCTGGTCTTGGCGATACTGTGGTTGCAACTGGCCCTCGGGCTGGCCACCATTCCCTTGTCATTGGCGCATATGGACGGTGCGATGTTCGAGATCCTGAGCGATTACGTGAAAGGCGTCGTCACGTTTCACCCCGGTACGGCAGACCTCATCATCCAGGCCCCGCTCGTCTACAAAATCCATATCGCGCTCGGCTTCACGATTTTCCTCATTTCCCCGTTCACACGCCTCGTCCATATCTGGAGCGGCATGGCCACGCTGGGTTTCCTCGTTCGGCCTCACCAGATCGTCCGTAAACGCTGATTCGAGGAAATTTTCATGTCGGCAAGCCGCGATATCTCACCCGTGCCCGTCACCGATGACGTGCTGAGCGTCAATGGTGTCGTGATCGACGCCGCCGCCATTGCAGCGGAATCCAAGTTGCATGCGGACGAGCCCGATCCGGACCACGCCGCGCGGCGCACGCTGGTCGTGCGCGAACTGCTAGCCCAGCGCGCCGTTGCCGCAGGCCTGTTGGCGAGCGGCGCCGATCTCGACGACGAGACCATTGACCGTCTGCTGGACTTGGAATGCGCGACGCCGGTCCCGTCCACCGAAGAATGTCAGCGCTACTACGCGGCAAACACGCAGAAATTCCGCAGTCCGGACCTGGTCTTTGCGCGCCACATCCTTTTTGCGCTGACCGAAAAGGCCGCGATGACGCAGGTCCGGGCTCGCGCTGAGGAAGCGCACCGCGAGCTCGCGCAGCATCACGATCGGTTCGATACGCTCGCCCGGACGTTATCGAATTGTCCCTCCGGGCAGGTCGGCGGAAATCTGGGGCAGTTGACCCGTGGAGAGAGCGTGCCGGAATTCGAGGCGGCGATTTTCGGCAGCCAGCACATCGGGCTGCTACCGGGGCTCGTCAATACACGTTATGGCTTTCATATCGTCTACGTGGAGCGTCGCATCGAGGGTGAATCGCTTCCGTTTGAAGCGGTGCAAGCGACCATCGAGCGATATCTCTCCGAACACGTCCGGCACAAGTCGATTCAGCAATATTTGAACCTGCTTGCAGCCAACGCCGAACTGCGAGGCATCGCGCTGGATGTGCGTCCGGGCCTGTTGTTGCAATAGCGATTTGCGCGTCGCCTGCGTATCGGCACTTGCAATGGTAATGGGCAAGTCCCGTCGGCTCGCATTGATCGGTGACGTCGGATGCAACCATCATTCCCTAGATGACCGGACCTGGAGTCACCATGGGTTCACGAAGAAGCTCAATGTTGGTTTTGGCCGTTAGCACTTTTGCATTTCTGGTCTGCTTTGTGGTGTGGATGATGTTCGGCGTGCTTGGCATCGAGCTACGAACCGAGCTTGGACTGAACGGTACCGAATTCGGCCTGCTGACGGCCACACCGGTTCTGAGCGGCGCCCTGTTACGCGTGCCGCTGGGGATCTGGACGGACCGTTTTGGGGGTCGCGCGGTGATGACGCTATTACTCGTCCTCTGCGCCGTCCCCGTGTTCCTGGTCGCATACGCGACGGCGTTCTGGCAGTTCCTCGCGATCGGTCTATGTCTCGGCGCGGTCGGTGCATCGCTCGCCGTGGGGACGCCGTATGTCGCTCGATTCTTCCCCCCTGAAAAACGTGGCTTTGCGATGGGGTTCTTTGGAGCCGGCACCGTCGGCGCCGCCGTGAATCTGTTCGTCACGCCTTCGCTGCAGGCGGCATGGGGCTGGCGCGCTGTCCCGAAGGTCTATGCCCTCGCACTTCTCGTCACTGCACTGATCTTCTGGCTGGGCTCCGCTACCGACCCGGGCGCAGGTACAACGTCGGGGCCATGGTACAAACCGTTCCTTGTTCTGAAGAACCCGAAGATATGGAAGTACTGCCAGTACTACTCGATCTGCTTCGGTGGTTTCACCGCGTTGTCACTGTGGATCCCACAGTATCTGAAAGGTGAATTCGGCTTTTCGGTCGTCACCGCCGGGGCGTTAGCCGCCGGCTTTTCGCTGCCGGGGTCGGTTCTGCGCGCGGTGGGCGGCACGCTGTCCGACCGTTTCGGTGCGCACAAGGTGACGTGGTGGGGGTTGTGGGTCGCGTGGGTGTGTCTATTCCTGCTGTCGTACCCGGATACCACTTTCGTGGTGAGCACGATCGGCGGCCCGCGCAGCTTTCATATCCATCTGGGTGTTCCGGTGTTCATCGCCCTTCTATTCATTCTCGGCGTAGTGTTCGCATTCGGTATGGCCTCGACGTTCAAGTACGTCGCCGACGACTTCCCGGAGCAAATGGGCGTCGTCACGGGCATCGTTGGAATGGCTGGTGGACTGGGCGGCTTCCTGCTGCCGGTCCTTTTCGGTGTGATTCTTGACTGGCTTGGCATTCGCTCGAGCTGCTTTATGTTTCTGTATGGCATCGTCTGGGTGTCGCTGATTCTGCTGTATCAATCCAGCGTACGACAGGTTCGCATCGGCGGAACGGCTCCGCAGTAAGTGAATGAGCATCCGATATGCGGTACCCTACCGGCACGAACCACATGGACGATTGATGATGAGCATTTCGAGCTTTGATGAACTGATTCGCGTCGCGCGGCAACAACCCGAACCTCAGCGTTTGTTATTCGTGTTTACAACGGTTGAGTTGCCCGATGACTGCACGCCTGAACAGCGGGCCCACTTCGAAGCTGGTGAGGGAGGCGTCTTAACGCCACTCATGTGCGTGGATAAAGCGCTCGACGAGCTCGGCACGTTCAGCGATCTGCTCGAAGAATCGCGACGGGTTCTCCCGGAATGGGCAATAGTCTTCGTCGCAGCGCTCTCAGGTAGCAACGGGCGTGTGCCGCGATCGGAAGACGCCGAAGCGCCGTTGAATAGGATGGTGGAATCGATCAAGGCTGGGTCCGTCGGTTCGTACATTCCATTCGATACGCACGGTCAGGCCGTGCTACTTGGTCCGTCTTGAACGGGGACCTCATTGGCTGCGATAGTCTGGCCAATCGCGCGTTACGCATCGGCCGCAGTATTTATGCATCTTTGGCAGGCCTAGTCGCCATAAACCTCGATTCGGTTCCGCCCCCGCTCCTTCGCGCGATACAGTGCCTTGTCACTGCGAGACAGCGACTGGTCGACGCCGACGTCGGTCGGACGCATTGTGTCGATGCCGATGCTGACGGTCAGTGCGATGGACTCATCGCCGTGCAGTATGGGGATTCGCGAGGTGCGCTGCTGGACGCGTGACGCGAGCGCAATGGCCGCGTCTACATCGGCATTGGGTAGCACCATCGCGAATTCCTCACCGCCGAGGCGGCCTATGATGTCGCCGGCCCGCACCTCGGCACGTAGCAGTGCTGCGAAGTGACTGAGCGCCCTGTCGCCAACTGCGTGTCCCCAGCGGTCGTTGAGCGCCTTGAAGTGGTCCAGATCGAACATCAGTACGGCGGCTACGCTACTGCCAGCACGCCGGATGCGCGCCAACTCCGCCTCGCTTTGGATCATGAAATGGCGGCGATTGGGCAGTTGCGTCAGGAAATCGATGGCTGCTAGCTCCCGTAACTCCGCCTCGATGTGCTTGCGATCGGTCACATCCATGATGAAGCCGTGCCACAGCGTACTGCCGTCGTCCAACCGGCGCGGCCGTGCATCGCCTTGTCGCCAGCGCAAGCCTTGCTCCGGAAGTTGCACCCGATATTCCAAGTGCCACGGCAATAGGCTCGCAGCCGATTCTTTGAGCGATTCCCTGTATGCGACCAGATCGCGTGCATCGATCAGCGCGTCGATCGCCTGCGCGCTCGCCGCGGCCTGCTGCGGCGTCAACTCGTAAATGTCGCGGATCCCTTCGCTCGCATACGGGAAGAAGCCGAGCCCATCGGATGTGAGCCTGTACTGGAAGACCATGCCCGGCACCTCGTTGGTCAGATTCGTGACCATCTCGATGGACTGCCGTAGCTGCGCGGCCGTCTCCCGCAGCGCGGTAATGTCTGTCGACGTACCGACCATGCGCAGCGCGTGGCCGTCGCTGTCGCGCTCGACTACCTTGCCGCGGCTACAGATCCACTTGTAGCTGCCGTCCTTGCAGCGAATCCGGTGCTCGACCACGTAGCTGTCGGTCTTTTTCTCGAAATGGCTTTGCATCGTCGCCTGCACGTATGCGAGGTCGTCTGGATGCACGCGAAGATAGGCGTCTTCGATCCGGTTGCTGACCTCGTGCTCCGCATAGCCGAACATCGCTTTCCAAGCAGGCGAGTAGTCGATTTTGCCAGCGACGACATCGCGATCCCAGGTGCCGGTTTCGCTGCCGGCAAGCGCCAGCGTCATGAGCTCCCCGCTGGCCTCCAGTTCTTCGACGCGGTCACGCAGCGTGGTAAGCGCCTGCTCGCGTTCGAGTCCGTGGGCGATCAGCGCGGCCAGTTCGCGCAGGAAATTCTGCTGCGCTTCGTCGAGGTTGCGGGGATATTTATCCAGCAGGTACAGCGCGCCGAGGTGGCGCCCGTCGGCACCCGTCAGCGCGCAGGTAGCATAAAAACGCGGCCAGCGCGCGGCGCCGCCACTGCGTGCGCCGCCAAAACGCTCGTCATCCGATGTATCTGGCACGACGACCACGTTTGTCGTCGTGGCCGCATGCAACGGCAGACCTAACAGGTTCGGCGGCAGTGCATCAGGCGACACACCGTCGAGTGCCTGAAGCCGCTGCCCATGGGCGTCGGCAACGGTAACCAGTGCGGTTGCCACGCCGAAATGAGCGCGCGCGAGGCGCGTCAATGCCTGACATTGCACGTCAGCTGCCGGTATTGCCAGATTGCCGGCTGCGGGCGACGCAGACACAATGCCTTCTTCACCGGAAAATGGACTAGCCAGCATGGGAATGCATTCCGTACGGGGTCGCGAAGCGAGGCCGAGAATTGTATAACGGCGCTGAACGCCACGAATTTAGGAGGATCGGTTCAATACCGTCGCCGCGGGTGCATTCCGCGACGAGTATGACGACCTACGGGGAATGACGCGGCCGGGGGGCGACGCAGTTGGGCAGTCCCGCAGGTGCGAGACGACGGTTGAATATCAGTCCGCGCGTCCCGGCGAACGGCTGTAGGCCACAGTGGGCGGCTACTACATCACGAAACAGTACATCGACAATCCTCGCAGGAAGATGGCGCAGGCTGCCAAATCGGCGACAATTGGCTCTCGAGTTCAACCTCTTGACATGCACCGAATGGAACCCGCTCGAATCACGGATGCATCGCTCATCGCAGTGCAAAATGAATTGTCTTCCAGAGAACCGATTTTCCACCGGCCGGAGCACGGAACCGACCGCGCGGCTTTCGAATCGATGACCGACGGCAGTTTTTGGGAAGTGGGAGCATCGGGTCGAATCTATAGCCGGGCGTACGTGCTCGACATTCTGGAAAAGCGATACGCTAGCCCGGCCGAAGACAAGTGGGAAACGAAAGACTTTTTCTGTCAGGAAATCGCTCCGGATACGTACCTGCTGACATATACGCTGTTGCAGGGCCCTAGAACAACGCGGCGCGCGACACTTTGGCGGCGTTCGTCCGAAGGCTGGAGGATTCTGTACCACCAGGGGACTATCGTTGAATCTCCATAACGAGATTGGGTGCGTTTTTCCGTCGAGGCGAATGGCTGCATTCCGTAGCGACGAAGATCCTCTGATGGGCAACGTGTGCTGTCCGCCCGTGGCGGAGCAGCGACGCGTCGTCGTCGGTCGCAAGGCGGCCAACAGCGGACATCGCCGCGATGACTCCCGATACAGCGAAGATGTCTATGGTGAAAGGAACGCCAACGCCGTCTTGGGAGATGCGTCCAAATCTCATGGCTCCAGATAGAAGTCCAAGGGGATAAGCTCCACGGCCCATCCGCCTTCTTCGCCCAGCGTCGCAGCCGGGTGCATGGACGCGATGCGTAACGCCTCGTCAGGGCTGTCCGCCTCGATGATGAATAGGCCGCCCACGACTTCCTTCGACTCGGTGTAAGGCCCATCGGTGATGCGCGTCTTTCCAGTGCGCGGGCGAAGCGTCTTCCACTTGTCCAACTCGCCAAGGGAGGCGGAAATCAGAACCTTGCCGGTAGCGCGCATCTTCTCGTCCAGTGCCGGGCACTGGCTCACCAATTCCTTGATTTCGTCTGGCGCCATCGCGGCGAATTTTTCGGGGGAGAAGTAGGCCAGGCCGAGGTATTTCATGGGAGATCCTTTGAATGGGGTTTACTCACGACGAATCTGATGATCGAAAATCGACAATTCCCCAGCTAGTTTCCTGCCCGGCCTGGGTCCCCTTCTGCCCGACGTAGACAGATGGATGGGGACAGACGTCAAGATTCGAGAGGACTGGGTTCGGCCATGAGCAGTCGGTCACTGTCACCGCGACACAGTCACTTGAGTGGCTGCTGCGCAACATGCAGCGGACCTTTGCGCGCCGGGTGTGCTGGGCGCGTGATCGCGCAGACCTGCCGTTCAAGCCGTCACAGAAACTCGCTGCCGTGCCCCAACGTTTCCTGGAGGAAGGTGATAAAGCTCGCCAGTTTTGGTGGCATGTTCGTATCGGGCAGATGCACCACATGGATGGGCCAGGTCTGCGCCGGCCAGTCTGGGAAGAGACGAACGAGCCGCCTCGCATCCAGATCGTCCTGCAGCATCATCTGAGGTTGAAAAATCACCCCCAGTCCCGCGAGCGCGGCCTCGCGAAGCGCCAAGCCGCCATTGACGTCGAGGCGACCGCGCACAGTGATTTGCTCCACGCCATTGCCGTCCGGGCGTAGAAAGCGCCAGACCCGTTCGGACCCGGTCGCGACCATAAAGGCCAGGCAGTTGTGCTGCACCAGATCGGCGGGCACCTGCGGGTGTCCATGGCGCGCCAGATAGGCCGGCGACGCGCAGGCAATACGCGGCGAATAGCTCAACGGCCGCGCAATCAAGCCCGAATCCGGCAGCATACCGGCACGGATCGCGGCATCGAAGCCCTCTTCCGCCAGATCGACGAAGCGGTCGTTGAGGGACAGTTCCACCTGAACGTCGGGATAGCGGTCGAGATACGCAGCAAGCG
This sequence comes from Trinickia sp. Z7, assembly GCF_056498045.1. Taxonomy (NCBI): domain Bacteria; kingdom Pseudomonadati; phylum Pseudomonadota; class Betaproteobacteria; order Burkholderiales; family Burkholderiaceae; genus Trinickia; species Trinickia sp. Z7. The sequence continues at coordinate 127,430 of NZ_JAUEQW010000014.1, forward strand.
CCGGTACGAGCACACGCGTGCCGTAGATGACTGGACAACTCACCCGTAAACGGCCACGCGGGCTGCGCTGCATCTCTCGCGCATCCAGCTCGGCGGCATCCACCAGCGCCAGAATTTCGACGCATCGCGCGTGATAGCGCTTGCCGAGTTCGGTCAGGCTCTGGCGTCGCGTGGTGCGATTCAGCAAGCGGCCTTTGAGGCGTCGCTCCAACTCACGAATATGGTTGCCGACCATCGTGGGCGTCATGCCACTGCCTTCAGCCGCCGCAGTAAAGCTGCCGCGTTCGACCACGCGTGCAAATATCGTCATGCTGCTAAACCGATCCATTCGCAAGTCTGATTAAGGAGTGTTCGAAGAGATATGGCGTTTATCAATTCTAGCTAAAGAATAATACTCGGGTCCTGGCTTCAATCCCACCCCACAGCAAGGAATCGCCATGACAATTGCAAACACGAATCTTCAGCATCAACACGTCGTCCTGCTGGGCGGCACGTCGGGAATCGGCCTGGCTACAGCCCAGGCCGCGCTGGCAGCTTGCGCCTCGGTGACGGTGGTTTCATCACGTAGTCAGCGTGTCGCTGAGGCCGTCGCCAAGCTCGGCGACCGGGCCAGGGGATACGCCGTCGATCTACGTAATGAATCTGCTGTGCGCGAGCTGTTCGAACAACTCGGGCCTTTCGATCACCTGGTCTATAGCGCGGGAGATTCCTTGCGAACCGGGGCGCTTGCCGACATGGATCTCGATACGGTCCGTCAGATTTTCGATGTGCGAGTCTTCGGCGCCATTGCGGCCGTCAAACATGCGGCGCTGTACCTGCGTCCCGGTGGCTCAGTGGTGCTAACCAGCGGTGTTGCCAGCTTGCGGCCACAAAAGGGTTGGTCGGCGCTTGCCGGTGTCTGCAGCGCGATGGAAGGCCTCACTCGGGCACTCGCGGTGGAGTTGGCGCCCATTCGCGTCAATCTGGTGAGTCCGGGTTTGGTGCGCACGCCGCTGTGGGCCAACTTGTCCGCACCTGAGCGCGAGGCACTCTACGCCGCGAGCGTGGCGGCCCTGCCAGTGGGGCGTATCGGCGAGGCGGAGGACCTCGCGCAAACGTACCTCTATTTGATGACCAATCGCTATGCCACGGGACAGACCATAGTTGTGGACGGTGGTGGCGTGCTCGTCTGATTGGTAACGGAGTCGAAAAACACGATGACACCTACGCCCTGCAAACGGCACTCGCCTCGACGCGGCTGCGTAGGACCGCTTCGGGTCGAACTGGGACACAGGGGCGGGTCGCTCCAGCCGATCGCGGCCGCCTGCGCGAAGAAACGCTGCCTCACCGTCCAGAGGCGTGCCCCGGTAACAGCGGTGCCGGCGTCCTCGTCGAGGCTCGCGAGCACCAGCGTCTTCGGCGCCCAGCGACCGGGCGTCGCTGGCAGGCGACTCTCGAGACGATACGGGTCGAGCGCGGTACGCGCGCGAGGCCGCAATGAGCCCTTACCGGGCCGGCTGCTGTGGTTTATACGAATCGCCCCCTCGGTGCGGCTGCTGGTGCAACAACCGGCGCGCAACGTGGGGAAACGCGCCGGCCGCGTCCGGCGGGGAAGACCCCGCTACGATTTCGCTGGCCGACCTGTCTTGACTGTTTCGACCGCAGAAATAGCTGCCAGCAGGCGCTTGGACGTGGTCGATTCGAGCAGGAGCAGGCCAGCCCGCAGTATTTCGCTCTTTTTCGCCGACACACCTGCATCAAGACACTTCTGTTTGAGTGCTGCGATTTTTTCGTAGTCGGATTTCGGCATCGTGAAACTGTCACGCACGACCTTTTCTTTCTTCACGCGCTTCACTTTCACTTCAGCGGTGGGCGCAGCTGACGTCGGCTCGGCGGCTGTGGCGCGCTTCTGCTTTGCAACCTTGGTCGGAGCCGGTTTCGTAACCGTGACTTCGGCGGTCGGCGTCGTTGCTTCATGCGCTTGCTTGCCGTCATCTTTCGCATGGCCGTTTGCATTCTTGGGAATGCGAACGACCTTCTTTGCAGGATTGCGGATGCTGGTTGCGCTCATATTCCTCTCTCGATTGATAAACGATATAAACAGTATATATCGTTTTCGAGCGTTTCACAGACTGCACCGACGGGGCCAATCAACGGGGCTGGCCCGCACCTAGCGGCTACTCGATTCGCGGACTCCGAGTCGCATCACTGGTCAACAGGTCAGCGTACTGGCCATTCATACACCGTGGACGGTTGGCACCTACGTCTGCGTCGATCTGACTCAGTTCGGATCTACGACATGGGCGCGACAATGATACTTTGCACTGCCGCAATCGAAGCTCGGAGACCGCGCATGGCTAAGGTATTTCCGCTGCACCCTCTGCATCCCGAGCGGATCTGCTGGGGATGCGATCATTACTGCGCCGCCAGCGACATGCGCTGCGGCAACGGGCAGAGCCGCACGCAGCATCCGGTCGAACTGCTCGGCGACGACTGGTACGAGCAAGGTGACTGGGGGCTCGAGGTAAGTCCGGGTGATAAATGCGTCAAGCCCAACAGTGCCACCACCGACCGGGAGAGTATCGCTGCGCAAGGCCTGCCGGGTTGAGGACATCCGATTCTGCGAATCATTGGAGCGGAAGAAGTGGCACGAGCGAGCGCTCCGCCTTGGAAGCAGGCATTGATCGACAGCTAGGTCGAATGGTAGCGACGGGTCGCGACCCCTGCCCCCGGATATCCTCGTGCCCTCCTGAACGGCGCAACGGCGTCGAACGGCGTACTGCGTCCAATCCCGGACACTTGATCGCTGGGTGAACTTCACCGCGAAGCAGACGTTCGCGATAGCTCTCTCTACTCGCTACAAGCGCTCGGCACTCCTCCTTATCCGGCACACGGTTTTCCTAGGCAATCCACCGGGCGCCGTCACAGCGCCAGAAGCGCCACAGGACGAACGGCACGGCCGTGGCTATTCCATGCCCGGAGGGAGCAGTGCCGTTTTGCGCCGCACGATGCGTAACAACGCGTCCAACTCTGATGCGCGTTGCGCATTCCTGTAGGCGAGGCCAAATCCGATCCAGAATTCCTTCTCCTTGAGCGGCCTGAAAGTCGCACCGGCGCGCCGCACCTTCGTCATCGACTTCGGTATGAAGCCGATGCCCCGTCCGTTTGCCACTTCGGCCAGCAGGAGGTGGTGATCCGCGGGTTCCGTCAGTCTGCGGCTCGGCGCATGTCCGAGCTTCGCAAACACTTCCTCGTAGTGATCGAAGAATCCGGGATTTGTTCGGCGCTGCGGCCAAAACAGGGGTTGGTCATCCAACTGCGCGATCGACAGGACTTTGTGTCGCGCGAGCGGGTGCCGTGCGGGGATTACCGCGACCAGCGGCTCTTTGTGCAGCGGCTCAACCACCAGCTCCCCTGTCGCGCTGGGCAGTCCGATCAAGGCGACATCGAGCGCGCCACGCTGCAGGCGCCGGATAAGCTCGACGGAAATGGCGGCTACGAAAACCAGCGACCCGTCAGGAACCGCTTTCTTGAAGGCAGGCTCGAGGGAAGGAAAGACCTCCGGGTCGAAGACCTTGGTATAACCGACCCTGATCTGCCGGGGCGTTCCCTTCGAATGCCGCCGTGCGGTTTCGATCGCATCTGCGGCTTGAAGCAGCGTCTTCCTGGCCCCCTTCAGGAATGCGCTGCCCGCCGTCGTGAGTTCCGCGCCCGCCGAATCGCGATTGAGCAATGTCACCCCGAGTTCGCTCTCGAGTTGCTTGATCTGGCGGCTTAGAGGCGGTTGTGACATGTGCAGCCGTTCGGCTGCGGCGCGGAAGGTGCCTTCCTCCGCCACTGCGACGAAGCACTCCAACTGGCGCAGATCGATTCGTATCCTCATGCAGAAAAGGTATCACGAATTTGGTCTTGGCCCATTGCATCTTCCTGCCCTTATGCTCCGTTCCACTGACTTCGAAAAGGAGCAAATCAGACATGGATACGTGCAAGCGCAGGGACTTCCTGCAGACGATCACTGCAGCCGAAACGCCGGCAGCGGACGAAGGCGAAACACAGATGAATGGATCTACGGCTCAGACAGGCATCACGGCCCTCTTGGGCGCTTCCGCCGGCGGAACCAGTGCAGAACGTTATGCTCGGGGTATCGAGGTGCTGAAGAGGATCGGTGGCGCGGGCTACGATATCCCAGTCCACCGTCTGGCGCAGGTTGCCCCGGATTTGGCGCGATTCACGGTTGAATTTGCCTACGGAGACATCCTGTCCCGGCCGGGACTGGATCTGCGCCTTCGCCAGATCGCCACCGTTGCCGCGCTGATGGCCCATGGCAACGCGCAACCGCAACTGAAATATCACATGACCGGCTTCCTCAATGCCGGCGGCGAGCCGGCAGAACTGGTCGAAATGCTGTTCCAGGCGATTGCTATCCTCGGGTTTCCTGTCTCGATCAATGCCGTGGGCATCGTTCGTGAGATCTTTCGGGAGCGCGGTCTGGTTTTCGATCCGATAGCCCCAGTGTCCGACGATGGTGCTGCGCGATATCAGCGGGGTCTCGAGGTGCTCGAGGACTTGATGGCCAATCCGAAGGAGTACATGGAAAAGCTGGAAAGCACTTCACCCGAGCTCGCCCGCTGGTCGGTCGAGTTTGCGTTCGGTGAGATCTTCGTTCGCGAAGGACTCAATCCAAAGGCAAGACAGATCGCGATCATCTCGATGCTCGCGGCAGCCGGCAATCGCAGCGATTTGCTCCGCCTTCATATCGAAGCCGGCGTCAAGTCGGGCCTGTCCCGCACCGAGATCACCGAAGCCCTGATGCAACTGGCTGTGTATGCCGGGTTCCCGAGCGCTCTCAATGCCTTTGGGGTTGCGAACGCCGTCTTCACGAAGCCAGAGCAAAAAGAGGAAGAAGGGGCATGCGACTGGGTAAGCGCGAATGCAATCGTCTCTGAAACGCGCAAGGCTCGCAGCGAACGCGGATTGGCGACACTCGCCAAGACCTCTGCCCAGGCCGGCGAGGCCGTAGTCAACAGCTTCAACGACCTAGCCCCAGATATCGGCCGCGCGATCGTCGAGCACTCCTACGGCGACATCTTCAGCCGTACCGGGCTCGACGCGAAGACGCGCGAGCTCGCCGCATGCTCGGCGCTCGCCGCGGTGGGAAGCAAAGCGACGGAGACGCCGCTGCGGGTCCATGCGAATGCGGCGTTGACAGCGGGCGCGACGCAGGCGGAAATTGTCGAAACGCTGCTAAACGTCCTTCCCTATCGCGGATATCCCGCGGTCGAGGAAAGCATGCGTGTCGTCGGCGAGGAATTCAGAAAGCGCAGCGATCACGCCCAAAAAGCGGCGGGAGAACGGCAATGAATGCCACGCACTTTCGGACACGCGGTCGGCCCGACGGCGGCGCGACCGGTAACTTCCAGCGCATTTCAGAGAAGGTGGAGGCATTGAAACCGCATGGCTTCACAGGAATGTGGGTGACCGGCGACGGCCATACCGTCGCGAACGACTGCCGAATGGCCGCTATGACGAGCAGCGGGGCAAGCGCAAGAGCGCGTATCAAGGCCGCCATACGTTCAGCGGCAATCTCATCGACCGCGTCGACGACCCTGGATTTACCCGGACGGCAACTTCGTCGGACCGATCGCGGCCATAAACGGACTTCGGCAAAGCACGAACGTCTGGCCGTTCTCCTCGGACGTTGCGACGCTCAATCCGCGCCAGGCTGCGGGGAAAAATTGAAATGATCGACTCCGGACACACCAGGCCGGTTTTGCGGGCCGGCCACGTGCGAGTTAGTGGGCCTTCAAGAATGCGGCAATCAGTTCGGTAATCTCTTGCGGCGCATCCTCGAAGCTGTAATGGCCGACTCCGGCGAGTCGGTGAACCGGCGCCTTGGGAAAGATCTCGCTGAACAGCGGAAGAAAGTGTTCAGCTGCCAGCGTCCGATCGGCCTCGCCCCAGATGGCGAGCGCTGGCTTTGAACGGATCGCGTCGAGTGCTAGCGCGTCTGGCACTTCGAAACGATGTGCCCCGATCGCGAAGCCCTTTGCCCAGCCAATCGCGCCGGCACTGTCGGTCGGCAGAGCGAAGCGCGAGCCGTAGGCGCGCAGCCACGTATCGTCAATACGCGCGTGGTTTTCGAAGCCGTTAAGCTTCAAGACACTCAGGATGTTGAAGCCGAGTTCGTCCAGCACGGGTTCGAGACGGCCTTGCGAATCGGAGCGGAGAATCCACTGGAACCATGGCGAGACTGCGGCATTCGCATTCAGCCGGTCGAATAACGTGCTTTGACCAAACGGCGTCGGGCCGTTCGTGCTGACGACTCGGCGAATGCGGCCCGGATGCCGCGCGGCGAGTCCCATGCCAACGGAGCCGCCGAAGTCGTGCATGACGAGAGTGATGTCGTCTAAATCCAGCGCAAGCACGAGCTTTTCAAGGTTGTCGATATGATCCTGTAGCCAGTACGTGCGATGTTCCGGCGTCTCGCTCTTGCCGAATCCCATGTGGTCGGGCGCGATCACACGGTAGTCGCCCGCGAGCGCCTTGATCAGATCACGAAACAGGTAGCCCCACGTCGGCTCCCCGTGAATGCACAGGACGACCGCGCCGTCGGCAGGCCCTTCGTCAACGTAATGCATGCGAAAGCCGGCAACATCGCTGAAGCGTGGCGAAAACGGAAACGTTCCGTCAAACGTGTCATTGGATGGTGTCATATTGGGGGTCTCTTGACGAACGGACCGGCGGGAAATCCGCGCGGTCGAAAGAGGTTAAACTTTGACATCGCTGTCAAGGTCAAGCGTGTCTTTCGGGGGATGTCATGCGTATCGGAGAACTGGCTCGCCGCACCGGCGTCAGTGAGCGGATGCTGCGGTATTACGAGAACGAAGGCCTCCTCAATCCGAAGAGGACCGATTCGGGCTACCGCGATTACGGTTCCGACGAAGTAGACGCCGCACAGCGCATCCGCATGCTCACCGCGGCAGGTTTGAAGATCAGCAGTATCCGGCTGTTGCTGCCTTGTGTACTCGGTGAGAAACCGGTGTTTCATCCATGCGTAGCGGCGCGCGCGTTGCTGCGCGGTGAAGTCGAAAAGCTAGACGCTCGGCTGCGCGAACTCAGTGAAACGCGAGAAGTCGTTGCGAGACTGCTCAATGCGGTCGATACCAACGAGACATTGGCGCTCTAACAGTTGCGTGGGTTTGACTATTGATGCACCGCCGCTGGGCGAGGCCGATCAAGTTGACGTGTTTCGATCGAGGGTGGAAGCAAATGCTTCGGATCACCGTCCAGAAAATGTCTCCACGAACGACCGTAATCGAGCGTGGTAGAGACGCTCACAAATGACCGTCCGACGGCGGAGAAGAGTCGGCTACGGTCGACCGCGTCGGGCTGCCTTCGTTAAGGGTTATTCGATGCCTGCCCTCATTCACGTGACTATGAGCGCGCGACGACGCGTGCGGGCAGGCGGCGAATAAGCCTCGAGGGAGGAAACCGCGGAGTGGTCCGGGGCCGT
>NZ_JAUEQW010000015.1:0-124523 GCF_056498045.1 Trinickia sp. Z7
ACCCACTCGCCACAAGGCCCCGCTTCCCTTCGCTCAGTCGCATCGACTGCGCGAAAGGGCGTGATTCTAGGCGCGTTCCGAACGCGCCGCAAGCGAAATTTCGCAGCGGCACGCGGCGGCCATTTCGGGCGCCGCGCGACTGCCCTTGGAGTGAGCAAAGCAGCAAAGCGTATGAACGCGGGTCGCGCGGGACGCCCCCGAGATCCCCGGCGCAGGCGAACGCACAGCTAGGCTTACTGTTCGGCGGATGCGACTAGAATGGAGGGTTCATCGAATCCAACCAAGTCAGCCTATATGCGCTCGCGAATCGCCAAACGCCTTCCGCCCGACGCCGACAAGCTCGTCGGCCTTTCCCTTGCACTGTTCGCATCGGGCAGCCGCATCGAAGATCGCTTCTGGGAAGCAAAGCTCGACACGCTGCTCGCGAAAATCGTCCGCAACGGCAACCAGACGACGCTCGACGCGGCGCTCGATCATCTGCAACAAAATCATCCCGACGCATACGGCGCGCTCGCCGACATGGCCGAAACGCATAGCGAGTCGTTCATCGTCGAGCACGAGGGCACGTCCTACGAAGCGCTGTTGATCGCCGCCCCCATCTTGGCGTGGACGAGATATATGATCCCCTCCGGCCCGCTCAAGGGCGACGCCGTCGAAGCACTGCGCGCACATCTGCATGCACATGTGCTGGCGGGCGAGGCGCGCGTCGCGCTGGCGCCGTTCCTCTACAGCATCGACCAATTGCCGCGCCATCACGTCGAAACCTATCGCCTCGCCCAGCAATTGATCCAGGCCGCGGTCACGGGCGCGGCAGCGAAGATGAACTTTGGCGATCTGCCCGAAACTTCACCGATTCTGGCCGATCCGCGCTTTCTTCTGGCGGTGGTCGCAGCCCCCGTGGGCGCGCCGCTCTTTCGCTGGCAAGAAGAGGAAAACGGCGTGCGCATCGAACGCGGCCAATGCCTCGAGCAGTGGGCGACGCAGGGCGGCGCCAACCTGGCGCAGGTGCTGCCGGGCTGCGAATTCGAATGCCTGCTGCCCGACGCCTACTACTCGGCCTGCCGCGACGCCGACGAACGCGTGCGGCCGCACACCGTGCGCACGGCCATTCGCTATCTGTTCGACACGATCGGAGCCACGCCGCAAGACTTGCGTGCCGTCGTCGCCGGCTTCGGCGAGCGACGCATCGACGAGTACCGTGTCGGCTTCACCCGCCGCGGCAGCAACGACGTGATCTACGGCGTCGTGTGGCCGCTTTACGGCCGCGAGAACGGCGAACTCGCCATCGACGAAGAAGCGGAAGACACGGGCGGTCCGCTCGACGAAATCATCGCGCTGCTCAAGGAGACCGGGGTCACCGACGTACGCCGCCACGCGGGACGGTTCGAACCGGAATATTGCGATGACTGCGGCGTCCCGCTGTATGCGGATCCCCTCGGCGAAATCGTTCACGCCGAGATGCCCGAAGACGCCGAGCCCGCCCAACCGCACTTCCACTAAACCCGCATCCGCCCTCCTGTCGCCCGTTTTGCCGTCGCCGCAACCGGCGGCGGCAGAGCCGTCCTATGCCATCCGGCTAGCCGCCCCCACGTAAGGAATTTGTCATGATTGCGCAGCGGCGCATCGTGGCGGCCGGCCTGTTTCCGGCGGTCGGTCACGGCGCCATCCGTACCGATCAAAAGGAGGCAAAAACATGCGGTTCGCAGTTCTCAGTTCGGAAGCCGAGCGGCGCGACGGGCTCAAAGCGCTTTTGCGGCAGATCGACCGGCAAGCCCGGTTTTGCGAAGCGCGCGACTGGGCGCAGGCCAGCCGCGCGATGCGGCGTTTGCCGCCGGAGCTCATCGTCGTCGACTGGCAAGATCCGATGAGGCTCGGTTCGGTGCGTGCGCTGCAGGCCGAGTATCCAGGCCTGCGCGTCGCCGCATTCGTCGACGACATCACGCCATCCCGTGTGCGGGCCCTCGTCGATGCGGGCGTGCACGGCGTGATTCCACGCACGACCAATCCGCTGTTGATCGTGCGTCTGCTCGAACTCGTGCTCGCCGGCGGGCACTACGCCCCGTTTCTCGCCGACGGCGCGCGCAGTTCCGCCGTGGCCGCCGCGCCTGCCACCGTCCCGGCGGGCCCCGCTGCTGCCACGGTCCCGACCATCTCCCCCCGGCGCGAATCGAGCGACGAGCCGCTCCGGCGCAAACGCTTCGCGGCGGCGCTGTCGCCGCGTCAAGAGCAAATCATGCGCTGCGTCCACATGGGCAGCACCAACAAAATGATCGCGCGCACGCTCGGCATCAGCGAGGGCACGGTCAAGATCCACCTGGCCAGCATATTTCAACAGTTGGGAGCCCCGAACCGCGCCGCCGCAGTTGCCATCTACAACGGCTGGCTCACACCGCAACTCGAGGTGCTGCGCCGCGAAGGGCGGGGCACACCTAAGCCCGTGCTCGGCAAAGGCGGCCCCGTGCCGTTGCGCCGCGTGCCCGCGTTCAAATATCCGTTGTCCCGGCACGACAGCGCAATCGACCTGCCGCTCGCCGCCGAGCCCGACGTGCCGTTCGGTGGCACGGCGCCCGCAGCCAATTGAGCCGCCGAGCGCGTCGGCGCGGCACTTGCTATAACGTCAATTGAGGGGGCCGCGGCATACTCGTACGAGGCTCCCACCTTTCGCAGCCCAACGAGTAATATGGACGCCATGGGCTTCCTGTATACGCCGCTTCCGCTCTGGGTCGCTGTCGGTGGCTGGGCCATCGCCGCGCTCGTGCTCACGCTCGCTCTCGCACAGCGTCCGTTCCGGCGTCTGCAGGACGGGACGCTGCAGCACGTATGGCTCGCCATCATCGTGGCCATTTCCGTGCTGTGGGCCACCAACGCCTGGCTCGACGACGGTCCGGTCATGCACCTGCTCGGCGCCACCTTGCTGGTCACGCTGTTCGACTGGGCGCTGGCGCTCGTCGCCATGGCGCTCGTGTCGGGCGTCGCAGCCCTCGTATTCGATGCGGCGTGGCAAGGTGTCGCGCTGACGTTTCTCATTTACGGCGCGATGCCGGTCGGCGTCTCCGCCTTGCTGCAACGCGCTTGCACCGCTTGGTTGCCGCGCAACTTGTTTGCATTCATCTGCGCTCAAGGCTTCGTCTCTCCGGCGATCGCCGTCACGGTCGCGGGGGTTGCGGCCGCCGCGACCCATATCGCGCTTGCCGATGGTTCATCGGCCGTCGTACCCATCGGCTACGCCTTCAGCGTATTTTTGCTGGCCGCGGGCGAGGCGTGGTTCACCGGGATGTCCACCGCGCTCATCGCCGTCTATAAACCTACGTGGGTCACGACGAACGACGTGCGCCGTTACCGGCTCGGCGGCCCCCGTACTTGAAGCATTCCGGTGCGCGCGCCGCACCCGGGCCCGGGCCCGGACCGACATCGATGCCGATGCCGATGCCGATGCCGATCCCAAGATCGAATATCCCTCCAAAACCGAATATCCCTTCGAAACGCCGCGGCAATGGCGTGCATCGACCCATGTCGAACTCATGCACCCGGAACCAGACACGCCGCGACGCAAGCGATGCCCGCCCGCACGACTGTCAAAATTTATTCATCTCGACATTGAACTCCGTCTGCGAGTGGGGCATCTTACGTGCCTGTGTCTCAATTGTGCTTATCGGATGGATAGCTACACGATTTCACGCCGCGTGCGTCGGCTCGCAGCCCGGCTGACCGCCTGCGCGGCATTCATGCTGCCGCTTCTTGCGGCGAGCGAAGCCCGCGCCGATCTCATCGACCAGCGCAACGAGATGATCGCCCACTTCGTCAACGACATGCATGCGGACCCGCTCATCGCGGATTGCGCGGCCCATGGCAACTTCGTCGCGAGCACTTCGACGGTCATCGATCACGTGGATTTTCCGCCCGCCGCGTTCGACTCGGCCCACGCCGCCATCACGCCATGGAATCAGCCATTCGATGAGGGCAAGCAGCGCGTGACGGTCGAGAACGTCGTCACGGTCGAAGGCCAGGGCATCGCGCGCGACACCCAGCACGAATCCTATCCGCTGAAGTTTCGGTGCGGCTACGTCGGCACGCAGATGCTCGCCTTCAGTTGGAACGATCCCGTGCCGGCCCTCAAGCCTCATAAGGAACGCTCGACCAAGAAGGGCAAAGGCCACCACACGGGCAAGAGCGCCATCAAGCATTCGACGAGCCGAAAGAAATCGTCGTCCAAGGCGGCCGCGAAGCACTGACGGGGGTTGCGCGGCACAGCGCGCAACGCTCAACCGAACGTTTCGATCTGGCGCAGCACCGCACCCAGCATCGCCGCACCCAGGGCCGCGCTGCGCTCGCCATTCCAACCGACCCGCTCGTCGGGCAAGTTCGCGTTGTCCTTGAAGGGCATTTCGAGCGTCAACGACAAACACCCGAAGGTGTGGCCGATGTACTTCGAGGCGAGCTTGAGCGCATCTTCTTGGTACTTCGCCGCCTCGTATCCGTAGACATCCTGGAAGTCGGGGCTCGCTTGCTTGAACGCCTCGATGAACGCGCGCTGCTCCTGCAATTGGCGCTCGGTGAAGTTCGGCAGCATTTCGCTGCCCGCGACGAAGACATAGGACAGCGCTTCGTCTCCGTGAATGTCGAAGAACAAGTCGCAGCCGTTCGCGTGAATCGCGTCTCGCACGCACAGCACCTCAGGGCTACGCGCCGCGTCCGGTTCTAGCCACTCGCGATTGAGGTTCGCCCCCATCGCGTTAGTGCGCAAATTACCGCGCACGCTGCCGTCGGGGTTCATATTCGGCACGATGTAAAACACGGCGTGCTCGTAGAGCTTGCGCGCGAGCGCATCGCCCGCCCAGTCGCCCCAGCCCGCCAAGCGCTTGACGAGCCCCTCGACGAACCATTCGGCCATCGTCTCGCCCGGATGCTGGCGCGCGATGATCCATACCTTCTTCTTCGCGCGCCCTTCGGCCGCCTGCGGCGTGCCGAGCACGAGCAGCGACATCGGGCGATTCTCGACCGTGCGCCCGATCTCGACGAGCGTCGCCTGCGGCATTTGCTGGACGGCGCCGAGAAACTGCGCGTGGCGCTCCTCGCTGTACGGTTCGAAATACGCGTAGTAAATCGAATCGAAGTCGGGCGTATGGTCGATCGTCAGTTTCTGTCCGTCGTATGAGGTCGGTACGCGAAACCAGTTGACGCCGTCGTAACTCGCCATCGCTCTATAGCCGTGCCAGCCCTGCGCGAATGCACACTGCGCGGCATTCTCGAACGTCATCGCACAGCGCTGCCCGCGCGCACCGGACAAGCGAAAATAGAACCACTGCGCGAACGCGGCGCGATTGTCGGCACGAATGCGCAGCCGGATGTCGTCCGCCGTCTCGCACGATACGACTTCGATCGCGCCGGCGTCGAAGTTGCTGGTGATCGAAAGGCTCATCGAGGGTCCTTGGAAAAGGGATGCCGTGTCAGCCGGCGACGCGGCGGCGAAACACGAAGGTCGAATCGTTCGAGGCGGCCGCGTCGAACGCGTAGCCGTCCACCGCGAAGTCCTTCAACTTCTCGGGTGAGTCGATCCGCTGCTCCACGACGTATCGCGCCATCAAGCCGCGCGCCCGCTTCGCATAAAAGCTGATGATTTTATAGCGCCCGCCCTTCCAATCCTCGAACACGGGTGTCACGACCGGCCCTTCGAGCCGCTTGGGCCGGACCGATTTGAAATACTCGGTGGAGGCGCAATTGACGATCACGCGCGCACCGCCTTTGTTGCGGCGCAATTGCGCATTGAGCGCATCGGTGATGCGCTCGCCCCAAAACGCGTATAAGTCCTTCCCCCGCGGGTTCGGCAAGCGCGTGCCCATTTCGAGCCGGTACGGTTGCAGCAGATCGAGCGGGCGCAGCACGCCGTACAGACCCGACAGAACCCGCACGTGGCGCTGGGCGTAGTCGAGATCGGCGGCCGAAAGCGTCTTCGCGTCGAACCCTTCGTAGACATCGCCGTTGAACGCGAGCACGGCCTGCTTGGCATTATCCGGACTGAACTCGCGCGACCAATCGGCATATCGCTGAAAGTTCAAATGCGCGAGCGCGTCCGAGATATCCATCAGCGATGCGATGCGCTGCGGCGAGTAGCGGCGCAATTGGTCGATGAGTTGCGCCGCATCCTCGACGAAATCGGGAATCGTGTGTTTCGCGACGTGCGCAGGGGTCTCGTAGTCGAGCGACTTGGCCGGTGACAAAACAATTATCATGGAGGCTCGCCGGCACGCCGTGCCGAGCGGTAAAGACGAAAAGCCAGATTGTAGCGAATGCCCTATACCGATGCCGAAGGTCCAACCATTGCGCCGCGCGTTGTGCTCGATTCGAACGTTTGGATCGACATTCTCGTGTTCGACGACGCCGCGACACGCCCGATTCGCGACGCCTTGGAGCGCGGGGCGCTGCAGGCCGTGATCGACCCACGGTGCCTGGCCGAACTCGCACGCGTGCTCGACTATCCGCAGTTCGTCGCGCGCGCCGTCGACAAAGCGGCCGCACTGGCTACCGTGACACGCCTATCCACGGCCGCGCCGCTTCAAAACGCCGCCGACGGCCCGGTAGCATTGCCCAAATGCAAGGACCGCGACGACCAGAAGTTCCTCGAACTCGCGTTCGCCGCAAAGGCCGGATGGCTCGTGTCCAAAGATCGTGCGCTGCTCAAGCTCGCCAAACGCATGGCGCGCGACTTCGGCATTCGGATTGCCGAGCCCGCGCCGTTCACGGCGGCTTGTCTTCCTGTTGCCACCGCCACCGCTTGACGTTGACTCCGATCGCACCATGAATGCACCGAACGAACCGACGAACCAACCGCCTTTCGCGCTCGCCTCGCGCCTGCCCAACGTGGGCACGACGATCTTCACGGTCATGAGCGCACTCGCCGCCGAGCGCGGCGCCGTCAATCTCGGCCAAGGTTTTCCCGATTTCGACTGCGACCCGCGTATCGTCGAATCGGTCTCGCGCGCGATGCGCGACGGTCACAACCAATACCCGCCGATGGCCGGCGTCGCCCCCTTGCGCGAGGCCATCGCGCGCAAGATCGAGGCGATCCACGGCCGCGCGTACGATCCGCAGACGGAGATCACCGTTACCGCCGGTGCAACCCAGGCGCTATTGACGGCGATTCTCGCCACCGTGCATCCGGGCGACGAAGTGGTCGTGCTCGAACCGACTTACGACAGCTACGTGCCATCGATCGAGCTGGCCGGCGGCAAGCCCGTCTTCGTCACACTCGAGGCACCCGATTACGCGATCGATTTCGACCGGCTCGCAAGCGCAATCACGCCGCGCACGCGGCTGTTGCTGATCAACACGCCGCACAATCCGAGCGGCACCGTCTGGCATGCCGCCGACATGCGCCGCTTGGAAGAGATCGTGCGCGCGACGAACGTGTTGATTCTTTCGGATGAAGTCTACGAGCACATGGTCTATGACGGCGCGCCGCACGAGAGCGTCGCGCGTTATCCCGAACTCGCCCGGCGCAGCTTCGTCGTCTCGAGCTTCGGCAAGACGTTTCATGTCACGGGTTGGAAGGTCGGCTATGTCGCCGCGCCCGCCGCCCTGACCGCCGAGTTCCGCAAGGTCCATCAGTTCAACGTCTTCACCGTCAACACGCCGATGCAGGTCGGCCTCGCCAACTATCTGTCCGATCCCGCGCCTTATCTCGAGCTGCCCGCGTTCTACCAGAAAAAGCGCGACTTCTTCCGCGCGGGACTGGCCGGCACGCGCTTCAATCTGCTGCCCTGCGAAGGCACCTACTTCCAGTGCGTCGACTATTCGGCCATCAGCGACCTGCCGGAAGCCGAGTTCTCGAAGTGGCTGACCACCGAAATCGGCGTCGCGGCCATTCCCGTGTCGGCGTTCTATCACGAGGCGCACGAATCGGGCGTGGTGCGCTTTTGCTTCGCGAAACGCGAAGCCACGCTCGCGACCGCACTCGAGCGGCTCGCGCGTCTTTGAACAGGAATTCCGGCTATCGCTGACGCAGTTCGGCGCGGCCGATCTGCCGAAGGCGCCGGGCACCGCCGCCTTCGGTATCGATGCGACGCTCTGCGTCCACAATCGAATCAATCGATAGAACCAAGGAGACATGCATTCATGAGCGCCGAACTATTGGCATCGCGACCGCCCGAGAGCGAGTCGACTCTCGTGTTGACGTTGTCCAACCCCGGGGCGCGCAACGCGCTGCATCCGGACATGTATGCGGCGGGCATCCAGGCGCTCGAAACGGCCGAACGCGATGCGTCGATCCGCGCCGTGGTGCTCACCGGCGCCGACGATTTCTTTTGCGCGGGCGGCAATCTGAACCGCCTGCTGGAGAACCGCGCGAAAGCGCCTGCCGTGCAAGAGCAAAGCATCGATTTGCTCGCGCAATGGATCCTCGCGCTACGCACGTCCACCAAGCCCGTGATTGCAGCCGTGGCGGGCGCCGCGGCCGGCGCCGGCTTTTCGCTCGCGCTCGCCTGCGATTTGATCATCGCGGCGGACGACGCCAAGTTCGTCATGTCGTACGCTCGCGTGGGCCTCACGCCGGACGGCGGCGGCTCGTGGTTCCTCGCGCAAGCGTTGCCGCGCGCGTTGGCGACCGAAATCCTGCTCGAAGGCAAGCCCGTCTCGGCCGAGCGGCTGCACGCGCTGGGCGTCGTCAATCGGCTCGCCAAAACGGCGCAACTGCGAGACGCGGCCATTGCTTGGGCCGACGAACTCGCGCGCGGCTCGCCGAACGCGCAAGCCAGCATCAAAGCGCTCGTCGCCGCCGCGGGCGGTCGCTCCCTGGCCGACCATTTGACGGCAGAGCGCGACGAATTCGTCGCGGCGCTCCACCACGCGGACGCGCTCGAAGGCATCACGGCCTTCCTCGAAAAGCGTCCCGCCCGCTATCGATAGGTGCGCCCATGACGGCATTCGACCTCCCCGCCCGCCGGCGCATTTTTCTCATGCGGCACGGCGACGTGACCTACTTCGACGACAGCGGCCGCGCGATCGACCCCGAAACGGTGCCGCTCAATGCGCACGGCTTGGCGCAAGCGCGCGCCGCGGGCGCAGCGTTCGCGGCCGACGGCGTGCGCCTCGATCGTGTCATCGTGAGCGGCTTGCCCCGCACCGTGCAAACGGCGCAGCAGGTGCTCGCCGCCATAGGGCAGCACATCGAGCTCGAAATTTGGCCCGAGTGGCAAGAAGTTCGTGGGGGGCGATTGGCCGATCTGCCACCGGATCGAATCGAGGCGGCATTTCTCGGCGCATTCGACGGGGTCGTGGCCGAGACGACGCGCTTTCTCGGCGGCGAGACGATCGGCGAATTGCTCGACCGTACCCTGCCGCCGCTCGCGCGCTTGCGCGAAGATCCGTCATGGGAGACGGTGCTGCTCGTCTTGCACGGAGGTGTGAATCGCGCCTTGATCTCGCATGCGATCACTGCCGGCGGGCGCGCCTTCTTCGGTCACCTCGCGCAGGCAACGGGCTGCATCAACGCGCTCGACGTCGGCGCCAAACCAGGCGACTGGGTCGTGCGCATGCTGAACTATTCGCCGCCGACGCCGCTTTTTCGAGACGTGCGCCATACCACGATGGAAATGCTCTATTCGCAGTACCTGCGCTACCGCGCAACGTGACACATTGCGCGGCTTCGACCAACGATCGCCGCGGCGCCGTCGCCAGCGGCCATCGAGCGTCGGCAACGATCCGATGATCGAGCTCCACCCTCAACGGGAGTCGTTACATGGCAACGAAAGAGTCGGCAGTCGATTCGAACGGAGAGCAGGACTATTCGGCTTTCGTGGGCACGCGCGCCGTCGCGCAGCAACAACGCTTCGACACAGATGCGCTCGCCGCATGGCTGCGCGAGCACCTGGACGGATTCGCGGGGCCGCTCGCCATCGAGCAATTCGCCGGCGGGCAATCGAACCCGACCTTCAAGCTCGTGACGCCTTCGCGCAGCTACGTCATGCGCGCGAAACCGGGCCCCGCCGCAAAATTGCTGCCCTCCGCCCATGCGATCGAACGCGAGTATCGGGTGATGCACGCGTTATCGCGCACGGGCGTGCCCGTCGCCCGCATGCTCGCGCTCTGCGAAGACGAAGCCGTGATCGGCCGCGCGTTCTACGTGATGGAGTACGTCGAGGGCCGCGTGTTGTGGGACCCATCGTTGCCCGGCATGACGAGCGCGCAGCGCGGGGCGATCTACGACGAAACGAATCGCGTCATTGCCGCGCTGCATACGCTCGACCCGGCGGCCATCGGCCTTGCCGATTTCGGCAAACCGGGCCATTACCTCGCACGCCAAATCGCGCGTTGGAGCAAGCAGTACGAGGCTTCCGAGACCGAACCGATCGACGCCATGCGGCGCCTGATCGCATGGCTGCCCGCGCACACGCCACCCGCCGCGGCCGACGCGCCCGAACGCGCGGCGATCGTCCACGGCGATTATCGTCTCGACAACCTCATCTTCCATCCGAGCGAGCCGCGCATTCTCGCTGTGCTCGACTGGGAGCTGTCGACGCTTGGAGACCCCATCGTCGACTTCGCCTATCACTGCATGGCCTGGCACGTCGATCCGGTTCAATTCCGCGGCATTGCGGGCCTGGATTGGGCGACGCTCGGCATTCCCGATGAACGCAGCTACGTCGAGCGGTACTGCCAGCGCACGGGTTTTTCGATTCCCGGCGATTGGAATTTCTACCTTGCCTTCAACATGTTTCGGATCGCCGCGATCCTGCAGGGAATCATGAAACGGGTGACGGTCGGCACGGCGGCGAGCGCGCAGGCGCTCGATGCGGGCCGACGGGCGCGGCCCATGGCCGAGTTGGCCTGGTCGTACGCGCAGAAAGTGCAATAGCCGTAGCGATGTGCGCAGCCCAGCGCACCCGAATACCACGTAACGGTCATGGCGGGCGCATCGGCAACGACGCCCCCAACACTGCGAGGCCATCATGAATTTCGATTACACGCCGAAGGTTCAAGCACTGTGCGCGAAGCTGCTCGATTTTTTCGAGGCGCACATCTACCCGAACGAGCGCGCCTTTCTGGACGAAGTCGCGCGCAACCGCGCCGCCGGCAACGCCTGGCTGCCGACCGAACTCGTCGAAACCTTGAAGGCCCGCGCGCGGGAAGCTGGGCTCTGGAATCTGTTCCTGCCCGATTCCGCGCGCGGCGCGGGACTCACGAACCTCGAATACGCTCCGCTTGCGGAGATCATGGGCCGTGTGCCGTGGGCGCCCGAAGTCTTCAATTGCAACGCGCCCGACACCGGAAACATGGAGACGCTCGAACGCTACGGTTCAGAGGAGCACAAGCGCACTTGGCTCGAGCCGCTACTCGAAGGCAAGATCCGCTCGGCGTTCTTGATGACCGAGCCCGAGGTCGCCTCCTCCGATGCGACCAACATCGAGACGCGCATCGAGCGCGACGGCGATTCCTATGTCATCAACGGCCGCAAGTGGTGGTCCTCGGGCGCCGGCGATCCGCGCTGCAAGGTCTACATCGTCATGGGAAAGACCGACCCGAATGCCCCCAAGCATACGCAGCAGTCGATGATCCTCGTGCCGGCCGACGCGCCGGGCGTGACCGTGCATCGCCCGCTGAGCGTGTTCGGCTACGACGACGCGCCGCACGGCCATATGGATATCACGCTCGAGAACGTGCGCGTGCCCACGTCGAACATCCTGCTCGGCGAAGGGCGGGGTTTCGAAATCGCGCAAGGACGGTTGGGGCCAGGGCGCATCCACCATTGCATGCGGCTCGTCGGCCTTGCAGAGCGCGCACTCGAGCTCATGTGCAAACGCACCGCGGCGCGCATCGCCTTCGGCAAGAGCATTGCGGCGCAGACCGTCACCCAGGAACGGATCGCGCAAGCGCGCTGCATGATCGAGCAAGCGAGACTATTGACGCTGAAGACGGCCTATATGATGGACACGGTCGGCAACAAGGGCGCGCGCGGCGAGATCGCGATGATCAAAGTGGTGGCGCCGAACATGGCCTGTCAAGTCATCGACTGGGCGATCCAAGCGCACGGCGGCGGCGGCATGTGCGACGACTTCCCGCTCGCCTACGCGTACACCTGCGCGCGAACGCTGCGATTCGCGGACGGTCCCGACGAAGTGCATCG
The DNA here is from genome assembly GCF_056498045.1 of Trinickia sp. Z7. Taxonomy (NCBI): domain Bacteria; kingdom Pseudomonadati; phylum Pseudomonadota; class Betaproteobacteria; order Burkholderiales; family Burkholderiaceae; genus Trinickia; species Trinickia sp. Z7. The sequence goes on from NZ_JAUEQW010000015.1 coordinate 12,119, forward strand.
CAATGCGATCGCTAAGCTCGAGTTGGCGCGGCATGCGGTGGCGGGTTGATGGACTCGCGCCGGCCTAGCGCACGTCGCGGGCAGGCCTGCCGAGGGGCGCAACTACCGCATGACCTCGCCGCGTGCAGGGGCTTGTGAAGCCGTCAGCGAGACCGATCCATCCGTGCTAACTTGCCCGTGCATCGGCGTCGCCCGTCGCGGCGCCGGCCCGTACACGAGGAGCGACGATGATCGACGTCTACAGCTGGGCTACGCCGAACGGCCACAAAGTTCACATCATGCTCGAGGAAACCGGGCTCGAGTACCGCGTCCACCCGATCGATATCGGCGCGGGCGATCAATTCAAGCCGGAGTTTCTCGCGATCAGCCCTAACAACAAAATTCCTGCGATCGTGGATTCGGACGGCCCGGGCGGCGCGCCGATTTCCTTGTTCGAATCGGGCGCCATTCTGATTTATCTCGCCGAGAAGACCGGCAAGTTCTTGCCGGCCGACCCCGCGGGCCGATACGCCACACTGCAGTGGCTCATGTTCCAGATGGCCGGACTCGGGCCGATGCTCGGCCAGACGCACCACTTCCGCATCTATGCGCCGCAGCAGATCGAGTACGCGGTGAATCGGTATACGAACGAGGCGAAGCGCTTGTACGGCGTGATGGACACGCGGCTCGGCAAAACCGCTTACCTTGCCGGCGGCGACTACACGATCGCCGATATCGCGGCCTTTCCGTGGACGCGCTCGTGGCAAAACCAGGGCATCGACTTGGCGGATTTCCCCAACGTCAAGCGCTGGCACGAGGCGATCGCCGCTCGGCCAGCCGTGCAGCGCGGGGTCGAAGTGCTCGCGTCGGCTCGGCGCGCGCTCACCGACGACAAGGCCAGGGACATTCTGTTCGGCGCGACGCAGTACGCCAAGCACTGACCCTCTGCGCCAAAACCGGACGCATGATCCGTTCGCCTGCGCCCGCCGCAACCGCTAGCCGACGCTGCCGCCGCCGCGTTGGCGCATGGCATCGGCGCTTGCGCAGCGCCTGGCGGCGTGTCGAAGCACACGTTCGATGCTTGGGGTGGCGCTGCACCATCCCGAATCGCGACTTGACCGGTCGATCCCCGTGATTCGGCTCGAGCGAGTCGCTCAGAAATAATGCCGTGTAACGAACTGCGCGACGCACGCGGGCTTGGTTCCCCCATCGACTTCGACGGTCACATCCCACACCACCTGCAACGCGCCGTCGGGCACGTCGCCGACTTCGGCGACGACAAACGACGCTCGCAGACGGGCGCCGATCGGCACCGGCGCGGGAAATCGCACGCGATTGAGCCCGTAGTTCACGCCCATCCGCTGCTCGATCCGCACGACCTGCGCGAGTTGCGAGGCAATGAGAGAGAGGGTCAAGAAACCGTGCGCGATGGGACCGCCGAACGGCGATTCTCGACGTGCGCGCTCGGCATCGACGTGGATCCATTGATGGTCGCCGGTGGCGTCGGCGAACCGGTCGACCCGCGTTTGGTCGATCTCGATCCATTCGCCGACGAGCGGCTCACGGCCCACACGAGCGAGTAGCGCAGCCCCATCGGTAATGCTCAAGGGCGCGCGCGCGTCGGGCGACGCGGGCAACACTGCGTCCGTCATATCGCCGCCTGATGCGGGCCTTGCGGATGTCGCAGCCCGAACATGACGTTCGAGCGCACGGTAATGACCGTTTCATCCGCTTGATTGATGCCTTCCCACTGCGTCGTGATAATGCCGCGATCGGGACGGCTGGCCGACACGCGCTTGGCCAGCACCGAGTTGTACATGCGCAGCGTATCGCCGGGCCGCACGGGGCGCAGCCAGCGAATTTCATCGATACCGGGGGAACCGAGCGAAGACGATCCCCGCAAGACATTGCGCACCAGCATGCCCATCATGACCGAGCAGGTATGCCAACCGCTCGCGATCAAGCCCCCGAAGGGTGACGCTAGAGCGGCCTCTGCGTCGATGTGAAACGGCTGCGGGTCGAATCGCTCGGCGAATTCGACGATTTCCTCGGTCGTGAAGGTGTGCGCACCCACTTCGATGCGCGAGCCGACTTGCCAATCCTCGTAGCAGAACCCCATCCTGCGCTTCCCTCCGGTGTCGGGCTTTCGATGGCCTGCTGCCCGGCGTTTTTCTGAAGCGGCCGCTATTGCAGCGACTCTTTCGGTACGCAAACGCTCGGCAGCGCCATCACGTCGATACCCTCGTCTACCAGCGCGCGAGCGTCCTCCGGCGTCGTGACGCCGCGAATGCTGCGCGTCGGCGCTTCGTTGTAATGAATGCGCCGCGCCTCTTCGGCAAAGCGGTCACCGACGTTTTCTGCCTTGCCCACGATCTCGCGCAGCATGCGCAGCGCCATCGCCTCGAACTCGCGCGCACGCTCGACGGCGCCGCCGGATTCGGCCGTGGCCTCACGCCCGCCCTCGCCCGCGGCTTCCCGTGCGTCGCGCGGCTGCGCCAAGTCCTGCCGCGGCCTCGTCGCGCCCGATAAATTCAGGCGCGGCGCGGACGGCATGCGACTTACCTCCGTCGCCGCGCAGACCGGACATGCGATCAGCTTGCGCGACAACTGAGATTCGAAGTCAGCGGCGGAGGCGAACCAGCCTTCGAACCGATGACCGTGCGGACACTGCAGATCGAGAACCTTCATGCTAGATACGAGCCGGATGCAACCAATGTGCGCGTAAGTGTAGCGCAATTGGGGCGAACGATCGTTCGCCCCCGCGCCGTGCGTTGTTACGCGCCTACGGCTCGATCGGCAGCGCCAGGCACCGGCGGAAACGGCGGCTCCTTCCGGTCGGGCTGCCACTCCCCCGACAGCACTTTTTCGAGCCAGAAGTGGCCGATGATCGTCTTGACGTCCGTGATTTCGCCCGTGCGGATCCACTCGCCCACTTGCGCCACGTCCGCCGTGAAGACTTCGAGGAACTCGCCGTCGTCGAGCTTGCGCTCGCCCGCCGTTAGGCCGCGAGCGAGGAAGATGTCGATGAATTCGGTCGAATAAGAAATGATCGGATGAATGCGCGTCAGAAACGTGTATTCGCGCGCCGAATACCCTGTCTCCTCACGCAACTCCCGTTCGGCGCAGGCGAGCGCCCCTTCGTCCGGATCGAGCTTGCCCGCCGGAAACTCGGTCATCACCTGGCAGATCGGATAGCGATACTGCCGCTCGAGCAACACCCGGCCGTCGTCGAACAAGGGGATGACCATGACGGCGCCCGAATGCAACACGTACTCGCGTTTCGTGTGTTTGCCGTCCGGCAGGCGCACCGTATCGCGTTTGATTTTGAGGAACCCGCCGTCATAGACGGACTCGCCGTCGAGGCGCGTTTCTGTCAGCGACGCATGGTGATGCGGATGGTTGGGATCGGAAGGTTGGGCCATCTGAGCGCTCCTAGGATGAGGTCACGCCGCGACGTGACGCGCCCCCGGCAGCGGTGGCCGATGGGGCCGTCAGCGACGCTTGACGAGATATTGAAACGCAAAACCGGGAAACGCGAACACCACGAACAAGCAGAACGTGATCGCGTAGAACTGCCAGCCTTGATCGAACCGGTTGCCCGCTCGCGCTTCGAGATAAAAGCCGATCAGGCCGACCGCGAAATACAACGCGATCAGTTCGGCGATACGAATCCACGCGTTCTTTTTCGCGGTGGGCAGCGGCGCCACGGCGAATAGCCGCTGATTGAGGAACGGCAGGTTGGCGCCGACGAGCGCCAACAACACGATGAACCAGCCGGCTGCGGACATGTCAGGCTCCCGCGCCGATCGCGCCGCAATCACGGCTCGCGCGCCCCCGCCCGGCGCGAGCGCGCGTGCGGCCGGAGCAAGGGGTCGAGCGTACGTTCCCGCCGGCGGATGCCGCCAGCGTGCGCCAGGACTTCATCACAGCGCGACAGGCAGCGTATGCGTCACGGCGTTCAGGCACAGCGTCATCAGCGGCCCCGGCACGATGCCGAGCGCCACGACGGCGATGCCGTTGAGCACGAGAAGCCACCGGCCCGATGCATCGCTCGCGAGCGGCGACGTATCTTGGGGCGCGTCGAAGTACATCAGCTTGACGATGCGCAGATAGTAGAACGCACCGAACAGCGACGTGATCACGGCCAGCACGGCAAGCCAGGTCAGACCGGCGTTGACGGTCGCCTCGAGCACGGCGAGCTTCGCGTAGAAACCGACCGTCGGCGGAATGCCGGCCAGCGAGAACATCATCGCCATCATGACGAAGGCGAACACGGGGCTGCGCTTGTTCAAGCCCTTGAAATCGTCCAGCGTATCGGCCTCGAAGTCGCGGCGCGCGAGCAGCATGACGATGCCGAACGAACCGAGCGTCGTCAGCAGATAGATGATGCTGTAGAACATCGCCGAGCTGTAGGCGCTCGCCATGCCGTCCGCCTTGCCGTCGACCACGCCCGAAAGCAGACCGAGCAGCACGAAGCCCATGTTCGAGATCGCCGAATAAGCGAGCATGCGCTTGACGTTGCGCTGCACGATACCCGTGATGTTGCCGACGATCAGCGACAGCGCCGCCAGAATCGTCAACATCTGCTGCCAATCGCCTGCGAGCGGCAACACCCCCATGACGAGCAGGCGCAAGCCCCACGCGAAGGCCGCGACCTTCGGGCCGCCGCCAACGAGCAATGTCATGGCCGTCGGTGCGCCGTGATAGACGTCGGGCACCCACATGTGGAACGGCACCGCACCCATCTTGAACGCCACGCCCGCCACGATGAAGATCACGCCGAACAGCAGCACGACATTGTTGATGTGCCCGGAGGCGACCGCCTTGAGCACTTCGTTCAGATCGAGCGAGCCCGTCGCGCCGTAGAGCATCGACATGCCGTAGAGCAGGAAGCCCGAAGCGAGCGCGCCGAGCACGTAGTACTTCATGGCCGCTTCGTTCGACTGCGACGCGTCGCGACGCAGCGCAATGGCCGCATACAGCGAGAGCGACATCAGTTCGAGGCCCAGATACAGCGTGAGGAAGTTGCTGCCCGAGATCATCACGAGCTGGCCGAGCAGCGCGAACATGCCGAGCAGGAAGTAATCCCCGCGGAACAGGTTGCGGTCGTCCAGATACTTGCGCGAATAGATCATCGTCACGGCGTAGCCGAGCGACACGACCGCTTTCATCGCGCTCGCAAAGCCGTCGACGACGTACATGTGCGAGAAGAAGTAATGCGGCTGCGGATCGAACACGAGCGTGACGAACCAGACGCCCGCGACGAGCGAGGACAGCACCGCGATCAGGTACGTCAGGCGCCGGCCCGAATCGCCGGCGAACGTTTCGTTCAGCCACGCGAGGACGGCGGCCACCATCAGCAGCCCATCGGGCAACAAGAGAGACATAGGGGCGTTTTGCATGATCTTTTCGTTCCTCCGCTCGGCGTTACTGTGACACCGGCAGCTTCGACTGCGCGACGTGGGAGAGGAGGTTTTCCACGGAGACGTGCATCACATCGGTGAAAGGCTTCGGATACAGGCCCATGAACAGCGTGAAAAACGCCAGCACGCCGAGAATCAGATACTCGCGGCCGTTGATGTCCTTGAGCGCCTTCACGTGATCGTTCGTCACCGCGCCAAAATACACGCGCTTGTACATCCACAGCGTGTAGGCAGCGCCGAGAATCAGCGTGAATGCAGCGCCGAACCCAATCCAGAAGTTGAACTGAACCGCGGCCAGAATCACCATGAATTCGCCGACGAACCCGGACGTGCCCGGCAAGCCGCAGTTGGCCATCGAGAACAGCATCACGAGCGCGGCGAACTTGGGCATGACGTTCACGACGCCGCCGTAATCGGCGATCTGGCGCGAGTGCATGCGGTCATAGAGCACGCCGATGCAAAGGAACATCGCGCCCGAGACGAAGCCGTGCGAGATCATCTGCACGATCGCGCCCTCGACGCCGAGCTGATTGAAGATGAAAAAGCCCAACGTGACGAAGCCCATGTGCGCGATCGACGAATACGCGACGAGCTTCTTCATGTCGGCCTGCACCATCGCCACGAGGCCGATGTAGATGACGGCAATGAGCGACAGCGTGATGATCACCGGCGCGAGCGTGTGGCTTGCGTCGGGTGCGATCGGCAGCGAGAAGCGCAGGAAACCGTACGCGCCGAGCTTGAGCATGATCGCGGCCAGCACCACCGAGCCGCCCGTCGGCGCTTCCACGTGCGCATCGGGCAACCACGTATGCACGGGCCACATCGGCACCTTGACGGCGAACGCCAGGAAGAAGGCGATGAACAGCAACACCTGCGGCGTCATCGCAATCTTGGCGCTTTGCCATGCGGCCAGATCGAACGTTCCCGTCTGGACGTAGAGATAAATCAGCGCGACGAGCATCAGCAGCGAGCCGGCCAGCGTATAGAGGAAGAACTTGAACGCGGCGTAAATCCGGTTCGGTCCGCCCCACACGCCGATGATCAGGTACATCGGGATCAGCGTCGCTTCGAAGAACACGTAGAACAGCAGACCGTCGGCAGCGGAGAACACGCCGACCATGATCCCCGAGAGGATCAGGAATGCCGCCATGTATTGCGACACGTGTTCGGTGATGACTTCCCAGCCGGCGATCACGACGATCACCGTGATCAAAGCCGTCAGCACGACGAACCACATCGAGATGCCGTCGACGCCGAGGTGGTACGTGATATGGAAGCGCTCGATCCAGTTCGCCTGCTCGACGAACTGCAGCGCGGCGCTCGTCGTATCGAAGCCGCTGATGAGCGGCAACGTCACGAGCAGCCCGAGAATCGAGCCGATCAGCGCGAGCCAGCGCGCGGGTCCAGGGTTCTTATCGGAACCGACGGCGAGAACGGCCAAACCGAAAACGATCGGCAGCCAGATCGCGGTACTAAGAATCGGAAAAGAGTGCATTAAGTGTCCCCCGCCTTATTTGCCGCCGAGCGTTACAAACAGGGTAAGGAGCCCCAGCATGCCGATGATCATGGCGAACGCGTAGTGGTAGATGTAACCGGATTGCAGGAAGCGGATCACGCTGGCGAACCAACCGATGAAGCGTGCGCTGCCGTTGACGAGACCGTCGATGACCACGACGTCGCCTTCTTTCCACAGGCCGCGGCCGATGGCCACCGCACCGCGTGCAAAGACGACTTCGTTGATCTTGTCCATGTAGTACTTGTTCTCGAGCAGCGTGTAGACCGGGCCGGCCGCGCGGCGAATCACCGCCGGCAGATCCGGGCGAACCAGATACAGGAACCACGCCGTCACCACACCCGCAATGGCGAGCCACAGCGGCAGCGACTGCACCGAATGCAGCGCCATCGGCAGCCAGCCGTGGAATTCCTTGGCCATTTCTTCGATCGCGCCGTGGTTCTCGCCGACGAAGATGACCTTCTCGAACGCCACACCGTGCGCGAAGAAATCGCCGTAGATCATGGGGCCGATCGCGATCGCGCCGATGATCACCGAGGGAATGGCCAGCAATACCAGCGGCACCCATACGACCCACGGCGTTTCATGCGGCTCGTGGGCATGCCCGTGACCGTGATCGTCGTGACCATGGCCATGGTCGTGACCATTGCCGCCGTGCGCGGCCGATTCCGCGCCATGGCCGTTGCCGAAATCTTTCGGATGACGGAACCGCTCTTCGCCGTGGAACACCATGAAGTACATACGGAACGAATACAGCGCCGTCACGAACACGCTCGCCACGACCGCGAAGTACGCGAAGCCCGAACCCGGCAGATGCGAGAGGCCCACGGCATCGATGATCGAATCCTTCGAATAGAAGCCGGCGAAGAACGGCGTGCCGATCAGCGCGAGCGAACCGACGAGCGACGTGATCCACGTGATCGGCATGTACTTGCGCAGGCCGCCCATGTTGCGCATGTCTTGATCGTGATGCATGCCGATGATGACCGAGCCCGCGCCGAGGAACAGCAACGCTTTGAAGAACGCGTGGGTCATCAGGTGGAACACCGAGATCGAATACGCCGACGCGCCCAGCGCTACCGTCATGTAGCCGAGCTGCGAGAGCGTCGAGTACGCGACCACGCGCTTGATGTCGTTCTGGACGATGCCGAGGAACCCCATGAACAGCGCCGTGATCGCGCCGATCACCATGATGAACGAGAGCGCCGTATCGGACAGCTCGAACAGCGGCGACATGCGCGAGACCATGAAGATACCGGCCGTCACCATCGTCGCCGCGTGAATCAGCGCGGAGATAGGCGTCGGACCTTCCATCGAATCGGGCAGCCAGACATGCAGCGGGAACTGCGCCGACTTACCCATCGCGCCGATGAACAGGCAAATGCAGGCGACCGTCAGCAAGCCCCACTGGGTGCCCGGGAACGTGAGCGCCGCGAGCGCCTCGCGCTTGGCGAACACTTCGCCGTAGTTCATCGAACCGGCGTAGGCGAGAATGAGGCCGATGCCGAGCAGGAAGCCGAAATCGCCGACGCGGTTCACGAGGAACGCCTTCATGTTCGCGTAGATCGCGCTTTCACGAGTGAAGTAAAAGCCGATCAGGAGATACGACACGAGACCCACCGCTTCCCAACCGAAGAACAGCTGCAGGAAGTTGTTGCTCATGACGAGCATCAGCATCGAGAACGTGAACAGCGAGATATACGAGAAGAAGCGCTCGTAGCCGTCGTCCTCGGCCATGTAGCCGATCGTGTAGATGTGAACCATCAGCGACACGAAGGTGACGACGCACATCATCATCGCCGTGAGCGAATCGACGAGGAAGCCGACTTCGAGCTTGAGCGGGCCGACTCGCATCCATTCGTAGACGGTCGCGTTGTAGCTCGCGCCGTGCAGGACGTCGGCGAACACCATCGCCGACAGAATGAACGAGATCAGCACGCCGAGGATCGTGACGCGGTGGCTACCCTTGCGCCCTACCAGCTTCCCGCCAAGACCTGCAATCAGCGAGCCGGCGAGCGGTGCGAGCGGAACCGCCAGCAGCAGGTTTTCATTGAGTGTCGTGGACATAACCGCAGTGCCTGAATTTAACCTTTGAGCTGATCGAGATCCTCGACGTTGATCGTGTCGAGGGTACGGAACAGAGTCACGAGAATCGCAAGACCGATCGCCGCTTCGGCCGCGGCCACCGTCAACACGAAGAACACGAAGATCTGCCCGTGTATGTCGCCAAGGTAGTGCGAGAACGCGACGAAGTTCGTGTTCACCGCGAGCAAGATCAGTTCGATCGCCATCAGGATGATGATGACGTTACGACGATTCAGGAAAATGCCGACGACGCCGATCGCAAACAAGATCGCGCCGAGCACGAGGTAATGAGCCAGAGTCACCATATTTTTCTCCTCGATGCTCAACGGTTGCTGTCGACCGCGCCGGCGCCGACATTGGCGTTCGGCTCGCCGGCGGCGCCTTCGGCGGTAGCCGGCAGCGTCGCCTTCTCGGCCTGCATCTTCACGATGCGCACGCGGTCTTGCGCGCGCACCTTCACTTGATCCGACACGCGCTGGCGCTTGCTGTCCTTGCCCTTGCGCGCCGTCAGCGCGATCGCCGCGATGATCGCGACGAGCAAGACGAGCCCGGCCACTTCGAAGGCGAACACGTAATCGGTGTAGATCACCTTGCCGATCAAGTACGTGTTCGGCATCGCGCTCGCGCCCGCGGCCGCCGCATCGCGCACCGGCGTGCTGGTCGCGCCGTAGCCGTGCCAGAGGATCAGCGCCGTCTCGACGATGATGATCGCGCCGACGATCGTCGCCACGGGCACGAAGCGCTTGAAGTCTTTGCGCAGCACGTCGAGGTTGATGTCGAGCATCATCACGACGAACAGGAACAGCACCATCACCGCGCCGACGTAGAGCAACACGAGCAGGATCGCGAGGAATTCGGCCTCGAGCAGCATCCAGATCGCCGCCGCGTTGAAGAACGCGAGCACGAGAAAGAGCGCCGACCCGACCGGGTTGCGCGACGTGATCACCTTCAGCGCCGACACGGTCAGGAGCAGCGCGAAGATGTAAAACAGTACGGTCGTGAATTCCATGATTACCGGTTCATCGTTAGCTCATCAATTAGGCGTAGTGGTCGCAGGCGGCACACCGCTTCTCACCGCGGCGGACGAACCACCGCGTCACCCCAACAACGCGTCGAGCACATGCAACTGCGTCAATGCTTGTCAACGATACGGCGCGTCGGCCGCTTTCGAAGCCGCGATCTCCGCTTCGTAGCGATCGCCCACCGCGAGCAACATGTCCTTGGTGAAGTACAAGTCGCCGCGCTTTTCGCCGTGGTACTCGAGGATGCTCGTCTCGACGATCGAATCGACGGGGCAGCTTTCCTCGCAGAAACCGCAGAAGATGCACTTGGTCAGGTCGATGTCGTAGCGCGTCGTGCGGCGCGTGTTGTCCGCGCGCACTTCCGACTCGATCGTGATGGCAAGCGCCGGACACACCGCTTCGCACAGCTTGCAGGCGATGCAGCGCTCTTCGCCGTTTTCGTACCGGCGCAGCGCATGCAGGCCGCGGAAACGCGGCGAGAGCGGCGTCTTTTCCTCGGGGAACTGCACCGTGAACTTGCGGCGGAACGTGTAACGGCCCGTCAACGCCAGCCCCTTGAGCAGCTCGGTCAGGAAAAACGTCTTGAAGAAGTTTTGAATAGCGTTCATTTCGCTGCGCCTTTATTTCCAGATGTTCAGCGGCGACATGATCCAGAAGCCGACCACGACCACCCAGACGATGCACACGGGCAGGAACACTTTCCAGCCGAGGCGCATGATCTGGTCATAGCGATAGCGCGGGAACGTCGCACGCGCCCAGATGAACACCGACAACAGGAGGAACACCTTCAGCATGAGCCAGAAGATGCCCGGAACGAACGACAAGAAGCCGAACGGCGCGCTCCAGCCGCCCAGGAACAGCGTGGCGGCCAGCGCGGAAATCACGATCATGTTGATGTACTCGGCGAGGAAGAACAGCGCGAACGCCATCCCCGAGTAATCGATCATGTGGCCCGCCACGATTTCGGACTCCCCTTCCACCACGTCGAACGGGTGGCGGTTCGTTTCGGCGATGCCCGAGATGAAATAGACGACGAACACCGGCAGCAGCGGCAGCCAGTTCCACGAGAGGAACGTGACCCCGTGCGAGGCGAAGAAGCCGCGCATTTGCGAGCCGACGATATCCGACAGGTTCAAGCTGCCCGAAGTCATCAGCACGACGACGAGCGCAAACCCCATCGACACTTCGTACGAGACCATCTGCGCGGCGGCGCGCATGGCGCCGAGGAACGCGTACTTCGAGTTGGAGGCCCAGCCCGCGAGGATCACGCCGTACACGCCGATCGACGAGATCGCAATGACGTAGAGCAGGCCCGCGTTGATGTTGCCGAGCACGGCTTGCGCTTGGAACGGAATCACGGCCCAGACCGCGAAGGCGGGCACCACCGTCATGATCGGCGCAATCAGATAAAGCCAACGACTCGCGGCCGTCGGCTGAATCACTTCCTTGAGCAACAGCTTGAGCACGTCGGCGATCGGCTGCAGCAAACCCGCAGGGCCGACGCGATTCGGCCCGAGACGCACGTGCATCCAGCCGATGAGCTTGCGTTCCCAGAGAATCAGGTATGCCACGCACAGCAGAATCGCGACGGAGACGACGAGGATGCGCACGAGCGCCCACACGGTGGGCCAAGCCGCACCGAGCGCCTGCGCGCCCCCTGCGTTGATCGTATCGAACAAGCTCATTACGCCTTCTCCACCACGAGTTCACCGAACAGAGCGCCGAGGGCAGCGCCAAGCGTCGTGCCGGCCGAGACGCGCACCGCCGTATCCGCGAGCAGCGCATCGCGCGTCGCGCCGGCTTGCACGGAACGACCGCCTTGGCGCACGCGCACCGCATCGCCTTCCTTGAGTCCCAACTTGTCGCACAATGCGGCCGAAAGGCCGATCGATTCGGCCGCGCGGCTCGCAGCCGTCAGATGGAGCGACGGCGCGCGGCGCACGAGCGCATCGGCGTGATAGATCGGCACATCGGCGATGCGCTCGAGCACGCCGCTCGCTTGCGTGCCGCGCGAGAGCGCCGCCTCGGTGCGGTTGTTCAAGCGCGACGCATCGACGCCCTGTGGCAACGCCGCGGCGCGCACGTCTTCGACGGAGTCGTACTCGAAACCGGGCAAGCCGAGGACGTTACCGAGCACGCGCAGCACCTTCCAGCCCGGACGCGTTTCGCCGAGCGGGCGCACGACGCCGCTGAATGCCTGCAACGTGCCCTCCGCGTTGACGAACGCGCCGGCCGTTTCCGTGAACGGCGAGATCGGCAGCAATACGTCGGCGTAGTCGAGGCCCGTCTTGAACGGCGACATGACGACGACCGTCTCGGCCTGGCGCAGCGCGGCAAGCGCCTGCGCGGGGTTGGCCGTATCGAATTCGGGTTCGAAGTTGAGCAGCACATAGCCCTTGCGCGGCTCGTCGAACGCTTGGCGAGCGTTCAACCCTTGCGCGCCGGGTAGCGCGCCGACCAAATGCGCGCCCACGGTGTTCGCCGCTTCCGTGAGGAAGCCGAGCGTGGCGCCCGTTTGTTCGGCGATCCACTGAGCCAGCGCATGGATGCGTGAAAACTCGGGGTGTTGGACCGCGCTGTTGCCGATCAACACCGCGCGCTTCTCGCCGCTCGCCAGGGAGGCGGCGATCTCTTGCGCGGCAGCCGTCGCTTCGACGCCCGCCACGCCTTGCGGCAGCGCGACGTTGCGCGCTTGCGCGACGGCGGCGGCGATGCCGGCCAGCGTATCGACCCACGCCGACGGCGCGGCAACGATCGTCTTCGCGGTCGGGATCAGCGAGTTCTCGCCCGTTGCGTGCAACAGGTGCAGCTTGGCGCCGCTACGCGCGGCTTGGCGCAGACGCGCAGCCATCAGCGGATGGTCGCGGCGCAGGAACGAGCCGATCACGAACGCGCCGTCGAGCGTCGAGAGATCGGCGAGCGGCATGCCGAGCCACGGCGCACCGGCGCTCGCACCGGAGAAATCGGACTGACGCAGCCGGAAGTCGACGTTCGCCGTACCGAGCGCTTGCGCGAGCTGCTTGAGCAGGAACAATTCCTCGACCGTGCTATGCGCGCTGCCGAGCATCGCGAGCGCATTCGCGCCGTGATCGGCGGCCACGCCCTTCAGGCTCTTGGCCGCATATTCAAGCGCGGTCTGCCAATCGGTTTCGATCCATTCGCCGCCTTGCTTGATCATCGGCTGCGTCAAGCGGCCTTCGCTGTTCAGCCCTTCGTACGAGAAGCGGTCCTTATCGGAGATCCAGCACTCGTTGATGGCTTCGTTCTCGAGCGGCAGCACGCGCATGACGCGGTTGTTCTTGCTTTGCACGACGAGATTGGCGCCGACCGAATCGTGCGGGCTCACCGACTTGCGGCGCGAGAGTTCCCACGTGCGGGCGCTATAGCGGAAAGGCTTGCTCGTGAGCGCGCCGACCGGGCACAGATCGATCATGTTGCCCGACAGTTCGGAATCGACCGTCTTGCCGACGAACGTCGTAATCTCCGAATGCTCTCCGCGGCCCAGCATGCCGAGCTCCATGACGCCGGCGATCTCCTGGCCGAAGCGAACGCAGCGCGTGCAGTGAATGCAACGCGTCATCTCTTCCATGGAGATGAGCGGACCGACGTTCTTGTGGAAGACGACGCGCTTTTCTTCCGTGTAGCGCGAGGCCGACTTGCCGTAGCCGACTGCCAAGTCCTGCAACTGGCATTCACCGCCCTGATCGCAAATCGGGCAATCGAGCGGGTGATTGATGAGCAGGAATTCCATCACCGACTGCTGCGCCTTCACCGCCTTCTCGGACTTCGTGCGCACGACCATGCCGGCCGACACGGGCGTCGCGCAAGCGGGCACGGCCTTGGGCATCTTCTCGACTTCGACGAGACACATGCGGCAGTTGGCCGCGATCGAAAGCTTCTTGTGATAGCAGAAGTGAGGGATGTACGTGTCGACCTTATGCGCAGCCTGGATGACCATGCTGCCTTCGGGCACCTCGACCTTCTTCCCGTCTATTTCAAGTTCAACCATGATGGTGAATGGTCCTTAACCTATTACCGCTCAATCTTTTGCTCGCTGAACCGCCCGCCGAAGGTCGTTCGGCGGGCGGTTGGAATGAAGCGATGATTCCGTGCAGCGCGCCGTTACGCTCACGGCGCAGCCGCTAGGCGATCGCCGCGTCGGCAGCGCTCGGGACACTCGCGTGGCCGCCGACCAGGCAACGCTTGTGCTCGACGTGATATTCGAATTCGTTCCAGTAGTGCTTGAGCATGCCTCGCACGGGCATCGCCGCCGCATCGCCGAGCGCGCAAATCGTGCGGCCCATGATGTTCTCGGCAACCGAGTTCAGCAGGTCGAGATCTTCCTTGCGGCCCTGGCCGTGCTCGATGCGATTGACGACGCGATAAAGCCAGCCGGTGCCCTCGCGGCACGGCGTGCATTGCCCGCACGACTCTTCAAAGTAGAAGTACGACAGACGCAAGAGCGAGCGCACCATGCAACGCGTTTCGTCCATGACGATCACCGCGCCCGAACCTAGCATCGACCCGACCTTCGCGATCGAATCGTAGTCCATGTCGGTCTGCATCATGAGCTCGCCCGGCACGACAGGCGCAGACGAGCCGCCCGGAATCACGGCCTTGAGCTTCTTGCCGCCGCGCACGCCGCCGGCCAATTCCATCAACGTGGAGAACGGCGTGCCGAGCGGAATTTCATAGTTGCCCGGACGCTCGACGTCACCCGACACCGAGAAGATCTTCGTGCCGCCGTTGTTCGGCTTGCCGAGCTCGAGATACTGCTGCGGCCCGATCTCGAGCAGGAACGGCACCGCGGCGAAGGTCTCGGTATTGTTGATGGTCGTGGGCTTGCCGTAGACGCCGAAGCTCGCCGGGAACGGCGGCTTGAAGCGCGGCTGGCCTTTCTTGCCTTCGAGCGATTCGAGCAGCGCGGTTTCTTCGCCGCAAATATAGGCGCCGTAGCCGTGATGCGCGTGGAGCTCGAACGAGAAACCGGAGCCTAGGATGTCATTGCCGAGGTAACCGGCGCGACGCGCCTCGTCGAGCGCCTCTTCGAAGCGCTTGTAGACTTCGAAGATCTCGCCGTGGATGTAGTTGTAGCCGACCGTGATGCCCATCGCGTACGCGCCGATCGCCATCCCTTCGATGAGCGAATGCGGGTTCCAGCGCAGAATGTCGCGGTCCTTGAACGTACCCGGCTCGCCTTCGTCCGAGTTGCAGACGAGGTATTTCTGCCCCGGAAACTGACGCGGCATGAAGCTCCACTTCAAGCCGGTCGGGAAGCCCGCGCCGCCGCGACCGCGCAAGCCCGACGCCTTGACGTCGGCAATCACTTGCTCGGGCGGGATCTTCTCTTCGAGGATCCGGCGCAGCTGCTTGTAGCCGCCGCGCGCGACGTAATCGTCCAGACGCCAGTTCTCGCCGTTCAGGCCCGCGAGAATCAGCGGTTTGATGTGACGGTCGTGCAAAGACGTCATTTCGAAAGCTCCTCGAGCAAAGCGTCGATCTTCTCGCGGGTCATGAAGCTGCACATGCGGTGATTGTTCACGAGCAACACCGGTGCGTCGCCGCACGAGCCGAAGCACTCGCCTTCCTTGAGCGTGAACTTGCCGTCGGGCGTCGTTTCGCCGAAGTCGATACCGAGCTTCTGTTTCAGATAATCGGCCGTAGCCTCGGCGCCACCATGCGGGCCGAGTTGGCACGGCAGGTTCGTGCAAAGCGTGATCTTGTGCTTACCGACGGGCGACGTCTCGTACATCGTGTAGAAGGTCGCGACCTCCTGCACGGCAACGGCCGGCATGCCCAGGTAATCGGCCACGAACTGCATCAGTTCGGGCGACAGCCAGCCGTGCTCTTCCTGAGCGACGGCCAACGCCGACATCACGGCGGACTGTTTCTGATCGGCGGGATACTTCGCCAGCGCGCGATCGATTTCTTTCAGGCCTTCAGCTGAGATCATTTTGAGAACACGAACTCTTTCAATTCCTACCGAACGAAAACCTGCCGCCTTGTTCGTCGCGGCAGACCCGGCGCACCGCAGGCGGCATCACGCGCCGCTTGCTACCGTCGCGCCGTGCGGCGCTTACCGGTCGATTTCGCCGAACACGATATCCTGCGTACCGATGATGGTGACGGCGTCCGCGATCATGTGACCGCGCGCCATCTCGTCGAGCGCGGCCAGGTGCGCATAGCCGGGCGCGCGAATCTTGAGGCGATACGGCTTGTTCGCGCCGTCCGACACCAAATAGATGCCGAATTCGCCCTTCGGATGCTCGACCGCGGCATACGCTTCGCCTTCCGGCACGTGAAACCCTTCCGTGAAGAGCTTGAAGTGGTGAATCAGCTCTTCCATGTTCGACTTCATACCCACGCGCGAGGGCGGTGCGACCTTGTAGTTATCGATCATCACCGGGCCCGGGTTCTTGCGCAGCCACTCGATGCATTGCTTGGCGATGCGGGTGGACTGACGCATTTCCTCGACACGCACGAGGTAGCGGTCGTAGCAATCGCCGTTCACGCCGACGGGAATGTCGAAATCGAGCTGATCGTACACCTCGTACGGCTGCTTCTTGCGCAAATCCCACTCCACCCCCGACCCGCGCAGCATCGCGCCAGTCAATCCGAGCTGGAACGCGCGCTCGGGGCTGACGACGCCGATGCCGACCAGGCGCTGCTTCCAGATGCGGTTGTCGGTGAGCAGCGTTTCGTACTCGTCGACACAGGCCGGGAAGCGCGTGAAGAAATCGTCGATGAAGTCGAGCAGCGAGCCTTGCCGCGCTTCGTTCATCCTTTCGAGCGCCTTCGCGTTGCGAATTTTCGACGCCCTGTATTGCGGCATGGCGTCGGGTAGATCGCGATAGACGCCGCCCGGGCGATAGTAGGCCGCGTGCATCCGCGCGCCCGACACCGCCTCGTAGACGTCCATCAGATCCTCGCGCTCGCGGAACGCGTACAGGAACACCGCCATCGCACCGACGTCGAGCGCGTGCGCGCCGATCCACATCAAATGGTTCAGCACCCGCGTGATTTCGTCGAAGAGCACACGGATGTATTTCGCGCGAATCGGCACGTCGATGCCCAGCAGCTTCTCGATGGCCAGCACGTAGCCGTGCTCGTTGACCATCATCGACACATAGTCGAGACGGTCCATGTACGGCACCGACTGAATGTAGGTCTTGTTCTCGGCGAGCTTTTCCGTCGCACGATGCAACAGGCCGATATGCGGATCGGCGCGTTGGATCACTTCGCCGTCGAGCTCGAGCACGAGGCGCAGCACGCCGTGCGCTGCCGGGTGCTGCGGGCCGAAGTTGAGCGTGTAGTTCTTGATCTCTGCCATGGCGACCTCTTAGTGTTTCAGACCGCCGTAGCGATCCTCGCGAATCACGCGCGGCGTGATTTCGCGCGGCTCGATCGTCACCGGCTGGTATACGACGCGCTTTTCTTCCGGGTCGTAGCGCATTTCGACATAGCCCGAGACCGGGAAATCCTTGCGGAACGGGTGACCGATGAAGCCGTAATCGGTCAGGATCCGACGCAGATCGGGGTGGCCGTCGAACACGATGCCATACAAGTCGAACGCTTCGCGCTCGTACCAATTGGCCGAATTCCAGACATCGACGACGGAGGGCACGAGCGGCATGTCGTCATCGGGCGCGAATACGCGCACGCGCACGCGCCAATTGTTCGACACCGACAACAGATGCAAGACGGCGGCGAAGCGCGGGCCGTCGTAAGCGCCGTCGCCGTACGTTTGATAGTCGATGCCGGCCAAATCCATCAGTTGCTCGAAGCCGAGTGTGCGATCGTCGCGCAAGCGCTTGGCGACATCCAGGTAGTCACCCGCCTTCACGACGATGGTCAGCTCGCCGATCGATTCGGTGATGCTTGTCAGACGGCCGCCAAAGGCCGCCTCGAGGTTCGCTTTGAGAGTCTCGAGTTTGCTTGCCATATTGTGGGGAAGCTTGCGCTTATTGACGGGCGATGGTGTTGGTGCGGCGGATTTTCGCCTGCAGCTGGATCACGCCATAGACGAGCGCCTCGGCCGTCGGCGGGCAGCCGGGCACATAGACGTCGACCGGCACGATGCGATCGCAGCCGCGCACCACGGAATACGAGTAGTGGTAGTAGCCGCCACCATTCGCGCAGGAACCCATCGAGATCACCCAGCGCGGTTCGGCCATTTGGTCGTACACCTTGCGCAGCGCGGGCGCCATCTTGTTGCAAAGCGTGCCGGCCACGATCATGACGTCGGACTGACGCGGGCTAGGACGGAATACGACCCCGAACCGGTCGAGGTCGTAGCGGGCCGCACCCGCATGCATCATCTCGACTGCGCAGCAGGCGAGCCCGAACGTCATGGGCCAGAGCGAACCCGTGCGCGTCCAGTTGATCAGCTTGTCAGCCGTCGTGGTGACAAACCCTTCCTTCAAGACCCCTTCGATACTCATTTGCTGTGTACTCCAGACGGGACGGCGAGCTTCGCAGCGCCCGCGAGAAACCGGCGATTAACCCATCACTCCCACTCGAGCCCGCCCTTGCGCCAGATATAGGCGAAACCAAGCAAGAGTTCGAGCAGGAAAATCATCATCGCCATGAAGCCGAGCCAGCCGATGTCACGCAGGGCGACACCCCACGGAAACAGGAACGCGGTCTCGAGATCGAAAATGATGAACAGGATTGCGACGAGGTAGTAGCGCACGTCGAACTTCATGCGCGCGTCTTCGAATGCCTCGAAGCCGCACTCGTACGGCGAATTCTTTTGATTGTCGGGGCGGCTCGGGGCGAGGACCTTGCCGATGGCGACAAGTGCAATGCCTAAACCGGCGCCCACAAGGATGAAGAGCAATACGGGGAAGTAGGCTGCGAGGTTCAAGACTATCCTCTTTCGGTTGGTTCTGAGTACCGTAGGGATCGGTCCCACCCCTACAGAAAATCACTTCGTCCTACTCGCCTTCGCAAGGTACACCGCATGGAAGACGTAAGCATGACCCCAGAAGTGACAATGCCAGCCGAAGCGAAGCAAGCGGCTGGCATTGGATAACTTTGGTGCCGACGGCGAGACTCGAACTCGCACAGCTTTCGCCACTACCCCCTCAAGATAGCGTGTCTACCAATTTCACCACGTCGGCACTAACTGCAATCCGGGACACAACTCGTCGAAACCCGCGAATCGCTTCAAGACTTAAATTCTAACGTGTTCCCTAGGATTGTTCAACGCACAAATGCGACTTTATGCGAAATTTCTCACTTCGGAACGGCGTTGCTGGACGGAGCGGGAGCGGCCGCGGGCGCCGACGCCGCCGGCGCGGAAGCCGCCACCACGGCCGATGCGACCGGCGCAGGCGCCGCGCCCAAGAGGCCCGCAGACGGCTTGGACTTGTACGAGCCGAGGTAGGTCAGCGTCAGCGTCGTGGCAAAGAAAATTGCTGCGAGGACCGCGGTCGTGCGCGACAGAAAGTTCGCCGAGCCGGTGGCGCCGAACAAGCTGCCCGAAGCCCCGCTACCGAATGCCGCACCCATATCTGCGCCCTTGCCATGCTGCAACAGCACAAGGCCGATGACGCCCAGTGCCGACAACAGCTGCACGACGATGATCAACGTTTTGAAAAACAGCATCTGACTCACCTAATAGGAGGTTTCAGCGCCCGGCGCGGTTTGCCCCGAACACCGCTTCGCAGTTGCGCTCGACTTTCAGCCAGCTTGGCTCGCCGTTGCCGCCGCCGCGCAAATTGCGAGGAAATCTTGACTCTTGAGCGACGCGCCGCCAATGAGGCCGCCGTCGATATCCGCTTGCGCGAACAGTTCTTGGGCATTCTCAGGCTTGACACTGCCGCCATACAACAACGCCACGCCGGCGAGCGCCGCATCTTTTTGCACCAGGCGCGCGCGCAGAAATGCATGCACCTCTTGAGCTTGCTGAGCCGTCGCGCTGCGCCCCGTGCCGATGGCCCAGACCGGCTCATAGGCAACGACGACGCGCGCCGCTTCTTCCACCGACAGCAGGTTCAGCACGGCGCCGAGTTGCGCGCCCACGACCGCCTCCGTCGTGCCTGCCTCTCGCTCGTCCAGCGTTTCACCGATACACACGATCGGCGTGAGGCCGGCCTCGAGCGCTCGTCGCGCTTTCGCCGCGACGAGCTCGGAGCTTTCCGCATGATAGGCGCGACGCTCCGAATGGCCGACGATAGCGAGCGTGGCGCCAAATTCGACAGCCATTTCGGCAGCGACTTCGCCGGTATAGGCGCCATGCGTGTACACGGAAATGTCTTGCACGCCCCATGCGAGCGGCTTGCCCGCGAGTTGCGCCTGCGCTTGCGCGAGATAAGGGGTAGGCACGCAAACGCCGATGCGCACGGCAGCGGTCATTGCACCCGCCCCTTCGGCAATCGCTTGCAAGAGCGCTGCGTTATCCGCCAGACGCCCGTGCATCTTCCAATTGCCGACCACCCACTTCACTCGCTGTTTCGACATGTCTCGCCCGTGTATCGTGTCTTGCCGGCGGCCAGGCCGCCGTGCTTCGCGCCACCTCGCATGGACCTAGGCGCCGAGCCGATATTGCCGTGCCGCCGCCGCATTCTCGCCGGACCGTACGAGCTGTCCGCCCGCGCCAAGCCGTTGCCAAGCGATCGCGCGAAGGCGAACGCAAAACGCGCAATTTTACTGTGCCTTGGCGGAGCCGGTCAAACGGACCGCGCAGCCGCGACTGCGCGGCCGGCGCGAGACGCGTCGGCGCGGGCCGCGCGCCGAGCAGGGGAACGCTCGGCTCCCGCTCGGGACAAGGCCCGCGCCCACATCGCGGCAGTGTTTCGACCCAGCCCGCGCCGCTTATTGGGCCTCGCCGCTCCAATCGAGCACGATCTTGCCGATGTGCTCGCCGCTTTCCATCAGCGCATGCGCCTGGGCCGCTTGGCTGGCGGGCAGCACGCGATAGACGATCGGCTTGATCCGGCCCTCCTCGACGAGCGGCCATACGCGCTCTTTCAGTTGTGCGGCGATCTTCGCCTTGAAGTCGATCGAGCGGGGGCGCAACGTCGAGCCCGTGATGGTCAAGCGCCGCCGCAGCACCTCGCTCAGGTTCACTTCCGCCTTCGCGCCGCCCAGCAACGCGATGATGACGAGCCGGCCGCCGTCGGCAAGCGCCGACAGTTCGCGCGGCACATAGCCGCCTGCCACCATATCGAGGATGACGTCGACGCCGCGGTCGTTCGTGAGGGACTTCACCACTTCGACGAAATCTTCCGACCTATAGTTGATCGCACGCTCGGCGCCGAGCGCTTCGCAGGCCTTGCATTTCTCCGCCGTGCCGGCGGTCGCAAATACGCGCAAGCCCAACGCGTGAGCGATCTGTATCGCAGCGACGCCGATGCCGCTCGAGCCGCCCTGCACGAGCAGCGTCTCGTTCGCACCGCCTTCTCCCGCACCCAGTTGGGCGCGATCGAACACGTTGCTCCAGACGGTGAAGAAGGTTTCCGGCAACGCGGCCGCCTCGATGTCGCTCAAGCCGCGCGGGACAGGCAAACATTGCGCAAGCGGAACATTGACGAATTGCGCATAGCCGCCGCCCGCGACGAGCGCGCACACGCGCTCGCCCAGTTTGAGTCCGAAGGGGTTGTGCTTGTCGAGACTGCCGCCCACGATTTCACCCGCCACCTCGAGCCCAGGCAAGTCGGATACGCCCGGCGGCGGCGCATAGGCGCCCTTACGCTGAAATACGTCCGGGCGATTCACGCCCGAGGCCGACACCTTGACGAGCACCTCGCCGGCGCCGGGCGCGGGCATTGGCCGTTCGGCCAGCGCCAGCACTTCGGGCCCGCCGAACTCGGTAATTTCGATCGCTTTCACAGCACCTCCGAGGCAGTCGAACGAGGAACGGAAAATGGAAACGGCCCTATTCTGATGAAAAAACGGCCGGCGCGCTTGGAAAGCGGCCGGCCGTTCTAGCGCCCGGAGGCGGCGACGCGTTACTGCTGCGGCGCCGGCTCCGACGGGGCGGCGCCTGCGCCGCCTTCGTTCAGGAGCGCCTTCGACGACAGACGCACGCGGCCCTTTTCATCCGTTTGGATGACCTTGACCTTCACGTGCTG
Organism: Trinickia sp. Z7; assembly: GCF_056498045.1. Classification (NCBI taxonomy): domain Bacteria; kingdom Pseudomonadati; phylum Pseudomonadota; class Betaproteobacteria; order Burkholderiales; family Burkholderiaceae; genus Trinickia; species Trinickia sp. Z7. Next base: position 34,218 of record NZ_JAUEQW010000015.1, read on the forward strand.
ACCTTCGGTGAGGTAGTCCTTGATGTCCTTGATGCGCTCGTTGGCGATTTCGGAGATGTGCAGCAAGCCGTCTTTGCCCGGCAGGATGTTCACGATCGCGCCGAACTCGAGCAGCTTGAGCACGGTGCCTTCGTAGACCTGGCCGACTTCGACGTCGGCCGTGATGGCCTCGATGCGGCGCTTGGCCTCAGCCATCCCTTCGCTGCTCGTGCTCGCGATCGTCACGACGCCGTCGTCGGAGATGTCGATCGTCGTGCCCGTTTCTTCCGTGAGGGCGCGGATGACCGAACCGCCCTTGCCGATCACGTCGCGAATCTTCTCCGGATTGATCTTGATCGTGATCATGCGCGGGGCGAACGCCGACAATTCCGTGCTCGCACCGGCCACGGCATCCTTCATCTTGCCCAGGATGTGCATGCGGCCTTCCTTCGCCTGTGCGAGCGCGACTTGCATGATTTCCTTCGTGATCCCTTGGATCTTGATGTCCATCTGCAGCGCCGTCACGCCGTCGGCCGTGCCGGCCACCTTGAAGTCCATGTCGCCGAGGTGATCTTCGTCGCCGAGGATGTCGGTCAACACGGCGAACTTGTTGTCCTCGAGGATGAGGCCCATCGCGATACCGGCCACGTGCGCCTTCATCGGCACACCGGCATCCATCAGCGCGAGACAGCCGCCGCAAACCGAAGCCATCGACGACGAACCGTTCGATTCGGTGATTTCCGACACGACGCGGATCGAATAGCCGAACTCCTCGGCGCTCGGCAGGCATGCGACGAGCGCACGCTTCGCCAGGCGCCCGTGGCCGATCTCACGACGCTTGGGCGTGCCGACGCGGCCCGTTTCGCCCGTCGCGAACGGGGGCATGTTGTAGTGAAGCATGAAGCGCTCGCGGTATTCGCCTTCGAGCGCATCGATGATCTGCTCGTCGCCCTTCGTGCCGAGCGTGGCGACGACGAGCGCTTGCGTTTCGCCGCGCGTGAACAGCGCCGAACCGTGGGTACGCGGCAAGACGCCCGTGCGGATTTCGATCGGACGCACCGTGCGCGTGTCGCGGCCATCGATGCGCGGCTCGCCGTTCAGGATTTGGCTGCGGACGATCTTCGCTTCGATGTCGAACAAGATGTTGCCCACGGCCGTCTTGTCGACCGGCATCTGGCCTGCGGCCAGCGCTTGCTCGTCGAGCTTGGCGCTCGTTTGCGCGTAGATTTCCTTCAGCTTCGTCGAGCGCTGCTGCTTGTTGCGCAACTGGTATGCGGCGACCAGCTCGCCGTGGGCGATTTCGGTCACGCGCGCGATCAACGCCTCGTCCTTCGGCGCAGGCTGCCAATCCCATTCCGGCTTGCCGCCTTCACGCACGAGTTCGTGAATCGCGTCGATCGCCGTTTGCATTTGCTCGTGACCGAACACGACGGCGCCGAGCATCACGTCCTCGGGCAGTTGATCCGCTTCCGATTCCACCATCAATACCGCGCGCTCGGTACCGGCCACGACGAGGTCCAGGCTCGAATCCTTCAACTGCTCGCGCGTGGGGTTCAACACGTATTCGTTGTTGAGGTACCCGACACGGGCGGCGCCCACGGGGCCGTTGAACGGCAGGCCCGAGATGGCGAGCGCAGCCGATGCGCCGATCAGCGCGGGGATATCCGCCGGCACGTCCGGGTTGATCGACAGCACGTGAATGACGACTTGGACTTCGTTATAGAAACCTTCGGGAAACAGCGGACGCAGCGGACGATCGATCAGGCGCGACGTGAGCGTTTCGTGCTCCGACGGACGGCCTTCGCGGCGGAAGAAACCGCCCGGGATCTTGCCTGCCGAGTAGGTCTTCTCGATGTAGTCGACCGTCAGCGGAAAGAAGTCCTGGCCCGGCTTGGCCGATTTCGCGCCGACGACCGTCGCGAGCACGACCGTGTCTTCGACGTCGACGATGACGGCGCCCGAGGCTTGGCGCGCAACTTCACCCGTTTCGAGGCGAACGTTGTGTTGTCCCCATTTGAATTCTTTGACGACTTTGTTGAACATGGACATAGTCACTCCTTCTCTTTTTTCATCTGTTTGGGTTCGCCGCCCCGATGCGGGACGCATCGCTAAGCGGCGCCGACAGCCGGCGCACCTGCGGGAAGAGTAGTGTTATGCCATTCCAGCGCCGCGCCCAGCGATTCAAAGGCTTGCTCGCCGCGCTGGAATGACACAAAGCTCTGCCCGCCTTTGCCGGCGGTTCTGAACCGTCCCGCAGCGCAAACGGCACGCCACGGGGCCGACCTCACGCACACGTGCAACCTGTGGCGTTCAGTCTCGTTGAACTGCGCTCGCCGCCCCGGCGCGAAGCGCAATTGCGTTTCGCGCGGCACGGCGCTCAATGCTCTACCGAGGGCCAGGGCCGCTGCCAACGCACGAACCCCGGTCGACACGCGATGCGCCAAGTGCGATCGACGAAAAACAAAATGCCTGTATCAGCGCACTGACACAGGCATCTTGCATAAAGCGGCGACGGCCGATTACTTGCGCAGACCCAGCTTCTCGATCAGCGAACGGTAACGGTCGGCATCCTTGCCCTTCAGGTAGTCGAGCAGCTTACGACGACGGCTCACCATGCGCAGCAAACCGCGGCGGCTGTGGTGATCCTTCGTGTGCGCCTTGAAGTGCAAGGTCAATTCGTTGATGCGCGTGGTGAGCAGCGCGACTTGGACTTCGGGCGAGCCCGTATCGTTCGTGCCGCGTGCAAATTGCGCGACGATGTCGGACTTCTTGGTTTCAGCTACGGACATTTGATTTCCTTTAAAACAAACAAGCGGTCACGGAAGAAAGGCCGTGCCGTGGGTTACGACGAAGCGCGCATTGTAGCACAACCGGTGAGCGGGAGAGGCGCCGCCCCTGCGGGCCGCTCCGCCTGCCGCCGGCCGGCCCTCAGGGCCGCTTCATCTTGCATTCGCTTGGGATCTGCGTCTTGTTCGGCGGCAACACGAGCACCGTGCGGAAGCCGTAGCCCGAGCCCTCGTTGTCGAAACGAACGCCCGCCGTGCCCGCCTTATCCATCTCGATCACGTAGAGGGGCTGGATCAACTGATGATCGTCGGCGCGCATCTTGGCCTGGGCGAAGCCGTTGTCGTATTGCGCGCCTTCCAATGCCTTGGCCACCGCCACGGCGTCGGTGCTGCGCGCGCGGGTGAGCGCATCGGCCAGCATCTCGATCATGACGTCGATGCGCAGCAGCGCGTAATCGTCGTGCGCGCTCGGAAAGCGGGCGCGAAACGCCGCATAGTACGCGTCCGAAGCCGATGCGTCGGCATGCGGGAGCCGCTCGGCCGGCGGGGCCGCCGTGCCCGCGTTCGGATGCCAATCCGCGACGGCCAGCACCCGGCCAACGCCCGCCTCGCCGATCGCGGCCGGCGCATCGAGGCTGTTGCCGTAGAACGTATAGAATTTGCCGGCGAAGCCTTGCTCGCGCGCGGCTTTGACGAGCAGCGCCAAATCGTTGCCCCAGTTGCCCGTCACGACGGCGTCGGCCCCGCTCGCGCGCAGCTTGGCGATGTAGGGCGTGAAATCCTTCACGCGGCCGATCGGGTGAAACTCGTCCCCGACGACGGCCACGTCCGGGCGCTTGACCGCCAGCGCTGCGCGAGCGAGCGTGCTGACGTCGTGTCCGAAGCTGTAGTCCTGATTGAGCAAATAGACCCGCTTGACCGACTTGTCGCGCGCGATGACGTCGGCGAGCGCATTCATCCGCATGCCGGCATGTGCGTCGAAGCGAAAATGCCAGAAGCTGCAAGACGCACCGGTGAGCGCGGGATCGTCCGCCGAATAGTTCAAGAACAAGGTTCGATTATCCGGTTCGCGCGCGTTCTGCTTGTCGATGGCCGAGACCAACGCCGCCGCGACGGCGGAACCGTTGCCCTGCAGGACGAAAGGAATATGGCGATCGGTCGCGGCGCGCAATTGGACGAGCGCTTGCTCGACGCCGCCTTGGCTATCGAGCACCACGAGTTCGAGCGGATGCGCGCCGTCGGGGAGCGTCACGCCCCCGCGCGCATTGACGCGCTCGATCGCAAACCGGACGTTGCGCTCGACGGCCGCGCCGGCGTCGGCGAACGGCCCCGACATGCCTTCGATCAGCGCCAGCCGGATCGGTGCGTGCGGCGTTTGCGCGTTCGCACGCGTGGCCGGCGCGGTAATCGCGGTGAACGCGAGCGCGATCGCTACCCATTTCTTCCATTGACTCGTCATCCGCTTTCCTCACTGTCCGAAAGCGCGGATCATAGGCTGCGAGCATGGCGGATCGCAAGCAGTGCGATAGCGGGTGCACTCCGGTCAAAGCCGAATCGACGGCACGCGTTGAGGGAATCCCGCTCGATTACATGCCGCCTTCGCGCTATCCGCGGCGCTCGCGCTCTGTCCAAAGATCCCGACCCCGTGGTAAAACGCCGCTCTGGGAGTTAACGGAGAAATTCATGTCCAAGCGTCTATCGGTCGCACTCGTTTGCGCCGCAGCTTTCGCGCTCTCGGGCTGCGCGCAGCCGTGGCAAGGTTTCGCGCGTGGCGAGGATCAATCCGCGCTCGTTGCGCGCCTCGGGCCGCCGCGCGAAATCTACGATCTGCCCGACGGCGGCAAGCGGCTCATGTGGCCGACTCAGCCGATGGGCGAAGAGACGACGGCCGCCGACGTCGATTCGGCGGGAAAGATCGTCACGGTGCGGCAAGTCCTGCAGCCGAGCGAGTTCTATAAAGCGCAGATCGGCACGTGGACGAAGCAGGACGTCCTCGTGAACTTCGGGCGGCCGGTCGAGACAGCGTACTTTCCGCTGATGAAGCGCGAGGTCTGGACCTACCGCTATCTCGAAGACAACGTGTGGTACCAGCTTTATCACTTCTATTTCGATCCGCAGGGCATCTTACGGCTCACGCAAAAGACGCCGGACCCGCTGCACGAGCCGGATCGGAATCGGTTGTTTTGACGGGATGGGCGACAAGGCGAGGCGCATGCTCACGCCCGCTGCTCTGCGCCCCGCTGCCGGATTACCGTGGAAAAGCACGAAGCCCTCGGTGGCCAATGCCGGTCGAGGGCTTCGCGGCGAACCGGCGCTGCGTCGTCAGACGCCTTGCGGGTTCAACTTCTCCACATTCCCATGGAGCTTATTGAGCGCGGAAATATACGCCTTCGCCGAAGCCGCGACGATATCGGGATCGGTGCCGACGCCATTCACGATGCGCCCGCTCTTGGACAGGCGCACCGTCACTTCGCCCTGCGCCTGCGTGCCCGTCGTAATCGCATTGACCGAGTAAAGCAGCAACTCGGAGCCGCTGCCCACCTCGCCTTCGATCGCATTGAGCGTCGCATCGACCGGCCCGTTGCCGCGCGCCTCGCCCACGGTTTCCTTGCCGTCCACCGAGAACACCACGCGCGCGTGCGGGCGTTCGCCCGTCTCCGAATGCTGGGCCAGCGACACGAACTTGTAATGCTCGCGCTCCTGCGCCGCCGCCGATTCCTCGGTCACGATGGCGATGATGTCCTCGTCGAAGATTTCGGCCTTGCGATCGGCGAGCTCCTTGAAGCGCGCGAACGCCTGATTCAAATCCGCCTCGCTCTCGAGCGCGATACCGAGCTCTTGCAGGCGCTGCTTGAATGCATTGCGGCCCGAGAGCTTGCCGAGCACGATTTTGTTGGCGCTCCAGCCCACGTCTTCCGCACGCATGATCTCGTAGGTGTCCCGCGCCTTGAGCACGCCATCTTGGTGAATGCCCGACGCATGCGCGAACGCATTGGCGCCGACCACTGCCTTGTTCGGCTGCACCACGAAGCCGGTCGTTTGCGAGACGAGCTTCGAGGCCGGCACGATCTGCGTCGCGTCGATGCCGAGCTCCAAACCGTAATAGTCCTTGCGCGTGCGCACGGCCATGACGATTTCTTCGAGCGCCGTATTACCCGCTCGCTCGCCCAGGCCGTTGATCGTGCATTCCACCTGCCGTGCGCCGCCGATCTTCACGCCGGCCAGCGAGTTCGCCACGGCCATGCCCAAATCGTTATGGCAATGCACGGAGAAAATGGCCTTGTCCGAGTTCGGGATGCGCTCGCGCAGCGTCTTCACGAGATTGCCGTAAAGCTCGGGCACCCCGTAGCCCACCGTATCGGCGATATTGATCGTCGTCGCGCCTTCGTCGATCACCGCTTCGAGCACACGGCACAGAAAATCCATATCCGAGCGGCTGCCGTCCTCAGGCGAGAACTCGACGTCGTTCGTGAATTTGCGGGCGAAGCGCACGGCCAAACGCGCCTGCTCGTACACCTGCTCCGGCGTCATGCGCAACTTCTTCTCCATGTGCAGCGGGGAAGTCGCAATGAACGTATGGATACGAAAATGATCGGCCGGCGCCAGGGCATCGGCGGCCCGCTGGATGTCCTTGTCGTTGGCGCGCGCCAACGAGCAGACGGTGCTGTCCTTGATCAGCGAGGCAATCGTGTTGATCGCGTCGAAATCGCCGTTCGAGCTCGCCGCGAAACCGGCCTCGATCACGTCGACCTTCATGCGCTCGAGCTGCTTCGCGATGCGGATCTTCTCTTCTTTCGTCATCGACGCGCCGGGCGACTGTTCGCCATCTCGCAACGTCGTGTCGAAAATAATCAGCTTGTCTGCCATGTCATGTCTCCAGGGGGACGTTTGCTTTCGGGATGTGCAATGCAATGCGAAAACGGAATTCGGGCGTTGCCGCCACCGCTGGCGACGCCGAACAACGAACGAGGCAGACGGGGGCGAGAACGATTAGCGCGGTAGGCGCGCTAGCGCTAGCGCGCGTAGAGGCGCACTGGCTAGGAGGGATAGGCGGGGGAAGGTCAAAATCGACATGTCGCCGACTATAGCGGCATTCGCCGCTTCGCGCAATCGCCTCGGACCGGGCGGCGCGTGCGCCCCGCGAGCGCCACGCGCGCACCCGGGGCGGCAGCATGCGCGTCATGACCCTTTTTTAGTGTTCGTGCGGCGCGGAGCGGGCCGGATTGTCGCGCCCGCGCACCGCCATGTAGCCCCAGAACGCGTAACCCGAAAGCCCATAGAGCACGAACAGCCCGAACAGCATCAACGGCGGATCCGACGAAACGAGCACGAACGCGACGACCACCAGCAAAATCGCCGCAAACGGCACCCGATGCCGCACGTCCAGCGCCTTGCCGCTGTAGAACGGTGCGTTCGAGACCATCGTCACGCCCGCATACACCGTCAGCGCGAACGCCACCCACGGCAGCCAAACGAGCTTGAGGGGCACGCGATTGTCGGTGGCGAGCCAAACGAAGCCCGCAATCAGCGCGGCGGCAGCCGGGCTCGGCAGCCCCTGGAAGAAGCGCTTGTCGACCACGCCGATGTTCGTATTGAAGCGCGCAAGCCGCAGCGCGGCCCCCGAGCAGTAAACGAAGGCGGCAAGCCAGCCCCATCGCCCGAGGTCTTTCAGCACCCATTCGTACATGACGAGCGCCGGCGCGACGCCGAACGACACCATGTCCGATAGAGAGTCGAACTGTTCCCCGAACGCGCTTTGCGTGTGGGTCATGCGCGCGACGCGCCCGTCCATGCCATCGAGCACCATCGCCACGAAAATCGCAATGGCGGCGATCTCGAAGCGCACGTTCATCGCTTGCACGACCGCGAAAAAGCCGCAAAAGAGCGCCGCCGTGGTGAATGCGTTCGGCAGCAGGTAGATGCCCCGCGTGCGCAAGAACTGCTGGCGCGCGGCGCGCCGGCTTTCGGCAGGCGCCGAATCGGCGCCGAGCGTCTTGTTGCGGCGAAACGGATTGCGCCGGAACGGACGCGGCAACGGCGTGGCGCCGGTGCGCGGGCGACGCGGTTTGAAAGCGGCCATCGAACTCTCCCTTTGGCCGCGTCAGAGTTCGGCGAGGATCGTCGACGAGGCGAACACCTTTTCGCCGATCGACACCTTCGCGCGACTGCCGAGCGGCAGATAGACGTCGACGCGCGACCCGAAGCGGATGAAACCGTAGCGCTGCCCGCGTGCGAGCGGCTCCCCGGCACGCACGTAGCAAAGAATACGCCGCGCGATGAGGCCCGCGATCTGCACCGACGTGACCGTTTGGCCGCTCGCGGTCTGGATCACGATCGCATTGCGTTCGTTTTCGACCGAGGCTTTATCGATGGCGGCGTTCAAGTAGGCGCCCGGGAAATATTCCACTTTCGTGATCGCACCGTCCACCGGCGAGCGCTGCGAATGCACATTGAAGACGTTCATGAATACGCTGATTTTGAGCGCTTCGCGATCGGCGTATGGATCGCGCGTCGTTTCCACGGCGACGATGCGCCCGTCCGCGGGGCACAGCACGGCGTTCGCTTGCGTGGGAATCGCCCGCGGCGGGTCGCGGAAGAACTGCACGACGAAGATCAGCAGCAGCCAGAACGGCCAGGCCAAACCGAACCCCGCGACCGCATGGATCAACAACGCAACGACGGCGGCGATCGCGATAAACGGCCAGCCTTCGCGCGCGATGATCGGATGTGGGTAATTCATGGATCGTTTCGACTTTTTGTAAAACCACTAGGATAGCAAAAGCCGCCCCGTACGAGACGCACGGGACGGCTTTCTTGGGGGATTCTCACCGGCGAGCCGCGGCGCGAGGCCGTCGCGGCGCGGCAACGCCAGCGCGAACCCCTTGCGGGCGCGGGCTTTGCCGCGCCGTCGGGCCGCATGCGTGCGGCGCGACGGCTGGCTGGCCGCCTTAGTTCTTCGATTGATCGACGAGCTTGTTCTTGGCGATCCAAGGCATCATCGCACGCAGCTTCGAACCGACTTGCTCGATCTGATGCTCGGCCATCAAGCGGCGGCGCGATTGCAGCGTCGGCGCACCGGCGCGGTTCTCGAGAATGAAGCTCTTGGCGTATTCGCCCGTCTGGATGTCCTTCAGGACGTCCTTCATCACCTTTTTCGTCTCTTCCGTGACGACGCGCGGGCCGGTCACGTACTCGCCGTATTCGGCGTTGTTCGAGATCGAGTAGTTCATGTTGGCGATGCCGCCTTCGTAGATCAGATCGACGATGAGCTTGAGCTCGTGCAGGCACTCGAAGTACGCCATCTCGGGTGCATAGCCCGCTTCGACCAGCGTCTCGAAACCGGCCTTGATGAGCTCGACGGTGCCGCCGCACAGCACGGCTTGCTCGCCGAACAAGTCGGTTTCGGTTTCTTCGCGGAAGTTCGTCTCGATGATGCCGGCACGGCCGCCGCCGTTGGCCGCCGCGTACGACAGCGCGATGTCGCGCGCCGCGCCCGACTTGTCTTGCGCCACGGCGATCAGGTGGGGCACGCCGCCGCCTTGCGAATAGGTGCCGCGCACCGTGTGGCCCGGCGCCTTCGGCGCGATCATGATGACGTCCAGATCGGCGCGCGGGATGACTTGGCCGTAATGGACGTTAAAACCGTGCGCGAACGCGAGTGCCGCGCCTTCCTTGATGTTCGCGTGCACTTCGCTCTTGTAGACTTCGGCGATCTGCTCGTCGGGCAACAGCATCATGACGATGTCCGCGCCCTTCACGGCTTCGGCCACTTCCTTGACCGTGAGGCCCGCGCCTTCGGCCTTCTTCCACGATGCGCCACCCTTGCGCAGACCCACCGTCACGCGCACGCCGCTTTCCTTCAGGTTCAGCGCGTGAGCATGGCCTTGCGAGCCGTAGCCGATAATCGTGACATCCTTGCCTTTGATGAGGGAGAGGTCGGCGTCTTTATCGTAGAAAACTTTCATGTCGGTTCCTTCGCGTTAAATCGGTATTCGTCAAATTCGTTGAAAGCGCCCGCACGTTGCGGCGGGCGCCGATCGGTTGCTGCGTCGTGCCGCTCGTTACACCTTCAAAATACGCTCGCCGCGCCCGATACCCGAGCTGCCCGTCCGAACGGTCTCGAGAATCACGGCGGCGTCGAGCGCTTCGATGAAGGCGTCGAGTTTGTCGCTCGCCCCCGTCAATTCGATCGTGTAGGTCTTTTCGGTCACGTCGATGATGCGGCCGCGGAAGATATCCGCCATCCGCTTCATTTCTTCGCGTTCCTTGCCGACCGCCCGCACCTTGATCAACATCAGCTCGCGCTCTATGTGGGCGCCTTCGGTCAAGTCGACCACCTTCACCACCTCGATCAGGCGGTTCAAGTGCTTCGTGATCTGTTCGATCACGTCGTCCGAGCCAATGGAGACGATGGTCAAGCGCGACAGCGAACGGTCTTCCGTCGGCGCCACCGTCAAGGTTTCGATGTTGTAGCCGCGAGCCGAGAACAGGCCGACCACGCGCGAAAGCGCACCCGGTTCGTTCTCCAGCAAGACGGAGATGATATGTCTCATGTTGCTTTCCCGTTTATCCAGATGTCGATTGCCAGCGGCGCCAGGCCCCTCTCGCCTCGCGAGCACACGCCCTTCGTGAGGACGCTTTCGCGAGCGAGCGCAGGCTAGCGCCCGATAGGTGTGGTCAGAGGTCCTCGGCGCCGAGCAGCATCTCGGTGATGCCCTTGCCGGCTTGAACCATCGGCCAGACGTTTTCGGTCGGATCGGTCTGGAAATCGAGAAACACGGTGCGATCCTTCAAGCGCAGCGCCTCCTTGAGCGCCGGCTCGACATCGGCCGTCTTTTCAACTCGAATGCCCACGTGGCCGTATGCCTCGGCCAGCTTCACGAAATCGGGCAGCGCATCCATGTAGGAATGCGAATAGCGCTTGCTGTATTCGATCTGCTGCCACTGGCGCACCATGCCCAGATAGCGGTTGTTCAGCGAGATGATCTTGATGGGCGTCTCGTATTGCTTGCAGGTGGACAGCTCTTGAATGCACATCTGGATCGAGCCTTCGCCCGTGATGCAGACGACTTCCGAATCGGGGTGCGCCATCTTCACGCCCATCGCCGCCGGCAGGCCGAAGCCCATCGTGCCGAGCCCACCGGAGTTGATCCAGCGGCGCGGTTTGTTGAAGCGATAGAACTGCGCGGCCCACATTTGGTGCTGGCCGACATCGGAGCAGACGAACGCTTCGCCGTCGGTCAGCTCCCAGAGCTTTTCGACGACGTACTGCGGCTTGATGATCTCGCTCTTACGGTCGAACTTGAGGCAATCCTTCGCGCGCCACCCTTCGATGTCCTTCCACCATTGCGCGAGCGCCTCGGTGTCGGGTCCGTGCTCGGCATGCTGAAGCTGCTCGATCAGTTCCTTGAGCACTTCCTTGACGTCGCCGACGATGGGGATGTCCACCTTCACCCGCTTGCTGATGGAGGACGGATCGATGTCGATGTGGATGATCTTGCGCGGGCGCGACGAGAAGTGCTGCGGATCGCCGATCACGCGATCGTCGAAGCGCGCGCCGATCGCAATCAGCACATCGCAATTTTGCATCGCCATGTTGGCTTCGTACGTGCCGTGCATGCCGAGCATGCCGAGGAACTTCTTGTCGCTCGCACGGTAGCCGCCCAGCCCCATCAACGTGTTCGTGACGGGATAGCCGAGCAAATCGGCGAATTGATTGAGCTCGCGCGAGGCGTCCGCAAGGATGATGCCGCCGCCCGTGTAGATGTAGGGGCGCTTGGCCGAGAGCAGCAGCGACACCGCCTTGCGGATCTGGCCCGAATGACCTTTCGTGACCGGATTGTACGAGCGCAGCGAAACGTTCTTGACCGGTTCGTACTGGCAAGGCGTTTTGGAAATGTCTTTCGGGATGTCGATCAACACCGGCCCGGGACGCCCCGTGCGCGCGATGTAGAAGGCCTTCTTGACGGTGGAGGCGAGCTCGCGCACGTCCTTCACGAGGAAGTTGTGCTTGACGCAAGGACGCGTGATGCCGACGGTGTCGCACTCCTGGAAGGCGTCTTGACCGATCGCGGCCGTTGGCACCTGCCCGCTGATGATCACCATCGGGATCGAATCCATGTAGGCCGTCGCGATGCCGGTGACGGCGTTCGTCACGCCGGGCCCCGACGTCACGAGACAGACGCCGACCTTGCCCGTGGAGCGCGAGTAGGCGTCGGCAGCATGCACGGCGGCCTGTTCGTGGCGCACGAGCACGTGCTGCACTTTGTCCTGCTTATAGAGTTCGTCGTAGATATACAGTACCGCGCCGCCGGGATAGCCCCAAAGCACCTCGACGCCTTCGTCGGCCAGTGCGCGCATGAGCACGGTGGCGCCAATCGAATCGGCTTCGTGGGAAGGAGTGGTATCCGACGTGGAGAATTCCGCGCTGGGCATGTTCATCATTCACCTTTCGAATTTTCGGCAAAAAATTGATCGGGTGCTCTCTGCCGGGCTTGTGGCTCGGGTTCAAGCGGCGCGTCCACTTTGACGGGCGAGCTTCATGGGCCCACCCAAAAAGAGACAAGTCACTTATGTTGCGAACCGGAGACCTTATCGGTTGTACGTCTTCCGGTCAAGCAAAATTGCACCGGGCGCCCTGGTCCGTTGCGCCCCGAACTCGTCGTTTTCCACCCAAATACAACGCGCCGAGCGCCAATCGAGGCCAGAGTCATCCCCACTATCTCGAAAATTTGCTAGCATCCGCGGGTTTTACGACATTTTTTCAATCGATTACGGCTCTGGCGGAAATTTCACGCCGCCCCCTCGGATGGCATCAGACAAGGAACTCGCCGATTTTCTGGCGGGCGCCGAAAGGCGCGCGTTCAAGCACACCGTCTACGCCGTGCGCGACGACGACGCCGCCCTCGACATCGTCCAGGACGCGATGATCAAACTCGCCGAAAAATACGGCGATCGCCCCGCTGCCGAGCTTCCGCTGCTATTTCAGCGTATCTTGCAGAATGTGATGCACGACTTCTTTCGCCGTCAGAAGGTGCGCAACACGTGGGTGAGCCTGTTTTCGTCGCTCGGCAGCGGCGAGGACGAGGAATTCGATCCGCTCGAGACGATCGCGGCCGAGGAAGGCTCGAGCGCCGGCCAGAGCAGCGAGCAAAAGCTCGAGCGCGAGCAAGTGCTCAGCCTGATCGACGGAGAGATCCAAAAATTGCCGGCGCGTCAACGGGAGGCGTTTCTCATGCGTTATTGGGAAGATATGGATGTCGCCGAGACCGCCGCCGCGATGGGCTGCTCCGAGGGCAGCGTAAAAACGCACTGCTCGCGAGCGACGCACACGTTAGCGGCCGCGCTCAAGGCCAAAGGAATTACGCTATGAGCTCCGCTCCCGATAAAGAAATCGAGTTCGCGGGCAAGGTTCGCCGCGCGCTCGACGAAAGCGCGGCCGGATTGTCCGCCACGACGCTCGACCGGCTTGCCGGCGCGCGCCGTCTCGCGCTCGCACGCAAAAAGCCCGAAACCGTCGCCGCAGCGGCCTTCGTGCCGGTGCTCGCCCCTGCCGGGGCGGCGTTCGATGCGCCGCGCCCCGGCCCGAAGCGCCGTCTGTCGCCGCTCGGCCGTGTGCTGCGAGTCTGGCCCGTCGTCGCGCTGCTTGGCGGCGTCGCGCTCATCGCCTACTGGGAGAACGCGCAACGCGCCGCCGAGTTGGCCGATATCGATGCCGCGATGCTCAGCGACGATTTGCCGCTCAATGCGTACCTCGATCACGGCTTCAACGCGTATTTGTCGCGTGCGCGCTAACGCGGGCGGGAGATCGATCGGGTGAGCTACAAGCGCGGTTTGGCCGTTTTGTTCGGATCAACGATCGCGGCCGCGGTCGCGTTCGCGGCCACCTACCCTCGATTCTTCGAACGCCCGAACGCGCCGCAGGCGGCGGGCGCTCACGGCGGCGCATCGTCCGCGCCCGCACCGCTGTCCGTCGTCGAATTCCCCCCGCTCGCCGTCGATACCAATCCGCTCTCATGGGCGCATCTCACCGACGCGCAGCATGCGGCGCTCGCGCCGTTCGCAGCCGAATGGGATAACTTCAGCGACGAACGCAAGCGAAAATGGATCAAGATCGCATCGCGTTTCGCGAAGATGTCGCCTGAAGCACAAAAAAGACTGCATGAACGCATGGCCGAATGGGTACGCATGACGCCCGATCAGCGGCGCGTCGCGCGCGAGAACTACCAAGTTTCCAAAGCGTTGCCGCCGCAAACCCGGCAAAAAGCCTGGCAGGCCTATCAGGAACTGTCGCCCGAACAGAAGGCGAAACTTGCCGCGATCGAACGCAAGCGCCGGCCTACCGTCGTGAGCGCGCCGCCCTCGGGCCAGCGCAGCGAGATTCGCGGCTTGAGCCGGCTCGTGAACCCGCCGCCGGGCGCAAGCGGCGCTTCCGTCGCTGCCGCCACGAGCGCCGCCAGCGCCACTATCGCGCCGCCGGCATCGGCCTCGGGCGCATCCGGCGCCATCAACCCCGCGGTGCCGGTGCCGCCGACGCCGATGTCGCCCTCGGACGCCCCCTCCGTCTTCCGCGGCGCGTAAGCGCCGGCAGGCGAAAGCTCGACATGTCCGCTCACGCACCGAACCCGCCACCCTCGACCAAAGCGGCGCCGTGCGCCGCATCGGCCGGCGCGCCGACGATCCGGCGGCGACTGGCCGCTCTCCTTTACGAGGGCGTGTTGCTGTTCGGGATCGTGTTTTTCGCCGGCTATCTGTTCGGCACGCTGACACAACAACGCAACGGCCTCACCCACCACAACTTGCTCGCAGCCTGGATCGCGTTCGTCGTGGGCGTGTATTTCGTCTGGTGCTGGACCCGCGGCGGCCAAACGCTGCCGATGAAGACCTGGCGGCTCAAGCTCGTCGCCGCGCACAGCGGCCGGCCGCCCACGTTGGGCCGCGCGCTCGCCCGCTATTTCGCCACTTGGCTCTGGTTTCTGCCGCCGCTCGCGCTGCATCCGCTGCTTCATGTCTCCGTGCCCGGCACGCTGGCCGCAGCGCTCGTCTGGTTCGTGCTTTGGGCCGCCGCCGCTCGCCTCGATCCGGCGCGGCAGTTCCCGCACGACCGCCTCGCAGGCACGCGCCTGATCTTCGCGCGCGGCTAACCGGCGCCGGGCGCCGCCCGCGTCGCCGCTCTCTTGCGCACACACCGTAATACGAAGTTCTCGTGACTGTCATGTTGCAGTCACGCGCGCGTGGCGCAATGGGCGTCATGTTCAACTCGACGCGAGAAGCCATGGACCGCAAGACGTCCGCGACTTCCCTCCTTAGGCAACTCGGCGCCAGCGTCGATTCCGTCCCTTTCCACCCCCCGGCGCAAAGCGGTGCCCCCGCGCTACCCGCCGACGCCGCGACGCTCGATGCGGCCGGCCATCAACACGACGACGGGGTTGGCGAGCCGTTGCGTTACCGCACGATTTGGCTCTCGGACATCCATCTCGGATCGAGCGGCTGCCAAGCGCCGTATCTGCTCGATTTTCTGCGGCACAACGAGTCGGAATACCTGTATCTCGTGGGCGACATCATCGACGGCTGGCAGCTCAAGAAAGGCTGGTACTGGCCGCAGGCGCACAACGATGTCGTGCAGAAGATCCTGCGCAAAGCGCGCAAGGGAACGCAGGTCGTCTATATCCCCGGCAACCACGACGAAGGCGCGCGGCAGTTCTGCGATTTGGCCTTCGGCGACATCCACGTGCGCGGCGAAGCGTTTCATACGACGCTGCTCGGCAAGCGCCTGTGGATCGTCCACGGCGATTTGTTCGACGGTGTGATCCAGCACGCGAAGTGGCTCGCTTATCTCGGCGATACCGCCTACACGGCGATCCTGATTTTGAATCGCTGGTTCAACCGGCTGCGCAGCCGGCTGGGCCTGCACTACTGGTCGCTGTCGCAATACCTGAAGCATCAGGTCAAGAACGCCGTCAACTTCATCTCCTCGTTCGAACACGTAATGGTGGAGGAAGCGCGCCGGCGCGGCTGCGACGGCGTGGTCTGCGGCCATATCCACAAGGCCGAGATTCGCGACGTCGACGGCCTGCTGTACTGCAACGACGGCGACTGGGTCGAGAGTCTATCGGCGCTCGTCGAAACGCTCGACGGCGAGCTCAAGGTCCTCTATTGGACCGTCATGCGCGCGCCGGCCGCCACCCCACGTAAAGCCAAGGCAACGGCTTAGCGCCCTTTCGCTATTCGACACGGATCCGACCGCATGAAAATCATGATCGTCACCGATGCCTGGGAACCGCAGGTCAACGGCGTCGTGCGCACGCTGAAGAACACGACGCGCGAGCTGACCGCACTCGGGCATCGCGTCGAGCTGATGACGCCGCTGGAGTTTCGCACCATCCCCTGCCCCACTTATCCGGAAATACGGCTTTCGCTGCTGCCGCGGCGGCGCGTGCATGCGCGTATCGACGAGTTCGCCCCCGATGCGCTGCATATCGCCACCGAGGGGCCCCTCGGGATGGCCGCGCGCGCCTATGCGCTGCGCCACGGCCTGCCGTTCACGACCGCGTATCACACCCGCTTTCCCGAATACGTGCAGGCGCGCTTCGGCATTCCGATTTCGTTCACCTACCGCTTCTTGCATTGGTTCCACGCGCCTTCGCTCGCGGTGATGGCGCCGACGCCCGTGGTGAAGAGCGATCTCGAACGGCACGGCTTCGACAACGTCGTATTGTGGACGCGCGGCGTGGATCTCGAGATCTTTCATCCGATGGATTCCAAGGTGCTCAATACGGCACGCCCGATTTTCCTGTACGTCGGCCGCGTCGCCATCGAAAAGAACGTCGAAGCGTTTCTCGAGCTCGACTTGCCGGGCTCGAAGTGGGTCGCCGGCGAAGGGCCCGCGCTCGCCGAGTTGAAGTCGCGCTACCCGGAAGTCAATTACCTGGGCGTGCTGACTCAAGCCGAGCTGGCGAAGGTCTATGCGGCCGCCGATGTCTTCGTGTTCCCGAGCCGCACCGATACGTTCGGGCTCGTCTTGCTCGAGGCGCTCGCCTGCGGCACGCCCGTCGCGGCTTATCCCGTCACCGGGCCGATCGACGTGCTCGCCGGGGGCCATGCCGGCGCCATGAACGAGGACCTGCGCGAAGCCTGTCTCGATGCGCTCAAGATCGATCGAGCCGACGCGCGCGCGTGGGCCGAACGCTTCTCGTGGCAGGCCGCCTCCGCGCAATTCGCCGCTCATTTGAAACCGCTCACGCGCAGCGCCGGGCGCGAGGAAAGCGCCGCCGCATGAAACGCGACGAGCCGCTTACCCACGACGAGCACGCCGAGCACGATCCGCACGAGGGCGTCTCGCACGAGCCGCTTTCGCCGGACGATCCGCTCTCGCCGCTGCCGTTCAACCCTTACAAAGGCAACCGGGGCCTGACGCGCGCCTGGCACGCGCTTAAAAATTCGATCGCGGGGTTTCAAGTCGCGATTCGCGAAGAAAGCGCGTTTCGGCAAGAGCTGACGCTCGCCGCCATCCTCGTGCCATGCGGCGCGCTCGTGCCCGTCGACGCCGTCTCGCACGTGCTGTTGATCGGCTCGGTGCTCTTGGTGCTCATCGTCGAGTTGCTCAATTCGAGCGTCGAAGCGGCGATCGACCGCATCTCGCTCGAGCGCCACGAATTGTCTCGCCGCGCGAAAGACCTCGGCAGTGCGGCCGTCACCGTCGCGCTTTCCACCTGCGTGCTGACGTGGGCGCTCATCGTCGGCCCCTTGGCCGTGCGCTGGCTCGGCGGCTGAGGCAAGCACCCATGCTCGGCCTCGGCGGCGTCTCGAATTAGCCGCAGCGCTCACGCGGTGTCGACGACACGACGCCGACACCCGTCCGGCGGGGCGCCCCACGAAAACGCCATCTCGACGTTCGGGGAACAGAACGACCGGTTTATAATCGTCCGACGCAGTTGCAAAAGATACCAACCGAGCCGGGCGCAGCAACGCAGCGTCGCGCGAGCGCCGCGCGTGCCCGGCAGCACAGGGCCGGACGACATGGAAGCCAAAACTCCCCGCCGCACCCGCGAACGGATTCTCGAGCTGTCGTTGAAGCTATTCAACGAAATCGGCGAGCCGAACGTGACCACCACGACGATTGCGGAGGAAATGGAGATCAGCCCAGGCAATCTCTACTACCATTTCCGCAATAAAGACGACATCATCAACAGCATCTTCGCCCAGTTCGAGCAGGCGATCGAGAAGCGGCTGCGGTTTCCGGAGGACCATCGTCCGACGATCGACGAGACATGGTCCTACTTGCAGTACATGGCCGATTTCATGTGGACCTACCGGTTCCTCTATCGCGACCTGAACGATTTGCTGGCGCGCAACCGCACGCTCGAGACGCACTTCAAGCAAATCATCAGCCACAAGGTGCGCTTCGCGCAGGAAATGTGCGAGTTGCTCGTCGCCGACGAGGAAATGGTCGCCACGCCCGAGGAAATTCAGGTCATCGCGACGAACATGGGCGTGATCGCGACGTACTGGCTGTCGTATCAGTTCGTCATGCATCCGCGCAAATACAACGATCAGGAAGCGATTCGCGCCGAGCTTCACCAGGTGAGCGTGCACGTGATCTCGATCATGGCGCCTTACCTGCGCGGCCGCTCGCGTCAGTTGTTCGACGATCTCGTTTCCGGCAAGCTGCCCAAGCGCGAATTCCACGACTATCTGCCGCCGCGTGACGCGGCCGGCCGCCCGAAGGACAGTTGATGAAATCGGTCTGCGTCTACTGCGGCTCCTCGATCGGGGCCAAACCCATCTACGCCCAAGCCGCTCAGGCGTTCGGGCGCGCGCTCGTCGCGGCCGGTTGCTCGCTCGTCTACGGCGGCGGGCGTGTCGGGCTGATGGGCGTGATCGCCGACGAAGTGCTGGCGGCAGGCGGGCGCGTCGTCGGCGTCATCCCGGAACTGCTCGTCGATAAGGAAGTCGGTCACCCCGGGCTGACGGAATTGCACGTCGTGCCCGACATGCATCAGCGCAAACGCATGATGGCCGACTTGTCCGATGCATTCGTCGCGCTGCCCGGCGGCGCGGGCACGCTCGAAGAGTTGTTCGAGGTCTATACGTGGGCGCAACTCGGCTATCACCATAAAGCGATCGGCCTATACGACATCGGCGGCTACTACGATCCGCTCGTGACCATGCTCGAGCACACCGTTCGCGAAGGCTTCATGCAGCAGGCCTATCTCGATCTCTTGCAGATCGATTCCGACGCGCTCTCGCTGCTCGACAAATTGCGCCGTTACCATCCGCCCGGCCGCGACAAATGGGCGACCCAGCGGGAGGCGGTTTGAGCGCCCGCGGGGTAGGGCCGGCGAAATCGGCAACGATAGCCGCGCCGCTTTTCATCGGCTCGCGCGCCGCAGCCTTGCGCGAGACTTCGAGATGAATCCCGCCCCCGTCGTTCTCATTACTGGCGCAAGCCGCGGTATCGGCCGCGCCACCGCCGTCTTGCTCGGCGCGCAGGGGGCGGCCGTCGGCATCAACTACGTGCGCGACCGGGCTGCAGCCGAGCAAACAGCCGCCGAAGTCGAACGCGCAGGCGGACAAGCCGTGCTCCTGCAAGGCGATGTAGCCGACGAGCAAGCGGTCGTCGCCATGTTCGATGGCCTGCAGGCCGAGTTCGGCCGCATCGATGCGCTCGTGAACAACGCCGGCATCGTGGCGGCGTCGCTGCCGCTTGCCCAGATGGACGCCGCACGGCTCAAGCGCATGTTCGACGTCAACGTCTTCGGCGCTTATCTATGCGCACGCGAGGCGGCGCGCCGCATGTCGCTCGACCGAGGCGGCAGCGGCGGGGCGATCGTGAACGTCTCGTCGGCGGCTTCGCGCCTCGGCTCGCCGAACGAATACGTGGATTACGCCGGCTCGAAAGCGGCCGTCGACACGATGACGATCGGCCTCGCCAAAGAACTCGGGCCGCGCGGCATCCGCGTCAACGCCGTGCGGCCGGGACTGATCGAGACGGATATCCATGCGAGCGGCGGCCAGCCGCAACGCGCCGCGGCGCTCGGCGCCCAAACGCCGTTGGGTCGCCCCGGGAAAGCGGAAGAAGTCGCCCAAGCGATCGTCTGGCTTCTGAGCGACGCCGCCTCGTACGTGCAAGGGGCGTTGCTCGACGTGAGCGGCGGCCGTTGAGCGCGGTTGGCGTTCGAAAGGCCGCGTCGGTGTTCCGATTCAAAACGACGAACCGGGCTCGCGCAGGAAAGCCAATTCCTCGTCCGTCGATGCTCGACCCAACGCGATATTGCGATGAGGAAAACGGCCGAAGCGCTCGATGATGACCGCATGCCGGTGCGCGTAGTCGACATAGCTGCCCCTACCCGTCTGCCCCGTCTCGCGCGCGAGCGCTTCGAACAGCCGAACCGATTCGCGCTGCGCCGCAAGCGATTCGGCGTGCTGGAACGGTAGGTAGGCGAAGGCTCGATGCTCGGCCGTAGGCAAGTCTCGATCAGCATGGCTTTCGACGAGCCGGCGGGCGACTTCGAGCGCCTTCGCATCGGCAGCGAACGCCTGCTCGGAGTCACGGCATGTGTTGCGCGAGAACTGATCGAGCACGATGATGAGCGCGAGCGCCCCGAGCGGGGTGCCTTGCCAACTGTCATGCTCGCCGCGCCGCGCGGCCGCGAGCGTCGCGCCAAAGCGTTCGCGGATCGTCGCGTCGAAGGCGTCGTCGCGCTTGAACCAACGTGCGGATGGTTGTCCGAAGCCCGCCGTGCTGGGCTCGCCGAACCAAAAATCGAGCACGGCCCGGGCCTCAGGGTCGAGCGCCGCATGATCGGCGTCGATCTTGATGGCAGCGTCTCGCAGCTTCGGTTGGTCCGCGTTGCGATCGGCACCGCTCGCCCGATCGGCATCGCAGGTCGTTGTCGTTGCCGTTCCCTCCGTGCGCTTGGACTTTTCCGTCATTGCAACTCCATCACGAGGCGCCGCGTCCGCGCCGTCTTCTTTTCGATTTTAGCGACGCGCAGCGCGCCGATCTCCGACGTATTGCCAACGTGCGTGCCCCCGCACGGCTGCAAATCGATTTGGTCGATCCGCAAGAGCCGAACACGCCCGAATCCGACCGGGGGCTTGACGCTCATCGTTCGCACGAGCTCTGGACGTGCAGCCATCTCCTCATCGGTGATCCACTCGGTCGACACCCGATGCCCGCCGCCGACGAGCTCGGCCAGCCGCCTTTCGACGAACGCTCGCTCGATCGGCTCGTTCGTGACCAGATCGATGCGCGCGTAGTCGGCCGTGATGCTGCAGCCGTCGACCGGATACGGCAACACCGCGCAAAGCAGATGCGTAGCCGTATGCAGGCGCATATGCCGGTAGCGCCGCGTCCAGTCGATTTCGGCTACGACGCTCGCGCCGGGCTGTAACCGGGCCAGCTGCGCCTCCTGCCCTGGCGCCGGAACGTGCAAGGCGTCGTCTGGGCTCGCGCCCTCGAACTTGGCCTTGCGCGTATCGGCGACGGCGATGGACGTGCCGTCGCCCAACGTCAGCATACCCGCATCGCCGGCTTGACCACCGCCTAGCGGATAGAACACCGTTTTATCGAGCAAGATGCCCTCCGGCATAACCGCCGCGACGGTCGCGTCGCACCGGGTCATGTAGGCATCTTCGCGAAACAGGGCTTGCGTCGTCATGGGGTCGGTCCTGGAGTCGGTTCAATCGATGGCGCGCCGTCGTCGCTTGGATCTTGCCGGCCAACCGCAGCGAGCAGCGAGCGGGCGGCGCGCAGCGGCGGCGCAAGCGGTCATTATGAAAAACGACCGCCGCCCCGAACAGTCCGCCCCGAGCAAAATCGCGGCTGCACCGTACCGGCCGTTCAACCGGGCCGGTTGCGCATCCAGTCGGCCGTATCCAAAAACGACGCAACGAGCCGTTCGCGCAGCGCTTCGGGCAAGCCGACATCTTCCATGGCCCAAGCCATGCAGCGCACCCATTGATCGCGCTCGGACGAGGCGATCGCGAACGGTAGATGGCGCGCCCGCAGACGCGGATGGCCGAAGCGTTCGATGTAGTGATCGGGGCCCCCCAGCCAGCCGCACAAAAACCAGAACAGCTTGTCGCGCGAGCCGTCGAGCGAAGCGGGATGCAGCGCGCGAATGCCGGCGAATTCCGGCTCGAGGTCCATCAAATCGTAAAAGCGGTCGACGAGTTCGCGCACACGCGCCTCGCCGCCCACGAGATCGAATGCGCTCGGCTGCGCGCCTTGCGTTTCGTCGCCGGTCGAATCTGTCATACCTTCACTTCGTCACGTCTATCAATCGAAAGCGACATCGCCGCGGGCGACGCCCTCGGGAAGTCCGAACTGGCTGCATCACGTCTCGCGCAGAGACTGCGCCGCCGGCCGCCGCAGCACGCGCCGCAGGCTCAGCCAGCCGCCTACGCCCGCGCAGGCGACGCCGGCCGCCACCCCCGCCGGCAGTAGCCACGGGTCGAGGTCGAGATGGAAATCGAACACGCGCGTCGCGAGCACGATGCCGAGCGCTTGCGCGCCCAAAGCCGCCATCAGCCCCGCCAGCGCGCCGACGAGCGCGAACTCGGCCGCATGAACGGAGCGTACCTGACGGTGAGACGCGCCAAGCGCGCGCAACAACGCCGATTCTCGCACGCGCTCATCGCGTGTGCCGGCCAACGCCGAATAGAGCACGAGCACGCCGGCCGCGAGGGTGAACGCGAATAGGAACTGCACGGCGCCGATCACCTGGTCGAGCACATGCTGGATTTGCGCGAGGATCGGTGTCGTATCGATGGCCGTGACGTTCGGATGCGCGGCGATGAGGCCGTCCAGGATGGACCGCCGCTCGGGCGGAAGATGAAAACTCGTGATGAAAATCGCAGGCAGGTCCTCGAGCGTGGCCGGCGGCATCAGCACGAAGAAATTGACCTTGAACGTACCCCAGTCGAGCTTGCGCACGCTCGTGATCGGGGCCTCGATCGGCATGCCGGTCACGTCGAAGCGCAATACGTCTCCAAGTTTCAGGCCGAGCAGCTTGGCAAGCCCCGCTTCGATGGAGATCTCGGGCCGCTTCGTGCCGCCGTACCATCGCCCCTCGGCGATCCGGTTGTCGCTTGGCAAAGCGCTGCGATACGACAGATTGAATTCGCGATCGACGAGGCGCCGGGCGTCGTCGTTCTTGTATGACTCCGGCACGACGCGCTTGCCGTCGATCGCAACGAGCCGGCCCCGCACCATCGGCTCGAGCGCGATATCGGCGACGCCGTGCGTGCGCAGATAGTCGAGCACTGCTTGCCGCTCATCGGGCTGGATGTCGATCAGAAACTCGTTGGGTGCATCGGGGGGCGTGGAGTTGCGCCAGCCGGCCACGAGATCGTTGCGCGTCATTGCAATGAGGAGCAGGCACATGAGGCCGATCGCGAGCGCGGTGATTTGCAGCGCGCTGGCCCAGCCGCGCCGTTCGAGCGACGCCAATGCGTAGCGCCACCCGACGGAGGCAGCCAAGCGCCGGCCGCTGTCGCTGCGGGCGAACCGCGCGCAGAGCCACAGCGCCGCGCGGGCCACCGCCGCGAATACGACGAGCCCGAACGCGAAGCCCGCAGCGACGATACCGCCGAGTTTGAGCTCGCCGGCCGCGAGGACCAGCAACGCCCCGAACAACGCGATGCCGAGGGCATAGGCCCACCAGGCCGTGCGGGCCTGCCCGTCCCACTCGCGGCGCAGCACGCGCAGCGGCGGCACCCGCGTGAGCGGCAAGAGCGGCGGCATCGCGAAGCCGAACAGCAGCACGAGCGCCGCGCCGATGCCCTCGAGCGCGGGCAAGGGGCTCGACTGCGGCAACGCCACGGCGATCAGTTGGCCAAGCCAGGCCAGCAAGACGAAGTGCCCCGCATAACCGAGGGCGGCGCCGGCGACGCCCCCCGCCGCACCGACGAATGCGAACTCGAGTGCAACGAGTGTGCGCAATTCGCGCTGACCGAGGCCCAGGCAGCGCATCACGGCACAGCCGTCGAGATGACGCCGCACGTAGCGGTGAGCGGCCATGGCGATCGCGACGGCCGCCAGCAACGCGGTCAGCAGCGCGACGAGACGCAAAAAGCGCCCGGCGCGATCGAGCGTCGCACGCACTTGGGGCTGGCCGTCGTTCAACGATTCGAGCGCCACGCCACGCAGCTTGCCGCCGTCGACCCGCGCATGCGCGAAAGCCGCAAAGCGCGCGACGGCGGCATCGTCTCCGGCGACCAGCAATCGGTACGTCACGCGGCTACCGTAGCCGATGAGCCCGGTGGAAGCGAGATCGTCGGCGCGCACCATGGTGCGGGGAGAAAAATTGACGAAGGCGAAGCCGCGATCGAGTTCGCGCGTGATGACGGCGCCGATCGTGAAGCGGCGATCGCCGAGCGCCACGACGTCACCCACGCGCGCATGCAGCGTTTCGAGCAATTGTTCATCGACCCACACCGTGCCTTTGGCGGGAATGCCGTCGGCGCGGTGGTCCGGCGCACCGGCCGCCGGCGCGATGCGCAAGGCGCCGCGCAAGGGATACGTCGGCGAGACGGCCTTGACCGCCGCGAGCCGCGCATTCGACAACCCTGGATCGTCCGACGCGCCCGTGGCGACGCGCGCGACCATGCTCGGAAAGATCGCGGTCGTGGCAGTGCGCAGGCCGAGGCTATGGGCTTCGTCGAAGAATGCGGAATCGACGGGGTGATCGGAACGGACCACGAAATCGGCCGCGATCATGCTGCGCGCGTCGCGCTCCAGCCCTTGTTGCAGACGGTCGGCGAGAAAACCGACGCTGGAGAGGGCGGCGACCGCGAGCACGAGCGCAATGACGAGCATCGTCAACTCGCCGGCGCGCCAGTCCCGCGCGGTCATGCGCGCGGCTTGGCGTACGAGCCCCATGCGGCTAGCCGGCGGCCGCGGCGTGCCGGAAGTCGCTGCGCGGCTCAATCGCGCTTGCCCCCGAACGAGCCCAGGCGCGAGACCATGTGCGCCGCCATTGCGCGAAAGCCGCCTTGGACGCCGCGCCACAAACGCGGCAGCGCCCAGCTCGCGAAGGCGAGAAAGAGCGCCATCAGCACGAGAAAGACGAGCGGCACGAACAACGCGAGCGCGAGCCCGACGCAGACGAGCACGTCCTCCATCGACGAGGCGACCCAGTTCGAGAAAGGCTCCGGCGAGAAGTTGATCAGTGCGCGCGTGCCGGCCTTGGTCAAATGCGCCGAGCCGGCAAGCGCGCCGCCCGCGAGCGCCGCGACGGTGAGCAACGTCGGATCGGCATGCCCGAGCGCGCCCGCGGCAAGCAGCGCGCCGGCGGGAATGCGGATGAACGTCTGAATCGCATCCCAAAGCGAATCGAAGGCGGGTATGCGGTCGGCCAGGAACTCGACGACGGCGAGCACGGCCGCTGCGCCGATGACCCAGCCCGAGTCGAGCGCCGATAGGGTGTCGGGCAGATGGACGATGCCCAGCCGGGCAGAAACGCCCACCAGAAAAACAGTCAGATAAAGACGCAAGCCGCTGGCCCACGACAGACCCGCGCCCAGCGAAAGTGCGTCGAGCATTGCCCCCTCCCTGCCTACCGGCGACTGAGGCCGCACGCGCACGCTCGCGGTGCGCGCTTTGATCTCATTATAGACACGTGCGGCGGCGCGGATCAGGCGTCAGATCAAGGCAACAGCACCGTCGAGCCCGTGGTCTTGCGCCCCTCGAGCGCGCGATGGGCGTCGGCCACATCCTTGAGCGCATAGCGCTGACGCACGTTCGTCTTCACCTTGCCCGAGGCGATCACTTCGAATAGCTCGGACGCCATTGCATCGAGCCATTCGCGCTTGGCGATATAGCTGAACAGCGTCGGCCGCGTGAAAAACAGCGAGCCGCGGTTCGACAATTCCGCCGCCTCGATCGGGGGCAGCGGCCCGGAAGCGCTGCCGAAGCTGACGAAATAGCCGAGCGGCGCGAGGCAATCGAGCGAGCCTTTGTAGGTGTCCTTGCCGATCGAGTCGTAAACGACGGGGACGCCGGCCCCGTTCGTGATCTCCTTTACGCGCTCGGTGAAGTTCTCGCGCGTATAGACGATCGGGTAGTCGCAACCGTGCGCCTTGGCCAGTTCGGCCTTTTCGTCGGAGCCGACGGTCCCAATCACCGTCGCCCCGAGCGCCTTGGCCCACTGGCAGACGAACAAGCCCACACCGCCCGCGGCGGCATGAATCAGGATCGTCTGCCCCGGTTCGACGCGGAACGTTCGCCGCAGCAGGTATTGCGCGGTCAGCCCCTGCAGCATGGCCGAGGCCGCATCGTCGAAGGAGATCGAATCGGGCAGCTTGACGAGCGCGTCGGCGGGAAGCACGCGCTCCTCGGCATAGGCGCCGGGCGGGCGCGCGACGTAGGCGACGCGGTCGCCGGCTTTGAAGCGCGTGACGCCGGCCCCCACCTCGGTGACGACGCCGGCCGCCTCCATGCCGAGCCCCGCAGGTAGCGGCAACGGGTAGTGGCCGGTACGAAAGTAGACGTCGATGTAATTGAGGCCGACCGCGTGCTGCTCGATGCGCACCTCGCCGGCGCCGGGCGCACCCACCTCGACGTCGACCCACTGCATGACTTCGGGACCGCCCGTGCGGTCGATTCGAATCGCTTTCACCATGGGGTTCTCCTTGACGAGCCTCTCGCTCGATTGCTCCGTTTCATGCGGCGTGGCGAAATGCCGCTGCTCTATCGCCGCCCCACCGTTTCCTTGCCCGAGCGCAGTGCTCAAGCCGTGGCGGACGTGCGCGCCGCGAGCGTATCGAGCAGCATGCGCGCCGTGGCGACGTTGGTCGCGCAAGGAACGTCGTGCACGTCGCACGCGCGCACGAGTGCGTTGATGTCGGGTTCGTGCGGCTGCGGCGTCATGGGATCGCGCAGGAAGATCACGAGATCGACCTTCCCCTCGGCCAGCATCGCCCCGATTTGCAAGTCGCCGCCGTACGGGCCGGAGAGCATCCGCTCGACCGTCAAGCCGTGCGTATCCGCAATGCGCCCGCCCGTCGTGCCCGTCGCGATGAGCTTGCAGACGCGCAAGGTCGGCGCGTACTCGCCTGCGAGGGCAACGATGTCTTCCTTCATGTGATCGTGCGCGATCAGCGCAACGCAGGGGGTCATGGCGCAACTCCTTCCAAGTCAAACGATTTCATCATCAATAATCCGCCGGCCCGATCCGGCGTCGGTCAGAAGGTGCCGGGATAAGCGCCGCCGTCGATGAGCCAGTTCTGGCCCGTAATGTAGCTCGCATGCGCGCTGCACAGGAATGCGCAAGCCTTGCCGAATTCGCCGGGCTGCCCGAGCCGCTGCGCGGGAATGCCGGCCGCGCGCTCGCGCCGCGCCTCGTCCACGCTGATCCCCTTGGCGTGCGCCTGCGCATTGAGCGTAGTCGCAATTCGGTCGGTATCGAAGAGCCCAGGCAGCAGGTTGTTGATGGTCACGTTGTGCTGGGCGACCTTGCGTGCAACGCCGGCGACGAAGCCCGTGAGGCCCGAGCGCGCCCCGTTCGACAGGCCCAGCACATCGATGGGCGCCTTCACGGACGAGCTCGTGATGTTGACGATGCGGCCGAAGCCGCGCGCGATCATGCCGTCGATCGTGGCCTGCAGCAGCGCGATGGGGGTAAGCATGTTGGCCTCGAGCGCGCGGATCCAATCCTCGTGCGTGAACTGGCGGAAATCGCCGGGCGGCGGGCCGCCCGCGTTGTTGATCAGGATGTCCGGCGCGGGACAGGCCGCCAGCGCGGCCGCTCGGCCCTCGGCCGTGGTGATGTCGCAGGCGACGGTTCGCACCGATACGCCGGTGTTCGCGCGGATCTGCGCCGCGGTGGCCTCGAGCGTCGCCTGCGTGCGTGCGACGATGACGAGCGCTACGCCTTCGGCCGCAAGCGCCTCGGCGCAGCCGCGCCCGAGTCCCTTGCTGGCCGCGCAAACGAGCGCGGTGCGTCCTGCGATTCCAAGATCCATGCGTGTGTCCCCAATATCGACGGGCAATGGGGGCGATTGTAGAAGAATCGCCGCGATCGCGCCGAGCGCCTTCGCGGCGCGCAGGACGAAGGCCTCGTGCCGAAAAATCGCCGCCGGCCGCTGCGCTTCTTTCGGTAAACTTGCGCGACTCTCTCTCGATCGCGCCGCCTGGCGCCCCCGCCATGAAACAAGATAGCCGTTTCCCGAACCTATTCATCCTCAATCACCCGCTGATTCAGCACAAACTCACGCATATGCGCGACAAGGACACGTCCACGCGCACATTTCGGGAGCTGCTGCGCGAAATCACACTGTTGATGGGTTACGAGATCACGCGCAACTTGCCGATCACGACACGCCGTGTCGAGACGCCGCTCGTCGAAATCGACGCGCCCGTGATCGCGGGCAGGAAGCTCGCGATCGTTCCGGTGCTGCGGGCAGGAATCGGCATGTCGGACGGCTTGCTCGAACTGATCCCGTCGGCGCGCGTCGGACATATCGGCGTTTACCGCGACGCCGAGCATCGGCCCGTCGAATACCTCGTGCGGCTGCCCGATCTCGAGGACCGCACCTTCATTTTGTGCGATCCGATGGTGGCGACGGGCTATTCGGCCGTGCACGCAGTCGACGTGTTGAAGCGGCGCGGCGTGGCGGGCGAGCATATCTCGTTCGTCGCGCTCGTGGCCGCGCCCGAGGGGGTTCAGGTGTTCCAAGACGCCCATCCGGACGTCAAGCTTTATGTGGCATCGCTCGACTCGCACCTGAACGAGCACGCGTATATCGTGCCGGGACTCGGCGACGCCGGGGACCGGCTGTTCGGCACCAAGAACTGACGGCGGCGGCAAGCCCAGAGGCGCCGACGAATAAAACGGGGCGCAATAAGCAATAAATTCGCAGGCGGCTGCGCATCCGCTTCACGCGGCGCGTGCGCGGCGCGAGGCCGGGCGCAGCGGCCCCGCGCCGCCGCCGCCGCCCGGGCGGCATGGTAAAATCGCGGTCTGCTCTTCGGACGGCCTGCCCTCCTCGCATCGCGGCCCGCGTAAACTGAAACACGCGGAAAACGCACGCCACATGGGCAGCACGCCGCCCGGCGCCTGGACCACCGGCAGGACTCGCACGGTTCACACGATTCGCAATCGACAAAAACGCATCATGCGTGCGCCCAATCGGCGCGCGCCACGGAGAAACGTATGGCTGGTCATTCCAAATGGGCCAACATCAAACATAAGAAGGCGGCAGCCGACGCCAAGCGCGGCAAAGTCTGGACGCGCCTCATCAAGGAAATCCAGGTCGCGGCCCGCATGGGCGGCGGCGAAATCGACTCGAATCCGCGTCTGCGGCTCGCCGTCGAAAAGGCCTACGACGCCAACATGCCCAAGGACAACATCAACCGCGCGATCCAGCGCGGCGTGGGCGGCGTCGACGGGGCGAGCTACGAGGAAATCCGCTACGAAGGCTACGGCATCGGCGGCGCGGCCGTCATCGTCGACACGATGACCGACAATCGCACGCGCACGGTTGCGGAAGTGCGCCACGCGTTCTCGAAATTCGGCGGCAACATGGGCACGGACGGTTCGGTTTCGTTCCTGTTCGATCACGTGGGCCAATTCCTGTTCGCCCCCGGCACGCCCGAGGACAAGCTCATGGATGCGGCGCTCGAAGCAGGCGCGAACGATGTCGTCACGAACGACGACGGCAGCATCGAAGTGCTGTGCGCACCGAACGATTTCTCCAAGGTCAAGGAAGCGCTCGAGGCAGCCGGCTTCAAAGCCGAGCTCGCCGAAGTCACGATGAAGCCGCAAACCGAAGTCGAGTTCACGGGCGATGACGCCGTGAAAATGCAAAAGCTGCTCGATGCGCTCGAAAACCTCGACGACGTTCAAGAGGTTTACACGAACGCGTCGATCGCGGACGAGTAAAGGACGCTTCCATGAAATTACTCGTCGTCGGTTCCGGTGGCCGCGAACACGCGCTCGCTTGGAAGCTCGCGCAGTCGCCGCGCGTGCAAGTCGTCTACGTGGCGCCAGGCAACGGCGGCACGGCGCGGGACGAGCGCCTGCACAACGTCGATATCACCGATCTGGCCGAATTGGCCGATTTCGCTGAAAAAGAGCAAGTCGCGCTGACCGTGGTCGGTCCCGAAGCGCCGCTCGCGGCCGGCATCGTCAATCTGTTCCGCCAGCGCGGCCTGAAGGTGTTCGGCCCGACGAAGGAAGCGGCGCAGCTCGAAAGCTCGAAGGATTTCGCCAAGGCGTTCATGAAGCGTCACGGCATTCCGACGGCAGAATACGAAACGTTCGCCGACGCGGCCGCCGCGCACGCTTACGTGGATCGGAAAGGCGCGCCCATCGTCATCAAGGCCGACGGGCTCGCCGCGGGCAAGGGTGTGGTCGTCGCAACGACGGCCGACGAAGCGCATGCCGCCATCGATATGATGCTCGCCGACAACAAGCTCGGCGATGCCGGCGCACGCGTGGTCGTCGAGGAATTCCTCGCGGGCGAGGAAGCGAGCTTCATCGTCATGGTCGACGGCAAGCATGTGCTGCCGCTCGCCTCGAGCCAGGATCACAAGCGCTTGCTCGACGGTGACCAAGGCCCGAACACGGGCGGCATGGGCGCGTACTCGCCGGCCCCGATCGTCACGCCGCAATTGCATGCGCGCGTGATGCGCGAAATCATCCTGCCGACGGTGCGCGGCATGGAGAAGGAAGGGATTCGCTATACGGGCTTCTTGTATGCGGGCCTCATGATCGACGCCGAGGGCAATCCGAAGACGCTCGAATTCAATTGCCGCATGGGCGATCCCGAAACGCAGCCGATCATGGCGCGCTTGAAGGGCGATTTTTCCAAGGTGATCGAGAGCGCGATCGCGGGTACGCTCGATACGGTCGAGCTCACGTGGGACCGCCGCACGGCGCTCGGCGTCGTGCTCGCCGCGCACAACTACCCCGACGCCCCGCGCAAAGGCGACCGCATCAACGGTATTCCGCCCGAGACCGATACTGCCGTGACGTTCCATGCAGGGACGGCGCTCGTCGACGGCAAGCTCGTGACGGCCGGCGGGCGCGTGCTGTGCGTGGTAGGTTTGTCCGATTCGGTGCGCGGCGCGCAATCGGCCGCCTACGAAGCGATCAACCAAATCTCGTTCGACGGCATGCAGTATCGTCGCGATATCGGCTATCGCGCTTTGAACCGCAAGCACTGATCGCCGGCGGCGCGCTAGCGCGCTCGCCTTCATTCGCCTCCGGGCCGTTCGCGGCCCGGTCATTCGCGGTCCGGCTCTTCGGCCTCTTTTGCGTACGCCACTCTATGTCCGATACGACCTACGACGTCTCTTCCGTGCGCAGCTATTTGCAAGGGCTGCAAACGCGCATCGTCGATGCGCTCGGCGCGCTCGACGGCAAGCCGTTCGGCGCGGATGCCTGGACGCGGCCGCCAGGCGAGAAGCTACGAGGCGGCGGGCTCACGCGCATTTTGGAAGAAGGCGAGCTGATCGAGCGCGGCGGGGTCGGCTTCTCCGATGTCGCGGGCGAGAAGTTGCCGCCCTCGGCCAGCGCGCTGCGGCCGCACCTGGCCGGGCGCGGGTTCGAAGCCATGGGCGTGTCGCTCGTCATCCACCCGCGTAATCCGTACTGCCCTACCGCCCACATGAACGTGCGCATGCTGGCGGCGACCAAGGAAGGCGAAGCGCCGATCTTCTGGTTCGGCGGCGGCATGGATTTGACGCCCTACTATGGCTTCGAGGAAGACGCCGCGCATTTCCATCGCGTGTGCCGCGATGCGCTTGCGCCGTTCGGCGCGGATCTGTATCCGCGCTTCAAGCGCTGGTGCGACGACTACTTCTTTCTGAAGCACCGTAACGAGACGCGCGGCGTGGGCGGCATCTTTTTCGACGACTTCGACGAACTCGGTTTCGAGCGCTCGTTCGCGATGGTCAGGAGCGTCGGCGACGCATTCGTCGACGCCTATCTGCCGCTGCTCGAAAAACGGCGCGCAACCCCCTACGGGGAACGCGAGCGCGCGTTCCAATGCTATCGCCGCGGCCGCTACGTCGAATTCAACCTGGTCTACGACCGCGGCACCTTGTTCGGGCTGCAAAGCGGCGGCCGTGCCGAATCGATCTTGCTGTCGATGCCGCCCGTCGCGAATTGGCGCTATGACTGGCGCCCCGAACCGGGCACGCCCGAGGCGCGGCTTTACAGCGATTTTCTGACGCCGCGAGATTGGGCGTGACGCGAGGCCGCTTGACCGCCGAGGACGACATCTGACTGCCACCCACCCTGCCCCGTCGCGCGAGGCCCGCCCGCCGCAGCCCATGCT
Organism: Trinickia sp. Z7; assembly: GCF_056498045.1. Lineage (NCBI taxonomy): Bacteria > Pseudomonadati > Pseudomonadota > Betaproteobacteria > Burkholderiales > Burkholderiaceae > Trinickia > Trinickia sp. Z7. Next base: position 66,272 of record NZ_JAUEQW010000015.1, read on the forward strand.
GCCGCGCCGCGTCGGTTTGCTCGGCGGAACCTTCGATCCGATCCATAACGGGCATCTCGCGCTCGCGCGCCGCTTCGCCGGCCTGCTCGCGCTGACCGAGCTCGTCTTGCTGCCGGCCGGGCAACCCTACCAGAAGGCTGGGGTTTCGGCGGCGCGGCACCGGCTGGCGATGACGCGCGCGGCGGCCGCCTCGCTTACGCTGCCGGGAGTGGCCGTGACTGTCGCGACCGACGAGATCGAGCACGAAGGGCCGACTTACACGGTCGAGACGCTCGCGCGCTGGCGCGCGCGCGAAGGCGAGGACGTGTCGTTGGCGCTCTTGATCGGGGCGGACCAGTTGCTTCGGCTGGACACCTGGCGCGATTGGCGCCGCTTATTCGAGTTCGCGCACATTTGTGCGGCCACGCGGCCCGGCTTCGATTTGTCGAGCCTGTCGCCGGCGCTTGCCGCGGAACTCGGCCCGCGCAGAGCCGACGCCGGCACGCTGCGTTGCACGCGCGCGGGGCATTTGCTCATCGACGATACCCTCGCGTTGGATGTGTCGGCTACCGATATTCGCGCCCATCTGAAAGCCAAGCTTGCGCGAGACGCCAGCGCGGGCGAGCGGGCCGCCATGCCGGACGCGCACGGCGCGCCGGCGCCCGAGCCGATCCCCGATGCCGTCTGGGACTATATTCTTCAACATCACCTGTACCATCCGTAACCATGGATATTCGCAAACTGCAGCGCGCAATCGTAGACGGTCTCGAAGACGTCAAAGCGCAAGACATCCGCGTCTTCAATACGACCCATCTGACCGAGCTGTTCGATCGCGTGATCGTGGCGAGCGGCACCTCGAACCGCCAAACGAAGGCGCTCGCCTCCAGCGTGCGCGAGAAGGTGAAGGAAGCCGGCGGAGAAATCATCAGCACCGAGGGCGAGGACATCGGCGAATGGGTGCTCGTCGATTGCGGCGATGCCATCGTCCACATCCTGCAGCCCGCGCTTCGCCAGTACTACAACCTCGAGGAAATCTGGGGCGACAAGCCGGTGCGCGTGAAACTCTCGAACACGAGTCCGTTCGCGGGTGCGCGGGCGACCGAGTTCGACGGCGAAGACGAGGACGAAGACGAACTTAACGAGGCGGCGCCGGCGGCAAAGTCCGCGCGCAAGAGCGCGCCGCGCAAGGCCCCTGTGCCGGCGAGCAAAACCGCCGCGCGTAAAGCGCCCGCCCGCAAAGCGAGCGGGAAGTAACATCTAAGCGGCGGCGCGTGCGGCAATGAAACTGCATATCCTGGCCGTCGGCCATAAGATGCCCGACTGGATCGCGACCGGTTTCGACGAATACGCGAAGCGCATGCCGCCGGAATTGCGCATCGAACTGCGCGAAATCAAGCCGGAACCGCGCACGAGCAGCCGCTCGGCGCAAAGCGTGATGGCTGCGGAGCGCCAGCGTATCGAAGCCGCGTTGCCGAAAACCGTCCGTCTCGTCGCGCTCGACGAACACGGCCGCGACTGGACGACGATGCAACTTGCGCAGGCGCTTCCCGACTGGCAGCGCGACGGCCGCGACGTTGCGTTCGTGATCGGGGGCGCCGATGGCCTCGATCCCGCAATCAAAACCCGGGCCGAGCTGCTGCTGCGGCTATCCAGCTTGACGCTGCCGCACGGCATGGTCCGCGTGCTGCTTGCGGAACAGCTTTACCGCGCGTGGAGCATCACGCAGAATCACCCTTATCACCGCGTCTGATACGGCGTCCGTTCTCATCGGCGGCCGCCTGCGCCCAACGAGAACGAACGATCCATGTCGCAGCCGAGTCGCCGCCTTCCGCTATACCCCTATCTCTACCTTGCTTCGCAAAGCCCGCGTCGGCAGGAGCTGCTCGCGCAACTGGGCGTGCGCTTCGAGCCGTTGCTACCGCTGCCCGACGAAGATGCCGAAGCGTTGGAGGCCGAGCTGCCCGGCGAGTCCGCGCATGCCTACGTGCAGCGGGTATGCGTGGCGAAGGCCGAGGCGGCGCGCGCGCGGCTATCGGCGCTCGCGCATGCGGCGGCGCCGATTCTCGTCGCCGATACGACCGTGACGATCGACGGCGCCATCCTGGGCAAGCCCAGTGATGTCGAGCACGCCGTGCAGATGCTTGCGCGGCTCGCGGGGCGCGAGCATGAAGTCCTTACCGCGGTGGCCGTGGTCGATGCGGGCGGTACGCTGCTCGAGCCCGCGTTGTCTCGCTCGACGGTGCGCTTTTGCGCCGCCCCGCTCGCATCGCTCACGCGCTATGCGATGACGGGCCAGCCGCTCGGCAAGGCAGGCGCTTACGGAATCCAAGGCCGCGCCGCCGAGTTTATCGAACGAATCGACGGATCCTATTCGGGTATCATGGGTCTGCCCCTATTTGAGACGGCCGCGCTGTTGCGCCAGGCACGCGTCGACTTCTGAAGCCGCCGACAATGAACGAAGAAATCCTCATCAATGTCACCCCGCAGGAGACGCGGGTCGCGCTGATTCAGCAAGGCGCCGTGCAGGAGTTGCATGTCGAGCGCACGCTCTCGCGCGGGCGCGTGGGCAACGTGTACTTGGGCAAAGTCGTGCGCGTCTTGCCCGGCATGCAATCGGCGTTCATCGACATTGGCCTCGAACGGGCAGCGTTTTTGCATGTGGCCGACATCTGGCATCCGCGCTTGGCGGGCGAGCACGCAAGCTCGCCCAATCCGATCGAGAAGATCGTGTTCGAAGGCCAAACGCTGACGGTGCAGGTGATCAAAGATCCGATCGGCACCAAGGGAGCGCGGCTCTCGACGCAGATCAGCATCGCGGGCCGCACGCTCGTCTACTTGCCGCAAGAGCCGCACATCGGCATTTCGCAAAAGATCGAAAGCGAAGCCGAGCGCGAAGCAATCCGCGCGCGCTTGACGGCCGTTCTTCCTGCCGATGAAAAAGGCGGCTATATCGTGCGCACGATTGCCGAAGACGCGACGAGCGAGGAACTCGCGAGCGATGTCGCCTATCTGCGCAAAACCTGGGCGACCGTCGTCGCGCAAGCGCAGCGCCTGCCGCCCACGAGCCTGCTCTATCAGGACTTGAATTTGGCTCAGCGCGTGCTGCGCGATTTCGTGACCGACGAGACGACCCGCATTCAAGTCGATTCGCGCGAGACGTTTCAAATGCTCACGGAGTTCGCCGCGGAATTCACCCCAGCCGTCAGCTCCAAACTGCATCACTACACGGGCGAGCGGCCGCTGTTCGACTTGTACAACATCGAAACCGAGTTGCAACGCGCGCTCTCGCGCCGGGTCGATTTGAAGTCGGGCGGCTATTTGATGATCGATCAAACCGAAGCGATGACGACGATCGACGTCAATACGGGCGGCTATGTCGGCGCCCGCAACTTCGACGACACGATCTTCAAGACGAATCTCGAAGCGGCGCATACGATCGCGCGTCAATTGCGGTTGCGCAACCTGGGCGGCATCATCATCATCGATTTCATCGATATGGAAAACGCCGAGCATCGCGATGCCGTGCTCGGCGAGCTGAAGAAAGCGCTCGCGCGCGACCGCACGCGCTCGACCGTCAACGGCTTCTCGCAGCTCGGGCTCGTCGAGATGACGCGCAAGCGCACGCGCGAATCGCTGGCCCACGTGCTGTGCGAGCCGTGCCCTGTTTGCGAGGGTAAGGGACAAGTCAAAACCGCGCGCACGGTATGCTACGACGTGCTGCGCGAAATCCTGCGCGAGTCGCGGCAGTTCAATCCGCGTGAATTTCGGGTCGTGGCCTCGCAACAGGTCATCGACTTGTTCCTCGATGAGGAATCGCAGCATCTGGCAATGCTCATCGACTTCATCGGCAAGCCGGTATCGCTGCAGGTCGAGTCCAATTTGAGCCAAGAGCAGTACGACATCGTGCTGATGTAACGGCGGCCGCGTCGCGCTCGCGCGACCTGCACGGCGTCAATGCGACGGCCTGGGCCCGGGCCGTCCGGCGCCGACGCCGTCCAACCACTGCTCGACCCTGGAAAGATCGGCGATGCCCCTGATCGCGGTCACCTCGCCGTCCGGTGCGATGAGCATCGTGCGCGGCACGTCGCCGATCCACTTGCGATCGACGCTTGCGCGCAGATACTCGTCGGCCTCGCCCGCGACGCCCCAGCTTTCGGCGGCCGCAAGCCCCGAACGCGCGAGCCGCGCCTCGCTCGCCTCGGCTGGCGCTTGATCGAAGCGCACGAGCACGAGGGCGACGCCCGGGCGCTGCCTCGCGAACGCCCCCCACTTCGGCAATTCGGCCAAGCAAGGACCGCAGCTCATCGCCCAAATATGGACCACGAGCGGAACGCCCGCGTGCCGCGCTTGGATTTCGGCGAAGCTGTGCGTCGTGAATGGTTTGGGCGGCGTCGCATGCGCTTGCAGCGCAAAGCACGCCGAAGCAAGCGCCAATGCCGCGCTCAATAGGAATCTCGATGTGCGTTTCATGATGCATCCAATTCGATGAGCCGGTATCCGTGCTCGCGCGTGAGCCACGACATGTACACCCGATCGCCCCCGCGCTCGCCAACGAGCAGCGGGCGGTCGGCGTAGCCTTGCACCGTATCGATCGTGCGGTCGGGCGACCACGTGCGGCCGCCATCGCTCGAATGGCGCGCGCGCGCAAGAATGCGTTCCCCGTCGAACTCCTTCCAAGCGAGCCACACGGAAGCCCCTCGCGCGAGCAGCGATGGCCGTCCAGGCTGACGCTCGGCATCGCCCACGGGCTGCGGCGCGGAGAACGAGCGGCCTTCGTCCGTAGAGCGCGCGTAGAACAATCCCTGCCGCACTTCGCCGCCCGTCATCCAAGCCGCATGCCAGGTGCCGTCCGCCGACACCGCGAGCGCCGGCCCATGATGCGGACAGCCCTCGATATGCCAACGATCGACCGCGACCCGGCGCGATGGGAGCGGCGCATGGTCTTGCGAAAAAGTCAGCACCGCATGGTCGCGCTCGTGCGCCCCGTAAATTTTGCGAAACAGCACGACCGGATGTCCCGCGCCATCGACGGCCGCATCGAGGCGACAGCACTCGCAGGTGTGATCCTCGCCGATGGCTTCGCCCGAAAACGTCGCGCCCGCATCGCGCGACCACGCGTAGGCGATCGCCGCGCCCGGTTGCACGAGCGCGCGCTTACGCGCCTGCACCACCGTGCGCTTGTCGATCCACGCGGCGAAGAGCATGCCGTCCGGGCCGAAAGCGAGCACCGGAAAACGTTGGCTCGCCGCATCTCGCGAAATCGGATGCGGCGCCGAGAACGCGCCGCCATCGTCCCAGGTGGCCACCCACACGCGAGCGTTCCAATTGTCGTCCTTGAACACGCTGTATGCCACGACCCCGCGGCCCTTGTCGTCCACCGCGAGTTGCGGATGCGCTTCTACTCCCGCATCGAGACGGGAGCCGTAACGGCCGATGACGATAGGGGCGCTGAAATGCCGGCCGCCATCGACCGACGACGCAATCGATACGGCGCCGCCCGCCGACCATGCAAGCCATAGCTTGCCGTGCGCATCGAGGAACGGCGTAGCGACGCTCGCGCACTCGAGCGAGAGACCGACGCAGGTCTCACCCTCGCCCGCGCCCGGGTGCATGCCCGACATTTTGCTCATGTCGTGCGCCAACGCTGCGTGGCCACCGGCGATGAGACCGCCAACGATAATCATTCGAATCCAAGAGAGGCATTTCATCATTGTTCTCCTAGCGCTGCGCACCGGGATCGGTGATGAACCCCACTTTGGCCAGCCCCGCTCGGTTTGCCGCGGAAAGCACCGTTGCGACGCGCTCGTAGCGCGTCATGCGGTCGGCAACGAGCCGAATCTCGGGCTGCGGCGCCTGCCTTGCCGCGACGGACATCGCGCCGGCCAGTGCCGCATCGGCAAGCGGCCTGCCGTCCCAGCGAATCTGTCCAAGCGCATCGATTTCGACGTTCACGTGAGGCGGCCGCACATCCTCGCGTCGGCTGCTAGCCTGAGGCAGCGCGATCTTGGCGGCGTGATGCAAGACCGGTAGCGTCACCATGAAAACGACGAGCAGGACGAGCATCACGTCGATCAGCGGCGTCATGTTGATGTCGGCCGCGAGCGCCGCCGTCTCGTCCAGGTTCGAGAAGTCGTCCATCACGCGCGCCCTCCCGCCACGAGCTTGGCCGTGCGGTTGCGCGGCCATGGCCTCGCACCGGTCAACAGCAACGCATGCAAACCGTGCGCAAAGCGATTGAGTTTGGCGACAATGCCACGTGAGATCCGCGTCAACGCGTTATAGCCGAGCACCGCGGGAATCGCGACCATCAGGCCCAACGCCGTCATCACCAGCGCTTCGCCGACCGGGCCCGCTACGTGATCGAGGCTCGCCTCGCCGCTCGCGCCAATCGCAATCAACGCGTGGTAGATGCCCCACACCGTGCCGAGCAAGCCGACGAACGGCGCGGTCGCGCCGATCGAAGCAAGCAGCGCCAAGCCGCGTTGCAGACGCGCGGCCGCGTCCTCCACCGAAGCGCGCATCGTCCGCGCGAGCCAATCGCTGATCTCGATGCGCTCGTGCAGCCGCGGCCGATTGGCCTCGTGGTGCGCCACGGCCGCCTGCCCTGCTTCAGCCAAATCGTAAAAAAATGAACCGGGCCGGCCGAGCGTCTGCATGCCCGCTTCGACATGCTGCGCGTCCCAGAAATGCTCATCGGCACGCGCGGCGTGACGCGCGATATGCCGCAGTTCGATGCCTTTGAGCAGGATCACGGTCCACGACGCGATCGACATCGCCAACAGCAGCAGTGCAATGCCGCGCGTCATCAAATCGCCTTGCTGCCAGATATGAAACAGTCCATAGGTTTGCATGGCTCACATCTCTAATCGTTGAGGTTGAACGTGACGGGCACTTTGGCCGCCACGCGAAAGGCAACGCCGCTTTCCAGATACGGCGAGCATGAGCTCGCGGCCACCGCTTCGCGGGCCGCTTCGTCCAAACGTTCATGACCGCTCGTCTCGGCGATGCGAGCGGATTCCACGCGTCCCGTCGCCGCGACGATGAGTTCGACCAGCACCGTGCCCGTCTCCCGCATGCGGCGCGAGAGCGCCGGATAGGCAGGCTTGGCGATCGCGCAAGCGAGATGCGCCACGGACTTCGGCACGGACGCCAAGGCGCCGCCGCCCGACTCGGCGCTCTCGTCACGTGGCGAAGCCGCGGCGCCTTCGATTGGCTCGGCGGCGGCCGGCCTCGACGTATCGTCGATGTGGCCGCGCGGCGCGGCTGGAGCGGGCGCCGGGGACGGGCGCGGCGTGAACGCCGGCGGCGGCGCTTGCAACGCAGGGGGCGTTTGCGTTGGGATACGATGCGCCACGCTCTCGTGCGGCCTCGCCGGGCGCGCAGCCTGGATGGGGTGCGCCGGCGCTGGGTCGGCGGGCGTAGGCGCGGGCGACACCCGCGCAATCAATTCGGCGGCGAGAATGTGCGCCGGCTGCGCCCTATCGACCTGCCGCTGCGCGGGCGCGGCCGCGAGCAACGCCAGCACGGCGCCGACATGCGCGGCCACGACGAGCAACAGTGCGGCAAGCGGATGCCGCAAGCGCAAGCGTTCCGCAGCGCAAGGACGCTCATCGCGCGGGCAGTGCTCCGCACCGTCCAAGGTTCGGGTCGGCACGGTCATATCTTGAGCTTCGCTTCGAGATAGAACGTGCGGCCCGGATACGGGTGATAAACGAAATAGCGCGCGTCGAAGATATTGTCGATGCCCACGCCCACCTCGCTCGCTTTGGTCGGGCGGAACGTGTATTTGGCATCGGCGACGATGTAAGTGCTCGTTCCGCCGTACACATTCGGATTCGAATCCGTGTTGGTGAGCGTGTTGTACTGCCGGCCCGAGTATCGCGCCGCCAACGTCACGGCCGAGCGCGCGCCCATGTGATACGTCGTCGCCAAATCGACTCGCCACAACGGGACGCGATAGAAATACTTTCCGACCGACGCTGGGTTTTGCGCATTGGCGATGATCTTCGATTGCGTGTAGGCCACGCTCGCCAGCAGGTCGAGCCCGCGCACGAGCACATCTTCGCCTTGATAGCTCGATTCGATGCCCCGCGAACGCACCTTGCCGATGTTCTGATAGTTGGTGACGTTCGGGATGACCGTCGTATCGGTCTGGCTGAAGATCGAATTTTTGACGTCGTCCTGGAACAACGAGAGACGCACGAGCCCGCCCCAGTGCGCCCACTCGGCCGTCAGTTCCTTGGCCAGATCGTCTTCGGGTTTCAGATTCGGATTGTTGTTGACGATCGACGATCCATTGATCTGTCCTTGAAAGAGTTCGCCGACGGTCGCGAAGCGATAAGCGCGGCCGATCGATGCGCGCAGCGTGAGGTCCTGCGCCACGTCGTACGAGAGCGATAGCTTGGGCGAGACATGGCGCTCTCGCGCATCGGCGTACGGAACCGTCTCGCTCCGTAGCGCCTGATAGCCGCCGTAGGCGCGCCAATCTTCGTAACGCAGCCCGTAGACGAACTTGAACCGCGGCAGGAAGCGCCACGCGTCTTGTGCGTACAGCGCCTGGGCTTCGGTCTTTCCTGCAAAGGCATTGTTGAATGCGCCCGCGCCGCCGTCGCGCCAAGCGCCGGTATCGTAAGTCCGGTTCTCCAAGAAGTAGTTGTCGTAGTGGTATCCGAATGCCAGGCGGTGGTTCGCGATGCCGGCCCGCGGCGAGTGCGGCGTATAGGTGGCCTTCAGATCGAGCGTCTTCCAACCCGTGCCGTCCCCATAGGTGATCGCGCCCGCGCCGTTGCCCGGTCCACCGGCATTGGCCGTGCGCGCCACGCTGTTCGCGACGTCGTAATACGACGCGATTGCCTCGCCGTTCCAGCCCGTCGCATTGCGCGTGGCGAGCGAGACGCCATAGAGCCAGTTCTCGCTCCATCCGCTGCTCGGCGCAAGCGCCGCGGCAGGTATCGTGTACTCGGCGCCGCCGATCGCCACTTTGCCGCTATAGACAGGGTTGCCGTTCGCATCGACGAGAAACGTCGAAGCTGCGTTGTCATAGTTGCGATGCCAGTAGCCGAGGGTAAAGCCGCCTTGCAGCCACGGGGTGAATTCGTATTGCGCCTTCAGCTTGAATTGATCCTGGACCGAATGCTGGATACCCTCTCCGTTGACACCGATCACAGCGGTGGGCGCGCCGCTTTGGTTGTTGTAGAAGTGCGCGCCCGTCACGGGGGTGTCGCCCGCGGTCGCGGGTTTCGTCGATTGGGCCAACGTGGCGAACTGCAGCGGCTGGCTCGTGTTTTCCAGATGGTTGACGCCCAGCAGGTACGAGAATTTGCCGATCCGATCCCCGATCGTCGCGCTCGCTTCGCTACCGTTGAAGCTCTCGTTCACGCCGTACAAGCTGAAGTGCTGCGTGAACGCCTTCACGTCCGCGTCCGCTTCGAAGCGCGTCGGCATCCGTGTCGTGATCGCGACCGTCGCGCCGAGAGAGTTGCCCGGATAGAGCGCGCTGAAGGCGCCGTAGAGGACGTCGACCTGCGCGATTTCATCGGGGAACACCATCGACCAGCGTGGCGCAAACGTATAGCTGTTGCCGAGCAGATTGCTCAACAGCAAGCCATCGGCATACACCAGCGCGCGCGCGCTTTGCACGTTGCTCGTGCCGCGCACCGCGACGATCGAATTCGGGTCGCCGATGTAGCGCTTTCTGACTGCGAAATTCGGCATGTATTTGAGAACGTCCTCCGTATTGACGACGTTCCAATTCTGGAACTGCTCGCGCGAGACGCTTTCAACCGTGGCGGGCAGGTCTGGGTCGACGGCCGGCGGGGCGCCCGAGCGCCCCTCGCCGCTTGCGCTGACCGTGACCGCCGGCAGTGTGATCGGGTCGGCCGCCTGCTCGGCAAACGCGGCTGATGAAACGAACGAGAGCGGCAGCATCCCCACGGCTGCCTGCCGAGCATACTGGCGCGCGCGAGCGCACGCGCTTTGCCATGCAAAGTCGAGCATGATGAATTCCTGGAATCGATGGACGAGCGGCCGCGCGCGCCTTGCAGGGCACGTCTAGTCATGCGGCCGGAAATCGGTACGATCAGGAAAGAAGCGGGGGCTCGCGGGCGCGCCCGCTCGGGAATGCGCCGAGCGGTATCGCGCGTTCGGTGGGGGCAAGAAACGCCGCGAAAGCGACGAGAATGATCGCAGCGGGCGCTGCGGGCGCGAGTGCGGGCAACGCAGCATGCGTGGCGAGCAAGTCGCAATAGCCGCATGCGGCCGTGGCGGGCCCCTTATCGAGATGAGCGCCGCGCTCGGTCAGGCCGCCGGACTGCGCGCCGGCGTGCAGTTCGTCGCATGCCGGCTCGGCCAGGCGACGCTGCATATGGTGCGACAGCGAGTGCGGGTGCACGTGACGCTGCTGGTGCGCCAACGCCTGACTCACGATAGGCGCGGAAAGGACGAGCCACATGGCAAACAAGCCAAGCCATGCAGTCAACCGCCTATGTGAAAAAGGACGCATTCGTCACACCATCAATAACCCGCCAAAGTCTAGCATCGCGCTAGATTCGACGACTAGTGACGGGGGTGAGGCCTTTTGACGCTTGCACTCGGTCGATTCGGCGCCTTGCTTATCCTCCGATCGTCATATAAAAAAGCGGCCCTCCCCGAGCCGCTCTCGCCATGCTGTACGGTCAGTGGCCGTCGCGCCACCCGTGGCCCCCGCCCCAGCCGCGCCCCCCGTGCCGATCGTGGTCGCCATGCCAGCCGCCGCCCCCGCCGAACCCAATGCCGATTCCCACGGAGGGTTCCGCATAAGCAGGATAGGCCGGATACGCGTAATAACCCGGCGCGTATCCATAGTCATAGCCGTAGTACGCGGGCGTCGCGGGCGCAACGACACATCCCGTCAACGAACCGCTCAGCGCCACGGCCGCCACCGCATAAGTTAGGACAACGAACGTCTTTTTCATGATTCTTCTCCTTGTCCCTTTAGAGCCTCTCGGCGGGAGAGCGTTCGACGGCCAGTTGTGTCAGCGCGTAAAAGCTGTAATAGCCGGAATGCGAACTGTAATGTAGGCGCAGGGGCGGCCGACGTCGGGCAAATAGGGCGCCATCGCCTAACGGAAAGCGCCGCGCGTTCCCGGTGAAATCTCCTAGAATTTTTGCAGTAGCGTGTTTGCAAGGAGAGCGTCATGGCTCAATCGATGGGAGACAGCGTCGTCGGCGTCATTCTTTTGATCGCCGTCGCGATCATCGTCGCGTCGCACTATCGCCGCGAGCATCAAAAAGCGCGATGGCTGCACAGAATGGACAACACGCGACTGTGGGATAAGCTCAGGCATCGGCATTGACGAGCGGGGAGAGCAACATGTCGGAAACGGACGCCCTTTGGCAGATGACGCAGTACGAAGGTTTCGAGATCCATGTCGCGCCGCAGGTACTGGATGATGAGGGTGGAGCGCCGCCGCAGGGCGGCGCTTATACCTACGTAGGATATGTCTGCCATCCGGGTGCGGATCCGAAATTGCCGGGCCACGCGGTGCCCTTTCATGCGGACGGCGACGTGAGCTTCCCGAACGCCGGGGCCGCGGTCGATGAAGCAACGCACGTGGGGCGAACGATCGTCGACGGTACGCACGCGGATCTTTCGGTACTGTCCCTCGTCACGAGCGGCGTATAGCGTCACTCCGCGCAATCGGCCCTAGGTCGAGGTCAATCGAGCGCGGCGACCAAGGACGCGAATGCGCGCTCGACGTCGTCCTCGCCGGTGCGCCAGTTCGAGAACGCCGCGCGCAGTCCCCACGTGCCGGCGTAGCAGGTGGGCGAAACGAACGTCTCGCCACGGTCGCGCACGGCCAACACGTAGGCCTGCACGCGCGCTTCGGTGGGCGCATCGGCAAGCGTGAAGCAGACGACGTTCATGCGCGTAGGCGCAAGCAACTCGAAGCGGGGATGCCCCGCCAGCCGCTCGCCCAAACGCCGAGCCATGCGAACGTTACGCTCGACGATTTCCGCATGACCCACGCGGCCGTAGGCGGCCAGCGAAAACCACGCGGCCATGGCACGCAACCGCCGCGAGTTCTCCGGTGTCAGATGGACGAAATCGGGATTGTCACCGGGCAGACCGAGATAGGCCGCGGCGTTCTGAAACACACGCACCTGCAGATCGCGCCGGCGCGTGAATTGGACGGCCGAATCGTAGGGAACGTTGAGCCACTTATGCAGATCGATGCAAATCGAATCGGCCGCGTCGAGGCCGGCGACGAGGTGTGCGTGCTCAGGCAATAGCGCGCAGAAGGCGCCGAACGCGCCGTCGACGTGGAGCCAGAACGGGTAGCGGTCCTTCAATGCGGCGATCGCCTGCAGATCGTCGAAGTCGACCGTATTGACGGTGCCCGCATTGGCGACCACGATCACGTTCGCCCCTCGCAACTGGTCGAGCGCCGTTTCGAGCGCCGCAATGTCGATCGCCTCGCGCTCTTCGAGCAGCGCGATCTTGCGCACCGCCTTGCGGCCGATCCCGAGCATCGACAGCGCCTTGTAGATGCTCGCATGCGGCGCGCCCGACAGCACGTGGATCTCGCCCAATGCTGCCATACCCTCTTGGGCGACGCTGATGCCGGCTCTCTCGCCGAGCCATTCGCGGCCGATCGCCAAGCCTACGAAATTCGACATCGTCGCGCCGCTGACGAACGCGCTTCTGTGCGCAGTCGAAAGCCCGAACAGTTGCCGTAGACGATCGAGCGTTTCACGTTCGAAGTCGGGAGCAGCGCTATCGATACCCGCCGTCGGATTTTGATCGTAGACGCTCGTTAGCCAATCTCCGCCGATCGCCGCCGGGGTGGCGCCGCCCGTCACGAAGCCCAGATAGCGCGGACCCGCGCTGCCCGAAAAACCGGGCGCCCAGCGCCTCGCGAATTCGTCGAGCGCACCGGCGAACCCCGCTCCATGCTCCGGCAGCGGTTGCGACTCGACGCGAGCAGGACCCAGCGCGACCGTGCGGCTGTCAATACCGGCGAGCGCCTGCGTCGCGTGGCGCATTGCGCTCGCGAGCACCACGTCGAACGATTCGAGATCATGCGATAGCTTTTCGTACATGCGAATCCTCAATACGAGCCCGAGCGGCGCTCACGCGCTGCTCGACATTTCCAAGCTTCGATCGGCGCCGCCGGCAGCGCGGCGCGTGCGCTGCAATCACGTGATCCGTATGCGTGCCGACGTGCACTGCGGGCAAGCTTGCCGCTGCCGCTACGCCGCTTGCTGCTGATACTGGATGCGATGCAAATGCGAGTAGAGCCCGTTTTGCTGCAGCAACGCCTCGTGACTGCCCTGCTCCACGATGTGCCCGGCCTCCATGACGAGGATGCGATCGGCGCGCTCGATGGTCGAAAGCCGATGCGCGATCACGAGCGTCGTGCGTCCTTTCATCAGCGTCTCGAGCGCCGCTTGCACGTGGCGCTCCGATTCCGAATCGAGCGCTGAAGTAGCTTCGTCGAGAATCAAGATCGGAGCGTCCTTATAAAGGGCGCGGGCGATGGCGAGCCGCTGTCGCTGCCCGCCGGACAGGCGCATGCCGTTGCCCCCCACGAGCGTGTCCATGCCTTCGGGCATCGCCTCGACCGTGTCCCACAAGTTCGCCGCCGCGAGCGCCGCGTGCACGCGCGCACGATCGGGCGTACCGCCGTAGGCGACGTTGGCCGCGATCGTGTCGTTGAACAGCACGACGTCTTGACTCACCATCGCGATGTGACTGCGCAGGTCGTGGAGGTCGTATTCGTGAATCGGCACGCCGTCGACGAGAATGTGCCCGCTCGCCGGCGCGAAAAACCGCGGGAGCAAATTGACGAGCGTGGTCTTGCCGCTGCCCGAGGGACCCGCGAGCGCGATCATCTCGCCTGGCGCGGCCGTAAACGACACGCGGTCGAGCGTCGGACGATCGGGGGCGCCGTAGCTGAACGTCACGTCGCGAAATTCGATTTCGCCGCGCGCGTGTTCGAGCCGCCGCGTGCCCCCTGCCGGCTCGAGGGGCTCGTCGATGAGCCCGAAGATCAGTTCGGCAGCCGTCATTCCCCGCTGCAGCGGTTGGTTCACGTCGATCAAATGCTTGAGCGGCGAAATCACGAGCAGCATCGAGGTGACGAAGGCGACGAAACCGCCGACGGTCGTCTGGTTGTGCGCCGACTGCACGACGGCGATAGTAATGACGATGGCGAGCGCAAACGACGCGAAAATCTGTGTGAGCGGCTGCGCCAGGCCGCCGGCCACCGTCATGCGCATCGCGTAGCCGCGCAAGCGCTGGCTCATCGCGGCGAAGCGGCTCATTTCGTACGCCTCGCCGTTGTGCACCTTGACGACCTTGTAGCCCGCAACCGTCTCCTCGACGATATACGCGAGCTCGTTCGTGAGCGTTTGCTGTTCTCGGCCGAGCCGGCGCAGCCGACGGTTGATCTTGCTCACGAGCCAACCGATCCCGGGCAGGATCACTGCGACGATGAGCGTCAAGCGCCAGTTCAAATAAAACAGATAGCCCAGCAAGAAGACGACCGAAAGCGAATCGCGCACGAGCGTCACCATCACGCTCGTCAGGACGCTCAGGATCTGATTGACTTCGAAGACGATCGCATTGATGACCGTGCTGGCCGTCTCGCGCTGAAAGAACGAGGCGCTCGTGTGAATCATCCGCTGGAACATGTCGAGCCGCAGTTGCAGCAAGATGCGGTTCGAGACGTACGACAGCAAATATTGCGACGCATATTGCGACACGCCGCGCACGATCGCCAGGCCGATGACGGCGAGCGGGACATACCACTTGGCGTGCTGGCTTGCATTCGCGCCGAAGCCGCGATCGAGCAGCGGCTTCAAGAGCGCGGGGATGCCTGCGTCGGTGGCGGCCGACAGCCCCATCGCGGCCACGGCGAGCACCATGACCCAAACGAGGGGTTTCAGATAAGGCCACAACCGGCGCATCACCGCCGCCGTCGACGTTTGCTCACCGCCGACCGATTTTCTCAAAGTGGCTCGGTTTTCCAATCTATTCCTTCATGGTTGCGCGCAGATATCGCGCGGTAGCGCGCGGTACGTGCGCGCCAGTTCCTCACGCGAGCCGAAACGCCGGCGCGCGGCCGAGGCGGATAACGGCCTGCGACGAAAAGCGACACATTATAAGGCTGGTAGCCGACGCTCGAGCGCGGGGCGCCCGGCGCCGGCCGGTATACTGGCGCCTTTCCCGACACCCGAGCGAACCTGCCGTGACTTCGCCGCCGACAGCACCCGTTAGCGCACAGCGCCCCTCGCTGGGGGTTGCGATCATCGCATTGAACGCGCAAGCGAGAATCGCGCAGTGTCTCGACGCCCTGCGCTTTGCCGACGACATCGTCGTCGTCGACGGCGGCAGCACCGACGCAACGGCGTCGATTGCGCGCGCGCATGGGGCCCGCGTCGTCCTCGCTCCCGATTGGCCCGGCTTCGGCCCTCAAAAAAATCGGGCGGTCGCCGCGCTCGATACGGACTGGATTCTCTCGATCGACACCGACGAAGTCGTGACGCCCGAACTGGCCGCCTCCATTCGCGAGGCGCTCGACTCGCCCGTGACGAGCGTATATGCGCTCGATCGCCTCTCGAACTTTTGCGGACGCTGGATACGCCACAGCGGCTGGTACCCGGACTGGGTACCGCGCCTGTTCAAGCGCGGCGCGGCATGCTTCTCGGACGACCTGGTCCATGAGCGGCTGGTCTTCGAGGGCAACATCGAGAAGCTCGCCGGCCGCCTGCTTCACTACTCCTACGACGATTTCGAGACGGTGCTGCGCAAAATGGACGCGTATTCGAGCGCCGGTGCGCGGCAGCGCCTGGCTGCGGGCAAGCGCGGCGGGTTCGCTCGCGCGCTGGGGCGCGGCGCCTGGGCCTTCGTACGGACGTACGTACTGCGGGGCGGCGTGTTGGACGGACAAGCCGGATTCATGATCGCGCTCTTCAATGCCGAAACGGTCTACTACCGCTTTCTGAAGCTGGCTCACGCCCATGACGGCTCCGCGCAAAGCCCGTAGCGCATCATGGCTAATGGTAATATCGGCGCGTTTTCCCGCCGCGCCACGGCGCGCATGGGCCGCGGCCCCTTTCCGAAGTCAGCAACCTCCGGTCGATGTTTTCCATCATTATCCCCACTTGGAATAACCTGCCCTACCTGAAGCTCGTGGTCAACAGCCTGCGTCGCCACTCGCAATACGAGCATCAGGTGATCGTGCATATCAACGACGGCACCGATGGGTCGCTGCAATGGGTGCGCGGTGAGGGCATCGAGCACACCGCTTCGCCCGCCAACATCGGCATCTGCCATGCGGTCAATCTCGCCGCCGCCCGTGCGCGACAGGACTACGTCGTCTATATGAACGACGACATGTACGTCTGCCCGGGCTGGGACGCGGCGCTCGTGAGGCATATCGAGCGGATGCCCTCCGATCTTTTCATGTTGTCGGGCACGATGATCGAACCGGTCGATACGCACAATCCGTGCGTCGTCGTGCATGACGCCGGACGCGACGCCGACACGTTTCGCGCCGAAGCGCTGCTGGCCGCGGCGCCGGGACTCGTGCGCGGCGACTGGCTGGGCGCCACGTGGCCGCCGACGCTCGTGCATCGCGATTGGTGGAATAGGCTTGGCGGTTACAGCAGCGAGCTCTCCCCCGGGATGAGCAGCGACAACGATTTCTCCATGAAGCTCTGGGACGCCGGCTGCCGCACGTTTCTCGGCGTGGGCGATAGCCTCGTCTACCACTTCCAGCAGAAATCCACGGGCAAGGTGGTCAAGAACGACGGCCGCCGGCAATTTCTGAACAAATGGGGCATGACGCAATCGACGTTCGATCGCTACTATCTGCGCCGCGGGCAACCGGCAGCAGAGCGGATCGAACTGGAGACGCCCGCCGTTCGCGGCAAACTGAAACGCGCTTTGATCCGATCGCGACTCAAACGCGCGCTGTCGCTTGCCTAAAGGTCGGGCCGCAGCTTCGCGGCCCGTCAGCCTCGACTCGCGGGACCGCTCTCACCCAGGCGCCCGCCATCTGCAATAAGGGGACCGAGTTGCATCAAGTTTTGAGGGCGTCCGCAGCGCCGCGCCCGTCGTATCGACTTTCCGCCGCACGCACCAGTGCGGTCGTCGCGCTCTGTTGTGTGCCGATCTCGACGGCGCTGACGAACATCGCCTGCGGCCTTTTCGCATTGCTGCTGGTGAGCGCGCCGGAATTCTGGCGCAAGCTGCCGTCGTTACGGCGTCACGGAGCGGCAATGGCAACGCTGGTGCTGCTCACCGCGTTGGCAGTCAGTACGTTTTATAGCACCGCAGGCCTGCATGAAGCATGGTCATGGATGGGCAAATACCTCAAGCTGCTGCTCGTGCCCTTTGCCATCCTGGCCTTCGCCGATTCGCAATGGGATGGCATCGCTCGCTGGGCGCTGTTCACGACGCTTAGTGTGACCGTCGTGCTGTCGACGACGAATTATCTCGGTCTTACGCATATTGGACCCTCCTATATTGCGTCGGACCCAGTCGCGCACGCGCTGGTATTCAGAAATCGTATCGCCAACGGACTCTTCGGCGCGTTGCTGTTCTATCAAGCCGCCGATCTGGCGCTCGCGGCAGCCCATACGCGCGCACGCCTGGCCTATGCGGTCATCGCCGCACTCGCACTTGCGAACGTACTGATCATGTTGCAGGGGCGCACGGGCCAAATCATCGTCGTGATGTTCGCGCTGGCCGTGGCTGCGCGCGCCGCTTGGCACGCGCGGCGCCGGCTCAAGGCATGGACCGCGGTGGGCGCCGCCGCGCTGCTGCTCGCCACGGCCACCCTCGTCGCCTATGCCTGCACGATGCACGGCAGCCGAATTCGGGAAGTCGCCGGCGAAGTTCAGGCGTACCGCCAAGACGACGCGATAACGTCCACGGGTTTGCGTCTCGAATGGTACACAAAGTGTCTCGAATTGATCCGCGCGAGGCCGCTCGCCGGATACGGGGCGGGGGGCCTAGGCGCCGAGTTCGCCAAATTGACCAAAAACGAGACGGGCGCCAAGGGCATCGATACGCAGAACCCGCACAACGAGTACCTGCTGATGGCTGTCCAGCTAGGTATACCGGGCGCACTGCTGTTCGTGAATATGCTCGTTCAAATCGGCCGGCGTGGCGCGCGGCTGGAGCCCCACTCGCGCCAGTTGCTGCTTGCATGGCTGGCCGCCTTCGCCATCGGGAGCCTCGCAAACTCGCTATTGCTCGACTTCGCGGAAGGGCATATGTTCGCGCTGCTAAGTGGCATCCTGCTCGGGTGCGGGTATCGCAGCGGTGCGCGCAGCGTCGCCTCGGCGCACGGCCCGCATATGGCCGGGCAGGCGGCGGCACGTTGAGTTGGGGCGTGGCCACGCTAGCCCCCGGCTAGCGCTGGCCGCCAAGCGTGCCGAGGGCCGACGTATCGACGATCGCTGTCGCGGGCCCTGTTGCACCTTCGGCGAAGGCCCCTGGCATGGACAACGCGAGCATCTGCGTCATCGCGCCGATCACACGTTCAGTCGATAGCGTGACGAGACATTGGCTCACACTTTCCACGTGCCGCTCGCAGCCCTCTTGCTTGCAAGGCACGCAGGCCGCTTCGCCTTGCACCAAATAAACATTGCCGCGGCGGCCCGAGCCGACGAGCGGCCAGGGGTTCGAGCCCGCGGGCCACGCTTTCGGCCACGGCCCCCACCGCACGGGATCGGACGGGCCGAACAGTGCAACCGTAGGCGTGCCGGTGGCTGCCGCCATATGCGTGGCGCCGGTATCGGGCCCCACGAAGATCTTTGCCCGCCTAAACAACTCTGCGCTCTCGCCTAGCGAAAATTGGCCGACGAAGTTGAGCAACGGGCCGCCAGCCGCAGCCGCAACTTGTAGCGCGTACTCGCGCTCCGCCGCCGCCGGGCCGCCGCTCATGGCAACGGCGAAGCCCCGCGCGCGCAGCCAACGAACCAGGTCTGCCCAACCGTCTACGCGCCAGCGCTTGTAAGCGAACATCGGCGCGGGATGCAGCACCGCAAGCGGTTGCCCCGCTACCGCCGAAAAGCGCGCCTCGAACGCGGCGCGCCGCGCCGGGTCATCGCCAATGCCCGGCGGCACGACTTCTCCGATCGGCTCGATCCCAAGCACGCGCGCGACTTCAAGACTGCTTTCCACCGTATGCGCCGCCGTGTGATAGTTGAGCGCAATGCCGTCGAGCAGGAACCGTTTGAGCCACGTGATGCGATCGTCGTCGACGAGCCCGACCCGCTGCCTACCCGCAAACCAGCTGTAGAACCTCGGCCGGTCGGAACTCACCGCAGCACATGCCAGATCGTAGCGCCGCCAAATGCGCGCGATATCCGCTAGGCGCTCGCGCAGCCGGGCTCGCTGGGACATCACGATCACGCGGCGCAGGTCGGGATTGTGCTCGAGCACGCCCTCGGTGCCGCGAAAGACCAGCATGTCGATCTGAGCGTCCGGCCACCGGGCCTTCAATGATCGAACGAGCGGCGTTGCCAGCAGCACGTCGCCGATGCGACGGGTGCACGCAACGAGAATCGTCCGCGGGGGGCGCGACAAGACCAGACTCGACTTCGCGGCGACCGCCGCCAAGGCGTTTTCCGTCATTTCAGTTGCGCTCCTTCCAAAAGCGGACTCGGCAAAATGCCCAACCGCAACGATGCGTCGGGGCGCCAGGCGGCATCAGACGCCGGGCTCGCGATGCGCATCGCCAATCGATCCATGCACGAAAACATGCTGCTTCCCGACAATCCTCGCGCTATGACATGGCCGCAACGCGTTCGTCCAGCAACGAACACGCGGCGGCAGCAACTTGCGCAGCCGAAATATCGTCGACCTTCGGCCCCGCACGCAACAGCACGTGCGGCACCCCGAGCGGATACCACCGCAAGTATTTCTCCGGGCGGTCCTCGAACATCGCGACCACCGGCACTCCCAACGCCGACGCGAAGTGCACCGGTGCGCTATCCGCCGATACCACTAGATCGAGCACGCTCATTGCCGCGATGAGATCGCCTACCGTGGGCGGCGAAAGCACGTGCGCGAACCCCGGCGCAAAGGATTCGACGGCGCGAGAATCAGCCGGATCGAGAAATATCACGACATCGGCGCGCTCTGCCATCGTTTCGGCCAGCCGGTGCCACTTCTGAGTCGCCCACCGTCGTTGCTCGGCCTTATTGGATACGAACAGCCCGACCCGCGGGCGGCGCTTCGGCGCGAGCTCGGTCTCCCATTTGGCCTGCAGCGCCGCATCGGGAAACACCCGAAGCCGCAGCGCATCGGGGGCGACGGGAGCAAGCTCCGGCATCAACGCGAACCCGGACAGTGCTTCATGCCGCATGGGCCGGCGTGCCGCATGCTCCGCCTTGCGGTCGTCGAACTCCGTCTCGGCGTCGTGCCAACGATATGCCTTGGCGCGCAACTGCCGCGCGAACTGAATGCTGTTCTTGTGCATCCCGCCATTGGGCACGACTACGAGGTCGAACGCGAGGCGCCGCAACCGAAACACGAGCCGCAGCCGATCGAGCAACGCATTGACCTTCCCAGGCCGATCGTTGCGTTCGCACTGCTTGCTGTAGACGTAGGTATGAACCGCGGCGACGTCGGGATTGCGCTCGAGCACCGCACGGTTGATCTTGTTTGCGAGCACGTGGATCTCGGCTTGCGGCCAGCGCTGCTTGAGCGCGTGCAAGAACGCGGTCGTGCACGCCATGTCGCCGAGAAAGTCGATGCGGATGACGAGGACGCGATGCATTTCCAACGCCGCGCTCAATAGACGATTTCGACCGCGCTCGCGGCGAATGCGCCGCGCAAATCCGCGAGCAACTCGTCTGACGGGCGAACGCGCCAGCCATCGCCTAAGCGCACTTCCCCTTGCGCACGCGCATTGCTGTATTGAATTTGCACGGTCAGCCCGTTGGCGGCAGCAGCCGGCCGTTGCCGAGCCCCATCGCCGCGGCCGCCGCGCGGCGCCGAGGCAGCCGGCTCCGCGGGAGCCTCGCGCGGCGCGCAATGCGCCTCGAGCACGCGCTTGAGCACGGCCGCATCGGCATTGCCGTTCATGCACAGCTTCACCGCCTGGGCATAGCGGCTGCGAGCGCGCTCGAGATCCATCACGGAATCGACGGTGAAGCGAATGCCGCCCGTGAACGCATCGTTGCGCGCCTGTCCTTGCACGACGAGCAACTCGTCTTCCTTGAAGAGCGCCCTATTGGCCTCGTATTGCTCGTTGAAGACCGTGACTTCGCATTGACCCGTGCCGTCGTCGAGCAGAGCGATCAGCATCTTGCCGCGCTGGGTCATTTGCGTGCGCAGCGAGGCGATGATGCCGGCGACGAGCTTGTCGCGCCCTTCTTTCAGATCGGCGAGCTTCATTCGCACGAAGCGCCGCACCTCGTCCTTATAGGCATCGAACAAGTGCCCCGACAGATAGAAACCCAGCGCTGTCTTTTCTTCCTGCAGCTTGCGCTTCTCGTGCCATGCGGGCTCGTCGACGAGCTCGTGCCCTCGCGAGGGCGCATCGCCCATATCGAACAAGCCGGCTTGCATCGCATTGGCGCTCGCCTGCTCGGCCGCTTCCATGGCAAGCGGCACCGAAGCGATCAACTGCGCCCGGTTCGCGTGGATCGAATCGAACGCGCCGGCGCGGATCAGCGCCTCGACCGTGCGCCGGTTGACGACGCGCCGGTCGATCCGCGCGCAAAAATCGAACAGATCCGTAAACGGCGCCTCTTCGCGTGCGCGCAGGATTTCTTCGATCGCGTTTTGACCGCTGCCCTTCACGGCGCCAAGGCCGTAGCGAATCGTGCGCGAGCGCTTGCCGTCGGCCTGCGCCACCGGCTCGAACCGATAGGCGGAACAATTGATGTCCGGCGGCAGCACCGCGATGCCGTTCACCTTGCAATCGTCGTAGAGAACCTTGACCTTGTCCGTGTCGTCCATGGCCAAGCTCATGTTGGCCGCCATGAATTCCGCAGGATGGTGCGCCTTGAGCCACGCGGTGTAGTACGCGAGCAGTGCATACGCGGCCGCGTGCGACTTGTTGAAGCCGTAACCGGCGAACTTCTCCATCAAGTCGAAGATTTCGTCGGACTTCTCACGCGTGAGGCCGTTCTTGGCCGCACCCTCGGCGAAGATCTCCCGATGCTTGGCCATTTCCTCGGGCTTTTTCTTACCCATCGCGCGGCGCAGCAAATCGGCGCCGCCGAGCGAGTAGCCGCCGATGATCTGCGCCATCTGCATGACCTGCTCCTGATAGACCATGATGCCGTAGGTCTCTTTCAGGACGGGCTCGACGCGCGGATCGGGAAACTCGACCATCTCGCGTCCGTGCTTACGCGCGCAAAAGCTTGGGATCAGATCCATCGGACCCGGGCGGTACAAGGCCACGAGCGCGATGATGTCCTCGAAGCGGTCCGGCTGCGCGTCCTTGAGCATGCCTTGCATGCCGCGGCTTTCCAGCTGGAACACGGCGACCGTGTTGGCCTTCTTCAAGATCGAGAACGAGGCGGGATCGTCTAGCGGCACCTGCGCGAGCGACCAATCGGCCTTGGACGAATCGAGCCGGCGAATATAGCGTTCGGCCCAATCGAGGATCGTGAGCGTGGTCAGGCCCAAGAAGTCGAATTTGACGAGGCCGACCGCTTCCACGTCGTCCTTGTCGTACTGGCTCACGACGCCACCGTCGTCGCCCTGCGTATAGAGCGGACAGAAATCGGTGAGCTTGCCCGGCGCGATCAGAACACCGCCCGCGTGCATGCCCACATTGCGCGTCAACCCTTCGACACGCTGCGCAAGTTCGAGCAACTGGCGCACTTCGTCTTCGTTGTCGTTGCGCTCTTGCAGCAGCGGTTCTTCCTTCATCGCGTCGGCGATGGTCACGTGCTTGCCCGGCTTGAACGGGATCAGCTTGGCCACGCCGTCGGTGAAGTTGTAGCCGAGATCGAGCACGCGGCCGATGTCGCGCACGGCGGCCTTGGCCGCCATGGTGCCGAACGTCGCGATCTGCGAAACCGCGTCGGCGCCGTACTTGGCCTTCACGTACTGAATCACGCGATCGCGCCCCTCCTGACAGAAGTCGATGTCGAAGTCGGGCATCGACACGCGCTCCGGGTTCAGAAAGCGCTCGAACAGGAGGTTGTAGCGCAACGGGTCCAAATCGGTGATGCCGAGCGCATACGCGACGAGCGAGCCCGCGCCCGAACCGCGGCCCGGCCCGACGGGCACGCCGTTGTTCTTCGCCCAATTGATGAAGTCGGCCACGATCAAGAAGTAGCCAGGAAAGCCCATCTTGATGATCGTGCCGCATTCGAAATCGAGCCGCTGGTAGTACTTTTCGCGCTCGCTCTCGCGCGCCGACGCTTCGGGGAAGAGTTCGATCAGCCGCTTTTCGAGGCCCTCTTTCGACAACTGCACGAGGTAATCGTCAAGCGACATGCCGTCCGGGGTCGGAAACAGCGGCAGCTTCGGCTTGCCGAGCTCGAGCGTCAAATTGCAGCGTTTGGCAATTTCGACCGTATTGGCCAGCGCAGACGGGATATCGGCGAAGCGCTCCGCCATTTCGTCCTGCGTGCAAAACCGCTGCTCGGTCGTGAAGCGCTTGGGCCGCCGTGGATTCGCGAGGATGTCGCCCTCGGAGATACAAACACGCGCCTCGTGCGCGGTGTAATCGTCGGCGCTCATGAATTGGACGGGATGCGTCGCCACGACGGGCAGCTTCAACGCCGAAGCGAGCGCCACCGCTTGCTGCACGTATGCCTCGCCGCCCGGCTGCCCGTAGCGCTGCAATTCGATGTAGAACGCGTTCGGGAAACGCGCCGCCCAGCGCTGCGCATGACGCCTGGCGGCCTGCTCGTTACCGGCCGCGAGCGCAAGGCCCACATCGCCCTGCTGCGCGCCGGACAACGCGATCAGACCCTCGCTGAGGGGCGAATCGAGCCATGCGGCATCGAGTTCCGCACGCCCGCGGTACTGATTCGTGAGCCACGCTTTCGTCAACAGCTCGCAAAGATTCAGATACCCGCGCCGGTCTTTGACGAGCAACAACAAGCGCGAAGGTTTGTCGCGATCGTCCGGGTTCATGACCCAGACGTCGCAGCCCGCGATCGGCTTGATGCCGTTGCCGCGCGCTTCCTTGTAGAACCGGACGAGACCGAACGCGTTGGCGAGATCGGTCAATGCGAGCGCGCCCTGACCGTCCTCGGCGGCGGCCTTGACGACGTCGTCAAGACGCACGATGCCATCGGCAATCGAGAATTCGGAGTGGACGCGGAGATGAACGAAGCGAGGATCTGACATGGGCCGTATTGTACATCCGGCCTCCCCCGAAACAGCCCGGCCGAACGGCCAATGACGGACGACCCGCGGTTTGCAGGATAATAGCGGTTTCGCCGCCCGGCAAGCCGCCAAGGCTTGGCGCGTCAACGGTTCCTCGGCGCTGTGCCGGTTCTCCGAGCGCCCCCTTGGGGCCGGATTGCCCCGTGCTCGCGGCAGCACGAATCATTGCACCACCATCATGAGCATCGTCAATCTCGCCGCCTACCGCTTCGTCTCCATCGACGCCATCGACACCTGGCGCGAGTGCCTCGCCAAGCGATGCGAGGCGCTCGGGCTGCGCGGCACCATCCTGCTCGCGCCCGAGGGTATCAATCTGTTCCTCGCCGGCACGTCCGAGGCGGCCCGCGCCTTCATCGAATTTCTGCGCGGCGACCCGCTCTTCGAAGGCAAGTTCGCCGATCTGCAGTTCAAGGAAAGTCTCTCGGAAACGCAGCCGTTTCGCCGCATGCTCGTCAAGCGCAAGCGCGAGATCATCACGATGAAAAAGCCTGCGATCAAGCCCGAGCTCGGTCGCGCGCCCGCGGTCGATGCGCCCA
Organism: Trinickia sp. Z7; assembly: GCF_056498045.1. Classification (NCBI taxonomy): domain Bacteria; kingdom Pseudomonadati; phylum Pseudomonadota; class Betaproteobacteria; order Burkholderiales; family Burkholderiaceae; genus Trinickia; species Trinickia sp. Z7. The sequence goes on from NZ_JAUEQW010000015.1 coordinate 91,145, forward strand.
CGCTCAAGCGCTGGCTCGACCGCGGCGAAGACGACGAGGGCCGCCCCGTCGTCATGCTCGACACCCGCAATGCGTTCGAAGTCGACGTCGGCACGTTCGAAAATGCGATCGACTACCGGATCACGAAGTTCAGCGAGTTTCCGAGCGTCGTCGAATCGAATCGCGAGGCGCTTCAGGGCAAAACCGTCGTTTCCTTTTGCACGGGCGGCATTCGCTGCGAGAAAGCCGCCATCCACATGAAGGAGGCCGGCATCGAGCACGTCTATCAACTCGAAGGCGGCATCCTGAAATATTTCGAAGAAGTCGGCGGCGCTCATTATCGCGGCGATTGCTTCGTATTCGACTATCGCACCGCACTCAATCCTCAGCTCGCGCCGACCGAAACCGTGCAATGCTTCGGCTGCCGCGCCGTCGTGACGCCCGAGGCGCAACGGTCTGCGCTTTATGCGGCCGGCCAGACCTGCCCCGCATGCCACCCGAACAAGGACACGCCGCAAGCGGCGTAAACAGTCCCGCTGCGCCGAGCGCAAGCGGCGCGGCAGGCGCACACCGGCCCTACCGCGGCCGCTTCGCGCCGTCGCCCACCGGCGAGCTTCACGCAGGCTCGCTCGTCGGCGCACTCGCGAGCTACCTCGATGCACGGGCGCACGACGGCGTATGGCTCGTTCGCATCGAAGACATCGACGGCCCGCGCACCGTGCGCGGGGCCGACCGCGCAATTTTGGAAGCGCTCGCGCGCTTCGGCATGCAAAGCGATGAGCCGCCCGTCTGGCAAAGCGCCCGCACCGAGCGCTACGCCCGTGCATTCGATCGCTTGGAACGAGCTGGCCTCGTCTACCCGTGCGGCTGCACGCGCAAAGAAATTGCCGATTCACTGGCAAGCGCGCACGCGCGTCATACGACCCTGGCCTATCCGGGTACTTGCCGCCACGGATTACGCGGCAAAACTGCACGCGCTTGGCGCATCCGCGTGCCTGACGGCGCGGATGCCGTCGTGACCTTCGAGGATCGTTGGCAAGGCCCGCAGCAACAAAATCTCGCGCTCGAAGTCGGCGATTTCGTGCTCAAGCGGGCGGACGGGCAATGGGCGTATCAACTCGCCGTCGTCGTCGACGATGCCGAACAAGGCATCACCCATGTCGTGCGCGGCGCCGACTTGCTCGAATCGACAGCGCGTCAGATCTATTTGCAACGCTGCCTCGGCATGCCCACGCCCGCTTATCTGCACGTGCCCGTCGTCCTGGACGCGAACGGCGAAAAGCTCAGCAAGCAGACCGGCGCGCGGGCGCTCGATAACGACGATCCGCTGCCGGCGCTCGTCGCGGCCGCGAGGCATTTGGGCCTTGCCCTTACCCGCGACCGGCGCGGCAGCACGTCGAACGATGCGCCCAACGCCCAGCCCTATCGCTCGCTCGACGCCTTCTATGCCGATGCAATCGCGGCGTGGCGCCATCGCACGCAAGCGCTCACCGCGCTCACCCGCTAGCCGTCGCGGAAAATAAAGCTGTAGGCGCTCAGCGCGGGTGCGCCGCCCAAGTGCGCATACAGCACGCGCGAACCCGGCTCGAATTCGCCGCGGCGCACTTTGTCGATCATGCCGTGCATCGACTTACCCTCGTACACGGGATCGGTCAGCATGCCTTCGGCCCGCGCGCACAACCGAATCGCTTCGAGCGTTCCCTCATTGGGCAAGCCGTATTCGGGGCCGCCGTAGCGCGTGTCGAGAACGATCTCGCTCGGCGAGAGCGCGCGGCCGAGCCCGACGAGTTCCGCCGTATGCTCGGCAATGCGGGCAATCTGCGCATGCGTGGCTTCGGGTTTGGCCGACGCATCGATGCCGATCACGCGGTCGGCGCGCCCGTCGTCCGCGAACCCGACGATCATTCCGGCCTGCGTGCTGCCCGTGACCGAGCAGACGACGATGTAGTCGAAGCGAAACCCCAGTTCGGCCTCCTGCGCGCGCACTTCCTGCGCGAAGCCGACGAAGCCCAGCCCGCCCAGCCGGTGCTCCGAGCAGCCCGCCGGAATGGCGTACGGCTTGCCGCCGGCTGCGCGCACGCTCTCCAGCGCATCCTCCCAGCTCTTGCGAATGCCGATATCGAAGCCGTCCGGCACGAGCCGCACGTCCGCGCCGAGGATGCGCGAGAGTTCGATGTTGCCGACGCGATCGTAGAGCGCATCGTGATAGTTGACCCAGTTCTCCTGCACGAGCACGCACTTCATGCCCAAATGCGCCGCAACGGCGGCGACTTGCCGGGTCTGATTCGACTGGATCCCACCGATCGACACGAGCGTGTCGCAACCTTGCTCGATGGCCTCCGGCACGAGGTATTCGAGCTTGCGCGTCTTGTTGCCACCAAACGCGAGTCCGCTGTTGCAGTCTTCGCGCTTCGCATACAACTCGACTTTGCCGCCCAAATGCGCGCTCAATCGCTTGAGCGGCTGGATCGGCGTCGGGCCGAACGTCAACGGATAACGGGGAAATCGTTGCAGGTTCATCTAGGCCTCCAATCAGATCGGGCAGGCGCGGATCGGCGCTGTCGAGCGTGGTCCGACGCGGTGTGGCCGCGAAGACAGCGTGCCCCACGCACCCAAAAATGATAGCCAAGCCCGGACGAAATGAGCTTGCGAAGTACCGGCCGTTCACCTATTTTTCGATCGTATCAGCCGGGCCCGGCCCAATGAGCTTTCTCGGAGAACCCTATGTGCGCAACGAAATTGCGTGGGAGCGCGCCCCGCACCGCATCGCCGCGCTCGAAAACCCCTGCCGCTCGCCGCGGCGCAGCGCCAAGCGCAGAGCCGGTCGCGCTCCCACAGCTGGACCGCATCGATCGCGCCATCCTCAAGGCGTTGCAGCACGACGCGTCCATGTCGAACGTCGCGCTCGCGCGAAAGGTCAAGCTGAGCGCCCCCGCTTGCTTGCGGCGCGTCGAGCGGTTGAAGACGGCGGGCATGATTCGACGGGTCGTCGCACTGTTGGAGCCGAAGGCGGTCGGCGCGGGGATGCTCGTCGTGATCGGCATCGTCCTCGATCGATCGACGCCGGAAGCGTTCGCTGCATTCGAGCAAGCTGCGCGCAATGTTTCCGGCTGTATGGAATGCCACGTCGTCACGGGCGAATTCGATTACTTCATGCTGGTGCGCACGCGCGACAGCGACAGCTTCAATCGTCTGCATGCCGAACAGTTGCTCTATCTGCCCGGTGTGCGGCAGATACGCTCGTTCATGGTGCTCAAGGAGATTTTGTCGACGACGGCGTTTCCGCTATGACGGCATGGCCGAGTTCGCCACGCTGAAGACAGCGCCGCTATCGCAACGAGCGCGAACGGCAAATTGGCCGATCCGGCCTGCGGTGCGATTCGGCATTTATCGCGCCCCTCTGCCCCGCTGCCCCGCCGCCCCGCTTGGAGCGGCAGTGTCGCGCACGCCTCATTGCATTCTGAATTCGGCGCCCCGTACGCGGCGCCTTGCACGCCGCGGGAACGATCGATCGGGCCGCTCGATGCGAACAAGTTAGGACGACGAACTATTTCGCCTCGGCATCCCGAAGCCGCCGAGCAAAGCCGCCAAGGGCTGCTTCGGCGTTTTGCCCGGCGTGGCCTCGGCCTGCTTCGCTTCGTCTTCCTTGCGCGCCGACGGGGACGGCACATACGGCTTTAGGAAGAAGTCGTCGATGGGGACATGGTTCGCGCGATAGCTCGGGCGCTCGTGGCCCGCCGTGCGACGCCGCCCCGAACGCTCGTCGCGCTCGCGCCGGGCGTGATCTTCGCGGCCGCGCCGCGGGGGCGCGTCCACCGCGAGATGCTGCACCTGCAGCGGCTTCTTGATGAGCTTCTCGATCTCGGCCAACTGCTTGCGCTCGTTGGGGCTGCAAAGCGAGAGCGCATCGCCCGAGGCGCCGGCCCGGCCGGTCCGGCCGATACGGTGAACGTAGTCTTCGGCGTTGAACGGAAGATCGAAGTTGATGACGGCAGGCAATTCGACGATATCGAGGCCGCGCGCGGCCACGTCGGTTGCCACGAGCGCTTCGATTTCGCCGCGCTTGAATGCGTCGAGCGCCTGCATCCGCTCGTTTTGCGACTTGTCGCCATGGATGGCGGCGGCCACCACGCCGTCACGCTCGAGCTGTTTCGCAAGCCGGCTCGCACCGATCTTGCTGTTGCAAAAGACGAGCACTTGCTTCAATTCGCGCTCGCGGATCAGTTGCACGACGGCGCCCGTCTTGTCGCCCTCGGCCACCTCGTAGACGATTTGCGTCACGTTGGTGGCAGTCGAGTTGCTGCGCGCGACTTCGATCGTCTGCGGGTCGCGCAGGTAGGTCGACGCGAGTTTTTTGATCTCGGGCGAGAACGTAGCCGAAAAAAGCAGCGTTTGCCGCTCTTTCGGGAGCAAATTCAAGATGCGCTGAAGGTCGGGCAAGAAGCCCATGTCGAGCATACGGTCCGCTTCGTCGAGCACGAGAATCTGCACTTGACCGAGGTTCGCCGTCTTTTGCTGGACGTGATCGAGCAAGCGCCCCGGCGTTGCGATCAAGATCTCGACGCCGCGCCGCAATTCGGCCGATTGCGGATTCATATCGACGCCGCCGAACACCACGGCGCTGCGCAGCGGCGTGTGCTTGGCGTACGACTGAACGTTCGCGGCAACTTGATCGGCAAGTTCGCGTGTGGGCGTGAGGATCAGCGCGCGCACGGGATGGCGGGCCGGCGACGCGCTGGTGCTCGCGCTCGGCAGCAGACGTTGAATGATGGGCAACGAGAAACTCGCCGTTTTGCCGGTGCCGGTTTGCGCGGCGCCCATGACGTCGCGGCCCGAAAGCACGACCGGGATCGCTTGGGCTTGGATTGGCGTGGGCGTGGAGTAGCCTTGCTCGGCGACGGCTCGCTGGATCTCTGGGGCGAGACCGAACTGGTCGAAAGTCGCGGGGATAGGCGTGACAGCGGGATCGGACATGGTGGCGTTCGCTAAAAGTGCGCCGCTAGGCGCTGCGTCGTTCGAGCGCGCGGCAGCGGCCGCACAGCCGCTCGAGAATGATCGACGTGAAGGCGGAGCCACCGCAGGTCTCGCGCATTCGCGCCGAGGACGCCCGCAAGGACCGCGCTTCGCGCGTGGCCGGCTCCAGCCGGCGGATATACCGCCGGAAAGGCCGACATTGTAGCACCGCGGGGTTGCACGGACCGTGCCCGCCTCAACCCGGCACGCAGCGCCCCTTCGAACAGTGCCGAACGGTGCCGAATCGTGCGCGCCCAACCGACGCGGCCGGCGCGGGCACCGTTGTCGGCAACTGCCGCCCGAACGCCAGCCGTGCCGGGCGCAACCGCTTCGAGCAACCGCTTTTCTCCCCTTTTACCCCGCCTTACTCCGCCGCCACGGGCCGCACCGCGGCCGCAGCCGTGCGTGCGCGCTCGCGGGCTTCCTCGATATCGGCTCCGGTCGCCACGGCCACGCCCATGCGGCGTTTCTTGAAGCTTTCGGGCTTGCCGAACAGGCGCAGGTCGGCGCCAGGCACGGCAAGCGCCTCGCGCACGCCATCGAAGGCAATGCCCGCTCGTTCGAGGCCACCATAGACGACGGCCGACGCGCCCGGCGCAAGCAAGGAGGTATCGACGGGCAAGCCCAGAATGGCGCGCGCATGCAATTCGAATTCCGAGAGACGCTGAGAGCGCAGCGTGACGAGCCCGGTATCGTGCGGACGCGGACTGACTTCCGAGAACCAGACTTCGTCGCCGCGCACGAATAGTTCCACGCCGAAGACGCCGCGCCCGCCCAGCGCACTCGTGACGCGTTCCGCGATTTCTTTGGCGCGCGCGAGCGCAGCCGGCGACATCGGTTGCGGCTGCCACGACTCGACGTAATCGCCATCGACCTGCAGGTGGCCGATCGGCTCGCAGAATGACGTCTGCACCGTCCCGCTTGCAGGATCGACGGCGCGCACGGTCAGCAGCGTGATCTCATAGTCGAACGTGACGAATCCTTCCACGATGACGCGGCCGACATTGACACGCGCGCCAACCGTCGCATATTGCCAAGCGTGCTCGACGTCGGCATCGCTGCGCACGACGGACTGGCCCTTGCCCGAGGACGACATCACGGGCTTGACCACGCAGGGATAGCCGATGCGTGCGATCGCCGCCTTGAACGAGTCGAGGGAATCGGCGAACGCATAAGGCGAAGTCGGCAAGCTCAGCGTTTCCGCGGCTAGGCGGCGAATACCTTCTCGATTCATCGTCAACTGGGCCGCGCGCGCGGTCGGGATGACTTCGGCCAGCCCTTGCGCTTCGATGTCGATCAACGCGTCGGTGGCGATCGCCTCGATCTCGGGCACGATCAAATGCGGCCGCTCCACGTGCACGAGCGCTTTGATCGCATCGGGATCGGACATGTCGATCGTATGAGCGCGGTGCGCCACTTGATGGCCGGGCGCGTTCGGGTAGCGGTCTACCGCGATGACTTCGACGCCCAGACGCTGTAGCGCAATGATGACTTCCTTGCCGAGTTCGCCCGCGCCGAGCAGCATCACGCGCGTGGCGCTGGGCGAGAGCGGCGTGCCGATCCGTTGACCGATCTGCATGGCGTATCCCGTATGCGAATGAAAGGAAAGAGGGCGATGCTACCATGGGCGGCCGGCCCCTTTTGCGTGCGTCGTAGCCTGCATCGGCCCATCGCCGAAGACCGCATCGGGCGCTTGCGTACTCGCGCGTCGCGACGGGAGTGCGTTACCCTTACGCCTTCGCCAGTTCAAACAGTAGGTTCGGGGCCATGTCGAATCCATTCAACGCGCCGCTGCAGCGGATGTCTCAGCGCGGCTTGCCGTCGCGCTTGGGCACGCTCGCGGCGATGCTCGCGCTCGCCGGTTGCGTGCTCGTCGCCGGCTGTGCGATCCCGACCCATCCCGACTCCGCCGCAGGCCCCAGCAATCCGCTCAACCCCGCCGCCGTGCAGTTGCTCGACGATACGAGCTGGGTGCTCGAGCGCGCCCAAACGAGCGACGGCAACACGGCATTCGACGTGCCGACCGATAAAGCGGCGGCGCCCACGCTCGTGCTCGACACGCATTCCGGCCAGCGCCGCGCGAGCGGCTTTGCCGGCTGCAACCGGTTTTCGGCTCCGTATGAGCTGACGAGCGGGAAATTGACGTTCGATGCCCTCGTGACGACGCGCAAAGCCTGCGGCGCCGAGGCCGATCGCATCGAGCGCGCGTACCTCGATGCGCTCGAACACGCGGGCGCCACGCTCGTGCAAATGCGGCCGCCGCAGGAAATGCGGATCATCGCTACGACCGGGCTCACGCTCACCTTCCTTCGCGACACTCGATGATGCGCGCCGCGCAACCGTCTCGAACGTTTCACCTTTGAGTATGCATACGGTAGTTTTCGGCTGGTTCGGCGTCTCGGCCATTTGGTTCGTCCCTCTCGCCTTGCGTCTAGCACTGGCGGCCTTCGCACGCGAACCCGCCGCCCGGGGGCGCGGCACGATCCGGCTCTGGCTCGGCTTTGCCGGCGCGCTGGCCGGCAGCGGGACGCTGGAAGCCCTACTCGCGCCTCACACCGGCAATGCGCTCGGGCACGCATTACTTGCCGCCGCCACCCGTTCGCTCGGGCGCGGCGCCTTGTTCGCGCCGCCCGCGTTGCTGTTCGCTTCGCTGCCTTGGCTGATCGGTTTCCGCTGGCGCGATGTGCTGCGTTGGGCCGATCGGGCCTTCGGCTTGGGATTGAACCTGGGCTCCGGCCCGGCATCCCGTGCCACGGCCAGCGCGCGCGAGGACGAGCCGCGCGCGACGCGCGGCACGAACGCGGCCGCACGCCTGAGCACGACCAACACGACCAACGTCATGGCGCCCAAGTCGACAGGGCGATATGCCCGGCCGACGGTATGGCAGCCGCCCGCCACGGCCCGCGCGGGGCAGGTGGCGAGCGCGGGCCAGCATGCGGCGAGCGCTTCGAGCGCCAACCGGTTCGAGCCGGTGACGCCCAGCCGAAGCGCCCCGTCAGGCAAAAGTTTCCCGGCCGGCCCCTCCGCCCATGGAGCGCGCCAGAGGCGGCCTGCGCCGCTTGCATCTAGCCCATCGGGCGCATCGCATGCAGCGAGTTCGCCCGCCATGCGGCCCCGGCCGTATGAAGCTTCGACAGAAGCCGCCAAGTCCCGCGTCGCGCAGGCGCAGCAGCGTTCCCCCGGCGCCACAGGGGCGGCCGTGAACGCAACCCACCGCCCGTCGCAGCCATCGTCGATCGCGTCGGCCTCATCGGCTGGGGCCGCGACCTCGGCCCAGCCGGGCCGCCAGCCTGCCTCGCCCGCTCCTGCGGAACCTGCCCGGCCACCCGTACGGCCGCGGATCGTGCAGGTGAGGCACGCGGCGCCCGAAGCAGGCGCCCCGGCGTCCGCCGCGGGCGCTCCTCCCCCCGGCGTGCTCGAGACGCTGCGCGCGATCGAAGCCAATGCTGCCCAGTGGACAGCGATTGCGAGCTCGAGCCTTGCGCGCCGCGGCGCCACGCCCGCTACCGCCGCGCGATCGCCCTCGGCAGAGGCGGAGCCCTCACCCGAGGCAACGAGCGGCGCAATATCGGCCGTGAGCGCATCGCCCTCGGACCATCGCGACAAGCCGCCAATGCCGGTCGGCTCCGTGGCGGCGAGCGAGACGGCGGGTCAGCCGGCCGCTGGCGCCTCATTGGCGCCGAACGCCCCGGCGGGCGGCGTCGAGCCAGCGCCGGCAGCGCCGGTGCTGATCGAGCTCGCTTCGTCGCCGAAGGCCAAGGCGCCGGCAACTGCGTCGGCGCCTCTCGTCGCCCCCGCGCCGCCCCTCGCGATCGATCCAACGCCACCGGCCGGCGCTGCACCTTGGGCCGCGACCGCGGCAAATCCCGTAGGCGCCGAACCCACGGACGCCGCGGCTTTGCCTGCGGCGGCTCCGGCACCCTGGGCTCCGACACCTTCGGCTCCAGCGCCCCCGGCTGCGACACCGCCGGCTGCGACACTCCCGCCTTCGCCGCCGGCGCCGCTCGATCCCCCGCCGCCCGAAGGCGCCCCGCGCCCGCCATTGCGGGGCCACACCGGCCCGGAGTTCACGTTCCACGCCCCGGCGGCCTCCGCCGTCGAACTACCGACGCTCGACCTGCTCGACCCGGCGCCGACGCAAGCCGAAGAGATCCCGGCCGAGCGCCTGGAGCAAACCGGGCAGCTCATCGAGCAGCGCTTGCAGGAATTCAAAGTGCCGGTGGCGGTCGTCGGCGCGTCGGCGGGCCCCGTCATTACACGCTTCGAAATCGAACCCGCCCTCGGGGTGCGCGGCAGCCAGATCGTCGGCTTGATGAAGGACTTATCGCGCGGGCTTGGCCTGACCTCGATCCGCGTGGTGGAGACGATTCCCGGCAAAACCTGCATGGGGTTGGAGTTACCCAACGCCAAGCGGCAAACGATCAGCCTGTCGGAAATCCTCGCCGCCCCTTCCTATCGGGGTTCGGTCTCCAAGCTCACGCTCGCGATGGGCAAGGACATCACCGGCAACCCGATCGTGACCGACCTCGCGAAAGCGCCGCACATGCTGGTAGCCGGCACGACCGGCTCGGGCAAGTCCGTGGCGATCAACGCGATGATCGTCTCGCTGTTGTACAAGGCGACGCCCGAGGAAGTGCGGCTCATCATGATCGACCCGAAGATGCTCGAGCTGTCGGTCTACGAGGGCATTCCGCATCTGCTCGCGCCCGTGGTCACGGACATGAAGCTCGCCGCCAATGCGCTGAACTGGTGCGTGGGCGAAATGGAAAAGCGCTATCGGCTGATGTCGGCGGTGGGCGTGCGCAACCTCGCAGGGTTCAATCAAAAGCTGCGCGATGCGCAAGCCGCGGGCAAGAAGATCGGCAACCCGTTTTCATTGACGCCCGAAGCGCCCGAGCCGCTCTCGCCGCTGCCGATGATCGTCGTCGTCATCGACGAGCTAGCCGATCTCATGATGGTCGCCGGCAAGAAGATCGAGGAACTCATCGCGAGGCTCGCGCAAAAGGCGCGCGCGGCCGGCATCCATTTGATTCTCGCGACCCAGCGCCCGTCCGTCGATGTCATCACGGGCCTCATCAAAGCGAACATTCCGACCCGCGTAGCCTTTCAGGTTTCGTCGAAGATCGATTCGCGCACGATCCTCGACCAAATGGGAGCCGAATCGCTGCTGGGCCAAGGCGACATGCTGTTCCTGCCGCCCGGCACCGGCTATCCGCAACGCGTGCATGGCGCGTTCGTGGCGGACGAGGAAGTGCATCGCGTCGTCGAACACCTGAAACAGTTCGGCGAGCCGGAATACGAGGAAGGCATTCTCGACGGCCCAGCGACAGATGGCGCCCCGCAAGACTTGTTCGGCGATGCGCCCGATGCCGAGGCCGATCCGCTGTACGACGAAGCCGTTGCCTTCGTCGTGCGCACGCGCCGCGCTTCGATCTCCGCCGTGCAGCGGCAACTGCGCATCGGCTACAACCGCGCGGCGCGCCTCGTCGAGCAAATGGAAGCGGCAGGTCTCGTTTCGGCGATGGGCATCAACGGCAGCCGCGAAGTGCTCGCGCCGTCGAGCGCGGAACCGTGACGTCAGGCCCGACGACGGTCGAAGCAATACCACGTGTAAAAGCTGCGCGACGGTTGCAAGAATTAACCGCTCGGCCGGGACTCGCGCCGAAGCAATGAGAGGCACGGCACACCGATAGGCGAAGCGGCGTGCGCCGCGAGGGCGTCGCACGCCATCGCCTTCAAGACGACGGCGTGAATTTGAAATCGACGGGCGAGCCGATCTCGAGGCGCGTCGGATGCGCGAGCAGCCCGGTATCGGGGTCGCGCCGGAACACGTAGGCGCTATCGCTATCTTGATTGCCGACGATCAGCCAGCGGCCCGTAGGATCGATCGCGAACTCGCGCGGCGTGCGGCCGAGCGTGGATTGCCTGCCGGCGAGCTTGAGCCGCCCGTCGCCGGGATCGATCGAGAAGATCACGATCTCGTTGGCGTCCCCGCGGTTCGTCGCATAGAGAAACTTGCCGTCGGGCGACAAATGGATCGCGCCCGCGCCGATCTTGCCTTTGAAACCCGGCGCTGTGAGCGCGAGCGTCTGTAGCGGCGTCAACTCCCCGTCTTCGTATCGCAGCGCGGTGACGGTGCCGGCCAACTCGCTCGTCAAATAGCCGTAGCGCCCCGTCGCAGCGAACACGAGGTGCCGCGGCCCCGATCCCGGCGGCATCTGCACATACCCTTCCGGCGTCGGGCTAAGCAACCCTCGGCTGTGGTCGTTCGTGTAGCGGTATCGGTAGAGCTTGTCGTTGCCGAGGTCTTGCGCGAACAGGTAGCGGCCGTCCGGCGAAAACACCGTCGAATGAACGTGCGCATTGTCCTGCCGGCCGCGCACCGGGCCCGCCCCTTCGTGATGGACGACGAGCGCCGCTGCGCCCACGCGGCCGTCGTCCAGCAGCGGGAAGACGGCAAAGCTGCCGCCGGGATCGGCGGCAACGGAATAGTTTGCCGTCAGCAGATAGCGGCCATCGGGCGAGAAGCTCAGATAGCAGGGATCGTTGCCTTCCGACGAGACCCGATCGAGGAACGTGAGCTTACCGGCCCCCGGATCGAACTCGAACGCGCTGACGCCGCCTCGCTCGGACGCGGGGCCGTTCTCGCCCGGCAATTCGCTGACGGCGTAGACATGCCGGTTATCTCGGGCGACGATGAGGTACGATGGGTTGACCGTCTTCATGGACGAAACGGGCGTTGCCTGCCCGGTAGCCGAATCGAAGCGGTAGACGTAGATGCCCTCGCTCTTGCCGCCCGTCGTATAGGTGCCGACGAGCAGGTCGTAGCTGGAGCCGGCAGTGCCGGTTTGCGCAAACGCCGGCATCGCGCCCAGTGCAAGCGCGAGCACCAGCGCTTTGAGGCTGCCGGATGGATTTAACGAAGATGCGCGCCGCTGCGTTGCATCGAAAATGCCAAACGAGAAAGGAGCCACCATGAGTATTTCCGTCAGCTTGGGACCGCTCGCCGCGCTGATCGCCGGCATTCTGATCCTGGTCGCGCCACGATTGCTCAATTACATCGTCGCGCTCTACCTCATCATCATCGGACTACTGGGGCTATTCGGGCCGGGCGCTCACTCGCTGCATCTGTGAACTCGCCCGCCCGCGCGCTCGTTCAACCGTTCGCGAGTTGATCGAGCCGCAGCTTGCCTTGCAGCGACAAGCCGCCCACCGCGTATTGGCCGTTACCGTTGCGATGCCGCTTGAAGCAGGCGCGCTCGATCAGAAACGCGGCGGCCGTTTCCATGCCGTTGCGTGTGAGACCGAGCGTGCGCGGATCGAGGTGAAGCAAGGCGTCTTCGCCGACCTCGCGTGCGGCAGAGAGAATCGTGATGCAGTCGAGCTTCGACGGATTCAGCATGGCGTCAGTTCTCGCTTTGAGTGTTGGATGACAGGCGCGATGATGGCCGAGTGCGCGGCACGCTGAGATGTATGGATTGTTGTATCGAACGCGCGCGGCCGGAATCCCCGATGCCAGATTGTAGCCAGCGAATTTGCGCACTGGCAACGCAAAAACCGTTTCCAGTGCGAGCGCGAACGACGAGGCGTAACCTTTGCTGGGTTTCACACGCTAACGGCTCGCCCCACCGGCATTGCGTACCGCATTCGTCCCGGCGTCGTCGCGAAACAGCAGGAGAATTTCCAACACCATGCCCGCGCATATTGAAAATTACGCACTCGTCGGCGACGGCAAAACGGCCGCACTCATCTCGAATGAAGGATCGGTCGACTGGCTCTGTTGGCCGCGGTTCGACTCGGGCGCGTGCTTCGCCGCCCTGCTCGGGTCCGACGAGCACGGCTCGTGGCGTCTAGCGCCGGCAGTCGACGGACCCGTCACCCGGGTGCGCCGTTATCGCGACGGCACGCTCATCCTCGAAACCGATCACGAAACCGCCGAGGGCGCAGTCACCGTCATCGACTTCATGCCACCGGGCAACGGCGGCTCACAGCTCGTTCGCATCGTCGAGGGCAAGCGCGGCACGGTGCCGATGTCCATGAAGCTGACGCTGCGCTTCGACTATGGCCTATCGGTGCCGTGGGTCACACAGCTCCCCCACGGTCACGGCATCAAAGCCGTGGTCGGTCCCGACACGGTGGTGCTGCGCACTACGGTTCAACTGCGCGGCGAGAACATGCACACGGAGGCCGATTTCACGGTCTCCGAAGGGGAGCGTATTCCGTTCGTGTTGGCCTACTCGGCGTCGCACGAACGCGCGCCCGCCGCCAAGGACCCGTTCGAGGCGCTCGAACACACCGAGCAACATTGGCGCGATTGGATCGCCCAATGCCGTGTCACCGGGCGCTATGCTGAGCCGATCCGCCGTTCGCTGATCACGCTCAAGGCGCTCGCTTACGAACCGACGGGCGGGATCGTGGCCGCACCCACCACTTCGCTGCCGGAGCGGCTGGGCGGCTCGCGCAACTGGGACTACCGCTTCTGCTGGCTGCGCGACGCGACGATCACCCTGCTTGCGCTCATGCGCTGCGGTTTCTACGACGAAGCCCGTGCTTGGCGAATTTGGCTCGAGCGCGCGCTTGCCGGCTCGCCGGCGCAGGCGCAGATCCTCTACGGCGTGGCGGGCGAGCGCCGCGTGCCCGAAATGGAACTCCCGTGGCTGCCGGGCTATGAAGGCGCGCAGCCGGTGCGCATCGGCAACAAGGCGGTAGGCCAGCTTCAACTCGATGTCTACGGCGAAGTGATGAACGCGCTGCATCTGGCGCGTGTTGGCGGGCTGCATGCCGATGAAGACGTCTGGTCGCTCCAATGCGTCATGCTCGAACACTTGGCGACGGTCTGGGCCGAACCCGACGAAGGGCTGTGGGAAGTGCGCAGCGGCCGACGGCAATTCACCTTTTCGAAGGTCATGGCGTGGGTCGCGTTCGATCGCGCCATCCGTTCCGCGGAGAAATTCAAGCTATCCGGACCGATTGCCGAGTGGCGCGCGTTGCGCGAGCGGATCCACGCCGATGTCTGCGAGAAAGGCTGGAATGCGCAACGCCGCACCTTCACTCAGGTCTATGGCGACGATGCGCTCGATGCGAGCCTGCTCTTGATGCCGTTGCTCGGCTTCCTGCCGCCGACCGATCCTCGCATCGCCTCGACGACCGCCGCGATCGAGCAAGACTTGATGTTCGAGGGCTTCGTGCGCCGTTATCACACCCACGAGGTCGACGACGGATTGCCTCCCGGCGAGGGTACGTTTCTCGCCTGCAGCTTCTGGCTGGTCGACAATCTCGCGCTGCAAGGGCGCATGGACGAAGCGCACGCGATGTACGAGCGTCTCGTGGGTCTCGTCAACGACGTCGGCCTGCTTTCCGAAGAATTCGACCCGCAGACGAAGCGCTTCACCGGTAATTTTCCGCAAGCGTTCTCGCATGTGGCGCTCATCCATACCGGCTTGAACCTCATGCGGCACGAGGAATCGATCGCCCATGCGACAGGCCACCCGCCGCGCTCGGAGGGCGATGCGAATCCCGCCTTCGGAGACGGGGCACTCTAAGGCCGGGACACGCTGATTCGGCCCCTCCCAACATGCTTGGCGAGGCAAGTGCAAGAAAACAACCGGCTATGAATACTGCAGGCAAGACATCGTCGGCGCCGCCCCTCATGCCCCAACTTGGGGCGAGGAGCTGCCCAACGCTTGTCTGGCATGGGCGTCGCGATAGCTTCGGCAAGCACGCCTATCTCGGCACGAGAGCCGCTGCGGCGTATCGGGGAAAACACCCGTCGGGCGAGCCGATTGCTGCATTGCACATAAGACCCTTTCTCCTTTATCATCAAAGAAGTAACGCCGCCACGAGCATCCGTTCAAGGTCCAGCCGCGACGCAAAGCGCCGCATATTTTTTGCCCCGTCCATACCCCACGGGAGCCCTACACCATGCTTTACCAGTTTTACGAGTTTCAGCGCGCGCTCTTGAATCCGTTGACAGCCTGGGCACAGGCCGCTTCGAAATCGTTCGCAAATCCCGCCAGCCCCTTCGCCTACGTGCCCGGCGCGACGCGTCTTTCGGCCGGCTATGAACTGCTTTACCGCCTCGGCAAAGATTACGAAAAGCCCGAATTCAATATTCATCAAATCGTCAAAGACGGCCATAACATTCCGATCATCGAACAAACGATCATCGAAAAACCGTTTTGCCGCCTGCTGCGCTTCAAGCGTTTCGCCGACGATAGCGAGGCCGTCGCGCAATTGAAGGACGAGCCGGTCGTGCTCGTGTGCGCACCGCTGTCGGGTCACCATTCCACACTGCTGCGCGACACCGTGCGCACGCTGTTGCAGGATCACAAGGTCTACATCACCGACTGGATGGACGCGCGCATGGTGCCGCTCGAGAATGGCCCGTTCCATCTCGACGACTACGTGGCCTACATCCAGGAATTCATTCGCCACATCGGCGCCAAGAATCTGCATGTGCTGTCGGTCTGCCAGCCGACGGTGCCGGTGCTCGCCGCCATTTCGCTGCTCGCGAGCCGCGGCGAGGACACTCCCCGCACGATGACGATGATGGGCGGCCCGATCGACGCGCGGCGCAGCCCCACGTCGGTCAACTCGCTCGCGATGCAGCGCTCTTATTCATGGTTCGAGAACAACGTCATCCATACGGTGCCTTCGAACTATCCGGGCGTCGGCCGTCACGTGTACCCAGGCTTCCTGCAGCATTCGGGCTTCGTCGCCATGAACCCCGAACGGCACGCGGCATCGCATTGGGACTTCTATCAGAGCCTGCTGCGCGGCGATGAAGACGACGCCGAAGCGCACCGCCGCTTCTACGACGAGTACAACGCCGTGCTCGATATGGCAGCGGAGTATTACCTCGACACCATCCGCATCGTGTTCCAAGAGTTCCGTCTCGCCGAAGGCACGTGGGAGGTCAACGGCGAAGCCGTGCGGCCGGAGGACATCAAGAAGACGGCGCTGTTTACGATCGAAGGCGAGCTCGACGACATATCGGGCTGCGGCCAAACGCGCGCCGCGCATGATCTGTGCACGGGCATCCCAGAGAAGCACAAACATCACTTCACCGCGGAAAAGTGCGGCCATTACGGCATTTTCTCGGGCCGCCGCTGGCGCACGATCATCTACCCGCAATTGCGCGACTTCATCCTGGAACACAATCGGGAAACGAAGCGCACGCGCGAGCCCGTCGAAGCTTGATCGCAGGCGCCGCCACGGCGGCGCCCGCTATTTGCGCATCAGATACGCGAGCAGCAACTCGGTATTCATTCGCACCATTTCGCTACGCTCCGCGGGTGCGTTGAAATCGCGGCCCAGCGTGGCTTCGAGCGTGAACCGATTCGATACGCTGTAGTAGCCGAGCCCCGACAGGGCAACGTAGAACCGCAACGGATCGACGTTCGCACGAAAAAGACCTGCGCGTTGGCCCCGATCGAGAATCGAAGAGAGCGTGGTCACCATGGGCGAAATCATTTCGCGAATGCGCGTCGACTTCTGAAGATACCGGGCCTCGTGCAGGTTCTCGTTGTTGATGAGGCGCAGCAAATCCGGATGATCGCGGTAGTAGTCCCAGACGAAATGGGCGAGCCGCGTAATGGCTTCGATCGGCGCGATGCCATTTAGGTCGAGCGTCTTTTCCGCCTCGGTCAATGCGTTGAAAGCGTGTTCGAGTACCGCCGTGAAAAGCTGTTCTTTGCTACCGAAATAGTAATAGAGCATGCGCTCGTTCGTCTCTGCGCGCCGGGCAATCTGATCGACGCGAGCGCCGAACAAACCACCATTTGCGAACTCTTCGGCGGCGGCGAGCAGAATACGGCGCCGGGTTCCTTCAGGGTCTCTTTTGATTTTCAATTGATTCATGGTGGCCTTTTGCTTCATGAGCCGCGTTGCCCCGCCGCCCTGCCAGCCCTCCTCGGTCCTTCGCCGGCAATGCGGACGAGCGCGCCGTTATTGTCGAAACACCCTGCGCCTCGTGCGAAAAAGCGCTTCGATTATGGCACATGGCCGACCAATCGCAATCCGGGAAATCGGCGATAATGCGCTCTTTTCACGCACGCGAAGCGCACCGGCTGCTGCCCCGCAGCGCGCCGCTCGGCGCCCGCTTTCGTCGCTGCTCTCGCGTGCCCTAGACGTACCGAATGTGACCGATCGCGCACCGCTCGCAGACCGCATCGAGGATCTGCTGCCCCAAACGCAATGCACCAAGTGCGGCTATGCCGGCTGCCGGCCTTACGCCGAAGCCATCGCACAAGGTGAAGCCAACTACAATCAATGCCCGCCTGGGGGCGCGCAGGGCATTGCGCGCCTGGCCGCCTTCCTGGGCAAGCGCGTCATCCCGTTGAATCCCGAGCACGGCGAGGAGCGCCCGCGCGCCCTGGCCGTCATCGACGAATCCCTATGCATCGGCTGCACGCTTTGCATGCAGGCCTGCCCGGTCGATGCCATCGTCGGCGCGCCCAAGCTCATGCACACGGTCCTTGCCGAGCGCTGCACCGGCTGCGATCTATGCGTGGCGCCGTGTCCCGTCGATTGCATTGCGATGCTGCCCGTGACGGGCGATCGCACGGGTTGGGACGCCTGGAGTCAAGCTCAGGCGGACGCCGCCCGAGAGCGCCACCGGTTGCGCGCCGCGCGCCTCGAACGCGAGCGTCAAGCGGCGCAGGCGCGTGCCGCGGCCCGGCGGGCGGAAGCGGCCGCAAGCGCCGGCGCCGCGGCCGCCGCAGCCGCAGCCGCAAGCCCTGGGGCAGACGACGAAGCCGCGAAAAAGCGCGCCATCATCCAAGCCGCGCTCGAACGCGCCCGTCAAAAGAAAGAAGCGCTGGCAGCTCAAGGCCTTGGCCCGAGGAACGTCCCTGCGGCGAGTGCGGACGCTCGCACCGACGCCGGTACCGAGCAAGCGCGCAGCGCAGCACCACGGGCAAGCGGGGACGCCCCCCCGGCCGAACCGCCTTCCGAGCGATCGGACGCAGCCGGCGCGCCGACGGGCAAAGCGGTGGAACCGCGCACGAACGAGGCTTCCCACGGCGCCCCCGCTAAGCCCGACGATCACTGAGTCCGCTTCGACGACCCCCGCCGCATGAACGCACAAAAACGACGCGCCATCTACGAGACGCTGCAAAGCCTCAACCCGCATCCGACGACCGAACTCGAATACACGAGCCCGTTCGAATTGCTGATCGCCGTGATGCTCTCGGCGCAAGCAACCGACGTGTCGGTCAACAAGGCGACGCGCAAGTTGTTTCCCGTGGCGAACACGCCCCGAGCGATGCTCGAACTCGGCGAGGCGGGCGTGGCCGACTACATCAAGACGATCGGGCTATACCGCACCAAAGCCAAGAATGTCATCGCCACGAGCCGGATTTTGCTCGAACAGCACGGATCGGAAGTGCCGGCCGAGCGTACCGCGCTCGAAGCGCTGCCCGGCGTCGGCCGCAAGACGGCGAACGTGGTGCTCAATACGGCCTTCGGACAACCGACGATCGCGGTCGACACGCATATCTTTCGGGTCGCGAACCGCACCGGGTTGGCTCCGGGCAAAGACGTGCGCGCCGTCGAAGCAGCCCTGGAAAAATTCACGCCCCCCGAGTTCCGCCATGACGCGCACCATTGGCTGATCTTGCACGGGCGCTATGTCTGCAAGGCGCGCCGGCCCGAGTGCTGGCACTGCGCGATCGAGCCGCTATGCGAATTCAAGCCCAAAACGCCGCCGCCCGAGCTTTGAAGCAGCCCTTATAGATTCGCTTCCAGCGATACGGCTTCGTCGTGCGGACCGCCTCCGGCACGCACGAGCCAGAGCACGGCTGCCAGCACCGCGGCGCCGCCCAACCATTGCAGCGGCGTCAGGCGCTCGCCCAACAAAACTGCCGCAAGCAACACGGTGACGACCGGCTCGAGCGTGGAAAGCATCGACGTGCGCGCCGCACCCAGGCGCGCGAGCCCCGCAAAAAAAGCAAGCATCGCCGTGACGGTCGATATCAGCGCAATGGCGACGAGCGCGGCCCAGCCGAGCGAGGTCGACGGCAAGTGCGGGGGCGCCCCTGCCAGGGTTCGCACGAGCGAAGCCATGCAAAAAACCGCGGCCGCGGATAAACAGACGACCGACGTGGTCGCAAGCGGATCGACCTCGCGCGTCACGCGCGCTCCGGCGACGATGTAGAGCGAGTAGACGATGGCCGCCGTCAGCGCGAGCCCGATTCCCAATGGCTCGCCGCGCCCGCCCCCGACCATCACGGCCGAGCCGGCCAGGCAGAGCACGAGCGCTGCGCCCTTCACCCATGTCAAACGCTCGCCGAGCCACAGCGCCGCGAGCAGCGTCACGAATGCCGGATAGAGGTAAAGCAGCAACGCGACGAGGCTCGCCTGTGCATGCTGGAGCGCGACGAAATAGCAAATCGACTGCCCTACGTACCCGATGGCTCCCATTGCGACGATGCCCCAAAGCGTGCGCCCACGGGGCCAGACGACGTTGCGGCGGCGTGCGACGGCAGCGAGCACCGTCCCGCCGATGAGAAACCGAAGCGTCAGCAGACCGAGTACGTCGGTGCCGCCCGCATAGGCATAGCGGCCGAAGATCGCCATGGCGCCGAAGGAGGCGGCGGACAGCGCCACGAGCAAAGCGCCGCGCAACGTATCGGCGCGCGTGGAGGGGGACGAAGCTGGCATGGTAAAGGAACGTCGTTGTCGTTAGCGTTGCGGGCCGTGTCGGCCCGGCGTGCGTTTCGGCTCGCACGGCGGGGCTGGCGCCCTTCGCTCGGGCGCGCGTCGATTCTAACTGCGAGATCGGATGGGAGTGCCGAACCGCGCAAGCCGGGCAGCGTAAAATAGCCGATTGGCCGGTCAGCCCGCGCACACGGGGCACATTACCTGTGAGCGCACGGCCGAGCGGCGCTACTTCAAGGTCGATCCCACGATGTTCAATCCGAGCCGCGACGAAGTCCGACGCTTTTTCATCGACACCTGGCGCAAGCAGCGCGCGGGCGAGATCCTGACGCCGCTGGAAGCGATCGCGGCCGATTGGATCGTCGAGCATCCCGAATACCACGCGGATCTAGCCGACGAAGGCACGGCTACCGTCGATTATTCGCCCGAAGCGGGACGCACCAACCCGTTCCTGCATCTCTCGATGCATTTGGCGATCAGCGAGCAACTCTCGATCGATCAGCCGCCCGGCATTCGGGCCGCGCACGAGCGGCTCGCGGCCCGGCTCGGTTCCACACATGAAGCGCAGCACGCGATCATGGAGTGTCTCGGGGAAACGATCTGGGAAGCGCAGCGCAGCAATATGCCGCCCGATACCGAGGCCTATCTTGCCCGCATTGAACGGCGGGCATCGAAGGATTGACCCCCCTGCGACATGTTGTCGCACTGAAGGCGGCGCATAAAAAAACACCCCGCGGAAAGCAGGGTGTCATCATTATCGAACGCTGCGGGCACGTTGCGCGCAGGGCGCCGCGCGACCTCGGTTCGACCGATTACTTTTTGTCGACGAGAACGCCCGGCAACGACTCGATATAAGCGGCGATGTCCTTCATATCGCTCAGCGACAGGCTTTGCACCTGCGCCTGCATGATCGCGTTGTTGCGGCCGAAATTCGGGTTGCCGCCGCCGACCTGGTAGCCGCGCAGCGCGAAATACAGATAATCCGCATGCTGGCCGGCCAGCTTCGGATATTCGTTGCTGACGGGCTTGGTGAACCCTGCCCCATGGCAAGCCGCGCAGTTGTGGGATTCGACGAGCGCCTTACCGTTCTCGATGCTGGCCGCATGGGCCGAGCCGATTACCCCGACAGCCGCGACGAGCGCGGTCCCCGCAGCCTTGACGACGATGCGCAATGCCTGATCAGGCTTGTTCATGAATTCTCCTATCCCGCGAAATGAGGTAGCTGAAAGCGGCCGCAATGACGGTCACTTTTCGGGATTGTTCGCCGACGCCGACGTTTGCGACGCGTAATAGGCCGCGAGATCGGCGATGTCCTGATCCGACAGCGAGGCCGTGATCGCGTGCATGGTTTGGAAGTGGCGGTCGCCCTTCTTGTACGCATGCAGCGCGTTTTCGAGGTATTGCTGGTTTTGCCCGCCGAGAATGGGTACGCGGTAGACCTCGGGGTACGCGGTGCGATAGTCGGGAATGCCGTGGCAGCCGATACACATCGCGACCTTGCTCTGGCCCGCCTTCGCATTGCCGACGACATCGGCCGCCTGCGCGCTCACCGCAAACCCCGCGAGCGCCACGAGCGCTGCGGTCACGACATGTTTGCCGACGAAAGAGTTCATAGGTTCTAACCTGGCTTGAGGGGAAACGAGCGCCCGCTAAAAGCCTGCGGGCAATGGCGCTGCGCCGTTCTTGTTGTCGAAGTCGCAACGAGCGGCCAAAAAAATCGCGGCAATTGTACCGCGCCGCTTGGTCGCACGTCCACCCGGCGCCGCCGGGGCGCCGCGCCCGGCTCGAGCGACACGATACCGCCACCCGGGCGGGCCGGCTAGCCCTTCTGACTTATACTGGAATTTTTTCGAGAAGGGCAGGCAGCCATGCGTTTCGAAGGCTCGTCGCAGTACGTCGCCACGGACGATCTCAAACTCGCCGTCAACGCCGCCATCACGCTCAAGCGCCCCCTTTTGATCAAGGGCGAGCCGGGCACCGGCAAAACGATGCTGGCCGAGGAAGTCGCGGCTTCGCTCGGCATGCCGCTTTACCAGTGGCACATCAAATCGACGACCAAAGCGCAACAGGGCCTGTACGAATACGACGCCGTCTCGCGGCTGCGCGATTCGCAGCTTGGCGACGCGCGCGTGCAGGACATCTCGAACTACATCGTCAAAGGGGTGCTCTGGCAAGCGTTCGAATCCGATGTGCCCGCGGTCCTGCTCATCGACGAAATCGACAAGGCGGATATCGAGTTCCCCAATGACCTGCTGCGCGAACTCGATCGCATGGAGTTTCACGTCTACGAGACGCGCGAAGTGGTGCGCGCCAAGCACCGGCCGCTCGTGGTCATCACCTCCAACAACGAGAAAGAGCTGCCCGACGCATTCTTGCGCCGCTGCTTTTTCCACTACATCCAGTTCCCGGACCCGGCCACGATGCAGCGCATCGTCGACGTCCACTATCCCGGCATCCGCGAGGATTTGTTGCGTGCGGCGCTGACGAGCTTTTTCGAGTTGCGGGCAGTATCGGGCCTGAAAAAGAAGCCTTCCACCTCCGAGCTGCTCGATTGGCTCAAGCTGTTGCTCGCGGAAGATATTCCCCCGGAAGCGCTGCGTTCGCTCGACCAGAAGCAGATCGTGCCGCCGCTCGCGGGCGCGCTGCTCAAGAACGAACAGGATATGAACTTGTTCGAGCGGCTCGTCTTTATGAACCGCCACAATCGTTAGCCAGAGCGCGAACCGCCACTCAGAGACATCGGCATGCTGATCGACTTCTTCTACACGCTGCGCGAGGCCAAGCTGCCGGTGTCGGTCAAGGAGTACCTGACGCTCGTCGAAGCGCTGCGCGAACGCGTCATCGGGCCCTCGTTGGACGAGTTCTACTATCTCGCGCGCCTGACGCTCGTCAAGGACGAGCGCTACTTCGACAAGTTCGACCAAGCGTTCGGCGCGTATTTCCGCGGCGTGCAGCAACTGACCGATCAGGCGTTCGAATTGCCGCTGGACTGGCTGGAAAAACGTCTGCAGCGCGAGTTCACGCCCGAGGAAAAAGCGCAAATCGAAGCGATGGGCGGGCTCGACAAGCTCATGGAACGGCTCAAGCAATTGTTCGACGAGCAGAAGGAGCGGCACGAAGGCGGCAGCAAATGGATCGGCACGGGCGGCACCTCGCCGTTCGGCCACGGCGGCTACAACCCCGAAGGCGTGCGCATCGGCGGCCCCTCCGCCGGCAATCGGACCGCCGTCAAAGTATGGGAAACGCGCGGCTACCGCGATTACGACGATCAAGTCGAGATCGGCACACGCAACATCAAGATCGCCCTGCGGCGGCTGCGCCGGTTCGCGCGCGAAGGTGCAGCCGAAGAACTCGATTTGCCCGACACGATTCGCAGCACGGCCGCGAACGCAGGATGGCTCGATCTAAAGATGGTGCCCGAGCGGCACAATGCGGTGAAAGTGCTGATGCTGCTCGATGTGGGCGGCTCGATGGACGATCATATCAAGCGCACGGAAGAACTCTTCTCGGCCGCCAAGTCCGAACTGAAACACCTCGAGTTCTATTACTTCCACAACTGCGTCTATGACCACTTGTGGAAGAACAACCGCCGCCGGCATGTCGAGCGCATGCCGACTTGGGATGTGCTGCACAAGTTCACGCCTGACTACAAGCTGATCTTCGTCGGCGACGCGACGATGAGTCCGTACGAAGTGCTGCAAGCAGGCGGCTCGGTCGAATACAACAATCCGGAGGCGGGGGCCGTATGGCTGCGCCGCCTCGCCGATCATTTCCCGCACCACGCGTGGCTCAATCCAGAGCCCGAGGGGCTATGGGAATATCGGCAGTCCGTCTCGATCATCCGCCAACTGCTCGGCGACCGGATGTATCCGCTCACCCTCGCGGGGCTAGAAGCGGCGATGCGCAGGCTCAGTAAATAGCGCGCGGCGATGGAGGGAAGGCGAAGGCAGAGAGGAGAACCGTTCGAGGGCTGCCCGCAAACGCCACACGCCGATCGTATCGGCCTTACAGGGTAGAACCGGAAGGGAGAGAGAACCACCCAAGCGCGGCTAAGGGGGAAACGCCGTCGCCAGCTTCACTCCGGCAGGAACGCCGGATCCAGCACCTGCTCCATCGTCCACGGACAGGTCTCAGGGAATCCCTCGAGGCCCGTTTCGTTCTCGGCGCTCAGCACGGCTTTGCTCCACACCACATCGAGCCATTGCGCGTCGTTGAACTTGCCTCGTAGACTCGGCGCTTCGTTCAGCACGTAGACCACGTCCTTGCGCTGAACCGCAATCGTGCGAGTCCAACTCTTGCCCCGCAAAGCGGGCTGATACTGCCATTTGAGCAAGTGAGCCAGCAGCACCGTCATGCGACTTGCCAATTCGCGTTGTTCGCTCTTACCCACGTCCTCGATTTCCTCCGCGATGTGTTCCACGTCGATCGCCGAGAGCTTGCCCGCGCGCAACAACGCAACCTGTTCCTTGGCCCATGCCACCACATCCTTCTCGTAGCTCGTTCCCATTTCTTGGCCCCTAAGCTCAGTCACGCATGGCGCCATTTTAACCGTTCCCATCGCTCACCCTATTCCTCCGTTTCGCCCTCGACCTGCGCCTCGGCGTCCAGTGCATCCAGCACGTCGGCCACCGTCGCCGGCGCCTCGTCCGGCCTCAGTGTCGCACGCGTGAGCCGCGCCGGATGCGTAGCCGAATGGATATCCTTTAGCGCCCGGATGCTCACCCGCGTGTAGACCTGCGTCGTCTTGATGTCGGCGTGCCCCAGCATCGCCTGGATGAACCGAACGTCCGCCCCGTTCTCCAGCATCTGCGTGGCCATCGCATGCCGGAACAAGTGGCAACTGCCGATGTTGCCCAGCCCCGCCGCTCGCACGTGATTGCGCACCATCTGCGTCATCCGGTTATCCGAGAACGCCTGGCCCGTTACCGTCAGGAACAGCGTGCCGTCATCGCTCGCGATCGCCAACTCCGGCCGCACCTCGTCGCGGTACCGGGCCACCCACGCCAGAGCACGATCGCCGATCGGAATCATCCGATCTTTCTTGCCCTTACCCTGTCGGACCATTAGCGTGCCGCGATCGTAATCGACGTCGCGCTGCTGTAGTCCGATGATCTCCATGCGCCGTATCCCCGTGCTGTACAGCGTCTCCAGCATCGCTCGATCGCGCACGCCCAGCGCCGTCGTCGTGTCGGGTAGGCTCAAGACCCGCTCGACCTCCTCGATCGTCAGCACGTGCTTCGGTAAGCGCTCCTCCACCTTCGGCAGATCCAGATCGGCCGCCGGGTTATACAAGACCCGGTTATTACGCGTGAGCCACCGGAACCACTTCCGAATCGGTGTCACGCGGGACGCCTGCGTCGTCGCCGACAGCGGCGCGCCGTTCTTCTTGCGCTTCAGGAACAGGTGTCGTTGATAGCGCTCAAGGATCGGCCTTGTCACCTCCGCCGGCCGCGTCAGGCCTCGCTCGTCGCACCAGCTCACGAAGTACCGCAGATACAGCTCCCAATGCTTGAGCGTATGCCGCGACGTGTTGCGCTCCTCGAGCCACATCAGGAAGTCCATCATCTGCCGATACAAGCTCAGCGGATCGTGCGCCGGCCCAATCGGCGGGTACGGTTCTCGCCTCCCAAGGTTCGGCATCGTCAGGACGGCAGGGCAACGGCGGCTAAAGAGAGGAGGCCGCCTTCGTGGTTAACCGCACTTCGTGCAAGCCCAACCGCATCGGCCGCTTTGCCCTGTTCGGTACGGCTTTGCGGCCTCTCAGCCGCATCCGACCGCTCGCCGACCACAGCCCGACCAGAGCCCGACCGATCATCGCTTGTGCCCGACCGCGTGCCGTCGCCTGTAAGGGTAGTCGGGTCGATCAACCCGCACAGGTGCGGCTTCCCATCGTCGTCGGCGCTGTACAGCAGCTCGTATTCGAACAGGCCGTTGCGTCCGCGGTGGGCAATCACGTATTCGAGCTCGACCAGGCGCGACAGATGGATTTTCAACTGCGTATCGCCCCAGCGCGTCGCCGCTCGAACCTCGCGCCGTGTAAAACGCAGCGCTTCACGCGTCTCGTCGCGGGCCTCGCATTCCTGTTTGACCCAATCCACCAACAACGTGAGCAATCGTCGCGTCTGCGGCGGCAGTTCGCCGGCAATCATCACGTCCCACATGAAGCACTTGAGCACCACCTCCGGCCGCGTGCCCGCGTTCTCGCACATCTCGTTGAACACCTTGTCCACCTTCAGCGTGATTTCCATCTCGCAACTCCTGTTCGCCCGGCGCGACACTCGCGCTGTTGGCCTCACCCAGCCAACGCCGCGCGCAGGCGCGTCAAGGGCGGGCGCAGCCCGGCGAAGCGAACCCTTGACGCGCCGAGCACGGCTTCGATAACCTTTACACGATCCAGCTCGCGCATGCTCATGGTGATCAGTCCTGAACGCGTCACGGCGATCTCCGGCAGGTCGAAACCTCGCCAGAATGCGCTCAAACAGCTCGGCACTACGACATTTGAACTTTGCCCAGATACGACATTAGAACTTTGCTCCTACACCGGCCGTTGATAATGGCCGCGTTATGTTCAATCGGCTGACGGATGACGACGGCCCAAAGGGACGGCGGCAGCCGGCAGACGATTTACCCCCGGCCCTTCGTTACCCTCGGCCCGGCGGGCCGCACGAACCCTCTTCGTCACACTCTCGGGCCCACTGGCCCGCTTGAACCCCTTCGTTGCCAATCCTGGCCCACGGCCAGGATTTCCGGGCCGCTCCGGCACGGCACTTCTTCTCTTCCTCTCGCTATCGGGCCGCATGGCCCGCACTGCATTACCAGCCGTCCTAGGCCGATCGTCTAATGGTTAGGACTACTGATTTTTAATACAATCAAAGACTTAACAGCACCGCTAACAGGAGAACGGCCACCCTTCCATCGCCGTAAACGCAGCGCGGGCCGCAAGTGCTACCAACACTCACGGCCCGCTGACCACCATCAACTCGGACAAGGAGTCGATATGGCTGACGCCAATACTAAAGCATTTGACGACGCTCACCCCTCGCGCAGCGTCACGATTCAGCAATCGCCCCGCTGGCGCCCCTACTCGCCTCGCCGACGGCCCGCACCGCCTCTCGTCCCTTGGTTCAAGCTCTCCGGCCGTTGGATCGAAGAAGCTGGCTTCATGCCTTACCAACGGCTTAAGATAGAAGTCCAACAACAGCGGCTTGTGATCACGCCCGCATAAGCGCCCTTCTTATTCATGGAATCCGCCCAAGGGCGGGTTCCTACCTCACCCCGACAGCCTCAGCAGACGCCTATCGTCTCGCAGTGCCTCGTATTTGCGACGTAACAATGTAAGCCGCCCCGAGTTCGTCCTGTAATTGGTGTGCCAACGCCATCCCCTCATTTCTGAATTCATTGGCCGCCGTTTCGCTTGCGAACCCGGAGTTCGCCGGATCATCCATATCAAGCGTTGCATCAAACTTGGCAGCCCACATCATCAGCCGCTCTTTCAGCAAGGACGATATCGGTAACTCACCTGGATCGATGTTCCCCACCTCCCCCGGAGAAGCCTCCCAAAGAGGGTAACACTGGTAGTCTGCCATCAACTTGATCATTCTCATTTTCCTCTCCCCGCAGGATTCGCCCCGACTATAAAGCCGTTGCTGCCAACTGTAACTGCAATACGCTGGGGTTGACCGTTAATCGTCACCTGATAGATTGGCCGTCCAGTACCGCTCCCTTGATAGCCGACGATATTGCCTTCGGTAGATAACGCACATCCCAATCCGGCATGTGCAAGCACGTATCCAGGTGTCTTTTCAGCAAGCAGAGACTTCGAATCCGTCGACGCGGCCCCGATCGCGAAAGCACCAACCGCGCCCACATCGGAGATCACGCTGCCCTCGAGGGCTCGGCCAAAGCTTCCACCTTCAACGGCGGTGTCTATGCCCGCGGTAATGAGCCCCCGCTCGCCGATTGCCTGCAATGCGTTGCCCACGTCGCCGAGCGTTACCGTTCCGTGAGCTATGTGTAAGCGCACAATAGACGACGTGGCTTGCGGGAGGCGAATGGATATGCGTCAGTCTGCCGAGGCGGTAAGTCGCCAGGGTAACAAGGCCTCGTAATCGTCCGCTGTGTCAGCAAGCGGTAGAGCCTTGAACAGGGCGAGGAGATACTTGTACGGCTCAACCTGGTTGGCCTTGCAGGTTTCGATGAGCGAATACAAGTTGGCCGCTGCATGCGCACCGGCAACCGTGTCATAGAAGAGCCAGTTGCGACGCTTAGGGAAGCCTTTCCATAAACGAAACTATCGTCACTCCGTCGTTATCGAAGGTTCGTTGCGCCGTCTAACAGGCAATGAGCGGCAAGGGGCTCCACGGTCCTGCTTTGCAGGGCCCGTGGGACCAAGATGGCGGAGTTTCTTGACCGATGCGTGGCCATCGATCTTGCATAACTATAGCGTCTGTAGGAATCGGAGAACGTCGTCGCGAGGTCGATATCGAAGCGGCTTGCGAGACGGGGCCTGGAGGGCCTGCAATGCTCGGTCCTTCATTTGGAGATCAGCTTCTACATAGCGGTGAGTTGTGACAGGGCTTTCGTGACCAAGCCACAGCGCGATGACGGTGATGTCAACGCCTGATTGCAGCATATGCATGGCCACCGAATGGCGCACGACGTGCGGAGAAATTCGACGCCGTGCAAGTTCAGGAAACGTCCGCGAGGCACCCTCGACGGCGAGCTTTAGTCGTTCAGTAAATCCGACACGTGTGAGTGGGTCGCCGGACCGGCCTGGAAAGAGAGGTTCATCTGAAGCGCGCGGGTATTGCTTTAACCATCGCCTCAGTTCTCGGGCTGTATCCGGCCACAGTGGCACCGAACGCTCTTTGCGTCCCTTGCCGTGTATGCGTATCCACGCGGTAGAGCCGAGAACGAGGTCACATACACGCATCTCAAGAAGTTCGGAAACACGCGCACCGGTGTTGTACAAAGTTGCCAGCATGACCTGATCGCGTTGCCCTATCCACGTTTCAGCATCAGGGGCGGCGAGGATCGCTTCGATGTGCTCGCGAGACAGAAATCCAACGAGGGGCTGTTCGAAGCGCTTCATCGGAATTGACAGGACAGACTGAGCAAGCGCCAGCGCAGACGGCTCCTCGAACGAGACGTATTCCATGAACGAGCGGATGGCAGCAAACCTCGCGTTACGGCTCCGGATGCAATTGTGTCGATCCTGTTCGAGGTGACCGAGAAACTTCAGAATGAACGACGCGTTTAGGTCTTCAAGAGCGAGATCGGAAGGCTGCTTGTGCAGACGTTGATACGCAAAGGCTAGTAGCAAACGGAAGGTGTCTCGGTACGCCGTCACGGTCCGGGGGCTTGCGTGTCGCTGCTGCAAGAGGCGTTGTACGAAAAACTTCTGCAGCAAAACAGGAAATGGTTGCACGGGAGACTTGCTCATGACGTACCTCCTCGGCAGCTCACGAAGCGCTGAGCTGCAATTGCCAGGAGTTCAGGGGTGGCTGTCTCATACCAGTATGTGTCGGTGACTTTGGCGTGGCCGAGGTAGGTAGACAACGCAAGGACGCTGCCATCCACGTCCATTCCACGAGCGTACCATTCCTGTAGCCTGTGGCAGACGAACGAATGTCGAAGGTCATGCAAGCGGAGTCGGGGATGGTCGCCGCGAGGTTGCCACTTCAAGGTATCGCAGAGAAGATGGAAAGCGTAATTGACGCTTCCCGTGGAGGCAGGACGCCCGTAGTCAAAAACGAAGAACGCTTCCCTGTTCGCGGTGAGAGGATCGCGATCGCGCTTCCGGACATATCGGCGCAGAGCGTCGGCCGCGGTGGGATGCATCGGAACCCAACGGGATTTACCAAACTTCGCGCACCGAACGTGCAGCAACCGGTACTCGAGATCGACGTCGGAACGGTTCAGCGCGGTCGCTTCTGAGATTCTCAGGCCTGTTGATGCCATCAACCCGAAGATGGCCGCGCAGCTTGCGCCACGCAGGCCGCCTGGAGGGTAAAGACCATCGCAGGCGGCCATCAATTCGATGATCTCGTCGTCGGTGAAAATATGCGGTACTAATCGGCGATGAGCAGGTCCGAGGAGCGATCGAGGTGGGATCTGTGTAGCGGGATCGAACTGCCGGCAGTATGCGGCGAAGGGCCGTACTACCTCGATCCTTCGTGCGGCCGTCAACTGCCGACCACTGAATGAACTGCTGGCCCACCGAACGATGAGTTGTATGGTAAGCGGACCTTGATAGCCAATCTGTTCAGCGAATCGTGCGAAGCGTCGAAGCTGCCCACCTTCCGCCTTGAGCGCATAACCCGCCTGGCGGCGAGCTGCGAGGTAGTCGTCGATCCACGACATAAACGATATGTGACCGTTCACGAGCGTCTCCCCGGCCAAGGAAGCGCCACTCGCCGAAGCGATGGAAGATCCACCTTCGCATAAATCGTTGTCGTGTCGAGGCTGCGGTGACGCAATAGGTCGGCGATCTCTTTAAACGGGGCACCGCCTTGTGCCATTCGACACGCCATGGTGTGCCGGAAAATGTGTGTGCCGCGCACGCGCTGTTGAAGACCGCAACGCTCGGCGGCATAACGTACCGCGTTTCTTACGATGTCCAGGTTAGCTTCAGCATTGAGCGGTGGACGATGGCGTACAAAAACCTCACGCCGCGTAGTTTGAGGGCGCCCCCGCCGCAAGTACGTCGCAATTGCCCTGCCGGTTGGTCGCGGCAACGGCATAACGTCGATTCGTTTACCCTTGCCGTGAAGCGTCAAGGTTCCTACGCGCCAATCGATATCATCGAGCCTCAGGTGCGCGACCTCCGTTCGTCGCAAGCCGAGGTCTAACAAGCAGCGCGTAATGGCGTAGTCGCGCATACCGGTAGGGCTGTTTCGGTTAAAGGCACCGAGCAGTTGCCTGATCTCATCGGACGACAAAATATCAGGCAACCCGGCGAGACGCCACAACGCGACCCGCGGCAGTGCGGCAATGAGCGCTGTGGTTGGAATGCCCCGGCTAGCCTTGAAGAGCAAATAGCTGCGGAGTGAAATGCCGACGGTCTTGACCGCGCTGGGAGCGAGTCCGCGCGTGCGACGCAGGACGAAGCGGGAGACGTCCAACGGAACCAGCTCCGATATGTTGACCGGATTGCCGCCGAAACGATCGACGAGAAACTCAACTACGTGTCGACAGCGCACGTCACACGTACTGTCCGAAAGCCCGCGAACCTCTGTCGAATGACGATTGAATGCCGTGACCTCTCCCGCTATCGCTGCGAACATGGTCGAGACAGGCGTCGCACGAGCGATGCTCGGCATCTCAAGGAACCGCCTCACCGCAGCGTGGATGTCGGTTCTCGTTCGTTTGCATCTTGGGGCGCAATGGCAGCGTGGCAGATGTTCGTAGATAAACCGGTCAATCAATGCGTCGCCGACTTCGTTAGGGGCAATCCCCCGTGGCGAGGCCCAGTGAACGAAGTGCGCGACGCTCCTGAAGTAGCTCTCGACGGTCTGCGTGGCGTATCCACGTTCGACCAGATATCGGCGGTACACGTCCGAAAGCGCTTCTAAGCCAGCCTTGGCGAACCATCGTTCGGCAAGAATATGGCCAGGTCTGACGCGTGAGTACTTGGGCATGGCGACCCTCCTCGAAACAATAAGGCAGCACGAGGAAAGTACTCTCAGTTATGGAAGGTTGCCGCCACCGCTTCAAGTATGTCGCGTCTTGCAGACAGACGCTATCGCTCACATGCCCTTGAAGATCTTCGATAACGACGGAGTGACGATAGCGACGGCCGACGGTAAACGGCCTGATAGCGTTCTCGCAGACGTTATTCGAAATCGGCCAGGCGCCGTTCTCGACATAGCGGATGAGCTTGGGCCATTGGCTCTGCAGGTAGTGCAATGCTTTGCCGAAGGCGCTTTGCGGCAATACGGCGTGCAACTGGCACAAGAGGCGGTGCTCGATTTGTTCGAGCACCGGGCGACTCTCGCGTTGCCTCACCAGCAGCCGATCCGCGGGCGTCATGTCCTCGCAGCGGGATTCGACCGCAAAGAGCTGCCCGATCAACCGAATGAATTCGCTGACGGGATGATCACGACTACGCTGCGCTTTGGGCAGATTCTCCTCTGCCTCGATCATGTAGCGACGTGCGTGCGCCCAACAACCGAGGTGTATCAGCTGATTCGTGTCGGCGATGTTGTTGTACGGCTCGTAGCCGTCCGTCATCAATACCGCATTGGGTTTGATGCCGGCGTACAGCGCCGCGGCTTGTGCCGTACTGCGTGTCGGGCTGTAGCTGAACAATCGAACCGGAGGGCCGGTGCCGCTCATCTGTGCCCACATGTAGCTCTTGCGCTGCGCAGCACGTCCCGGTTCCTTTAACACCTGCACTGTCGTTTCATCGCCGTAGACGATGTCGGCTTCAAGCAAGTGATCACGCATCAGGTTAATCAGCGGCTGGACTGCTGTGCCGACGCGCACCACACTGGCGGCCAGCGTACCGCGCGAGAGGTCGCCGCCAAAGCGATGCAATAACGCGGCGATGCGATACAGCGGCAGCGCATCGGCGAATTTGCTGACGACCACCCAAGCAAGCGCTGACTCAGTGAGGAGTCCTTTGGGAATGATGCGCGCTGGCGCCGGCGTCGCCTTGATACCCAAGTCACAGCAAGGGCACGCGTACTTGATTCGCTGGTGCTGAATGACGCGCACCTGCTGCGGCACGATATCGAGTTGTTCACTGATCTGGGCGCCGATCTCGACGAGCGCATGCCCGTCGTGCGCACAAACACGTGCCGATTCAGGCAGCTCGTGGCGCACAATCTCGCGAGGCAGCATCGGGTCTAACGGTTTGCGTCCGCGCTTCTTGCGCTCGTGTGCGCCGACTTCAATGCGCTGCTGTGCGTCGCTCTCTTGCGCCGGTTCGCATCCGGTTGCAAGTGCTTCGGCTTCGTTCAGGAATAGATCGCGTTGCTCGGCGCCGCGCACTTCGCTCTTGGCCGCAAACAGCTGCCGCTGATAGGCCTTGAGCTTCTCGCGCAGCAAGTCACGCTCGACCGTCACCACACGCAACTCGCCCTTCATAGCAGCGAGCTCTGCGCGCAGTGTCTCTAGTTCGTCGGAGGAGGATGAGGATGAGGATGGTGGCGGCATCGCTGGGTTAGACCAGCGATGCCGGTTCGCGTTTCAACTCACACGCCGATAATATCGCGTCGGATGTGCACGCATCGCTTCGATGTCGATACCGTCGAGCAACCAGTGCAGCTGCTCCGTTCTCAGTTTAAGCACCGATTCCTTGCGCGGCCACACGAAGCGGTCCTGCTCGAGCCGCTTCATGAGCAGCCAGAAGCCGTTTCGATCCCACAGCAGCATCTTGATTCGATCGCGGCGCTGATTGCTGAACACATACACCGCGCGCTCGAACGGATCGAGCTTCATCGATTGCTCGACGATGGCCGCAAGACCGTTGATGCTCTTGCGGAAATCGACGGCATCGCGATGCACATAAACCTTTAGCTCAGCGTCCAGGCGAAACATCGCAGCGTCCCAGCGTCTCAATCATTGCCGATATTAACGACGCGTCATGGGCGCTACATTGTAAGCGCTAGATCCGCCACACGTCGTAAGGGGCCCCGTTACCGGGTAACATGTTTCATATCGACGGTTACCGGGTAACGAGGGAGGTGCGAGATGACGCAAACGACGGCGCAGCGGCAAGCGGCTT
>NZ_JAUEQW010000016.1:0-102429 GCF_056498045.1 Trinickia sp. Z7
ATGATCCTGCGCAAGCTGCGGCTTTTTTACGCCCTGATTCTCGTCGCTTTGCTTGGCTTCGAAACCGCTACGCCGTCGGCAGCGTGAACTCATTTGCCGAGCAAAATGAATTGTTCAGGGCCGACTCAGTAACGAGGTGCGGGCGTCGCGCTGGCTACGGTTACAGGTGACGACGTTCGACCGAGGGCCAATGCGCCGGTCCATCTCCGATCACCTGATTCGACGCACCTCACACTCAGCCTAGCTTTCGTACGACACCAGCTGCCAGATGACCTTTTCGGTTTGCTCCCTCGCGCCCATCCAGCGATCGAGAATGGCAATCTGCCTCGGCGCTTGAATTGAAAGCGGAGGCAATGTTTCGCCTTTCGCGAATCGGCGTTGCGCATTGGTCGCTTGCCGTGCGCCTAGGTTTGCGCACCAGATACCGTCTTCAGGACACTTATCGCCGGTCAGCGCGACCGTGCCGAGCGGGAGACGATCCACACGCTCTTCTGCCAATGCCGGTTGCTGCTCCGACTCTGAGGTCCGTGCCGTCGAGCCTGGTAACGGCAAGCCTGTCGAGGGATCGAGATGTTTGCCCTTCGCCAGTCGATTGACGAGGTCATCTGATGGCTTCTCCGGCGGC
The DNA here is from genome assembly GCF_056498045.1 of Trinickia sp. Z7. NCBI lineage: Bacteria > Pseudomonadati > Pseudomonadota > Betaproteobacteria > Burkholderiales > Burkholderiaceae > Trinickia > Trinickia sp. Z7. The sequence goes on from NZ_JAUEQW010000016.1 coordinate 626, forward strand.
TTGGCCGCGGCTTGCTCTTTTTCCCATTGGAAGGTGCCATCCCAGGCTGGTAGCGGCGCAGGCGGGAGTGGGACAATTTTTCCGATATCGGGAACCTTCGGATTTCGGCCGTCGTTCCTGTCGATGAAGTCGCCAATCAGTTTATATCGCCTCGATCGCTCGGGATCCTTTGCGAGTCCGAGATAATTTATCTTGTCGGATGGCGACGGCCCTCGGAACGCTTGCTCAAGGCTGTACGCCGACTGCGTCTCGCCCGCCTGCACCCCGAGCTGAAACGCAGAAAGCGCATCCTCGAACCGGCCATCAACTGATAAAACGACACCAAGCTGATTTGCCGCGCGTCCGTAACCTTGCTCTGCAGCACAGCGCCACATCTTTCGAGCAATATCGGGCGCCATTTCAATCGGATTGAGCTTGCTAGCCACATAATCTTGGGCTTCCGGGCTACCAAGATCGGCTGCCTTGCGCATGTATCGCATCGCAGCGCCCACATCCTGCTGAACACCGTACCCGATCTCAAGGTAGTGGCCCAAGTCGTAGTAGCCCCCGGGGATACTCTGTTGCACAAGCTGCATCGCTAGATCGACGGCTTCCTTCCGGCCCGTCGGCGAAAGCGCGAGCCCTTGCGTGATCAGCAGTTGCGCATTGTGGTTGGCCTTGTAATGACCGTAAGCCGCAGCAATGCGGTAATACCGCAAGATGTCGTCGAAGTCCTTCTGACCTGCTTCCTTTTGCAGGTATCTCGCGTAGAGAAACAGCTTGTCGGCATCCGAGTTCAGTTGTGGCAGGTGCGACGTCTCATGCACGCAGGTGAATGCCAGGTTTGCTCGCAATGCATTCAAGTTGGAGGGCTGAGACACTGGTGGTTCCTTTTTCGTACACGAGCAAAGCAAAACAGCAATTAAAAATATGACAAGTTGGCGTTTCATTACCTAGTCTTTGTATGAGCGGTCGTTCGATGACCGAAAAAATTCGACGAGCGAGCTCACCGGCGCTGCGCCCGAGTCGCTCAGGGCTTTGTTTCGCACGACGATGTTGGACCATGCTTTGAACGCCACTGCCGAACCATTCTGCCCGGTCGCATTTGCGCCGTCGATAGTCTCCTGTTGACGGTCTTTGTCCGATCGACCCGGGTCTGCCACGCGCGTATGCAACCCCCATAACTCACGCCGCAATCCACTAGCAACCTGCCCGTTCTCGAGCGCGATATTGATTTCGCTATCAACGTTCATGCTGCGAAAGTTGATATTCGCCGAGCCCAACGTCGTAAAAGCATCGTCGACGATCATCACTTTTGCGTGTACGTATACAGGAACCCAGGCGCGCGGCGGCGAATCCGGCGCGACGAGTGTGCAGATGATTACCTTAAGCGTAGGCGTGCCGCCCGGTGACGTGGCGCCAAGGTCTGCGCCTGGTGTTTGCGTCTTTGCGTCACCCGCCTGCTGCGCCAGCGCTCGCTCCTGCCCCTCAATCTCCCCAATCTCCGCCCACATCTGACGCTGCCGGATCTCGCTATCCTGCAGATAGTTCATCACGCCGATGGCCGAAGCGGGATCCACGCCCTGTGTCCGCATGCGTTGCTCGACTTGCTGTTCCTTAGCGAGGGCGGCCTGCAGCGACGCTTTTCTCGCCGCCAGTTGATCCACGGTTTCCGCCCGCTTCACCCCCGGCATCCGGTCACCATACCCCAGCGACTCGAGCATCTGATAGGTCGTCAGCGTCCCCATGCCCACGGCAACATCTGTCGAGTTCGTGATCACAAACAGATAAATCGACCCATGCTTGCCCGGGTCGCGCCCCGCCTGTTGCTGTTTGACCGCCGCAGCTTTGATCGTGTCGGCGAAGTCCTCCCAGCGAAAGTATTGGTTCTGCACGAACACATACTGCGTCGCATTGTTCAGCGCCTGCAGATACGCCTTGCCGATATCGGTCTTGCCATGTTGCGACTGCGTGCGCAGCACCTGGGCCATCATCCCCCGCGCGTTACTCGATCCTCCGAGACAAAGCTCGTGCTTGCCCGCCACGCCGAGTTTTTTGCGCGCGTCCCCCAGCTTCTGCCCCGTGGCTTGGTCCCACGCTTGGCAGAAATTCGCGTTCAAATCCTGCAGCACCGGCCCCCTCACCCGGCTCGAAATGTCCTGCCACGGCGAAGGTCCGCTTCGCCCCGTCTTCGGCGTCGCAGGCACGGCCTTATGCTCGTCCGTATCCCAGTACTGATCGAGCATGTTGTGCCCCATGACATAGCCCACGGCTAGATCGGGGTGTTCATAATCGATCAGCACCATTTTCTGGTGGTGAGTGGGTATGCCGCCCATCCCTTGGCACATGCCGTTGATCTGCTTGCTGCTCCATCCGGCGGCTTTGCCATGGGCACGGATTCTCTCGATGATCTCCGCGCGCTCCGACAGATCGAACGTTCGCGTCGCCAACTCCAGGTTCTTGAATCCGACGGCCTCGTTCATCACAAAGTTAGATGCGTCCTCTAGCCAGGTCGTCGGCATAAATCGCGACAGGGAGAGTTCGTCGAGCGCTTGATCGCCCGCGTTCTTGTGAACGGTGTTCGTCACGTTGTTCAAATTGGCGCGCCAATACCATTTCAAATCAAACGCGATCTCCTCGTCGGTTTGGTAGTCGGGGCTCATCATCGAGATCCGCTCGTACGCAAAGTCAGGCAGCATCCGTTTCGTGGTCGTGACTTTGCCGTCGAAGCCCGGCATGTTGTTCTCGCTCGTCTCCGATAGATATGTCGGATCGTGCCAACACAACAACCGCACCTTGACGTTCTCCTTCTCGCCCTTATGCGCCAGCAACTCCCCGATGCGCATGGACTTCCCCCCATCGCGCACGAAGTACATCGACGGCTGAAAGCCCCAGCAAATGATGTCGATCGAATGCTTCGCACCGAGCATGTCCTGGTAGAGCGAACCGAACGCGCGCTGCCCGTTCACCAGGTATCTGAACTCGCACCACCGCGGATCGTATTCGGTCTTGTGCACGAACCACCGCATCGTGCTCTTCGCCGTGTTGGTCTCATTGAGCGCGATCGGCGTCGTGATCTTGCAGTCGAATGTGGGCGTAGCCATGGCTTATGCGTCCGACGGCGGATTCAACAAATCGTTATAGCTCGAGCGATGTTGCGCACGGTCTCCGGCCGGTGCATCGCCGCCGCCCAATCCTTCGTGGAATTGAAAACCTTGGTTCGCGAGCCGGCCGTTGTCCGCGTCGCCGCGATAATCGCCGGGCACGGGAATCTCATGCGTCGTGCCGTTGGCCAGCTCGAGCCGATAGTTTTGCGTCGTGACGTGATGATCGATCGGCAAATACCCCGTGCGGTCGATCACCCCTTGCTTGACGAGCGCGCCGTCCGCGAAAAGCTTGTACGGCATCCCGGCCGGCACGCTATTGGGCGCGTCCGGCGAAGCATGGAGTTTGAGCGCGAGCCGCTTGGTCGGCATGTCGTTGAAATCCGGATGCGTGACATCCATCCTCGCCGGCCCTGCAAACACGCGCTTCGCCCCCTTCACATCGACGCTGCCAGGCCCATGAATATCGATGTTCCCGTCCTTGATGCGGATATAAGCGCCACCCGATGTCAATAAAATACCCTGCTGCGCCGCGACCTTGACCATCTCCGTCGTGGCGAGCATCCGCACGGTCGTCTTGCCCGTCAATTCGATCGTGTCGGTATGCGCCTGAATCTCGACCTTGCCCTTCCCGGCGAACAGCTTCATGCCCGCGTTCTCAACGAACAAGCTGATCTTGTCCGAGACGCTCGCGATCAGCGACTTGCCCGCGACGATGTGCGCGCTCTGGCCGCTGACGATGTTGACGTGTTCGTCGCTCGACACATGCGTCGATTGCAGCGTCGACGCAGCGATGCTTTGCGGAGCCGCGACCAACATGACCGGTTTGGTGAAGCCGTTCGCGCTGCCACCGCCGCCGCCCGCCGTGCGCCCGCGCGAAGCATCGCCGGCTACCGCATGTTGCGTAGCATCCGCAAAAGCCTTGAGCGAATCGTGACCTTGCTGAAGGCTCTCGGCTTGATGATTCACGCTGGCTTGCGACAGCGCATCGATCACGCTTTGAGCACCGGCAAGTTGCGACACCGCGGGACGCGCATCGAACGGCTGCTTCGCCGATGCCGGGTGCGTCGAAAGGTATAGCCCCCGCCCCGCTCGAATCGCACCGTAGGCGTTGGTTTTCAGATCGAAACCTGCGCCCAGATATTCGCCGCGCTTGTTGCCCGTTTGATCGACCAGATAGCCCAGATGCAGATGCGAATCCTCGCTCGTCGTGGCGAGATGGATGCGGTTCTGGCCGGTGGCGTCGTCCAACACCAATTGATTGAATCCGCTGCCGCCGTATTCCTTCGAGCGCAACCCCGACAACAATCCGGTCGTATGCCAAACCGGCGGAGTCGTACCGCCGTGCATGCGGCCGACGATCACCGGCCTATCGCACTCGCCGCCGACGAAACCCACCAGCACTTCATCGCCCGCGCGCATCGGGAAATGCCCGCCGCGCGTCGAACCGGCATCGGCAAATCCAGCACGCACCCAGCAGGAGGCCTTCTCGTCGCGCTCGTTCAACCGATTCCATGGAAACCACACCTTCACGCGATTCAAGGCATCGGTGTATATCTCTTCGCCCTCGGGCCCCGCAATGATCGCCGGCTGCCACTGCATGATCGGTTTCTTGTGTTCGAACGGACTGCGAAACGGCGAACGCCGCCGCTGCGCCTCGATTTCCACTTGAAAGAACCCTTCGCTGCCGTCGGCGTGTTTGACGACGACACCGCCGCCGCTCGGCGCCGCCGAAGCTTCAGTTATCTCGCCTCTCAAGCTTCCGGAGAAATCCGCGACATCCTCCATGCCGGGCAGATTGTTGCGGATCGTCCAGGCCGTCGACAGAATCGCGAATTCACGATCTTGCGGCGAGCCGGCGTCATGCACGGGGTGCCCCTCGAGCGTGAACCAATACCCGGGCATCGCCGCGCGCAAGCTGCCGATGCCGTGAAAACGCTGAGCCTGCGACGCCCAGCCTTCGAGACGAACGGCCGCTTGATCGTCGCCGTGCTCACGCACGCCCCACGTATAGCCGCCCGTGTAGTCGTATACCTCGCCTTGACTCGGCACCGCACGATCCGGGCGGCTGACGTCACCGCTAACGTGCTTGGTCCAATCGGGACGCTTGTAATCGAAAGTGCGCGTCGTCAGCGTCGCGCTTTGGATCTGTTGCCGCTCGTTCCATTGCGTGAAGCCGTCCGTTTCCTCGCGCAACCCGGTGCGCACGAAACGAACCGGTTCGGCGCCGAGCGCCGGCACGAAGTACAGATCGTCGATGAGCACGAGCGTATGCGATTTGCCGTCTTCGGCCTGCTCGAACCGGCCGAACACGCCCGCCTCTTCTAAGCTTCGATGCACGAAATTCCAGTCATGCTCCCATTGCACGCGGTAGGAGTACGACGGCATCGCCTGCCGCAAGTCGAAACGATAAGCGCCGCGCGCTTGGGGGTGCGCATCGAGAACGTCCGCCACGATTTGCTCGCCGCTTTGCTCCTGCCAGTCGCGCATATCGCGGCGCAAATGGAGAAAATGCAGCCACGACGAAAAACGGATCTGGTAGAAACTCAAATAACCGTCCGCGCCCAACCGCGACGCGGTATGGACATAGCCATGATGCGGCCGGTACGTTCGATCCGCTTGCTGGATCCATAGCGTGACCGAGGCGCCGATCAACGCCCTGACGTCGATCGCTTCGGAGCGCGTGCATACCGCATCCACGACGAACTCATAGTCGCGCCCAATACTTGAGACACCTTTCACATACAGCGGCAACAGCTGGTCGTCCCCGAGTGGCGTATCGAGCTTGAGCAGCCGATTGCGTTGTATTCCCCCGTCGTATGCTGCGTCGAAAAGCTTATTGGAAGCCATGCCACGCCCCTGTTTTACCGACAGATTATTCTGAGAAGCGGCGATTTTAATCGAGTTGCAACAATTAATCGATAGCAGCAACTCGGGGAACGCTTTTAAACGGGCGATTTACCCAATCGCAATGGAGAGCATCTTCGATCGCATTGACAGGAAAATAATACCTTTGTGGTGAATTGAAATCTCAAATAAATCGGGTATTTTTTCCGAATACAGGGCGTTTTTCAGCGCGCCCGGAACGTGAACGTGTGCGGTTGGGGTTTCCGACCGGCGAGGGGCAGCGGTTGCGGCGCGAACTGCGCAAGCAACCCGGACACCAGGACGCCCACCGCTAGGCCGATCAGATTAACCGCCGCGGCAAGCCTGCTCGCAAACGCCTTGTCGGCGGCGCGGTGTAGATCGGTGATCCACGCCGTGGCCGTGGCAGCGCCCACCCCGATGGCAAGGCCGCTCGCTGCGCACGCGATGAAAAGCATGGCCGGATGCGCGGCGAACAAGAACAACAACGTGCTCACGCCGCCGACGGCCAGCACGAGAAGACTCACGAGCCGGCGCCCGGCCTGGTCGGAGATTCGCCCGAACGCGAACAGCGCACCCAAATTGCCGATCACATATGTGGCGTACACGAGCGTGATCGTCACCTCCGATACGCCGAACGTGCGTTGATAAAGCGGGTAGAGCGGGTGACGATCGTGCTGCCCGCGTAGATGACGCCGAGCAAAACGGCGGCGGCGCATAACGACGCAGGGTTGCCGAGCGTCGGCGGATGCCATGGACGCGTCGTAAACATCGAATCCCTCCGAGAAATCGCTTCATATGCGTTATGAGAACAGCAAGCGATGTTCCGGAACGACGCTGCGTCAATGCGGTACCGCGCGCATCGTGCAAGCGCCGCGCGCCGTCATTCGTCCGCAATCATCTCCACCATCGTCGCTAGCAATTCCTTCACGACCGCGGGGAGCCTTCTCTCGCGCATCGTGCTGATCTGCAGCACGCGCTGATTCAACACCGGTTCGTCGATGGGCCGCCATACGACGCCAGTCTCGTTCATCATGCCTTTCAACGCCACCGAACTGCCGAGCGTGATGGCTCCCGCAAGCGCCGCGAAAGCGTGCAGCGCTGCCGAATTGTTGCTGCTCAGCACCGGCTCGATGCGAATGCCGCGTGTCGAGCAACACAAATCGAACAATTGCCGCACGGTCGTCCCGCGCTCGAGCAGGGCGACGGGATAGGCCTGCAGATCGGCCAACGTGAGCGATGCGTGCGACGCAAGCGGATGGTCGACGCCAAGCAAGGCGCGCACCGGCATTTGGATCGAATACGCCACCTCGAGCGCAGGCGTATTGCCGCTTGAAAACGCCACACCGATATCGACTTCGCCCACCGTGACCCAATGCTCGACTTGCGCCGGCGTACCCGAGCGCAGCGCATAGCGCGCGTTAGGCGTGCCCGCATGGTGCCGCGCGAGCACGGCGGGCAGGAACGAGCGCGTGAAACCTTCCGTGCACGCGATGCGCACGAGCCGGCCGCCGCGCGTCTTGCCTGCTGAAATGTCTCCGAGCACCGCGTCGGCTTCGAGCAGCGTGCGCCGGGCATGCTCGGCAAGCAATTCGCCGGCTTCGGTCAACACCATGCCGCGCGGCAGCCGCTCGAACAACGGCGCGCCGACGTCTTTTTCGAGCTTGCCGATTTGCCGGCTGATGGCGGACACGGCAACGTGCAGGTGCTCCGAAGCCGCGGCGAGCGACCCCGTGCGCGCGACTTCGACGAAGTAGCGCAGGGCGATTCCGTGCAGCATGTGTCCCCTCCAAAAATTGCGTTGCCTTTTCGGCAAGCCTAATCGACAAAATTGAAATTGTTGCGAATTTTTGGCGTTCCTAACCTCGGTGTCACTAGCCAGCCGAGGACATGCAATGAACGGGAGCCAGCTCACCAAAAGCCGTCGCGCGGATGCAATCGAGCGCGCGAGACAGGCGTACGACAACGGCCGACTGCTCGACGATCTAACCCGCCGCATCGGCTTTCGCACGGAAAGCCAGAACCCGTCTCAAGCGGATACGCTCCACGCCTACCTTGCCGACGAAATTGCACCCACGCTCGCGCGGCTCGGTTTCACCTATCGGATCGTGGCCAATCCGACCGCCGCGCGCGCGCCGTTCCTCATCGCCGAACGAATCGAGGATGCATCCCTACCGACGGTGCTCACCTACGGCCATGGCGACGTGGTGCGCGGCTACGACGAACAATGGCGATCCGGTCTCGCGCCATGGCGAGTGACAGTGGAAGGCGATCGCTGGTATGGACGCGGCAGCGCCGACAACAAAGGCCAACACTCGATCAATTTGGCGGCGCTCGGTGCGGTGCTCGACGCGCGCGGCGGCACGCTTGGCTACAACGTGAAGGTCATCTTCGAAATGGGCGAAGAGATCGGCTCGCCGGGCCTCGACGAGATCTGCGCGCAAGAAAGCGAGGCGCTTGCCGCCGATGTGTTCATCGCATCGGACGGCCCGCGTGTCAGTGGCGAGCGCCCCACGGTGTTTTTAGGCTCGCGCGGCGGAGTGAACTTCGATTTGACGGTCGATTTGCGCGAGGGCGCGCACCATTCCGGCAACTGGGGCGGGGTGTTGCGCAACCCGGCGATCGTGCTCGCGCATGCGATTGCTAGCCTCGTCGACAGGCGCGGTGCGATCGTCGTCGATGGACTACGACCACCGCCCGTCTCCGACGCCGTCCGCCGTGCCCTCGCCGATATCGAATTGGGCGGCGATGCGAACGCTCCCGAGATCGACCCCGAGTGGGGCGAGCCGGGCTTGACGCCGACCGAACGCGTGATCGCGTGGAATACGCTCGAAGTGCTGGCGTTCAAGGCTGGCAACCCCGATGCGCCCGTCAATGCCATCCCGCCGGTTGCGCGCGCCACGTGTCAATTGCGCTATGTCGTCGGCACCGACAGTGCGCATATCGCGGAACATCTGGCCGCGCATTTCGCCCGACACCACTTCACCGAAGTGCAAGTTTGCGTGACGCGCACGGCGGCCGCCACGCGCCTCGATCCCGAGGACCCATGGGTCGATTGGGCGCTGCGTTCGATTGCGAATACGACGGCGAAGAGGCCCGCGTTGCTGCCGAACCTCGGCGGCACCGTCCCGAACGATGTATTCGCCGAAACGCTTGGATTGCCGACGCTTTGGATCCCGCACTCGTACCCGGCATGCTCGCAACATGCGCCGAACGAACATCTGCTCGGCTCCGTCGCACGCGAGGCGCTTAGCGTCATGGCAGGAATCTGGTGGGACCTCGGCGAAGACGCGCGGCGCATCGTCGAACTACGCGCGACTAGCCGCGAAGCGTCGGCTTCCCATGCCTCGGTTATCGAATAGGCCGACTCGGCCGCGCCCGCTCCACTTCGGCGTCGAGGTGTCTCGACGCCGGTCTTCATCATCGTCAAGCAACCGATCGAGGTCGCGATGAACCCCAGCCACTCGTCTTCCCCCGCCGCCACACGCAAGCCGTTGAGCCTCGTGCAAATCGTCTTTGCGACCTCGGCCGGCAACGCGCTCGAATGGTTCGACATCGCGATCTATGGATTCTTCGCGATCTACATCGGCAAGCACTTCTTCCCGACAAGCAATCAAACGGCGTCGCTGTTATTGACGTTCGGCACCTTCGGCGCGTCGTACCTCGTCCGGCCGATCGGCGGCGTCGTGCTTGGCGCGTACGCCGATGGGCGCGGGCGCAAAGCCGCATTGATGATGTCGGTGAGCCTCATGATGGTGGGGACGGCGATCATTGCGCTAATGCCGAGCTACTCGACGATCGGCCTTGCGGCGCCGATCGGCGTCTTTGCTGCGCGGTTGATACAAGGCTTCTCGGCGGGCGGCGAGTTCGGCGCATCGACGGCGATGCTGATCGAGCATGCCCCGCACCGGCGCGGCTTCCTCGCGAGTTGGCAATTTGCGACGCAAGGCCTGTCGACGTTGATGGCGGCAACATGCGGCTTCGCGCTCAGTCGGTGGCTGAGCCATGAAGCACTCGACGCATGGGGTTGGCGCGTGCCGTTCTTCTTGGGCTTGCTGATCGGTCCGGTGGGGTTGTATCTGCGCCGCTTTCTCGAAGACGCCGCCGATTTCACCGAAGCGGTCCGCACCGAAACGCCGGTGCGCGACGTGTTTGCGACGCAAAAGCGCATGATGCTGGTCGCAACCGGGGCGCTGGCCGTATCGACATCGGTCAACTACTTGCTGCAGTATGTGCCCACCTTCGCGATTCGCGAGTTGCATCTACCCGCGTCGACCAGTTTTGCAGCGACGATGATCGGCGGCGCGATCCTGACATGCGTGACGCCGGTGGCGGGGCATCTATCGGATCGCATCGGCAGGCTCGCGCAGATGACGACGGTCGCACTGCTCTTCGTCGTCACCTCGTATCCCGCTTTCTCGTACACGATCGATCATCTATCGAAGGTGACGTTGTTCGGGCTCGTTGCTTGGCTGGCGCTGTTGAAGTCGATTTATTTCGGCGCATTGCCTGCATTGATGTCGGAACTGTTTCCCACGGCGACGCGCTCCACCGGCATGTCGGTCGCATATAACGTGGGCGTGACGGTGTTCGGCGGGTTCACGCCCGTTATCGTGACCTGGCTGATCAGCGCAACGGCGGATCGGAGCGCGCCGAGTTTTTATGTGATGGGGACCGCGATGATCAGCCTCGCGGCGCTTGCGTCGGCGAGCCGGGTAAGGGGCGTGGCGGGGAACGGGCGGCTCGCGACGCAAGGATCGCGGTGACGCCCCTTCGGGTGAGAGAAGCGCAAATACATCCCCATCGCCGAGTGAGGCCTAACTCGCAACCGGCTCGTGACAGCACACGCCGATCTTGTTGTCGTCGAGATCGCGAAAGTACGCGCCGTAGTAGTCGGGATGGTAATGGGGCCGAAGGCCGGGCTCGCCTTCACAAACGGCTCCGTTCGCCAATGCAACGGCGTACACATTGTCCACCGAGATGCGATCGGGCACGAGAAGCGCCACCATCTGGCCGTTGCCACTTTGTGCGGGATGGCCGTCGTAGGGGCGGCCGATGATGAAGAGCGGCCGCGCTCGCCCCTTCGCCATCCAACCGGCCCAGGGCCTTTCGAGTTCGCAGAATTTCAATTCGTGCCCGAGTGCGGCCATTACCCTTGAATAGAACGCGAAGGCTTTATCGAAGTCGTTCACGCCGATGCAAACGTGCGAGATCATTTTGTCTTTCCTGAAAGGCCTCCGAGGTCGAATCAGCGAATCTTCGCATCGATGCGTGCGAGCGGCAATCGATAAGGCGCAGCAGCCCAAGAAGAATGCGATTCCAGCTTGCTATAGCGTGAACGCGAGTCATCGAGGGAGATGATCGCGCATACCTCAACGCTGGTCGGATCGGGGTGTGGGCAGGTAGCGCCGCCCCTCGCCTTGCGGAACGAGATCGTACATAAACGCCGGCATAGTCCGAGCCGTTCGGAAATCGGTATCCACTGGCTCGGCAAGAGACAGCGGGGCATCGGAGTGTTCCACCGCGTACATGACGAGGTGATTCCAGTGCCGGCGGTTGTCCTCATGCTCAATCTGTGCGCAGTCGAGCCAAGCATCGTCTAGGAAAATTTGTAGCGTGCAATTCATGAGGACCACTCCTTGGCCTCATAAATGCAGCACAATGCAGCTCTCCATCGCTTTTATGCTTCTTATATGAGGCGCATGTACCGGAACGGCGTGACACCGTGGCCCGTCTGCACGATGCCACGAGCGCCTTTTGGGGCGCAGCGTCAAGTCTCGGAAATGCTGAAGCAAGGGGCGGATCGATCATTTTCACGTCGACGCTTGCCGGTTGTTCTTCCTCTTTCATTCGTTCTCTTTCCCCGGCACGGCCGCATACGCAGCAAGGCTCTCTGCCGTCCTGGCCTAGGGATGAATGGTTTCGCCGCGATTGAGCATGCCGATGAACTCCTCGATCTTGCGCGCCCGTGTTTCCGGTTTTTTGGCATTCTGGATCCGAAACAGGATGGCGTAGCGGTTTCGGCCGTTCAGCGTTGCAAAGAACGCGCAGGCCTTGGGATGGGCATCCAGTGCAGCCTGCAGGTCGTCCGGCACGACCGAATTGCTGGGTGACGTATAGGCCGCCTCCCAGCGGCCATCCTCTTTGGCCTTCTCGATTTCTCGCATGCCCGACGGCAGCATTCTGCCTGCGGCGGTCAGCGCTTCGGCGCGTTCTCTGTTGAGCCTGGACCAGATGCTTTTTGCGGAGCGCCGAGTAAAACGTTGCAGCCAGTATTCTTCGTTTTCCGCCTGCTTTTGCCCGTCGATCCAGCCGTGACACAGGGCGCTTTCAACAGCCTGTGCGTAAGTCAAGGTGGGCTGCCCGGCGCCCTTTTTGGCGAGGCGAAGCCATATCCCGGCCGAGGTACCGCCATTTTGCGTCAACCAGTTTTCCCATTCGTTCTGGTCACGGAATGTCAGACGGGGTTCGGTCATGGAAGATCTCAATGGCTGCATTCAGGCAGCAGGCTTTTCGTTCAGTGAAGCCTCGCGGATCACCGCTTGGCACGGATTTGCGAATACCCGAATTATCGACAATTCATCGCATATCGATCGCCGAAAAGATCGAGGACTTTACGCCACCTGCCGTCAGTTGAGCACCCTTTCCTCCGGGCGCAGCGTCAACACGCGCACGCCGTCACGCGTCACGGCGACGGTGTGCTCGAATTGCGCGGACAATTGCCCGTCGCGCGTGACGACGCTCCAGCCATCGTCTTCCGTTCTCACGGCATGGCGCCCCTGATTGAGCATCGGCTCGATGGTGAACACCATTCCTTCCTGCAGGACCAAGCCCGTTCGAGGCCGGCCCCAATGCAACACTTGGGGCGGTTCATGCATTTCCCGCCCAATGCCGTGCCCGCAATATTCCCTTACGACTGAATAGCCGTGTTTACGGGCGTGTCGCTCGATGGCATACCCCACATCGCCAAGCCGGGCACCTGGACGAACGGCCTCGATGCCTTTCCACATCGCTTCGTAGGTCACTTGCACGAGCCGCTCGGCCTGCGGCGATACCGTGCCGACGAGATAGGTCTTGCTGGAATCGGCAATGTAGCCATTCTTCTCCAACGTGATATCGAAATTGACGATATCGCCGCTTTGCAATATTTCGGTCGCGGACGGAACGCCGTGGCAGACCACGTCATTGCGTGACGAGTTGAGCGCGTAGGCGAAACCGTATTGCCCTTTGCTTGCCGGACGCGCATTGAGTTCGTTGACGATGAAGCTATCGACCAGGTCGTTCACCTGCATGGTCGACATGCCGATCAAGTCGAGCCGATCCAAGTGACCGAATACATCGGCCAGCAGCTTGCCCGACTGAGCGAGCAGTGCGATCTCTTCGGGTCGCTTCGTCATGGCGACGGAGCCATGATGGCTTTCTCGACTACGCCCGCGGCGCGCAGCTCACGCGAGACGATCTCGTTGAAACTGCGCGTTGGATTCATTTCGCACAACATGCCGATCTTGATCCAGAAGGCCGCTTGCGCGTTGATCGACCGGCATGAGACCCCGCTTGCTCTGCGGATTTGATCGTGCAAGTCTTCGTCGATGTTTACTATGCCCATGGTGGCCCCATATACGAAACGTATATGAATCATATTGGATGATGGGGCTGTATTGCAAGGGGCGCACGGGGCAGCTGGGCTGCCGGGGTGCGCCTTCGTGCACGCCCCGCTTCATGACTTCAACATGCCCGTCTCAGAACATGCACAACGTTTCTCCCACTGTTTTCGTTCATGGTTTCATCGGCACGCTTCACGTCGAGAGCTACGAGTTGCCACAGATGCGATGCTGGCGGGTTTCCGTGCTGACCCGCTAGGCTGGATCGCCGGTTCCGTTATGAAACCGGCACCGCATATCCGCGAGATCGCCGCCCGGTGGCTTGCTCATCAGCCGGCGTCCACTCTCCGTGCGATGGGCCAGTCCGTAGTCACGACAACGGGAAACAATGATTATTTGAGATTGATCGAGGAGGTTTTCGATCGGCATCCGGTGTATCTGCTTTCCGGAGAGCATTCGCGCAAAGACTGGGCCGTGCCGGACTGGGCGTTGGAAAAATGCGCTGGAAGCCACACGATCGCGGATAGCGGCCATCTGATGATGCTCGACAACGAGGTCGAATTTTCAGCGGCAATCAAGCGGTTTTTGGGGTGACGGGCCGACGATTGTAAAAACGGGTTTCACCACGCTCACGGCGCTAGCGCCATAGCTTGCTACGAGTGCTTGCGCGCCTAATACGTCCTCGTGAGCGTGATCCGGAAGCCCGAGTAAGTTCGCCCAAGGGCGGAACGCATCGCCCATAAGCTCGCGAGAATACCGCAAGCCATACCGATTATTATGCCGATCGCTGGGTGCCGTCCCGCGCCCAGCAGGCCTTCCACAAATCCGGCGAGGAGGCCGACGATGAATGCCGAAAAAAGACCTGCGAGCACCGCTCGCCAAGTAAAAGCCCACCAAACCCGAGTTGCCGCAACCCACGACCAATCGCTTTGCCTCACGGTGCCCCCTCGTCGTCTATACGCGGGATAACGGCCAATCCGCGTATGCCTTTAGGCAATATCACCTCATCGCAGCATTACGGTGTTGGGCACAAAGCAAAGACGGGCCAATCTGGCCGCCTCAACCTTAGCTTCGGCCAAACGTCGTACCCGGACACTTGCTCGAATGTCCGGGTCTCGCTGTTAACTGCCCGGGGATGTTCGCCCACGCGAGCGTCCGCGGTAGGGCGAGCCGCGACATTCGCCTCGGTCGGTGATCGGCCAATTTGAGACGTTCGACAACGGTGGCGAGATCGCTAACAATCGGTGCTGGAAGCCTCAATTATCGCCGCAATCGAAGCCTCTAAGCCGCAGAAGTCGACAAAGTTGATTCAGTCGCAAGTCGTTATCCGAATCCCCGACCATATATTGGCCGTCGTTGAGCGCCGTAAGTCCACGTTCGAATGCGAACACAGGAGAGTCGCCGTTTCGGACTGAGCCTTCGAGGAAATAGCTAAAATCACCTGAACGATTTTCAAGCGAATAAACGCATTCGTGCGCGCTGATCCAAGCAAGAAACGCGTTGGCGATGCGATGTAGTTTCGGGTGTCGGCGCCGCAAGGCCGCAGTACGGAAATGGACCTCGCCAACGGTCCACAATGCTCGGTGTGTTACTCGTGGCAGGACCACGATCACAATTGGTGAAGTTTGAGGATCGATCGAACCGTCCTCAGCGTATTGCAATGGGCCCGACTCCCTAAAATATAAAACTCGCGAGCGCTCGGTCTCCACTTCGAGCGGTGGTTCGGCTAGCTGGCGAAACCACTGTATGATGGGCGACTCCCTCGCGGGGTCGTCAATGAAACGGTACGTGATGCCCACTTTCCACTTCCAATCAACGTGTTGCCGACGATCATAGCAAAGCTTCCTCTAGGAAAATATCGGGCGCACGAACGGCCGCTCTCGGGAAAGTTGAACGGCAGAACGGGGTCGTCATGTGCCTTTCATTGGGCGGCATCGTTGTCGTTTCTGTCTCGCGCCACTTGGCTTTCCAGCGATGCCTGAAACGCTGCGAGGTCTTCCGCCAAGGTAGTCTTACGCTCTGTGACCGGGCGCCCCGTCACCTGGGCGATGCTCTCGCGTTCAGCCGGCCTCTCCTTGGGCGACTGCGATTCGCGGGTCGGCGCCGCACCGTGCTCCGGTTCTTGGCTCGACACCTTCGCCTCACGTGCAACAGGAGCCTCATCGCCACGAGCGCTGCTTCCGGCCGCACCTCCCTCCGCATCCTTCGCCGCCCTCCGCGCCTCGCTCAGACTGCCCTCGTCGCCCGCAACGCTCTGGCCCGGCTTGCCCTTCGCCTCGTCATTTTTGCCAGCCGGATCATCGACTTCCGGCTCGCGCGGCCCGATCGCGATGCCTGGATCGCGGTCCGGCTTCGATCCGCCGCCTTTTCCCTTGCCGTTTGGATCCCGTCCGAGTGCGTTACCCAATCCACCGCCAGCGGCGCCGGCCACCTTGGTCGTGTGCGAGAACGCCGCCGCCATCTTGTTGTGCGCGGTCCCGTCCATTTCCTTGATCGTCGAGCCGAGCTGGCCCGCGCCGTTGCCGATCCACGTCAAGATCTGGTCCGGAATGACGTGGATGAGCGAGAAGGTTTTGCGGATGATCAAGACCATGGTCGTCACGAACATGACGCAGCCGGCCAGCGTGATGAACAGCCCGGCGAAGTGGCCCGACGTAACGCTCATGTGGAAAGCGATGGCGAACGTGCCCATGACGAACCCGCCGGCCAAGGGCAGGATTTCGATCGCCATGCAAAGCCCCAAAACCATCAGCGCCGGGCGCACGGTCAGCGACAGGATGAGCGAGTACCCGGACGAAGCTTTCCCGGTTTCTTCACCCGCCGGGTGCAGGTGCATGCACATCCAGATCGGCGCGGCGATCACCGCTTCAGCCAGCGTCACGACCCACGAGAAAACGGCGGTGTACCACATCAGCGTCGGGATCATTGGCAGATAGACCGCGAGCATCGCGCCACCGCCGACGAGCACCGAAAACATCAAGGCGAATGGGCCGGAAATGATCGTGTAGACGAGCTGCATGACGTTGCTGACGCGTGGAATGACGCCAAGCAGCGACACAGACGACGCTGCGGTGAATGCGCCTTCGCCCCACCACATCATCGAGTGGCCGAGCTCGACCACGGCGAGCAGGGGGTTCGCGTTGACCTGGCCACCACCGCTGAGCGTCGAGTCCACGACCGATTTGCCGGTCGCAAACCACGCGATGATCCGATCCGCACCGCTGCCACCGCCCGCGTTGTTCTGCGCCAGGATGTCGTTCGCCTTGTTCAAGTTGACGTCGATGTCGTCCACGAAAAGCGACAGCGCTGTGCGGCTCGCGCTCGACATGCCTTGGGACGCCGGGATCGCGCTGATAGCTGCGGCGATGTCGGACTGGGCCTTCACGATCTTGACGTAGTAGAGGCCCGCGTAGGCCCACCCGTCGGCACGCATTGCGTTGATGTAGTCCGCATCGACCTGCTGCGCAGCCGCGGCCTTGCCGATCTTGGCGATGGCCTGGGCGTAGGCGTTCACGCCGACGTCAATCGCGGCGGCGGCTTGCTGCGCCGATACGCTGCTGTTCGGATCGACGATCTGCTTCGCCAGGGCGTTCATCGCTGCTTGCAGAGCGGGCAGGGCGGTCTGGTGCGCTTTCTCGACGGTCGCCGTGACGTTCTGCACGTTGATGAGCTGTTCCTGGGTTTGGCCGGTCGGCTCGATGCCGCTCTTCGATGGCGGCGCTGACAGCGTCAGGGTCACGGAGCCGCACGCGGCTTGCAGCCCGAGCCGGTCGCTGGTCTCGCCGTAGGTGTAGCCCGTTTGCACCTGGCCTGAAGGCGAGGTGTTCGAGAAGGGCGTCGGACCGAAGGTCATCGACCCGAAGACGCGCGCACCCATGCCGCCCGAGGCGCGGTCTTTCGCAATCGCCTGGTTGGCTGACTCGGCGCAGACGTTGGCCAAGAGCAGGCTCGTCGCGAGCTTGCGCACGTTCGATGTCATGTCCACGCCGGTGTAGACCTGACCGTCGGAGCCGAGGGGATTGGAGGCAAACTGAGACCACACCGTGTCCGCCAGACCGATGCCCTGGATCGCCAGCCAAACAACGATCGCCTGGGCTGCGCAGAAGCCCTTCATCGTGGGAAGGATCGCGGCGGTGCCCACGCTCGTGCGGACGGGGATCCACATCGTGCTCCACTTCTTGCCGAGCAGCGCGCCGTCGTGCGCCGTGGACATGGTGCCGGCGATGATCGTGTAGCCCGCGAAGATGCCGCCCAAGAACAGGACGCCGGCGTTGAACGCACCGAGGATCCCGCTCAACGGGCTTGAGCTTCCGTCAACGACCGGCCCGAAGAGCGGCTTCACGAAGAGCTTCATCGACATGTCGCCGGGCACAGGGGAAAACAGGTCGGCCGCATGCGCGGGCGCCGCGACGAAAAGCAGCATCAGCGACAGCAGGCCGAGCAGCGCGATCAGCGACGGCGTGCGAGTGCGGGGAAGCAAGAGGCGGGGAAGCGTGATCATGACCGAGGCTCCGAGCGTGAGGAGGCCGATGGGGATCGGCTTGTCTCAAGCTATCGGAGCGGGGGCGGCGATCAATGGGATGGCGGGAATGGCCGATGGGCGGTCTACCGCAAAGGGTGGATTTCCCTGGACGGATGGCGTACGGCGCTGATCGGCCGAGGCTGTGTGAAAACTCGAAACTATCCGGTTTTCGGGTATCGCTTTACCCCCTCTCGAACCGCTCCGGAGCTCGTACGCGGCCATCTGGCGAGCCGAGCTTGTCAAACGGTGCGTTCGGCGGGAGTTTTCACACAACCTCGGACAGGAGCGGTCAGTCACCGATAGCATCCCAAAGTGGTCGGCCGGCTCCGCTAGCGCATAACCGATTTCACCGTTCGATTTGCTTGTGGTCTAGTTAGAGCAGAGCATTCGTCGCACTAAGAAGCGCCGCCACGGGAATTCTCGCTGGTGGGCTAACAAAACGGATACGACTAGCGACGACGGATTAGAGTCACTGGGGCATGCACGCGCTAAGGGAGACGATTCATACTCGAGCCGAAAAGAAGCGATCGATGACGGGCGTCTGCGGCATGCGTTGCCGAGGGCAGCGGTAGTCTCCTTGGACCTCAAGTTTTTTCGCGGCGCGTCGACATTACATTGGGCTGAATACCACATGGAAAACTACGCGGAGATTTGATGAACGAGAACTTACTGGTCAAGCTGCTTCAAGCCTTCACGACTGGATGCGCTTGCGCGGTTCTGTTGGGCGGATGCAGTACTGCTCAAATCGTATCCGACGACTATTCGACTGAGTTCCAGGGACGATATGTCGTGTCCGACACAACCGGTGACGACGCGATGAAGAATAAAACCATCGACATCGCCTTTGGTGAAGGTCGCACCGCAACGGTCGTGGTTGAAGAGAGCCATCGGGTATTTCATTTGGACATGTGCCGCTCGCTCGCCGGCTCGTTCGCGAACTCACTGGCGAACGCGACCTCTGATTCGATCATTCATGCGGTTGCCTGCCTGGACGAAGACGATCGGTATTGGAGCTTTATGCACGGTCGCCCTGGCGCAACGACGAGTGCAGGTTACACCCTATTCAGAAATGTGACTTCGCAGTCAGGATATCTTGTCCGTCGGAGCATGAGAGATCGCTACCCCAGCGATCTCGCCTTGGAGCCCCTTCCAAAATAGAGCGCACACTGCTGATGAGGCCAGGAATACCGGTGATGCAAGACAAGTATTCGCTTTTCGCCGAAGGGCTAATCTGTGCAGAACGGCCCCCGCTCGCTCAAGGGGCGGCGCCATGTGCGGTCTGATTTGGGCACCGTCATGGACGGGATATATTCGTCGCCCGGCTTTCCTGCATCGACCAAGTCTATATGGCACGTGAACCCATGACCCCTCACCTGAGCGACGTAGCGGTGATTCGGCTCGGGCGAAAATGTGACCGTAGCTATACAGCCTGCTGACAGATAGTTCTCTGTGCGTGAAAGAGAAAACGAGAGCGGGCGCCCCGCCACAATTCGACGCGAAATTTCCCCATCATCGGGAATGGGCGGCAGCTTAGTTCTATCGGTGCATTCGGCCGCTCCAGAATAAATGTTAGGTATCACCAACATATGGCCGCCCTTCTTGAACACGAGGGTAGCCGTGTCGCCTTCCATTGGTTCTTTGTACGGCGAAGGACCTAGGGCACCGCATCCCGACAAGATGGACATCGTCGTTACGGCCACAAAAAAATTGAGTTTTCGCATGTCTCGTAGTTTTCCGTTATGCTCATTCGCAAGACGCGTATACGGCACGCAGTGTCGGAAACTTGAGGGTAACTCTGCAGGCCCGGCCTAGAGCCGACCTTCGGCCGGATGATTCATATCGTTGCGCCGTACAAACTTGACGATCTGTTCGCTACGGTAATTCGATGGAATTCGTCGCATATCAGCGTTCATACGCCGCGGAAATTCGTTGAACAAGCAATATAAGGAGCGCCGGCCCCAGGCGACTGTTGCTCCATGCAAATCTGCGCGGAACTGAACGGCTGCTTCGGGGCGACATGACGGTCTCTTGCGGGTCGAACTGGGACACGGGGGGGTGCCCCTATGTCTTTCGTCAAGCATTAGGGGTGGCTTTGGGTTGGTAAATGGTGCCGTCGCGCAGCATGGCGAATACACTTGGACGTGGTCGATTCGAGCAGGAGCAGGCCAGCCCGCAGTATTTCGCTCTTTTTCACCGACACACCTGCATCAAGACATTTCTGCTTCAGCGCTGCGATTTTTTCGTAGTCGGATTTCGGCATTGTGAAGCTGTCACGCACGACCTTTTCTTTCTTCAGGCGCTTCACTTTCACTTCAGCGGTGGGCGCAGCTGACGTCGGCTCGGCGACTACGGCGCGCTTCTGCTTTGCAACCTTGGTCAGAGCCGGTTTCGTAACCGCGACTTCGGCCGTCGGCGTCGTTGCTTCGTGCGCTTGCTTGCCGTTGTCTTTCGCATGGCCGTTTGCATTCTTGGGAATGCGAACGACCTTTTTTGCAGGATTGCGGATGCTGGTTTCGCTCATATTCCCCTCGTGATTGATAAACGATATAAACAGTATATATCGTTTTCGAGCGTTCCCCAGACCGCGCCGACGCGCCCAATCGACGGGGCTGGCCCGCAGCTGGCATTTCCAGGCAGTGTTGCACCAGTCCCAAATTGGGACTAAAATGCAAGGCATGCGAATCGTTGCCAAAAGAACCTTGCTTGACTTCATCGCGCGTCACGCGCAAGCCGAACAGCCGTTGTTAGCGTGGCACGCGGAAGCGTCGAAGGCCAACTGGAAGACCCCGCAGAACATTAAGGACCAGTACGCCAGCGCCAGCTTCGTCGGTCGGAACCGCGTGGTTTTTAACATCAAGGGCAACGACTTCCGGTTGATCGTCGCGGTGGCCTACCAGATCGGCGTGGTGTATGTGAAGTTTGTCGGCACGCACGCGGAATACGACAAGGTCGATGCGGCAACCGTAGAAATGGAGTAACGAGATGGACATTCACCCGATTCGAACCGTGGCCGATTACGAGGCCGCCCTGAAGGCGGTGTCCGCGCTCGTCGACATGGATCCTGCTCCGGGCACACCGGAAGGCGACGAGTTGGAGATTCTGGCGATCCTCGTCGAGAAGTATGAGGCTGAGCACTTCCCGATGGCGGCGCCGAACCCGATCGACGCGATCAAATTTCGGATGGAACAGGCGGGCCTGTCGGTCCCCGACATGCAGCCGTACATCGGGAACAGCAACCGCGTGTATGAGGTGCTGGCCGGCCGGCGCGCGTTGAGCCTCGCCATGATCCGCAAGCTGCACGATGGGCTGCATATTCCTGCCGACGTGCTGATCGGAACCTCGTAACTGCGGTGTCGGCGGCAGTCGCCGAAGAGGTGCCGGCTGTCGCGAATAAACCAATGACCGCTGGGTCTCCGCAGCCGCCGGTTACAGGATGAGACGTGCAAGGGCAGAGATGGGTCGGCTGCGTCCTTCCGAAAACACCGCGTAGAACTCGTTTTTGCTGGCCAAAATGGGGCGTTACTGACATTGCCACATAAATCGATCTGCCGTAGATCGATAACGCATTCCTCGGGATCTGAGGCGCGCTTACGCGGGCGCGCCTCCGGTCGGGCGAACAATGGCTGCGCGAGGGAACACGCCTCGGAAGAACACTGCATTCGGCATGATGCCGACAAGGTGCGGGATCATTGCATCAAGCCGCGTGCCGAGGAAGCGGTTTAATCTTCGGGGTAGGCTGCTGCAGCGCCTGCCACAAATCCCATTGCGCCTGCATGCCGACCCACATTTCGGGCGACGTGCCGAGCCACGCGGCAAGCCTAAGCGCGAAACTGGCCGTCACGCCCGACTTGCCGTTCAGCACGTTGGACAGCGTAACGCGGTTGATCTGCAACGCCTGCGCCGCCTGCCCCACGGTCATGTCCTCAGGGATCCATTCCCGCAGCACCTCGCCTGGGTGCGCAGGATTGTGCATCATCGTCATAACAATCACCTTAATGATAGTCCTGGTAATCGACCAGGATTGCGTCCGTACCTTCGAACGTGAAGGTCAGCCGCCAGTTTCCGTTGACCCAAATCGACCAATGCCCTTTCAGATCGTCTTCGAGCGAATGCAATTTCCAGCCCGCAGCGTTCATGTCGTCCGGCTTTGTGGCTGAATTCAGAGCCGTTAGCTGGATACGAAGGCGCGTCGCGTGATGCGGTTGGATTCCGGCCTTGCTGCCTTTCATGAAAAACCGTTCGAGCCTTTTATGTCGGAAGGTTTTGATCATGAACGCCATTGTAGCCTGTAATGCAACACACTACAATGACTCCCGTTGCATTTGTCCATTCCGAAAGATCGGAGCGCCCGTCGCCAGACGGGCCTGTGCCAAGTGGTCGTTGTAGTCGGGTAGCTGCCATCGAAGCGTCGCGGGGTGGAGTGACGCCTCTGGGTCGCGTGCGGCCGGACGCGAGCTGTGCTGCATCGCGGGCGTTCGCCGGGGCTACATGGGACCGATCGCGGCCATCAGCAGCCTTTCACCGTTCATCGCCAGCCGTTGTCTCATCCAATTGTCCGAACCACGCCACCATCCACGCGTAACGCCGCGCCCGTCGTTGCCGACGCCTGCTCCGAGCACGCGTAGACAACCATGTTTGCAACTTCGTTCGTAGTGGCGAAACGGTTGATCAGCGACGTTGGCCGTGCACTCTTCAGAAACTGTTGCTCAGCCTGCTCCTGCGTGATCCCCTGCTCTTGTGCTGTCGCCCTCATCCAGTTCGAAAGGATTTCGGAGTTGGTCGGGCCGGGCAGCACGGCATTGATGGTCACGCCCGTGCCGGCAACAAGTTCGGCTAGCCCCCGCGACACCGCAAGCATCGCGGTCTTGGTCACGCCGTAGTCGATCATTTCTTTCGGGATGTTCAGCCCCGACTCGCTGCTGACGAACACGACGCGCCCCCAGCCCAGCTCCGTCATTTTGGGCACGTAATAGCGCGCGGTGCGAACGCCGCTCATCACGTTGAGTTGGAAGAGATCTAGCCATTCGCTGTCGTCCTGTGCAAAAAAGTCGTTCAGCCGCGCTGTCCCTGCGTTATTGACGAGAATATCGGCCACCGGCACTTGTGAGAACAAAGCCGCGCAGCCTTCGGATGTCGCAACGTCGGCAGCGACGCCGGTCAGTTCCGCGTTCGGCAGGATGGCGCGCATTTCATGGAGCGCGGCATCGACACGCTCCTGGGTCCGGCCGTTGACTACGACGGCAGCGCCTGCGCGCGCCAGCCCTTCGGCAATCGCGCGACCAATGCCGGCGGTGGAGCCCGTTACGATTGCCTTGCGGCCATTGAGTTCGATCTTCATGGCGTTTATCTCCGTGTTACTTCCGCTTCAGCGGCTCGTGCGATGCATTCGACCCATTCTTGGTGGTAGCGATAGAGCGCACCGGGATGCGTCCTGCCGATCAGTTCCACGAAGAACGGACCTTGTTGCGTCTCTTCGGTCAGCAGATGACAACCACCTTGGGTCGGCGTGATCACCCAGCCGTGATACGCGCTTGAACCGCTTTCATCGCCATCGACCGTCGTTGCCCACGCGAGTCGCCGGTTCGGCTCGCATTCAGTGACGACGAGCGACATCGGAAAGCCGACCGTCACACGGCGGTAGCGTGTGCCAAGCGCGAGTTCCGGCTCGCCGGACCGTATCCTGACCTGATCCTCGGCCGGGAAGTAGCGCGACCAGCGCTCGGCGTCGACGAGCAGTTTCCAGACCACTTCAGGCGGTGCTTTCACGTCGATGTCGTTGAGCGCGTAAATTGCCGACGTACGCGGGTCATAACGTTCCGGCCAGTTGACTTTGTCGATCATGTATCGGATCTCCGTTTTTCAGCAGCGTTAGCCGTCGGAACGCTCACGCGCCGTGGCGATTTCGGCGAGGTTCCTGAGCAGCTTCTCGTGGGTGAGCCAGAACACGTCAGGTGCCTGCTTCGCGAGTTCTAGCCAGTGCGGTCCCTGCATCGTCTCCTCGGTCCATAGATGGCATCCGCGTGCCGTCGGCGTGATGATCCAGGCGTGATAGGCCATGGACGTTTCCGAGACCTTTGGATAGCCGCCCCACGCAATGCGGGTCATCGGCTCGAACTCCTGCACGGATGCGAAGACGTCCTGGCCCGCGAGGTTCGTCTCGAATCTCGTACCGAGGCCAAAGCTCTCGCCGCCATCGAGCGACTGCACATGCTGGACGCCGGGATAGAAAGCTGGCCAGGACGCGAAATCGGTTAGCAGGGACCAGATCGTTTCGACGGATGCCGAGACCTCGAGCTCGTTGGTGAAATGGATCGGAGAGCGGCTCGGTTTCATCTCCTCGGGCCACTTGATTATTTCGTGCATGGGAATTCCCACTGGATAGGCACACGACGCGCCTGCCGCCGCCGACTGGCTACAGCGACTTCAATGCTTTTGCGGGCAAAGACGCGCGCCAAGGCTTGCCCCACCGCGCCGAAACCGATGATCGGATAGTTCACGCTTATTCTCCTGCACAGAGTTGGCATGCGGAGAATGGTAATTGCGGCTAGATCGAATGATAATTACGTCGGCCACCATAAGACCTATTCCAATCTGGAATTAATTGCGGCGTGCATGCAGCCGGAGTCGTGCAATGGATCGGTTTCACGAATTGAACGCGTTTATCGCCGTCGTCGAGGCGGGCGGCTTTTCTGCGGCCGCGCGCAGGATCGGCGAGTCACAGTCTGCCATCAGTAAAGCCGTAAATGCGCTGGAAAAACGGCTCGGTGTGGCGCTGCTCCACCGTAGCACCCGCAAGGTGACGCTGACCGTTCAAGGGCAGCTTTACTACGAGCGCACGCGGCCATTGGTGGACGAAATCCAAGTTGCGGATAGCGAGTTAACCAGCGCCACGCTCGACGTTTCGGGGCTCATCCGGATTGCTGCACCCTCGACGTTCGGTCGACTGCACGTGCTGCCACTCATTCCCGCCTTGCTGGCGCAACATCCTGGCTTGCGGATCGATATGGTTCTGTCCGACGCCGTACGCGATATGGTGGAGGACAGGATCGATCTTGCGATTCGAGTGAGCCCCATCGAGGAGCCCGATTCGGTGGTGCGTCGTGTGGCTTCGACCTCGCTCGTGTGCGCCGGATCGCGCCGTTACTTTGAGAAGTGTGGTGTACCCCGTACTCCTGCCGAACTCGCGGACCACAACTGCCTGGTCTATGGCGAGATGACGGAGTGGCCTTTCGTCGGGCCGGAGGGCCAGTTCAATGTGCAGGTGCGCGGCAACCTGTCGTCCAATAGCGTCGAAACGATTCTTGCAGGCGTGCTGGCCGGAGTCGGCATAGGCATGTTTAACCGCGCTTCGCTGGTGGGTGAGTTCCGGCACCCGGACATCGTTACGGTCCTCGACGATTTTTTGCAACAGCCTAGGGAAGTGAGCCTCGTTTGGCCCAAGCGACGCTTTGTATCGACCCGCGTGCGCAGTGCGACCGATTTTCTGGCCGGTGCGCTCGCGCGGCGCATCTAGTTTCATGACGCGTCAATTGCTTTTACCGGCCATCGCCCCAACAACCCGACCATCGACGGCACTACCCTCGCTCGACTTGCGTGAAGCGCACATACGCCCGAAGGCTCACCGCACCATCAAACGCTCAGCGCGACTGCAGCTTGAACCCCTCCCCGCCGATCCCTGCGCGGTCCACCGCCGAAATGCGGTTGCGTCCCTGGTCCTTGGCCTGATAGAGCTGCGCATCCGTTAGATTGATGAACGCCATGATGTCGATGCCTTCGTTGGGCACCACCGTGCCCACTCCGAAGCTCGCCGTGACTCGCTGGCTGTGAGGCGAGCGCAGGTGCGCGATGGCTTCATCCGCGATCAGCGTGCGGCAACGCTCCGCCACGCGTACGGCCTCATCGGCATCGGTTTCCGCAAGCACGAGCACGAATTCCTCACCGCCAAACCGGCCGAGGAACGCGTTCGGCCCGGCAGCCTCGTCGAGCACACGCGCAATGCGCTTGAGACATTCGTCGCCCTGCAGGTGACCGTAATAATCGTTGTATGACTTGAAGAAATCGACGTCGATCATCACGAGCGACAGCGGCTTGCCCGACGCCGCCGCGCCCGCCCATTCGCGCGCGATGACAGTGTCGAACATGCGGCGGTTGCCGACGCCCGTCAGACTGTCGGACAGCGACAAGCGTTCCAGCTCGCGCTGGAGTTCCGCGAGCCGTTCCTCCGTGCGCTTGCGTTCGCTGATGTCGAACATGAAGCCGATCAACGAGTCGACGTCGCCGTTCTCCTTGCGCACGACGTGTACAACATCGCGAATCCACACGTAGCCGCCGTCGGCCGTCAGTGCGCGATAGTCCGCTTCGTGATCGGTGCCCGCTTGCGACTGAGAAACGCAAAAATTCACCACGGCCTCACGATCGTCCGGATGCATGCGCGCAACCCAGTCCTCGACCGTTTTCCAGCTAGACGGCGCGTAGCCGAGCAACGCTTCGATCTGCGGGCCGATATAGGCGAACTGCATCGTCGTCCAATCGATCTTCCAAGGGATCGCCCGGGTAGATTCGAGCAGCGTGCGATAAACAGCGGGATCGTCGTCGCCGAGCTGGGGCCCGGGCGGTGCAAGGCTTTCCTCGTGGCGCAGGAATTCGGCCTGAAGTGAGCTGCCGGCCAATTCTTTGTCTTCGTGGGTCATCGTGATCGTCCAGTAAGGCGTAAGTGCTTATCGGCAGGTAGCACCTGCGCCTTGAAGGCGGCGCGGAAGATCGATCGCCAAAAACGTGATGCTGCATGGCTTGCTGACCGTGCGATCGCAACCATTCAAAAATTCACCGCCCTTGACATCGCACTAGCATGCTAGCAAACTAACCCCATGAGCGAAGATGACGCAGTCAAGCAATTCAACGTGTACCTCCCGATCGGCTTGATTAGGGAGGTAAAGCACTACGCGATCGAATCCGAGCAGTCGCTATCGGCCTTGGTCGCCGATGCGCTGCGCGAGTACCTCACTGCAAGGACTGCCAAACCACGTTCTTCCGGAAAGGAGTGACAACATGGCCGAAAAGACAACCCGCGGTGGCCCCGAGCACGGCATCGAGGCCGTTTTCCTCACCACCCACAATTGGGGCAAAGCGGCAAAGTTCTTTCAGGCGCTGGGTTTCACGCTGGAGTTCGAAACAGACCATCAATCCGGGCGGCTGACCAAAGGCGACGGCCCGTATCTATTCATTGCGGAAGTCCCTGCGAGCAATCCACCGGAGGCTCAGGTGGTCATTCGCGTACCCGACGAACGCGAGTTCTCACCCGGTGCGGGCGTTGAAGTGCTCACGCCATTCGAGGACACGCATTGGGGAACGCGCGAGATGACGGTGCGCGATCCCGACGGTCGCGTATGGCGGCTCCAGGCGCCCGGCAACGCGGGCGATCACTAACCGTACGGGGAGCCTTCGATGCCCCATGACAGCACGAACGACGGCGCCGATAGCACCGCTGCGCGCGTCGCACTGTGGCGCGCGCTCCACGCGACCATCGATCCGCCCCCGCATGTGCTCGACGATACGATCGGCCTGCAACTGCTCGCTCCTGCGCCAGACTGGCAGCAACGCGGCGACATGGATCCGACGTTCACACGGCCATTTCGCGCATCGATCGTCGCACGCGCGCGTTTCATCGAAGATCTTGTCATCGGCCGCGCCGCCCAGGGATTGACGCAGTACGTGATTCTAGGTGCCGGCCTCGATAGCTTTGCTCAACGACACCCGGATCTCGCATCGCGGATGACGGTTTTCGAAGTCGATCGGGCTGGCCCGCAGCAGTGGAAGCGTCGGCGCCTGAGCGAACTGGGTTTCGGCACGCCGGACTGGCTACGCTTCATATCGGTCGACTTCGAGGCGGGCGATTCGTGGCGGCATGCGTTAGCGGCAGCCGGATTCGATGCGAGCAAGCCGGCCGTCGTCGTATCGACAGGCGTCAGCATGTATCTGACGGAAGAGGCCAACCGCGCTGCACTGCGTGAAGTGGCTACGCTTGCGCCAGGCTCGGCGCTCGCGATGACGTTCCTGCTTCCGCTCGAACAGGCCGATCCCGCGGTCCGGCCCGCGCTGGAAATGGCCACTCGCGCCGCGCAGGCAAGCGGGACTCCGTTCATCAGTTTTTTCACGCCCGCTCGAATGCTCGCGCTTGCAATGGCAGCTGGTTTCAGCGATGCGCGTCACGTCTCGGCGGATGACCTCACGCAACGCTACTTCAGCGGGCGAACGGACGGTCTGCGTCCGCCAGCCAATGCGGAAGAACTGCTGATCGCGACGATCTAGCTGGTTTCGTGAAGTTCGGAGCGCCACGACGAACGATTGATGGTCACTTCCTCAGCCGATCCCAACCTCGTCTTCGCTCGGCAAGCAGCGTATTCGTTGGCGAGAAAATCGCCGCCTCCCCGGTTAAATCGCGCGAAAGACTTTCGTTGCTATCAGAAGCGGTAAAGCACGGACGCCATGCCGTTGAGGTCGAGCCGGCGCTCGGTAATCGGACTGCCTGCGGCGTAACGTTCGAGGCGTCCCACAACGGCTTGGACGCTTGCCGACCAGTGCGCACTGATTTTGTATGTCGCACTCGCATTGAAATGCGCATCGCGCAAGCCGGAACCGGTGTCGTACCGCCGCAATCCCGATGCTGCGCTTTCTTGCGGCGTAATGCCGAAGAAGGTTCCCGTATAGGTCGCGTTGGCCCAGGTGAGGCCCGGCCCCATCGAAACGAGCCAGTTGCCGATCGGCGCCGAGACGAACAGATCAGCCATCGCCATCAGACCTTGTCCCGTTCCCGCGATGTCCTGATAGGCCGCCACCGCGCCGGTGAACGCCCAAACCGTGTAGTCGGCGAAGAGCCGCAGCTTCGGCCCATAGTGCACATCGGGCAACCCTCTGAGGCGAGCATCGTCGGAGGACGATCGCGACTGGAAGTCGAAACTCAACGACATGCCGACGTGATAGTTCTCCCCATGCAGGACGTTGACACCGAGCACATCCGGTCCCTGGGAGAACACACGGTCCTTCCATGAAATGTCCTGGACGGGCAAGGGAAGCATTTGCAGCTGCGAGGAACCGGGGAACTTGGGGAACACGTACATGCCCGGCCCTACCGAGATTTTCCAATCGTCGTTCGCCCTCGGTTCATCGGCGTGCGCGACGCTCATCGTGCAACACGCGCTTACCGCTGCGAGCGCTAGCCGCCGGCGTCCAAAAGAAGTGATGTCGAGCATCATGCTTTCCTCGCCACGGCGGCCAACTGTCTGAGGCGCCGCGCGAGCGCCCTTGATACGACTGGCGTTTGATTGCCGCTGGGTGCCGACGCGGCGACGCTTTCGCGCAGGAAGAGCGCGCATTCCCGCGCGACGACCTCGCGTTCGTTGTCCGATGTGATCATATGGTACGAGTCGTCGAGCCAGATGGTGCGCAGAAACGACGCGCCGACGTTCGCCACGACGAAGCGCGCGTTATGCGGGCTGGACGTCTCGTCGTCGATCGCGTGAATGATGAGGCAGTCCGTGCTAATGCTCTTCAGCTTCTTGCGCATCGAGCGCGCAAGCCGGCTTGCTTCGTGAAGCGCTGGCATCGCAATGAATGCGGGCCCCACTTCGCTGATTTCGTCCCTCTGCATCACGCGTGCAATCTTCGAGCGCAATGCCTCGTTGCGCAGGCCATAGGGTTCGTGCTCGCGATAACGGTAGCGCGAGCGTAATGGCGTGTAATAGGCGTAGTCGAGCAGAAATCGGTACCAAGGAATCGCCCAACCGTCGTAACTGAGCGTGATCGATAACAGCAACAACGCCCGCGCGGTCGGGCGTTGTTGAGCGACGGCGGCCGCCAGCGTCGCGCCCATGGACAGGCCACACACCGAGACATGTTGGTGTCGTGCTGCAAGCGCGTCAAATTCGGCGACGGCTGCGCCGATCCACTGTTCCATTTGCCTATGCCCCCTGCCGGCGCTGTAGCCAGCAAGTTCGGGGGTATGGGTCACGAAGCCTTCTTCGACGAGCGCGCGGGAAAGAAACCTCAATTCCGCCGGAGAGCTCGACAGTCCGTGCAAAAGGAGAACGGCGTGATCGCCGCCCTGAGCAGTGGGAAACGGAGAAAGGTTCATGGTCAATCCTCCGCCCGTAGGATTAGAAACTCACCGGACGCCGTAGTGAATCGTTCGCACACACATTCGACCGCGCGCCAACCGTGCCCACTCGATAGAAAACGCATGCGGTGATGACCCGGCACGAGCCGCTCGTTCACGCGCGCGAGATCATCCCGATGCACCCGCGAATGCTTGGCGCCGTATGCGATACCCGTGAGAAATGCTTCGTCGTCGACGATTCCGGCGGCCGTGGAGGTTGCCGCTGTCGCGACGAAACTGCCGGGCGGGGCGCTCGTTGCCGGATCGAGCGCCTTGATGAGAATGAGCGATTGATTGTGCTGCGCGATGTGATGCAGCATGCGATGCATTTCATCCGTAGCACGACGCGCGATTAGGCGCTCGTTATCGCCGCGCAGGAGCATTTCATAGCGCGAGAGCGCGACAGACGCCAGCAGCTCGGCGCGAAACTGGGCGCGCCTCAAGCGCTCGACGAGCGTGATGACCACAACGGTGATGAGGGGGTACGAGACCAGCAGACGGATATCCGACGCGTCGATGATGTCGATGCGTCCGTACGGCGGGACGAACAGGTAATCCGCGAGGCAGAGTCCCGCGAGCATCACGCTGAATGCCGGCGCAAGGCCGCAATAATATTCCACGAGCACGGCGGCGATGAGAAAGGCGGTGCCCGGCATGATCGGGCCGAGCAGCGGGTGAAGCACAGATCGAATGGCCGCGGCGGCGAAAAGCGCCGTCGCCGCGATCACCCACCGTTTGCGGCCTCGCGGAGCCCACCGTCGGGAATTTTGGACTTTCATGCGTTTGATGCGGCGAACCGACGTTCAGCCGGGATCAGTGGTTGCACCCGACGCTCTTGTGATATCGCCCGCAATATCGACCGAGCTATTTTAACGGGATTATTTCCCTCAGAGCATTGGGCGGCGCGGTCAACCGATTTCGCACTTAGGCTCCGACAGCGGCTTTGGTAAACAACGATGAGTCCCAACATGCCCTCCCGAGGCCTTATTGCACGCGATACAGCCGCTGCTCTCTCTAGGCATCGGTATGCGCCGCCTAAAATACGAACGATGGATGAATAACGGCATCCGGGGCGCTAGCTGAAGCCTCCTATGTGTTTTTTTAGGGCGGGCGCCCGCCGGCCAAGTGTGACCGAGAGCGGATTCCGCTATGACTGGCGGCGCGTATCGAACGGTGCTGGTCTAAAGACGAAGACGTCGCTGCGGCCCCTGTCCCGATCGGCCGACCTATTCGCTGCCTTTCAGTCGCTTTGCCAATAGCGCGTATTTGTCCTGCGAGGTGTCCGCCAAAGCCGCTTCGCGAGTGGAAGGGGTGTCGTCATACGGGATCGGTTCGGCGAACTGGCTCACCGTAAGATCCCATTTTTTCCCGTCGATCAAATTGTAGAAGTGCGTACCGCCCGATGTCCGCGTCGTGAGAATTTCGCCACCGAAATAGTCGTGCACCACGAGCGATGTGACGCTGCAATGATTCTGCGCAGGATTCGATGGTGACCAGGCATGGGTCGGACTCGATGTGTCTGAGGCCCATACGCGCGAAATTGCTCTGTACAAGTCGAGAGGCGTCGCGAAGGTGTTCGATATGGGGCGCATTGGATCCTCGTGTTTCATTGCAAAAATCCTCTTGTTCGATGTGAAAGCCGGATCGGACCGGACCGAGAGCGAGCCCATGCGCGTGAGTGCATGGAAGACATCGATGTGACGCAGGCGCAACGCGATGCACCTTTCGTTATGTCACCGCCAAAGCGGTCGATTCGATGCATACCGCGTGGGCTTCGCGTCGCCAGACCTGCATTCGCGCGATGAGCGCGAATGGGCATGGCCATCCCCTATGCTCACGGCTCACCATCTCGGGATCCATTATGTCTTCCATTCCATCGATAGGCGGGCCGCAATTCGACAGGCCTGCCGCCGGCGCGAAGCATGATGGGCAGCGCGGCGCTTCGGCGTCAGCGGAAACATCGAAGGGAGCGCCTCCCGGACGCGTTGACGCTCGCCTCGAAGGACTCCGGGCAAGGCGCCCCGCTCGCGAGACGGTCGAGATCGAAGGCACGACCTGGGACGTCGGCTTCCGGTGTGGGCAATGGACGTCTGTCACCAAATCGGACGGGCCGGATAGCACCGCCGTCACGGATTACCGCATGGTCAATCTCGATGACAGCGGTATCCGCCAATTTTATGAAATCCGACCTGGCCAATACAACGAGCCGAAAATACGGCGCGAACCGGACAGAGCACTCGCTCTCCCGACGCAAGTACGCTATGTGAATGCTGATGGTTCAGCTTGTCAGCCAGACGAAAAAATCGCCGGCATCGTCTTGAGGGACGAGGCCGGCAATGTCGTCGGGCGGTATAGCTTGACGAATGCTACCAGGCAAAAGATCGAGTACGAGTTGTCAGATGACGGCACACTGAGGATCGACGGCAAGGTATTTCACTTGAACGGACTTTTCAGCCCCGACAAGAATCGTATCGAAAACTACGACGCTTTTTTCTCGCCGACCAAGCCGGATGTCGTGACGATGTTGGAATTGGAGGATGTGACGTTTTAGCGTTCGATACGTAAAAACGGACGTCGCCTCTGGCGGGCCGTCGATCAGCACGACGCCGCCATCGACGTGCTAGCGCGCCGCCGGCGCGACAAGGCGGCGGCCAAACGGTGATGCAATTCCCCGGAGATAACGCCCAGTTTATCCAACCGCTTATCCTTCAGCGAGAGCCCGACGCATGCTATCAAAAAGAGACCCGTAAGTTTCATAACTTACGGGTCCGCATTTCTCAGCCCACGAGGCGACCTACACCGCCGCCCGCCCCTGTAGCGAAACCCATAATGTCGGATTTCTAGCCCTGTCAGATAAGGCTCAGCGGGCCGTGGGAAGTATCGGGTGGGATTTCGGGAAGCATCGCGTCGGATTTTCAGCTCACGGCTGAGCCGACCTCGTCACACGATACGTTTCCGACGAACGTCTCCCGTGACCATCTCCCATCACCCGTCGGCGCGACTGGCACAACAACCGGCTCTGTAACAGCAGCGGCTATCGCGACAACCATGCACGTGAGTCCGGTGTCGATGTCGGGCTCAAAGTGCTTGGTAGCGCGCAACGGCCAGGTCATTTTTCGTCGGACGTCGATGCGTTATAGGCCTCTACTGCGGCCTGGCGGCCCGCCCAATACTCCAGCACCGATGCCTTCGTGACGAATCGGTCGCTCCCCTGTTCATGATGGAGCTCCAGTTTCCCTTGCTCCAGCAGCTTCGAGATATGCGGGCGTGACACGAATAGCAGGGTCGCCGCTTCGGCGATGGACAGGAAGTCGTCGGTATCATGCGGCCATGCGGGATGCCGGCTCAGAACGTCAACGAGTATTGCCTCCACGCCGGCGGCGAGTTCGCGCCGAACGTCGGAAGGCAGACTGGCCCCAACACGCCTGAACATCTCGTCCATACGTGCGCGCGCGAGCTGCACCGCGTCGGCAATCGATGGCGAAAATTTCCCGTCTGTCGACATATTGGCTCCCGGGCGGGGGAAGAAATTGAGTGTAGTCCCTTTGCGAAGACGCCGAAACGCCCTAGCTGCGCCCGTCGCAATCCGAACTGGAGGGGCTCATGAAATCGAAACGCATTTGTCTTGCCTGTGGCAACGTGTTTGTGCCGCTGCTGCATGTTCCGCGTCAGCGATATTGCTCCTCGAAGGAGTGCCAGCGCGCCCGTCGGCGCGACTGGCAGCGCAATCGGCTCCGTATCGATAGCGACTATCGCGACAACCAGGCCCGGGCACAGGCGAAATGGCGCGCAGGCCACTCGAGCTACTGGCGCGAATATCGAGCCGCTCATCCGGCGTATCGCGAGCGCAACCGCAGTATGCAGCGGTTGCGCAATGCGCGGCGGAGCGTCAGGCCAATTGCAAAGATGGACGTCATCAGGCTCCCCCGTCCGCTGGACTCTGGCTTCTACCTGCTGTCTCACGCGAATGATGCCGGCGTTGCCAAAATGAACGCGTGGTTGGTTCACATCGCCGTGCTATCTGCACCGACATCCGGACTTGATGGCGGAGTTCGAGTCCATAATCGCAACGATTTCTCTCGACCAGCAGCAATTCAGCGCGACCCTATAGTCGAAACTTCACGTAGTGCCAGTTGCAAATTGAGACCCGCGAACACAAATCATCAGGTGCGACGCGTGTCGCCATCCGCTGGACGTAAATCGGCAGTGTAGTGGATGGCAACCTGATGGTCGGAGTATCGTCTGTGCTGCCGTGCCGAACACGCCGACCATCATCGGTGCGACATGTTTAAGCAAGGGGCCATGACACCACTTTCAACCAGTCTTGTGAGCGAGCATCGCGCGACATCGTTCCAACTCCTTCGTGAGCGAATCTATTTCGGCTTGCATGCCAGCGGCCCGGCGTAGAAGCTGACCGATTTCGTACCAGTATGCGTAGCCTAAATCGCCATCCGACATAGCAAGCTCGTGAATCTTCCGAAGTGCAATCCCAAGGTCCAGATTATCTTCTGAAAGCATATGTCCCTCCTCTGTGGTGACGGGTGATGACGAGACAGCGAGGCGGCCGGGCGAACCCGTCGATGCCCATATCGTTCCCGGTCTCGGGCATATCGGCACCGTGCACGCTTCGAATACGCCGGACCTGCTCCTGATGAACAAGTTCGGTAATCAGGCCGCCGGTACAAACAGGTCTTGCCCGGCTCGCGCGCCGAGTACCGCCAGGCGTCCCAGGTCAGCGATACGAATCAGTCCACCACGCATCGCGCCACCTGGCAGCTGTTTCGCCCCTACCAAGGCGACGCCGGACAGGTGGCGCGACAGCGCCGATGATTTCGTTCCCATTTCCCGCGCCAGGTCTGCGAGCGGAACATAGGTCCGCCGGAACGCGAGCAACTGGTGGGGCAGCACGACTCGACATGGCTGACCACGACGGTGAATCACCTCCGATTCCAGCAGGCCTTCGTCCACCCAATGCTGAATGGATTCCCACTTCCATCCGGTCTCGCGGGAAAGTTGCTGAATCGACAGGCCGGCTTCGAGCAATGGCGTGCCGAAATACTCCGATACATCTGTGCGCCGGAATACGAACTCTCCGAGCGTGCGGCCCTGTGCGACAGCCTTCACGGCTCCGTCGGCAATGGCATACATCAGCGCCTCGATGGCCTTGCGGTCGCCCATGCGGCGACTGGTAAATTCAGCCCACGTAAGCGTTGCATCCGCTGGGACAACCGAGGGCTCGACGTGCCGCTCCACGCGCGCATACAAATCCTGCAGGGACTGGTATCGCACCGGGCCGCCTTTCAGCAGGTCCTCGCGCCAGCGGATGTCCGAGCGGATAACGCCAGCGGCTTTCATACGTTCGAGCACGGCGAGGGGGACGCTTGCCAGCTCGCATGCCGCAACATCCGAAATCCATTCGGCACGCTGCTGCAAAATGCGCTCCACCTCCGCACGCGGGATTTCATAGACCTGGCCGCGTGTGCCGGTGCGGCGCGTGCGATGTTCGCATTCGCCAGTCGCAATGGCGTCGTGCACGCGCGAAGCGCTGACACCGAATGCCCTCGCGACATCCGGTACGCGCATGTAGCCGGTTGCATCCATGGCCATGTCCTTGGACGAGTCCAAGCCGAGGATACAGTCGGATTTCTCGGCCGCGACGTCGACGATTATTTGCAGGAGCGGCTCCAGTGGCGTGCCTTGGCAGAGCTTGCGCAAGCCGATGTACCACTCACCCAATAAAGTGTTCAACGTACGGGCGTCTTTTCGACCGGCCGCGATACGCTTCTCGACGTGTGCCTGAAATCCCCTCGGCCAGTCGGCCAGCAGGTCTTCAAGCGGCGCGAGAAATTCGACTGCCTCGTCAACAGATTTCGGCATTGAAGCGCCGCGAGGCAACCCTCGTTGCGCCGGGTTTGCATACAGGCAGAGCGTTCGGACGACTTTTGCCAGCAGGCTAATGTCCACGTTGCGCAGGACCGGCTTGCTCACTGGTTGCCTTCCAGAGTTCTCAATCAGCGCTGACAGCCACTGCTGGGCTTTCGTCGCCGGCACACGTGGCAGGCAACTGAGGTCCTGGCCGCATTCGCAGAGACCGACGTAAAGCCGATTTTGTGAAAGATGCTCGCCGCACGAATTGCACCGGTCGACCAGAAGCGTTCGGTGCGTTGAGCATGCCGTCACATACGTATGCTCCCAGTGGTGCCGAAGATGAGGTGATTCCGCGAGGCAACCTGGGCAAACCGCATCCGAATGTACGCGATGCAGACGGCCCCAGTCTCTGCATTGTATTTCCTGCTTTTCGGTGAACTCGGTCCATGCGAGTTCAAGCTCGAGGCTTTCGGCGACGTCGCCTGGGCGCGTGAGCAAGGCGCGGCGATTGCGCTCCACGCCGGCCATATCCGCCAGAATCCTCCAATTGAACAGAGCGTTATCCGCGGACAATCGCCGGTAGTAACCCATGCCGGACTCGTCGTCCTTTGGCGCATAAATGAGAGAAAGACTCATCGTTTATCTCCTGAATTTTTGCGAACAGGCACGGACATGGCGTTACTGTTCAATACGTGGACGTATGCCTGCTGCAGTGCCGCGGGCGCTACTCCGGCGTCTTCGATACCAGAATCCTGGAAAGACAGTTGATGCGGCGAACCTGCGTGGTCGACGTACGCGAGCGCCGCCTGGCAATCCGCGTAGGTGATGGCATGCGGTGCTTCATCGGCCATCAAACTGGCGAGCGCCTTCATAAAATCGGCAAGTACCCCAACCAGGCCACCTGTCAGCAGATAACACTGCTGGGTCAATGCGCGAGCAGGCACATCAATCGGATACCCAGCTGCCGCGAACAGGCCAGCATAATTTGCGACGCATGCATTGAATGCCGCCATTTCCCTGGCATGGTTCGCAGCGTAGTGCAGAAATTTCCTCGCCGGAATTGAGCGGCGACGCAGTTGCTCGTTCGCTGAAAATAGCCGCTCCAACCGCGGAATACCGAAGAGAATCAGCATCCCCCCTAAATCGTCGAAGAGGGTCTTGAACCACTCGCTAGCCGCACGCGTGGATACGCGTGCACCCTCGTCCACAAGATGGGACGCTTCGTCAAAAATCACAACGAGAGTGCCTGCTTTCTTCAACTGGTCCACCATCATCACGCCCAGGTCTCCGGCCGTCTGGCTGCGCCGCACCACCGGAATGCCCAGGGCTTCCAGAACACTTTTGGGAAGCGTTTTTGCCGAGACCCCAGAACGCAGTTTCACCACGAGCACAGGGACATGGCGTCGCCCATCGACGCGGTATTCTGGGTAATCGCGCGCCAGGTTCGTAATCAGCGAGCTCTTGCCGGCCCCGCTCGGCCCCGGCACCCGAATGATTTTGGATTCGAAGCCAGCGAGGGTGTCGTCGATAAGCCGCTTGAGCGTGATGCGGAGCTCTTCGAACATCGGGTGCGGAAGTTCGCATGCCTCAATGTCTCGGCGCAGTTGCTGGGCAGGTGTCAGAACAGGCGTCACCGCAGTTTTTCTCCCGTATGTTTATTCACCATATTCATCACCGGAGCGTCGTCGTATGAGACAGCATCCGATGCAAATTCTTCTTCAGGCAGGCATGGATTGGTCGACGGGGGTAGCCCGAACGGCGCGCCCGAAGAAAGAGGGTTGTCGACTGCACGCTGAACAGCGGCCAGGACTTTGGAGCGACGCGTGGTTTCATGACTTTCCGCCCGCTTGCCGCGGGCCCGGCGTGCCGGTTTGTGTTTGGTGACGTCGGCATCCAGGTCACGCAGGAACTGCTCTTTTTCCGGCGGAACAGGTCCGCCATCTTTACTGGCCTTGAACAGCTCCTTCGCTTCCTTAAATGTCCACGCAGGCGTGTCAGGGCGAACATGCTCGTGTGTCAGCGTGACGAGCGGGAGCTCGTGACCTTCATACACGTAGACTTCGCGAAAGTCGTCAGGGTTGTAGAGCACGTAAAGCGGCGCGTGGTCGCCGTACTTGCTCACCAGATACGTGATGGCCGGCCCCTTATAACGAAAACCCTCTACGCTTACGCCAGTGTTCGCACTTAACGCGCACGTGTCGTGTTCATAGAGCGCAGCCATCCACTCCTGGCGCGGCGGTGGCATCGGGATGGGATAGCCGGCCTCTTCGGTCGCCCATCGCATGCGCTCGAGCGGTGTCTTGCCTTTGACAGAATCAACGAGCATTTCGTCCCAGCGCAAACGGTCGAGTGGAGTGTTGACCCAGTCTTCGTAGAGCCATCGAACAATCCATCGTTCGAGCTCTTCTTGCGTCTTCAACTTATCGCCCAGCGCAACCGGGTCACGCGCACCATCTTTTCCGTTAAAACGCGTGCATCCCTCCAGAAGCTCCACTGCTTCCTTCAACGACTTGTTCAGTCGCTCGATGAACGGCTTACCCTGGGCTTCCTTGGCCTTGCAGTGCTTGACATCGATTTCCAACACCTCGAGGCGGACGATGCGCGCGCCTTTAACCTCGGAACCGTTGTCAAAAATAATCTGGACGGCCGTACCGTAAATGTTCAATGTGTGTGCGATGCCCAACGCCTTGAAACGGACGCCCTTCGCAGGCGTTAGATACATCTCGAGGCATCGGAGCGAATCCATTTCTCGGGGTTGGCCAATCACGAGATGCCATCCCACTGGATAACCGCTGTTGGCGTCGACGGCGAGAACCAACCAGACATCGCGAGAAATGCCACCGTCCTCCGTCTTCACGACGAAAGGCAGGTGCAGCGCATCTTGCTCGATACGTGCGAACGGGAAGGGAGCCCGGATTCGCCTTGTCGCATGCGATTTGCCTGCGACCCGGTCAAGCGGGTCCATTCGGTCGTATTCCGCGTCAGCCGTTGCCTCGAGAACCAGACTGGCAACGAATTTCCGGCTTATTGGATGTGGGGCGACGTGCAGCTCGCGGCGACGCGCTTCACGGTTGACATAGTCCGTCACCTTCAGAATCGTCCACTTCGATTCCGTGACGAGAAAGTATTCCTTGATGACATCTAGTGCGAACTTCCGGAGCTTTTCCGAATACCGACGGGTAGCGTTCCCCTTGTTCTTGTCGCCACTGAGGACTGGAAGCCCTGACTCCTGACGTTTGCGTGCGTCGAAAAGCGCGGTGCGGGAGGGAAATTTGCGCGTCATACGCTCAGCGACGCGCTCCCGTTCATACGCTTCACGCGCCAGCGGAATGGCCGCGCTAAATGACATGCCGCGCTGCTCGCAAATTTTGTCAATTCGGCGCAGGGCCCAGGTCAGCACGCGCCGGTGTTCGGCCAGCACGAGGTCATTGGCCTGCGCTGCGACGCTGACGGGCGGCATGCCCTTCCGATGCAATACGAGGGCACCGGTAGAGATGGCTTTGCGAATCGTCGAATCATCTTCAAATCGCGCTGTGCGCTTTTCCGCATCGAACACCTGGATACACCCGCCATGCAAATGGCGGTCCATCACTTCGAGATAGCTTTCGGGTTTGCCTGGCAGTGCCAGCCGGTCGCCATTGAGCAGGTCGGTCATCACGGCCGCAGTTCCTCAATCAGGCACAAATGGCTGATGTCGCCGTACGCGAGGGACAGCTCAAGGTTCGAGCAGATGTGGTGATGTGCGAGGTCTGCCTGCAGCACGCCCGTTGCCAGCAAGAGGGGGATAAAATTCGGCGCAAGCTGGAGGTCATCGCACAATGCCCGTTGCAAGACCGGACCCGTCTCGCAATAGCACTCAACTCGTTCGATTATGTCGGGCGTCAGGTATGCCGCGGCGCGCGAAGCCGCCGACTTCAGCAACTGCGCATTGACCAACACGGGATGCCTTTCATCTGCGGGCACAACGACCGTAGCGAGTGGATAACAGTTCGCCTCCAGGACGAGCTGGGCGCGTTCGAGCTTTGCCCAGTACTGACTGTCGCCCTCGAAGCCTTCGAGCTTGACTTCGTACGCCGCTTGCAGGCCATTGGATTGCACGACGGCGAAGTCGGGGGTGTATTCCACCGCGCCATCGCGACCGCCACGTGCCTCTCGCGCCTCGGTCCGCTCTTCCGCCGTGAAAAGCACCCGCTCGAAAACGAGGTCGACAGTGAATGGCTGCGGCTTGAACGAACGCACGCGCGGGTCGATGCTGAGCAGGTGTGAAACAAGGCGTTCTGCGTCCGACTCGACGGTGATGTGCCCGTCGGCTTTCTCGGCGTATGTGCCAATACGAGCTTTGCCATACGTCCGGGCGGTGGGCCGGATGCCAGCATTGGCCGCACCTCGACGGCTGCGAACGCCATAGGACGGTGCGCTTCTCATTCCGCACCTCCCGCCATGCACCATGGCAGGACTGCTCGCGGCGCAAATGTCGCGACGAGCATAAAAGTGGTGGCCAGACTGAGCGGGCTCAGCGATGTTGTGGAGGAACTGCGATACACGATACGGTCAAACAAGTGATTAACCGACGTGCTAACGACAGGATTTTTAGGAAATTTACTCGCCAAACAGCCGGTGAGCGAAACGTTACACGAGCAAAGTCTTACGCCGTCTACGATGTCTCGAGCGAAAATTTTTTTCACGTTACAGGCGTGTACTGGAGGCGTTCCAAGCACGTAACGCCAGCGTGACAGGCTTGTAGT
Source organism: Trinickia sp. Z7 (assembly GCF_056498045.1). Lineage (NCBI taxonomy): Bacteria > Pseudomonadati > Pseudomonadota > Betaproteobacteria > Burkholderiales > Burkholderiaceae > Trinickia > Trinickia sp. Z7. Next base: position 41,461 of record NZ_JAUEQW010000016.1, read on the forward strand.
GGAGACGTTACGAACCCGATATTTATCTTCAATAAAACAACGGGTTATGCATCGGCTCGCGACGTCGAATGTGCGCTCAAGGGGAGATTTTTGACGCGGTTTGCGGGGAAATTGACCCGCGCGGCACGGCGACGCGCAGGTAATGCCAGAGTGCCGGCCACACCAACTACCGGTGCTCAACAAGGTGAGCACAACAAGGTCATGAGTCTTCACCGCGGAGAAAACGGCGCCTTGCTGCTTCGCTCTGAAAACGACCTGTCCCATCACCCCACCTCGGCCACGTACCCTCTCATAAATAGGGGTCCGACCGGTGAGCAGGTCACGAATCCGAAGTCAGGTGCATTCTCAAAACCACACGCCGACATTGCGCCAACGTGAGTTTACCGTAGTGAATCGTGCGAGATTTTTCAAGAAACAACCGGCCGCGACGTCGACCGCGCGCAACGAGACATGTGCCCCAGGAAGCTATGCGGGGCGCAGCGACGAGGAACTGAATACCTCCGGTTGCGCCATTTTTCGGAACTGGCAACTCCCTACGCGCCGGATGCCTCGTTGACGCTGGCATGCCATTCTGTGCGAACAACGCGAATCTTCTTGCCGTCTTTCGAAAAATCGTATTTCGCCACCTGGCAGCACGCCGGCGTCCGAGGGTGCTTGAGCTTTTCGAGCGCACGACCGAGACTTGCCCGAAAATTGCGAATATGGGACTCATAGCCCGAGAGGCGATACAACGTCAAAATTGGCAACCACTGCGGGCCTGCATGCCCTGCATAGAAGCTTGCGAGCCAGCCCTTGAGCCCGTCAAATTTCACAGCTTCATCCTCGACTGCGGTCCAGCTTCCGGGCCCGAACAGTTCCGCGATGGATGTCGTCGCGCACAGCAGAAGCACATCACTTCCCTTGAAATCTTCAGAAACCGCACCGTCTTCGAACGTCACAGACAAAAGCTTCGGTATTTCGATATTCAGCCGGTTGTAGCGCATGCGCATCTGGGCAAGACTCAGCCGAAGCAAACTCGCGCGTATGGCTCGATGCGCCTTGACGCTATATTCATTGCCCATTCGATGGGCGAACTCGTAAAAGGTGGTTCGCAGGTGCCGGGTACCCTCTTCGGGACATAGTGGCACTTCACGGTAGTAGTCCAGGCACGTCGCGTAGACGATGCGGTCAAACTGACACAATTCGTACCCGCTGAAAATCAAGGACATGGTCCGGAACGTAGCAATTTCTTTTCCGGCCACCAGGAGGGAGGGGTCGCCCGACAGTACGGCAGCGTTGTCGGTTTGCACGGTGCGTCCAGCAGAAAACAGAGCGGAGCGGAGAAATGCGTTGGGCAGCGCCCGCGCCATCGTGGACCAACTCGGGAGATACACTTCAGCGCCGCGCCGTGCAGCCTGCCGGCGCCGCGCGCGTTGGACTTCTTCCACTGTCGCATTCGACGGCAGCTCAAGGACCGCTGGTTCTGAGAGCGCATTTTTTGCTCGACGTTCGAGTCCGTCGGCGAAGCGACCAAGCTGCCCTGCCGCTTCGAGCACGGTCACTTGCCGGCCAGGCGCTGCGGAAAGGGCTGCTTCCGCCGTGAGATTTGCGAGCGCGCGAAGCTCCGCGACTTTGTTCGCTGCATTCGTTGGCGTCTGCAAGCTCGTCATGCCGATGCACCGAGAACACGACGGTGAGTTTCATCGCCACGGCATCGCGGGGTAAGCGAAGCCTGCGGAAGTGAATTTCGAAAAGCGCCATGAAGCGCCCTGATGGCCCGCGTGGAAAACTGCGCGATGCCGGCAGAACGGCGAGTCGACGTTGTCGGTCGTGTCATTGCAAACACATGAAAGTGGAGACATATCCGTATATGTCTCAAGACAGGGCATGAAATGAAAATTTATGAACTTTCTGAAATGTCGCGGCAAGCGCTCGTAAATATTCTGTTCTGCGAAACGGCTGTGCAACTTGTACTCCGCATCGCACCTACTTGTACTCCACATCGATTGGACTTGTACTCCGCATCGCGTTCGCTTGTACTCCGCATCGCACGTATGGCGACGCCCGAAGAAAATGACCCGCAGCGCGCGGAGTTATTGCAAGTCGATGCGGCCCATAGTATCTGTAGACTCAGTAATCGGGATAGGCGAGCCAGCAGAACCTGGAGCCGGCGAACTGCTCCGCAGCATGGTTTTGGCTCCCCGAGAGTTCGCCGACAACCGGCCGCCGGGTTCGTTTGCATTTGGTTGAGGGGCACAGACGACCGACCGACCGGGACCGCTACCTGGCCATGACCGCGAAGATGTAAGCGGTAATCGTAGACCCTGGCCAGCCAATTGGGTCCGCATGTGGGGAGCGTACTCTCGCCACCACTTTGCCGCGTTCTGGCGACGCGACAGCCATTGCCGACGCGGCGCGAGTTCGAGGATTGATTTTCAGTTTGTCCCTGGCTGACCAAGGTGGTACGAAACAAGAATCTGTTTTCGCTCCTTGCCTGGTTGGCATGACTCGACGCGCGCCCCGTGGTGTCGCGCAACCCAAATGCAGCATTGAGACTGCATCGTACAAGCTCGCGATAAGCTCAGTGGGTTCTTTGATGAAATGGACTATGCGGATTAGCTACAAAAGCCGGCTGACCAGGATGAGAGTTGACGGCGTGCTCATTCGTCAGTTGTGCCAGTCTCGTGCTGCACCGGCGGTGCAGACTAACTAGATGACTCCCCCGCGGTCAGGTCATCCTGGTCGCGCGCTATTCACGCCGCATGGTCGGCTTTCCGTTGCCTGAGCTGGTCGATGTAGACAGACCCATAAGCTGCGAAATTTCTATCCAAGCTCCGAGAGGTCCGCCGCATCAAGGTTTCCGCGCGTTTATTCTGCCGAAAGCGAGGCGACGACATCGTTTCGTTAGCTGGAAAACGACAAATCGTGCGGTTGGAAAGCTGAAAAACGACAAATCGCTGCGACAAGGCCGCACCAAAAGCGGAAATACGACACCCCGATGGGCTTCTGTTTGTGTTCGTCGCTCGAATGGGACTCTTTGTCGGCATGACTGGCCACTGGGGTTAAGCCCGGCTTCAGCCAGAGTCCGAACTCGAAAGCTGCGGGGCGCTTCATTGGCTTCATGTCAACGCCGGTTTAAAACTGACCCGCTTTCCGGCGAATCGCCAAAGTAAAACTGACCCACCCGGGCCCTTATCACACGGCGGCCTTCGCGCCCGCCCGCGTGCTCGTTTGGGCGCCATAGTGATTTGCGGAATAGTTTCCCTCGAGGATACCGGATGATTTGGCAGCCAGCGGGTGCGGGTGGTAGACGTCGAGCGCCATGGAGAGGTCGCCCGGGTATGAAGCGTTGGATACTGAGCGTGTTATTCGCACCAGTGAATCGAACCGGCCTTCAGCCAAAAATGGGACCGGCAGCCAACCGTGCGGTCGATAGACGGCGAGAGATTTGGATGACGCTTCTGCTTGTGCGTGAGAGTCCATTTCGGACGCTGGCCGTCCATCATGGGAAGCTGGATAGTTTCTCCACACCCACACGGACATTTCAAAGCCGCGAGCCAGTATTGGCCGTCCTCCCCCACCGCATACAGCTTACGTTTTTGCATGTCATCAGGAAGGTCATCAACGACAACCACAGTGTAGCGACCAAACAGGCCGTCAACGTACCCGAGGAGGTGGTTATAGAGCCTCGGCAGTAGCTTCAGCATTTTTGGAGGTCCAGGATTCCGAGTAGCGGTTCACGGGCCCCAAATCCGATTCGCTTTGCGAATGCCACGCAAACATCCCCGTCGCGCTGGTGCATGGTCACGTCTGGGTCAGACAGGCTAATGCGCCACTGTGAAAATTCGGCGTTCGGTTCAACTCGGTAGGGCGTAAGTCTCGCTAGTAGTTCGTTGACGGCATAGGTTGCTACCAGCATATTGAGGGAAATGACTGCGGGGCGGTCAACCTCTACACCCTTGACGTATCCCGACTTGAGCATTTCCTGATACCTGGCAGGCTCAAGCCTCTTCATGAATGCCGCATTGAGGTCCTCTTGCGAATAGACGCCTCGACTTTGCAGGCTGGAGCCACCAGGTTGGAGGGTGTGAATGGCTCCCGTCACTTGGGCGACATTGCCTTTTCCATCGGCATCGATGCGGACGCCCATGTCGATGAACGGAATCAAGAAGTGCGACGCAACCTTGTTGAGAATATGGCGACCCAGCACCGAATCGACGCAGCCAAAAAGCACATCGCATTCCCCGAGCGCGAGAATGGTATCCCGGTCGTATATATCGTTCGCAAGCACGTTAACTACTGTGCCGAGGTCCATGGCTAGGACGGATTCACGAGCGCGTTCGACCTTAAGACGCCTCTCATCGGCATCAGCACCCCGTGAATTCAGAACCCGGTTCAGATTCTTCCGCTCGAGGTGGTCTGGGTCGATGAGAAGTAGCTCGCCGGCGCAATTGCGAGCCAGCTGTTCGACGGCGATGCTGCCGGTGCCAGATGCTCCAACAACGCCTATGCGCAGCTTTTGAAGCGTGCGGTATGTGCCTTCACCGAATGTTTGAATCAGGCGCAATGCGTGTTCTGGGGTTCCTGACGCATCAAGGTCTCCGGTATTTGAATGGATGAACTCAAAGTCGTCTCCGGCGATGCGGAATAAGTCGATGCCGCGACCTAACGTACCGCTGGTGACGTGCCGACCGAAGAAGCGGCCGTCTGGCAGCATCACGACGCTTGCTCGAGCATCCTCGTTCCCCAAGACATTGTCGACCGCGGTGAAGAATGCTTGGTCGGACTCGTCGTCGTATGTGGAAAATTCCGGAAAGCCACTAGGGTGGCTATGGAACTTCACCACGGTCATCCCACACTTCATCGCCTGATTTAGAGCGGGAAGCACAGAGGCGACTGACCACGACACGGCATCCGGCTCGCGAATACTGCACGCATCGTACGGGACCGGGATGATTTCGTGCACGAGCAACTGATGGCGACTCGAGCCAATCGCCTGACCGCAGAGGGCGATAGCCACCGCCTCTTTGCCATCCCTGGGAAACAGATGGTCACGCAACCGCTTGCGATGCTTGCCGGACATCGCCAACACCGAAAGCAGGTTTCCCGTTGTCATTTCGACAACTCCGCACGAAGGAAGTTATCGACCAGTGCGAGGTGGGTACTGAGATTGTCGATACCCGGGCGCCACGGGCTATTCGGCGTGCGATGACGTGACCAGCCTTGCCAAACCTTGCCTTCGAAGTTGTTGGTAATCAGTGCGCGGATGGCGCGGCCGTCCGCGCGCGCCAACCCGGGATAAAAGTACACCATGTCGATTTGGACATCGGGATAGCCGCGAGGAATGAGCACGAACATATCGACTTTTGTCGGCGTATATCCAGGCGGCGGCTCGAACCCACGGACAACGATGCGCTGAAAGCCGTCGGGCGCAGCAATAGCCTCCCACGTGCAGGCCTTTGCGTTGAGATGTTCGGCATCTTCCTCCAAGACCTGGAAGTCGGCGCGAACAGGGCCCTCACCCTCTTGGACTTCCTTCGGAATGGTCGCGAAGCGCTCTACCTTTCCCTCGACGAAATTGACCGTCTGGTTCGGCTCGACGGTGCACATCTGGCCGCCGACTTTTTCCGTCAGGATATAGCCGGCGCTGGTCTTGCCCGCCAGCTTCAGGATTTCCTCTCCCGTCAGATGCGGAACGTCGACGACGTAGTATTCCTTGTCGATGCGAATCCGGTACTTGTGGCCGTGGAGGATGGGCTTCTTCTCGCGTACCCAGACCTCCACGTCGATGATTTCAATGATTTGTTCGCCGTCGCGGCCGGTCGCCTCGACGATGATGGTCTCTTCAACACGTTTTTCGTCTGCGGACATCTCAAACCTCGTTGCGTCATATTGACAGGCGCCTCGCGGCGATGTTGACGTGAGCCGAGCTGGATGCCAGACTTCGTCTTACATGTGAAACAGTTTTGCACGCTCCGTTTCTTAAGTCAAACGGTTTTTGTCTCATTTGTAAGACGGGAGGAAAATGGAACACGTGAAAATGGACGTGCTCGCCCAGCACATCCTCCGGCGTAGAGATGGTCGTGGTGTTCGAGAGGCGGCCAAGGAAGTAGGCATCAGTCCCGCCACCCTTTCCCGGGTGGAGAATCAGAAGGTCCCGGATTTAGAAACGTTCGGGAAAATTTGCGCGTGGCTGGGAGAAGACCCAGCAACCTTCCTTGGCCTAGTGCAAGCATCCTCAGCGGTACCACGGGCCCAGGTGCATTTCAAAAAGGAATCCGCGATACGTGCAGACAGCGCCAAAGCTCTGAGCGAGATGATTGTTCTTGCTCAGGAGGCGCTTCTAAAGGAAGAGGTCTGAGCAGACTGTGCAGCGTGGATACAAAGCCTGGTGCGAGCGGTATTCAGCCAGCACTCGCCAGGAGCTCGGTTTGTCCTCGACCGCCCCACTAGGCGCGCGACAGCTAGCAGCTCATCTGGGAATTCGGGTGTGGACGCCGGTCGATGTCCCGGGTCTGCCTGCTGAGACGAGGGACATATTGCTGCGCAACGACGGCACGCCGAGTTGCTGGTCGGCCGTAACCCTTGTTGTCGGCGAAAAGACACTCGTTATATTGAACTCGTCTCATTCGCCTGCCCGCCAGGCGAGCGACCTAATGCATGAGCTCGCGCATCGGATTCGCAATCATGAGCCTGAGCAGATGAGCATCTCTTCTGAGGGGCTAATGCTTTTGAAAGCGTATGACAAGGAGCAAGAAGAAGAGGCCGACTGGTTGGCTGGCGTACTTTTGCTGCCTCGTGACGCCTTAGTTCATGTCAAGCGACAGGGAATGACTGACGAGGACGTCATCACGAACTACGGCGTCAGCAAGCGCATGTATACCTACCGCGTATCAATGACGGGAGTGAGCCGCCAGTTTCGGAGCGCCTAACTGAAATCTTTAGACACGAACATCGTGCTTTTGCGGGAATACGACGGCACAACAGGTTATTGCAGACGGGGAATGCTGCGAACCGATTCTCGGGAATGGCCAGCGTCTATCTACTGTCTAGGCGGTGTCTTTGGCTGCAGCAAGCAGAAAAAAATTTGCTTTGGGAAATACAAACGATATGCTCCCCTTCGCGCCCGGCTCGCGTGCCCTTATCCGAGATGAAGAATGGCTCATTCGCCGAGTCGACCCGACGACTGATGGGGGCTGGTTACTGAGCTGCGATGGCATTTCCGAACTGGTCCGAGGCCAGTCAGCGCTGTTCTTGACTGAGCTGGAAGGCCACATTGAGGTGCTCGACCCGGCCAAAACACAACTGGTACCGGATACCAGTCCCACGTTTAACGCGACGCTGCTATATCTGGAAAGCCAGCGGCGCCGGAGTGTCGCGAATGACGCCCGCATCCACTTGGGACACCGTGGTGTGATGAACGTCGTGCCGTACCAGCTCGACCCCGCACTGCAGGCGTTGCAACAACCACGCTCGCGAATCCTGATTGCTGATGCGGTGGGGTTGGGCAAGACGCTGGAAGCGGGGATTCTGGCCACAGAGTTGATTCAGCGCGGCCGCGGCAAGCGTATCCTCGTCGTTACGCAGAAAGCGATGCTCACGCAGTTCCAGAAGGAATGGTGGAGTCGCTTCACGATTCCATTGGTGCGTCTTGACTCCCTGGGGCTCGCCCGGGTGCGGAACCGAATTCCAGCGAACCATAATCCATTCAATTACTTCGACCGTAGCATCATCTCCGTCGATACGCTCAAGAGCAATCTGGAATACCGGAATTACCTTGAAAATGCTTGGTGGGACATCATCGTCATCGACGAATGCCATAACGTTGCTGCGCGGGCAGGTGAAGGTAGTCTGTCTCGTCGTGCGCGCTTGGCGCGATTGATTTCCAACCGTTCCGACACACTCATCCTCCTGTCTGCAACGCCACACGATGGCTCCGCACGCAGTTTTGCGTCGCTAATGAGCCTGCTCGACCCGACCGCCATTTCTGACCCGGACAACTACACGCCAGACGACTTCCGCAACAAGGGGTTGGTCATCCGTCGGTTCAAAAAAGACATCAAGGACCAAGTGCAATCGGACTTCCGGGAGCGCCAGACTGTGTGCCTGCGGCAGGCAGCTAGCGCACAGGAAGAAGCCGCATATCGCGCCTTGCTTGAGGTGCCATTCACTCAGGGTGGTCAGAGAAAAGGTGGGCGACAACAGGAGCTGCAACGCGTCGGCATGCAAAAGGCGCTGTTCTCGAGCCCCGCAGCGGCATTGGAGTCGACCAGACGGCGTATCAGCACGTTGCAAAACAAACCAGGACTCACGCCCGAAGAATCGCGGGAAGTGGACGGGCTTCAAATCCTGTGCGGAACACTCGAAACTTTAGTCGGCGAGGCCCGAGCAGATGGCTTCAGCAAGTACCAGCGTCTGCTCAAACAGTTGCGCTCGGACGAGTTCGGTTGGCAACCCGACGACGCTGAAGACCGCCTGGTTATTTTCTCCGAGCGTATCGAAACGTTGAAATGGCTCGAGAACCAGCTGGCTGCTGACCTCAAACTCAAGCTAGGACAGCATCTTGCCGTGTTGCACGGGGGCATGTCCGATACCGAACAGCAGGAACTCGTCGAACGCTTTGGGCGCAAGGAAGACTCGATACGGGTACTACTGTGCTCAGATGTTGCAAGCGAAGGTCTGAATCTGCATTACTTCTGCCATCGCTTGGTGCACTTTGACCTTCCGTGGTCGCTGATGGTGTTTCAGCAGCGCAATGGTCGCGTGGACCGTTACGGCCAAAAGCATCAGCCGAAAATCGTGTATCTGTTTACCGAAACGGTAAATGAAAAGATTCGTGGTGACCTGCGCATCCTGGAGATTTTGCAGGCTAAGGATGAGCAGGCGTACGAGAACCTCGGTGACCCGTCGGCATTTCTTAACGTCTTTGACCCGGGCAAAGAAGAGGAAAAAATATCTGATTTCATGGCAGATGGCGTGCAGCCCGAAGCCGTGGAAGCGGAGCTTGACCGAAATGCGGCGAACGATGGTACGGAAGAAGGCAGTGGTGACTGGCTGATGCAGCTCTTTGGCGGTGACGCTGGCAGCGCTGACAGTCATGTGAGCGACACGGCGGCACCGGCTAGCAGCCTCGACCAGGTTAGTGAGACGAAATCGCTGTTCCCAAGTGATTACCACTACGCTAAGACTGCGCTTACCCAGCTTAATCAAGAGCAGGTGCTGTGTGACTGGACCTCGCACGATGACGAACAAGTCATCGCACTGACTGCTCCACACGATTTGCAGGAGCGTTTGCGTCAGCTACCACGCGAAGTGCAGGCCGCGAACGACCACTACGCACTATGTGCGAGCCCGAAGCATATGATGGATGCGATTGAAGCAGCTCGTCAGGCGAAAGCGGAAGATGAGACATGGCCTCAGCAGCATTATCTTTGGCCGCAGCATCCCATCATGGATTGGCTGGGTGACCGAGTGCTTACGCACTTTGGCCGTCATCGGGCGCCACTGCTGCAGAGCCACAGGCTTGCCTCGGACGAGCAGGCGTTCATCCTGATGGCGCTGATTCCGAACCGCAAAGGGCAGCCGTTGCTCGTGGAGTGGCAGGTCGCGTGTCGCAAAGGCGATGGTGATTTCGTGCTCGTGCCGTTCGATGCGTTTGTGGTCCGGACGGGCATTCACGCCGGCAGTTTGCCCAACCCCGGTGAATCGGTTGCGCTTCAGGCGCGACTGGCACAGATGCAGGAAGCATTGCCGCTGGCGGTGCAATCCATGTACGCGTTCATGGTAGAGCGCCAGCAAATGTTCTCTGACGATATGCAGACCCGGCTACAGGACACGCTCGCCGACCTGGAGCGTCTCCAAGGCCGCCAGATGGAACAACTCTCGCTGGATTTGGACAAGAAGCTCGATACCGTCAAGCAAGCCCACTTCGAGCGAGGCAGCCAGAAAATTCACAAGGTATTTGATGACTATCGTCGCTGGGTAGAAGACACCTTGACGACTGAACCGAAGCCCTGGATTCAAGTCCTGGCAGGTGTATGCCATCCTCAAGCTAATAAAGTCTGACCATGCCAGTTCTCGACGCCGTACAAACTTTTGCTGGTATCAGCAACGAAAACGAGTTTTACAGCCATACCTACCTGTCTGAAGTTTTCAGGGGAGACATTAAAGAGCGTTTGGCTGACTGGGATGCCGAGGAAGCACAGCATCCTCGCGATGAAACGCATCGTGCACCGTACAAGCGATTGCAGGGGTTTTCTCAGCGCTGGTTCTCATTGCGCGGTCAAGTAGCGCGTGGTCGTGATGCTCATGAGCGCTGGCAGTGCTTCATGGAGTTGCAGTCCGGTCTGCTGCAGGCGCTCGGGTATCGTCGGCCGCCGCGCACGCTCATGCTTCACGAGTTCATTCCTGGGCTACCCGTGCCGGTGTGGGATGTACAAGGCGCGCGTCTCGCCATCGTTCCGGCCTATCGCGCGAGTGGCGAAGATGATGACATCCTCGACAACCAGCTCTCCGATTTTCATTACGGCGGCGAACCGGTACCGCCCGGGTTGCGCGGCGAGACGTGGGCGACGATGCTTTCGGATGCGGTGTTTAGTTCCGACGAACCTCCTCGCTATGTGTTGCTCGTCGGCGAGGACGAATGGTTACTGCTCGACCGTTACAAGTGGCCGAACAACCGCGCGCTTCGCTTTAACTGGGCAGACATCCTCGACCGCAAGGACGGGGATACGCTCAAGGCCTGTGCAGCACTGCTTCATCAGGACTGCCTTGCCCCTGGGGAGGGTAGCAGCCTACTTGAGAGCCTGGACAGCAATGCACACAAACATGCTTTTGGCGTCAGTGAAGACCTCAAATATGCGTTGCGCGAGGCTATCGAAATCCTCGGCAACGAAGCGGCACGTCAGCTCGATGAGCAGGCCTCGGGCAGCAAGAAGAGTGTCTATTCCGGTGAATACAAGCTTGATGCCGGTTCGTTGAGCCTGGAATGCTTGCGCCTTGTTTATCGGTTGCTCTTCATGTTTTACATCGAAGCGCGACCAGAGCTGGGTTACGTGCCTATTCAAAAAAGCGAGGTCTACCTCAAGGGTTACAGTCTGGAAAGCCTTCGAGACCTGGAAATGCAGCCGCTTACGACTGAGCAGGCGCGCGAAGGTTTCTATTTCGACATGACGCTCCGGCGCCTGTTCAGGCTGGTCGCCGATGGTTGCGGCATGGATGAGCAGGGCCATCTGCATGGAGAGGCTCAAGGTGCGGTAGAGACTTTTGCGCTGGCCCCGCTCGATAGTCGCTTATTCGACGACAGCACGATGCCGTTGCTTGCCAAGGTGCGGTTCCCGAACAGGGTATGGCAGCATGTCATCAATCTCCTGTCGCTCAGTAAAGCACAGGGAAAAGGCCGTCGCCGTGGTCGTGTGAGCTATCAGATGCTCTCCATCAACCAGCTCGGTGCAGTGTATGAGGCGCTGCTCAGTTACCGCGGATTTTTTGCGGAAGAGGACCTTTACGAAGTAAAGCCGGCACCGAAGAAGGCTAGCACCACCAGCAGCGACGATGATGATGATGAAGGTAGTGACGAAAGCAGCGACGCAACCAGCCGTCGCCCGCGTGCCAGCGACTCCGAATCCGACAAACTCGAAAGCGCGTGGTTTGTGCCGCGTAGCCGTATCGACGAATATCGCGATGACGAAAGGGTATACGACACCGACGAGAACAATCGCCGTAAGTTGCGCATGTACCCGAAAGGCTCGTTCATCTACCGTTTGGCAGGCCGCGACCGCCAGAAGAGCGCGAGCTACTACACGCCGCAGGTACTGACCCAGTGCCTCGTGAAATATGCGCTCAAGGAGTTGCTGGCCGGGGAGCGCGTCACCTGCGCCGACGATATTCTGACGCTCACAATATGTGAGCCGGCGATGGGCAGCGCGGCGTTCTTGAACGAAGCCGTTAACCAATTATCGGAAGCCTATCTCGAACGAAAACAGGTCGAGATAAAGCAACGTATTCCGCACGAAAAGTATCCACAAGAGCTGCAGAAGGTACGCATGTACATCGCCGACCGCAATGCATTTGGGGTGGACTTGAACCCTGTGGCGGTGGAACTGGCTGAGGTATCCATCTGGCTGAATGCCATCTATGGGAACACAGATGAGCAGGGCCGCCCCCTTCCAGCGCGTGTGCCGTGGTTTGGCTATCAACTTTTCACGGGTAACAGCCTAATCGGTGCACGTCACCAAGTGTTTAAAGCTACGGCGTTGGTCAAGGGAGCCAAGCCAGCTTGGTACGACGAACCGCCGCGTCGGGTAACGGCTAGCGCTCCGCGCCAGGCGGATGAAATCTGGCATTTCTTGTTGCCAGACCCGGGTATGGCGAATTACACGGACAAGGATGCGAAAAAGCTTTATCCGCAAGATTTTGAACGACTGAAAACGTGGCGTAAAGCGTTCACTGCCCCACTGTCGAATACGGAAATCGGGCGTCTTCAGCAGCTAAGTATCCGAGTGGAAGAGCTATGGGCGGAGCATACCGATGCGCTTGCACGTGACCGGCGACGTACCGAGGATGCTATGGCCGTGTGGCCACATGAAAACGAGGCTGCAGAAACTAATGTCGAACATTCTAGTCGTGCAGAGAAAGATGCGATTCGCCGCGATGGCCTTTTGAACGAAGACGGTGACCTGGCCACACCGTTTCGACGTCTGAAGCTGGTGATGGACTACTGGTGTGCGTTGTGGTTCTGGCCAATTACCGAATCCGTACAGTTGCCGAGCCGCGAACAATGGTGGATGGAGGTTGGTGCCATTCTCGAAGGCAACGTGGTGGATGTATTTCCGCAACTCGGGCTGGACCTGCTCCCCGCTGAGCACGTGCAGCCGCAAGCTCTCGTTCCGGAAATTCAGGGCAGTCTTAGCGGTTTTGAGACCCGACTTCCTTTGGTGCAAGAGGTAAGCTCGCCCAAGCTGCACGATAAGTACGGTCAGTTACGAATCAGTAAACTGCGCCAGTATTTCCCTCGAATAGAAATAGTCGAGGACATTGCGGAAGCGCATCGCTTCATGCACTGGGAGTTATGCTTTGCGGACGTTCTGCTGCGTAACGGTGGGTTTGACATGATTCTCGGGAATCCGCCGTGGATTAAGGTTGAATGGAACGAAGCAGGCATCCTCGGTGAGCGTAATCCCATCTTCGCAATTCGAAAAATTAGCGCAAGCGACTTGGCGAAGCTTCGGGTTGATGCTTTCGAGCGCTTTCCTAACCTGAAAGCTGATTGGTTGAATGAATTGCAGGAGTCTGAAGGGACCCAAGGTTTTCTGACTGCGACGCAGAATTATCCGCTGCTCAAGGGTGTGCAAACAAACTTGTACAAATGTTTCGTACCATTGACATGGAGTTTAAATAGCGCCAATGGTGTGACTGGTTTGTTGCATCCTGAGGGGACCTATGATGACCCCAAGGGGGGCGCTCTACGTACGGGAATTTACTCGCGATTGAGGCGGCATTTTCAGTTTCAGAATCAAGAAATCCTGTTTCCGATTGCGCACCGGGCAAAGTACAGCATTAACATCTATGGAGCATTGAGAGGGGTCGTAAAGTTCGATAATATTTCGAATTTATATATACCGAGCACAATCGATGCCTGCTATCAACACGATGGCTCCGGGTTACCTGGCGGAATTAAAAACGACGTGGGGCAATGGAACACTGCCGGTCATCGTGACCGTATTGTTTTTGTAGACCAAGCGACACTAACTACATTTGCGCAACTTTACGACGACCCCAATACACCGTCATTACGTGCACGTCTCCCAGCATTACACGTCATGACCCTAAGTAGCGTGCTCAGAAAGCTCGCTGCCTATCCGCGTCGGCTGGCCGATTTGGGGATGGACCATTTTTCTACGGTAATGTTTGACGAGACTTACGCGCAGCACGATGGCACTGTCACGCGCCGATTACCCAGCGACGATGGGTTTGCTGCTAAAGCGGAAGATTTGATTTTGTCTGGACCGCATTTCTTTCTGGCGAATCCTTTCAACAAAAGCCCTCGCAAGGTTTCTACCGAGAAAGGGCATTACGATGTTATTGATATTGAAACTTTGCCAGAGGACTACCTACCGCGCACTAACTATCAGCCGATGGCTGACCGAGAGGAATATCTCAATCGTATCCCTAGGGTGAGCTGGGTTGAGCTTGATGAAGTGCATGCGAGGCCGATAACTGAATATTTTCGCTTGGCATTCCGTGCGATGCTTCCTTCAGCCAATGAACGAACGTTGATTGGCGTACTTATTCCTCCCGGTGTCGGCCATACGAACGGGGTGCAAGGGAATGCATTTCGACAACTGGATGACCTGCTGGTGACTGGCATCGTGTGTTCCACAATCATTGGTGACTATTACATCAAGACATTAGGACGTTCGAATCTGCACAGTACTTGGACACAATTGCCTCGCATAGCCTTACATCCAGCTCTATCTGCGAGGTATGCCGCCCTCAATTGCCTGACAAGGGCCTATGCTCCATTGTGGGAAGAAGTTTACGACCTTAGTTTTTCCGAGCAAAGCTGGAGCCAGGGTGACAACGCCCGCCTTTCCCAAGACTTCTGGCAGAGCCTCACCAGCACATGGACACGTGATTGTGCCTTGCGCAGCGACTATGCACGCCGTATGGCGTTAGTGGAAATTGACGTATTGGTCGCGCAGGCGCTTGGTTTGACGCTGGACGAGTTGCTGCTCATCTATCGCGTGCAGTTCCCCGTGATGCAGGGTTACGAGCGCGATACTTGGTATGACATCAATGGCCGGATTGTTTTCACCAATAGTAAAGGGCTTGTTGGTGCGGGTTTGCCGCGCAAAGGTACCGGTGCTCGCGGCGCGCCCAAAACTCGTATCGTCACGCCAGACGGCAAGGCGCGCGAAGGCAACTTCGGCTGGGATGACCTCTGGACCTACGCTGATGCTGAAGCGGGAGACAGTGAGGACGTCGTCATGGTCGGCGGCAAGTCGAAGGTCCCCAATGGCACGGTAATCACTCAATGGGTTATGGATGACACGCTCCCGGGCGGCCCTCGCGAGGTTGAGCGCAAATATGTTGCGCCCTTCGCACGGGCCAATCGCGAAGGCGACTATCGCACCGCATGGGCGTCGTTCGAGTCTTCGTCAGTGATTCGTTAAGTGAGCCGGTCCAGATAAAAACATACAACAGGAAGAAGCGTAAATGCTGCCCTCTCTGCTTGCACGAGACATTCAGACCGGCCTGAAGCAGTTCCTAATTTCGGCATTTGAGCCAGCTGATTCATTCACACACGGTCTGATGAGCCGTTTTGTGGACGGCGAAGACAACTGGCTCAAGGGGCCTTATGTGCAAATTGGCCTGCCGTTCAGTACTGGTGCGTCAGGTCGAAAATTTTTCTCTACCTTCGACACCCGGTACGAAGGTTTCAGCCACCAGGAGCGAGCCTGGGAGCGGCTCGCCAGTAACCGTAATGCTGCCAGTGCGCTGGTCGCAACCGGTACCGGCAGCGGTAAGACAGAATGTTTCCTGTACCCGGTTCTTGACCATTGTGCGCGTGCGCGCCACGCTGGCGAAACGGGCATCAAGGCGCTGGTCATCTACCCTATGAATGCTCTGGCTTCGGACCAGGCTCGTCGTATCGCTGAGCTGGTGGCCAAGGTGCCGGCTTTTGCAGGGCTTCGAGTTGGCCTATATGTAGGCGGCCAAGTCGCGGCCCCTGGACAGGGCACCGTGATGACACCAAATAGCGTCATCACGGATAGGGAAACGCTGCGTAAGAACCCGCCTGACATCTTGTTAACCAACTACAAGATGCTCGACTACCTGATGCTGCGCCCAAAGGACCGACAGCTTTGGGTATCCAATACGCCGACTACGCTGCGATACGTAGTGGTCGACGAACTACACACGTTTGATGGCGCTCAGGGCACGGACCTTGCGTTATTGCTGCGCCGTTTGCGCGCTAGACTGAAGGTTCCCGACAACCATCTCATCTGTGCCGGCACGTCGGCAACGCTTGGCGGTGCATCTGATACCAGCCCGCTGCGTCAGTACGCAGAAGAAATATTCGGGGCAGTCTTTCCAGACGAATCGGTAATTACCGAAAGTCGTCAGTCGATGGATGCCTTCCTCGAAGATTCGACAGTCGACTACATGTTTGCCTACCGACCGGAGGTCGTTAAGCAGCTCGACCCTGCACAATATGATTCGCCTGAATCAGCGGTGGCAGCTTGGTTTCCATTGTTCTTCGTCGGAGCAACTGCGCCAGCGGATGTGCGCGATTCAACATGGCGCGAGAAGCTCGGGGCTTTACTCAAGTGCCACCAGTTGTTCGTCAACCTGCTCAAACTCGCCAAAGACGGAACCGTAGCCTACCCAGACTTGACGGATGCATTCGCACGCAGCATGCCATCCGCAACCAGCGATGAAGTGAGCAAGGTGAGCGACGCACTGCTTGTACTCGTTGCCTGGGCGCGCCGTGAACATGGTCTGCCATTGGTCACGCTTCGTATCCAGCTTTGGATGCGCGAACTCCGGCGCATGGTTGGCAAGCTCAGCACCGTTCCGGAAGAAGTCAAGCTTCGCAGTGAGCGTGACCTGCCGGGCGAACGTGACGGCGTGTATCTGCCTATGGTGCAGTGCAGCCAATGCCGTACTACTGGATGGCTGTCTCGTCTTGTTCCAGGCAGTTCGCGTTTGTCCGTCAAGCTCGACGAGATTTACAACACGTGGTTTGCGCGTCGACCAGAGGCCACGCGCCTGTACGCATCGAAAAGTATTGGGGCGAACAACCGTGTTGACGGTACGCACCGGTGCGTATGTGTGTCCTGCGGGACGATGCAGTCATCTGGTGAAGCGTGCGTTGCTTGTGGCTACCAGGAATTACTGGCAGTCTTTCAGGTGATGGCCCAGCGTACGCAGTTGCGCGGTGACGCTCAATTCACGCTTCACGACACCACGTGCCCGGCATGTGGCGAAGACGACAGGCTTCTGCTGCTCGGTGCCAGAAACGCCACGCTTGGCTCACAGATTGTCGAATCCAGCTGGGCAAGCGTATACAACGACGACAAGAAGCTCATCGCATTTTCGGATTCGGTACAGGACGCCGCACACCGAGCCGGGTTCTTTGGCGCCCGGACGTTCATGAACAACATCCGCACAGCCTTGGCCCATGTGATGGATGAACTCCAGATGCCGGCAATGCCCTGGAGTCAGTTTCTGCACCAGGTGGAGCAGCGTTTTGCCATGAGCAACTCAGTGCTGTGTATGTCACCGGAGCGGCGGGTGTCGGAACTCATTGCACCGAACATGACCTGGCAGCGCGACTGGGCTGTGGAGCTGTTGCAGCATCAGCGACTACCGGCCGACAGCAGGTTGCCTGAGCGTGTGAAAAAAAGATTTCTCTGGCAGGCCTACAGTGAGATGACGTACCACAGTCAGCGCGGACGTACGCTCGAGCGGACTGGCAAGGCGGTACTGTCGGTGCCGCGGGGGGACGTTGAGGCAGTAGCTGCCAGGCTGACCTCTGCTTATAGCGAACAGTATGGCCTTCGCGACCTGACGGTACACACCGTGAGCCAGTGGTTGTGGGGCATGCTCACGCACATGCGCCGGCGGGGTGGTGTCATGCATCCGGAGCTTGCCTCCTATGCCGGTGATAGCAAGACATGGGCGCTGGTCAACCTTGGCGGGCGTTCGGAATGGATGCCGGGGATTGGCGATTACACTGCCCGACCGATATTTCTGACGCTTGGGACGCAAAGCGGATTCGACAAGCTGACTAATCCACGGCGGCCCACATGGTACGACCGTTGGGCCTATGTGGTGTTGGGGCGCGATTCGCTCCTGCCGAACGGTATCGCACCCGACTTGTACAAGGTTGCGCTGTCGGTTCTGCACGATGCAGGCCTGCTGGTGCCGACGCAACATCACCAAGGCGAAACCTGGGCACTGAATCCAGACCGACTCTACCTGTATCAGGACGTCGCATTTATCGCGACCGACGGCAGCAAGCGGCGGTTGCCGGTACCGGGTGACTGTGTGGAATTGCTTCTCGGCATGCCATGTCTCGACGCTCCGGAATTCACCTACGAGCTGCAGGTGTCGGATGCTGCGAGCTGGTGGGCGAAACGCTTCAGTCAGGCCGATTTGCGCCGTGTCATTGCTGCTGAGCACACCGGTCTACTCGAGCGCGGCGAACGCGAGGAACTGGAAAGCCGATTCAAGAGTAAGCAGCCAGAGCCTTGGTACGAAAACCTGCTCTCGGCCACGCCAACGCTCGAAATGGGCGTGGACATCGGGGACCTTTCGTCCGTGATGTTGTGCTCCGTACCGCCGAACCGGGCAAGCTTCCTCCAACGCATCGGTCGCGCGGGCCGTCGCGACGGTAATGCAATGGCGACGACACTGGCCGATGGCGCCAGCCCGCACGACCTATATTTCTTTGCCGAAACCGCTGAGATGCTTAGTGGCGAGGTGGCCCCGCCTGGGGTCTTCCTGGGTGCTGCCGAAGTTCTTCGCCGTCAGTTGTTCGCTTTCTGCATGGACGACTGGGTTGCCAGTCTGACGAATACCAGCGCCTTGCCGGAGAAGACTTCTCAGGCGCTCGATGCGATGGAACAGGCAAAGCTTGACCGCTTCCCATACATCTTGCGCGATTACGTTCTCCAGCACGAGCAGCGATTGCTCGATGGCTTTATCAGTCTGCTTCCAACCGCTATCAGGAATAATGGCGCAGTCTGCGCGCGGCTGACCGATTTCATGCAGGGAGAGGGAGAGTCTGATGGCTTGAGCCTCAGGCTGTTGAAATCCCTGACCGAGCTGCTAGAAGAGCGTCGTACCTACAAGAAACGTAAGGACGAACTCGACAAGCTCAAAACGAAACTCCAGCAGCGCCCACAGGATGAAGCAACGCGGGAAGAAATCGACCTCTTGCTGCGCGAGCGCGACAAGCTGTTGGAGCTAATCAAGGAAATCAACAGCCGAGACCTGCTCAACACGCTGACTGACGCGGGGTTGATTCCAAACTATGCGTTCCCCGAGTCCGGCATCGAACTGAAGTCGATACTGTGGCGCAAGCGCGGGTCAGATGACCCAGCCGGTCAAGGCGGATACGTTACGCTCAATACGCTCAAGTACGAGCGGCCGGCACAGTCGGCGTTGTCGGAATTTGCCCCAGAAAACCGCTTCTACGCGAACCAGCGTCGCGTTGAGGTCGACCAGATAAACATGAATCTGGCGAGGACAGAACCATGGCGCTTCTGCCCATCGTGTCATTACATGCAGAATCTGGACATCGAGCCGGACACCCATATGGCTTGTCCCCGTTGCAGCGATGCAATGTGGGCGGATGCCGCACAGAAGCGAACACTGTTGCGCTTCAAGCAAGCTATCGCGAACAGTAACGACCTCAAGGTCCGTATCGACGACAGCGTTGAGGACCGTGAGCCGAAGTTTTACGTCCGGCAACTGATGGCAGATTTCTCGCCAGAGAATGTGCGAAAGGCTTGGAAAATCAGTACCGGCCAATTGCCGTTCGGTTTTGAGTTCATCGACCGAGTGACCTTCCGCGATGTCAACTTTGGAGAGTTGGCCAAGAACGGCGAAACGTTCAAGGTAGCTGACAAGGCCTCAATGCGCCCCGGTTTCAAGCTATGTCGGCATTGCGGCAAAGTGCAGAAGCCACCGAGGCGTAATGACGATGCGACGGAGCAGAATCACAACTTCGACTGCCCGAAGCGCGAAAGCAATAACCCAGCAGACCTGCTCGAGTGTCTGTATCTGTACCGCGAGTTCGAATCCGAGGCACTTCGTATCTTAGTGCCGTACACCAAGAATGGTGTCGATGAGCGAGTGGTCCAATCCTTTATGGCTGCAGTTCAGCTCGGCCTGAAAAAGCGCTATGGAGGCAAAGTTGACCACTTGCGCATAGTCCTCCAAGACGAACCGGGCAAGGACGGTGGACCACGTCGCTTCTACGTCATGCTCTACGACTCTGTTCCGGGCGGAACGGGCTATCTGCAGGAACTGCTGGAGCAAGGCGCAAAAACGCTGGGGGACGTGTTGCATATGGCGTTGCAGGCAGTTACTGCCTGCTCGTGCAACAATGACCCGGAGAAGGATGGTTGCTACCGGTGCGTCTACCAGTATCGACTAGGCCGTAACATGGAGCTGGTCTCGCGCGATATGGCGAAATCGGTCCTAGGCGAACTGGTGGGTTCTCTCGACAAACTTCAGTCCGTCGACACCATCTCCGACATCTACATCAACCCGAATTTCGACTCGGTCCTAGAAGCCCGGTTCTTAGAGGGGTTGAAGCGTCTTAGTGGTGTTGGTGGCTTGCCGGTTATCAAACTGGTGCAGGACGTCGTGAACGGCAAGACGGGTTACATGCTTGAGGTCGGTAGCCAGCGATACAAGATTGAGCCGCAGTGCAATCTGGGCGGCGACGAGGGTGTGGCCATAGCCAGCAAGCCGGACTTCGTCATCTGGCCGTGGTCAACGACGTCAACTGCGCGGCGACCCATCGCTGTGTTTTGCGATGGCTGGGCTGACCATCAGAATTGTCTAGGTTCCGACGCGGTAAAACGTAGCGCCATCGTGGCAAGTGGTCGTTATTGGGTCTGGTCCGTTACGCACAACGATGTGGCGGCCGCACTCAAAGGCGACCTTGAAACTGACCTCGAGTCCCCACTGGTGTCGATGGCTCGCCATCAAGGTGTTAAGCCACCGCCGAACATTCCACGTGCTCAGGAAAAGGCCTTTACTCATCATGCGCTCGCACGGTTACTCGCATGGCTCGCGACACCCGCTTCGTCGCAGGATGACCCCGGGCTCAGACAGTTGCAGCGTAATGCCTTGTGGCTGGGCTTCTTGATGGTGCCGAGTACCCAGGAAGATGCTGCTGCCTGCAACCAGGTCCAGGCACAGTGGGCACATCGCATGCCAGAACATGTGCGTGACCCTGGCAATGGTTATGCCCCAAGCATTTCGAAATCGCAGACCGCCCTGTGCCACCAGGTGGGCAATTGGCCGATGGTTATTGCACAGAAAGGATTGGACAGTGCAATCAGCTGGGCCGCGCCGGGCGTACTGGTTCTGGAGGATATGAGTGTCGACAACGGGGAAGCCCTGCATATAGCCTGGCGCCAGTGGTTGCACGTGTTCAACACGACTCAGACGCTACCAGCCATGTGGCTAGTGACGACTTCTGGCCTGGATGCCCATGCTTACAATGTACTCCGGCCTTTTCCTGCGCAACATTCGGCACCAGCCCAGCCCGTTTCGGCGGCCGCACTTAGCGGAGCATGGCAGGAGGTGCTAACGCAGGCGTTTAAAGAGATGCAGCCGGGGTTGCGAAGACTTGCAGAAGCTGGTGCATCGGTGCCTATGCCTGGTCTCGAACTCATCAACGAGAAAGGCAAAGTTGTTGCTGACGGGGAACTCTGCTGGGACGGCGAAAAGCTCGCGCTGTTGCGCGATGACCAGTCGGATTTGGCAGATGAATGGGCAGCACAAGGCTGGACCGTGCTTGTTCTCGATGAATCCATGACCAGTATTAGTGGTGCCAACTGGGTGAGTGTTGTTGCCAACAAGCTGAACCTCAGCATGCCAAACGAGGAGTCGCAGTGAGTCTGAAGCCGAAAGTTGCCTTGAGCAGCGAATTTCTGGCGCAGCTGCCCAAGCTGCCGTCCAGCATTCATACGAAGGTTCTAAAGTGGGCTATCGGGTTTCAGACTAATCCGACCAGCTCTGGCACGAACTACGAAAACATCAAGGGTGCGCGCGACCCCAACCTGAAATCGGTCCGCGTAGACGGCGATTGGCGTGGCATCGTTTTCAAGCCGTCGTCCGGCGACGTCTATGTGCTGCTCTACGTGGGTCCACATGATGAGGCGTATCGCTGGGCAGAAAACCGCAAGCTCACCATTAACCCAGTTACGGGGGCGATGCAGCTGGTTACGTTTGAGCATGTGGCTGAGCAGATTCCGGGAGAGGCGCGGCGGGAACCGGTAACGGCATTGCCGGCACAGCCTTTGTTTGTCACATTAGATGACAGGGAGCTCATGAGTCTCGGCGTGCCTCAGGAATTACTAAGCGACGTACGTGCCATTACCAGTGATGCTGAACTGGACGCCATTCAGGCACGCTTGCCCGTGGAGGCGTACGAGGGGCTGTTCCTCGTCGCCGCCGGCGAGACAGTTTCGCAGGTTTTGATGGCACGGGAGAGCCGCGTTGATAAGGTCGTCGACACCGAAGACTTTGTCGCTGCACTGGATACGCCCGAGTCGAAGTCCCGATTTGTCGTGGTGGATAATGACGAGGCGCTGACCGCTATTCTGAACGCGCCGCTTGCTCAGTGGCGTGTGTTCCTGCATCCGTCGCAGCGCCAGCTCGCAGAGAAAAAATTCAGTGGCCCTGCCCGTGTCTTGGGCGGGGCCGGTACGGGCAAGACTGTTCTCGCCATGCACCGCGCGAAGTGGCTCGCCGAGAAGTGCACCGGCAACGCACAGAAGGTACTCTTCACAACCTTCACTCGCAACCTGGCTACAGACATCGAACAGAACCTGCGTACGCTATGTGCAGCAGCAACACTCGAAAAGCTTGAGGTACGTAACCTCGACGCCTGGGTGCACGGCTTTATGCGAAGCTGCAAGCTGGAGCATCGCATCGTTTATGACCGCAAGCAGGATGGTGCCCGTCAAGCTTGGGACACTGCTTTAGCAGTGAAGGACGACAGCCTCGAGCTACCGGACAATTTCTATGAGCAGGAGCTTGAACAAGTCATCCTGGCTCAAGGAATCATCACACTGGACGAGTATCGCAAGGCACGCCGCACCGGTCGTGGTGTGCTGCTCAGCCGAGCAAAGCGCGACGCCGTGTGGCCGGTATTCGAGGAGTACCGCGGCCAGCTTGCCTCCCGTAAGCTGAAGGAGGTGGATGACGCTTACCGTGAGGTAGCGTCCATGCTCGACGTCGACAAGTCGCTTATTCCCTCCTATAGCGCCATCGTCATCGATGAGACACAGGATTTCGGTCCGCAAGCCCTGAAGCTGCTCCGGGCAATGATTCTCGCAGGCGAGAACGACCTGTTCTTTGTCGGTGACGGTCACCAGCGTATTTACAGTCGTCATCGGGCCGCAATGAGCAAGTGTGGCATCGACATCCGGGGACGTTCCAGAAAGCTCTACATCAACTACCGAACCACCGACGAAATTCGCCAGAAAGCTGTCGCGCTGCTTGAAGGAGTGGAGGTCGATGACCTCGATGACGGTCAGGACGAGTCGAACCGCTACCGCTCGCTTACGCATGGGCCAGCTCCGGTTCAGGTCGAGGTTAGTGGTTTGGAGCAAGCCGCCGAGAAAGTCCGGGAGTTCCTGCATCAGTGGCCGGGGACGGCAGACGGCCAGCCACCACACAGTTTCTGTGTTGTGGCATCCAGCGAGAAAAATCGTGACACCCTGGAATTCTTGCTGCAGAAGGCGGGTGAGAAAACCGTGACGATTACAGCTCAGAGCAACCACGCCGAAGAGCAAGGCGCGGTGCACATGGCGACAATGCACCGGGCGAAAGGCCTGGAGTTCGACTACGTAGCTGTGGTAGCACCCGATTCGTATGTCGGTGAGCAGGCTGAGGGTAGCAATCGTCGGCAGCTGCTCTATGTGGCGCTAACGCGAGCGAAACGCGGCGCTATCTTGGTGTTGTGCTGAGGTGAGCTGCAAACAAGTGGCTACCCAGAGAAATACGCGTGGCGTGCCTTCGATTGTTGCAAATATTTAGGAGAAACGGCCATCCCAATTGGGGCGGCCGTTGTCTTTACCTACGGATTGCACAGCGGGAGGTCATCAATTTAAGCTATCGATGCGCATCCATCAATAAAAATCCACATGGATGCCTCCCAAAATCCAGCTATATGGCTCCCGCTACAGCCCTGTAGACAGCCTCATAACCTGAGAAACTGGCCCTTGCCACACAAGGCTCTCCGGCCGGTGCGAACGCATAACATGGGAAAAGCAGACGCATAACCGGGGAAATTCCGTTTCAAGCCCCTCAAACAGGGCATGTCCGCAGCTTCTAAAACGAGGCTCTCCCGTCACCACCTGAGGTCAATGTTGACCGGCGCGTTGTGTAAAAAGCGCCTGCAAAATAAGGGCATTCTAGCGGATTCCGTTGGCGAAATGGTGTCGCCGCATGTGGTTAAGCGGGGTGAGAAGATTACCGGGGCGCATGGTTAGACGACGACGAATCGCTGCCACCCTGTTTGGGTTAGCGCGGACACTTTGGAGACGTGTCAACTTCTCCCGAAGCTGCTCGCTCGCAACACCCACCGGTATTTCTTTTGAGAGGTCCAGTCCGCCAGACCACGCGCCTCAGAACATCCACGAGTGGCGGCCCACATCCCGCTTGACGACTGTTGTGTGTGCGGAGGGAGGGAACACCTCGAGAAAGCGTTTGTTGGTCATGGCCAGTGTCGACCGTGAGTGACCGTCGCGACGGCGCAACGCTTCATGCAAGTTCGCAGCGCCCGCTTCGCCAAACTCCCTTACAGCCATGCTCGAGTTGACGTAGTCGACCAGCTTCGTGCTTTTTCCGTCCAGGATGCGCAGGAACATCGTCCACAGCTCGACGTTGGTTCCCTTTGGCGTCTCATACAGCGTGCTTAACGTACCCTCGCTGTCCGCCGACATGAGGAAGAGCTCGCCAAAGGCGTATCCCTGCGGCTCCATGGTCGTCGGGTACCGGCCCTCATGGGCTAGGCGGTAGTGAAAGATGCTGTACGCATTCGCAAGGAAGTTTTCGAGGTCCGTGAAGGCGGCACCGAGCGCAGCCTGAAGCTCCTCGACAAGCGAGCGCGGCGTATTGGGCACGTCATTCGGCGGGTCCATGAACCAGCCATCGACGCACAGGCCCGGAGCCCGGGTGCGCACGAACTCGTACTTCACACCTGAGCCCCAACGTCCCGTCTGCTGTCCCGGCACCGGTCGAGCCAGGAGCCTATAAACCTTTCCCTCGAAAGCGACCTCATAAAAAGGCAACTCGGCCGCGAGCCGCATGTGCTCACGGCAAGCCACACCCATATTCACGTAAGTGGTGCCGTCATTGTGCGCATTCCGCAGAACCCTCATCGCCGGAATAAGACCAGTATTGAGCCTCGTCTCTTCACGGTAGCGCGGAAGCAGTACGGCCGTATGCGCGGTGGCATGACGCTCTGTCTCAGGTGACTCATTAGTGTGTTCTGCGGAAACGGTGCTCACAGGTCAACTCCCTTTTCAAAAGCCGCCAGATGGCGTTCAAATTGCAGTCGCTCGCGCGACCTCGAGCGGCCTGACCAAGGCGCGGTCGGTCTGTGTCAACAGCGTCTTCGCGCTCAAGCGACCCGCTCCGGTGGCCAGCTTGCTCCGATTTGCAGTTCGACGCGCTTGAGTCGTTCGCGTGCGGCGCTCTTGGCTATAGCTCAATTTCGGCTATCGACTCCGTGCTCAAGGAAAGCCACTCAGAGAAACGAAGCTCAAAATCTAGCGCCGAGATAACATTTTTAAGGAACTGTCGTCCCGACGGCGAGTGAATTTCGGCGCCTACACCTATCTTCAATCGATGTGTCACTGAAGCAGGCCTGGCATCGAACAGCCGGCCATCCAATACGCTGATGGCATGCATAGTCTTTTCAGCAACGGTTTCGGCTAAAGATTTTCCAAGGCCAATTCCACGATACTTTGCCGCCAACCAGACCTCGTGGATATCGATTTCAATGCCATCCACAATGCGAACGTTTATCGTGAACGTGCAATAGCCGATTGGCACAAAGTCAGCCACCGTGATTACCCGATAGCGAATATGCACGGAGGGTTCGATATCCGATAGAACATCCTGCTCTACCCAGCTACATGTTCCTGCGTCGAGCGCAAGGCCACTTCCATGAAGGGGCGAATAGCAAAATGATTTTGCATCTCGGCCACGGCTTGCGCCCAATTTCGCACGGAGAACACGGAGTATTTCCGATGCTCCGTCAACCCGGCTCGGTTCAACATAGTGCGTATAAGGCGGCCGCGTGTGAGGCTGCCCCACGCGGCCAGAGTCGTGGAGCTTAGGAGTGAGGTCTAGCGGAAAGGGCGTGCCGAGCACGGTCGCCACCGTTGGTCCGGTTTCGAGTTTTTCCGCACTGGCGCTCGACAAGTCCAGACTGGGCGTTATGCCACCGGCCCTCGCCCCGCGACGCATCAGACCAAATCCTCCAGACTCTCAACCTTCTCGTTTTCCAGAGGCTCCCGACGAAACACAACCGCAAAGTCAAGTGAAATGACCTGGAGTGGAAGTGCCTCCTCGTAGCCCTGCTCAACGCACAATTCTTCCCAAGTTCGGTAGACGACGCGCCAAGGCTTTTTGGCAATGCGCTGGACACCCGTCCACAAATAGAATTCATCCCATCGAATGGTGCTGCTTCCTGTGAGCCAGACCTCGTCAAGCGCCTGTCTAAGTTGTGCCTCTCGATGCTTTTCCATTTTTTTCGTATCCTAAATTGAAATGCTGACGGCCTCTCACGAATCTGGACCGGTTACACCATAACGGGGCACAGGTCTTGCTCTTGCGGAGAGTAGCCCCAATAGTCCTTCATTGATTTGCGAATGCGAAATTCCCCCCGAGAATCGACAGCCAGATTACCGACATAGGCCGTTTCAACCTCGGTCAGAAGCGCGCTCGAAGAGGGGGTGCTTTGAGCGATTCTATAAAGGACAAGCACAGCCTCGGCCTCACGCTGCGCGTCGGCACCTTCGCTCGCGCGTAACGCGTGCCTAGCAATCGCGTCCTGCAAAAGCGGGATGGCTGCACGTGCACTAGTGCCGCCACCGCGTAGGTCACTTGCCAGACGTTCCCGCTCGTCTTCATTGCGCTCAACATCTATGCCACGCCAATAATCAGGAGTACGGCCGTGGGAAGTTTTCCACAAACCGCCTGACCACGAGGCGAATTCCTCTTTGTTATCGGTCGTTGTCGAGTATGTTCCTTCGTGACGGGGCCGCGCGGACCCGGGATACCAATCAGTAAGCCTGCCTGACTCATAGGAAGTCGTCTTCGTCGTTCGATGATGCAGCTTCGGCCTGGGGTTCACTCTCGCCCAGTCTGGGTGCGGCGGCCACGTATCTGACCACTCGGCAATGCAGGTTTCGCGCGATTCCGCCGTTCCAATTTCCTTTTGAGCCTGCGTCCAGCCGCACTCCATGTCGCGGAACGGCCCCAGCACTTCGGCAAGGGTGTTGCCTATGAAAAGTGCCTTATTTCCGCCTCCCGTCGTACTGGCAACGATAGAAAAGAGGCCCAGCGCGTTCGCTCGCGCCACAAATTCGTGCATCAAGGAGTCGATTGATTCTTGCCGTGTCTTCATATTTGTTCGCTCTTGGAGTGCGTGTCTCGGTCGCGAACTGACACTGCCACGACCTGACCCGCAGGTATGCGCCCCCCGCCAACCTACGGCGCTGCGCACCTCACCTTCGACTAAAATTTACCATGTTTTATTCAAATAACAAACGCTTATTTGAATTGCGCCATCTAAATTTGGACAGCTGGAGAGCTGGGAGACTGGTGCGAGATGGCCCAGACCAGTTTCACCAAGAGCGATGTTGTGCGCCGCAGGACCGTGACTACAGCTTTTGAGAAAAGCGATGTCGAGTTGCCGCAGGGCATCGGGATGCCCCAGATGCAATACCCAGCCCCACATTCGGCGCGATGCCGTGCTCCCGTGGATTGATACGGACGACACGCGGGCAATTGCGCTCGCTGACCCTTCGGACCGTTTGAATCGCACGCCCGGCGCCCAATTCAACTACCACGAGCCGAGACACACCTCGTAGCCCGTCCTAACGTACATGCGTTTCTGATTCGAATTGCTCCAGCAGGACCCGGCACGCTGACCAGCAGCATCAGGCAAATCATGGTCACCGTTGATGTGGTCCACCGATTCGCATGGAGACTCAGCGGCGCGTCGAGAACTGGCTCTTCGACGCGCATTCCGGCATACACCGCGAGACAGGAATCGAGTAGTCCGGTTCGGGGCCGCGACGAGTGCGGACTGTGCGGAGACAGCCCGCGAGCACCCAAAGCGCGGTTCGATTCCTTGGGTACCCCGCGGCTGAACTTAATACGAGCGCTCTAGGTATCGACCCGATGCCTGAACTGGATGGCCGGCCAGCCGGCTTTTGAGGCGTGCCAGGAAGCATCGCGTGCGGGCCGACCGAATCACGGGCATCGACGCGCTATGTAGCGTTCAGTCGTCACCTGGATTACAGATGTTGGCGTGGCCGGTTACAAATTGGGAACGCCGAGAGTGAGCCGCTCGCGGCCCGCGTCCGTCAGAACGAAAGAATTAGGCCCATCGCTACTCTCGACAAACCCGCACTGCGCGAGGATGACGAGTGCTTGGCGAAGGCGGTTTCGAGCTGCACCGAGTCCCACGCCCGGGAACACGCCTTTGGCTGTGACCTGCTCCAGCCCGTCTTCGCCGATGGCGAAGATGAACCGGTTATTGGCGTCGCGGCGCACCGTTCGCTCCCGCACTACGTTGAAATGCAACAGCACGACGTAGAACTGGACGATGTGGGCAAAGAAAGCAGCTGGCCGGTCATCCTCAAAATCCGAGAGGACGCCGCGCAGGACCGCGAGCGGCAGCCGGTCGTTTCGCAGGTTAACTTGTTCCACATGAGGATTGGAAAAAAGCTGCCGCGCCTCGACGGCGCAGAACACGAGCGACTGATAGGCCTCTACCAGCGCCGCCCTTTCTTCCGGCGTTCCCTTGTCAAAATTGGAGACCTTCAGCAGCCTCTCCAGCTGCATGTCGACCCGAAGTTCGGGAACGACAATGGAAGCCTCATAGAAGGTCTCAGCGGTGGCTCCACGAAGCATATCCAGATGCGCGACGTAGCTTCGGACATCGCTGCGGAATATGTCCGGCAGCGCAGACTCCATTCTTTTCCCGAGCTGCTCAGCGCACATCGCAATGTCGCGTCGGGGCAATTCCAGCAGCGTCGCGTGATAAATCCAGACTGCCACGTTTCGCGAAAGCGTGTCGAGCGATAGCCGGATGAGTTCGTGCAGCAGCAGGTTCATCCACCAGCCCTGGAACTCCTCGAGACCCTGCGGGTTGACAGGGACCCCTTGGAGGGTCTTCCCGCGAGCCATGGTAATCCTCAATGTTTCGACATCGACCCCCAAGGTTTCCGGGTCCCGCTTCGCCTGTTCCGCCTCGAGCGCTCTAAGAAGCAGCGTGACGCCGTTGCACCGGTACTGGACCCGGCTACCGGTGACGTCATCCTTCGTCACAGGGTAATAAGCGCTCGCGAAAACCCGTCGTTCTCCTGGCGAGGGAGTCCGCACATCGAGCAGCTCGCCCATTTCCTGGACCTCTTCGAAACACGTAGTGACCTTGTTCAGGTCCGCGAGCCAGTCGTACCACTTTGAACCGCGAACGGCCTTGTCATACTCGTCTGCCAGTTTCCTCCCTGCTGCGGTGAGCCTGTAGGTGTCACGGACTTCAGGATGTCGCTCCAGAAATCCGAGCCCTCCGGTGAGGCTAGGCTCGTACTGCAGCTCATAGAGAAACTGGACGCCAAGGTCAGTAATCGTGGCGCCAGGGTCGTCTGCAAGAATCCTCGCCACTTTTGCTGTCGCAATCTCGGTGAAACTCAGCGTTCTCAGGCTGTTGTCGGTGGGAAAGTCCCGGTTTGCACCCGCCATACCCACAACATTCTGCCTGTTGTACCAGGTCAGCAGAAGCTGGATTTTTTCGAGCCCGGTCTTCGAGAGCGCGAGCATGTCCACACCAGGAATCTCCGCCGCTGTCTCTTCGATGCGCCCGACCATCCAGCAGATAGCCGAATAGATGCGAACGTGGGCAACCACGTTATTGATGCCAGGAAATATAGAACGGTAGAACATTTCAATGAGCGCGCCCGTGCCCAGCGGGTCGGCCGCATCCATGTCCGGCACTGCGGGGATGTAGGTTGGGTTGGTGAGCATGTCGGTTACCCCTTGTAGCGGCCCGCGAGGCCTTTCTTTGCCAGCTCTGCTTTGTTGAGACCCGTAAAGAGAGCGCGCTGGCAGCCCGCGCACAGCGCCGCACGCAGCGCGAGCAGGTCAGTGATGTCCCGGGGCTTCAGCGCCACGTAGCAGCAGGGGCAGGCTTTCGACAGCGCATGTACGTTGCCAAACACCTTGTCCGCCGAGCGCCGGTGCTGCTTCACCGCTCCGAATACCTTTTCGAACTCGCGAGGAATCAACGGCTTTTCGGTCGGCCGGGTGACAATGACGGCGATGAGTTCTTCGAGCTTCTGAGAAAGGGTTTCGCACATGGCGACGACGTGCGCGCACGAGGCGATTTCGGCATGGTTCTCGACCGGAATCCGCCGGAGCCACCGGGAATGCAGCCCGATGAGCGCGAGTTGCTCGATTTCTTCGGCGGGTACCGCGCGGCCTGCAAGCCGCTGCAATGCCTCGTTGACGGCTTCGAGTGACGAATCCTGATGGTAATGCGCGGCGCAGCAGGCCATCGCACAGCAAAACGGCAGCAGCTTCGCGCGGTTTTGCGCGCTGTATTCGAACCTCGAGTAACGGTTCAGCCATCCGTCGACGACCAGCAGCTCCGAGGGCACATTCGGGTCTGCCTTGCGCGGACGACCCAGCCCTGCGAGCGCACGTTTCAGGACCGCGCCGCCGGTTAGCTCGACAATCATCGGCACAAGCGCCGATTTTGCGTCGACTTCCAGGCCGTTCGGAAGCTTGGCGATGAAGTTCTGGAACATCGTCTCCTGGGCTTCCTTGGCGCGCGCGTCGGCGTCCCCGTCTTCTTCGTCCTCGTCGTCATCGAAATACTCGTCCTTCGTCGTTTCGAGGAGCTTCAGTCGAGGACCAGGAATCAGCGCGGCGTCCCTCGGCTTGCGGCCGGGCACATCGCTGCCGCCTACTACCGATGTATCCGGCTCTTCCTCTTCCAGGTCCGAATTCAGCCATGCCAGCGCGGCTTCCAGTGAAACGTGTGTCACGGCAGCGGAAGCGCCGAGCGGCCCCAAGTCCTCAAACGCCCGGCGCCACGCATCGTATGTCAACGCTGGCTGGGGCTGAGCGGACTCCCGCGCCTGTCCTCCACTACCGCCTGTGCCGGACGGCGCGACCGGTTCCCGCGGTTGCCCGCGAGTCTTGACAGACTGCACCCACTCCAGCACCGCACGGAAGTCGTCGATACTGAACTCGCCGTCACGCATCCGGCGCGCCGCGCGCAGCAGAGTACGCTCCGCATCAGACGCTGCGAGCGACACCTCGACGTTCAGCCAACCGGAGACCCGCAGCGTCTCTCCCGTCAGAACGACGCGCAGGGCGTGCCTGTAGTCGACATTGTCTGGCACCAGCACGTCGAACTCGCCATTTTCGTTGAGCGCAACATCCGGAACAGATTTCAGGCAGACTTCTCCACCCCGGACTTCCAGGGTGACGCGCATCTCGCCCGGAGCTGGATAGACGGCGCCCCTGATACGCTGCGATGCCAGCCAGGTCGCCTGCACCGATGCACCGGCCGTCTGGGCCACCGAGCGGAAATCGCATGGCGTGTATTCGATGGGCTGCACGGATTCCCAGGTGAAGGGCGTCTGGTCCAGCAGGCGAACGAGCGATACCTCCACATTCGTCGTGGTCTCAAGGCTCTGCGAGGTTGCGTTTACCGAGCCAGTCATGACAAGCGCGCTGTCGCGCCCCTGCAGCTCGAAGCACTTGGCATGCGGGAACCGCTCGGCGCCCGCGGTCTCGGCGGCGACAAATTCGACGGCACTGGTGAAACGCATGCTGGCCTTGTCGAATGGCGCGCGCAGATTCCGGCCGATGCCTACCCGGATATTCGCTGCACCAACAGCGTCGGCGAGGTTCTGTACGGGCTGTCCCGACGGCGAATGGTATGGCGACAGAACCGTGAGCGTCGAGGGCTCGGCAACGCGGTCGGCGAGGACGGCAAACTGGTCCGCAGCTGGGTTGCGCAGCGTGTGAACGAGCCAAGTGCGGCGGGCCGCTCCGTCGATGTCGCCGGCGGCAATTCGATGCTGCCGCGCGCGGTGCGCGTACTCAAAAAGAATGGCCTTGTTTTCGGGTGCGAAGCACAAGCGGTACACCAGGTCTTCAATGAAATCCGCAAACTCGCCGAAAACAGCCGGCTCCTGGTAGGACGCGACTGCGTCAACGACTTCGAGGTTCTTCCCGAACCCGCCGAGCGTCAGGTTGCCGCTCGACACGACGAGGTGGTCGTGAGTGTCACCCCTCATGTAGACGAGCTTCGGATGAAAGACCGCCTTGCCCGGCATCAGCACCGGAATGACCCGAAACTCGATGCCGGCGGCGAGACAAGTCGCTTCGTCAGTGGACTTGCGCTCCTCGCGCGAGTCGACGAGCACGTCAATCTGCTCGCAGCCGGTTTTGCGGAGCGCTGGAAGAACGATTGTTTCGAACCACGAGATGCTGAACGTGTAGGTAGTGAACAGCGCGCGACGCGGGCGACCCTCGCCGATGAGTGACAACAGATTTCTTTGCATGGCAAACATCTTCCTCGAGCGGCAGCTACTGGACGCGCTCATAGCTCTGCGTGTCGTCCCAGAATGGCCCATCTCCATCCCTTGGGTTGTAGTCATCGGCCGCGACGATGGCGTCCACAATTTCGTCTTCGAAGTCGTAACGTTTGCCGAGAAACGCTTGAACCCAACCCGAAAGACTGTCTCCAAGTTGGCGATAGTAGAGCTCTCCGTCGGCGTCGATGTCGCGGACTGAATCGCCGACGCGAAGGCAGTCATCCATGATGGGCTCTAGGATTTTGCCGAGCCGTCCAACCGTAATGCCTTCGCGTTGTTCTTCGCAAGCGCGGCAATCGTCGACGGCGCCCTCACGACGGACCAACTCGCGGAGGTGCTCATCGATAAAACACTCGTAGCAGATGTGCTCAGGCAACGCAGTTCCCCGGGATTCTCATGGATACAACGGCGTATGGTAAGCGCAGCATCATACCTACAGAGATGTCGTGTGATTTGGCACGAAGCACATATGTATCGAACTCGTCGCTTCTTCCAGCCGGAGTGCCCCACTCCACCTTTTGCTGACGGTAAGCGTGATGCTTCAGCGTGACGCGTAGCTTTTCGGTGGCAGTCCGGAGCTGACTAGTCTCGAGAATTCGGCTCAGCATTTGTGGTGCTTTCTGTACGTATCAAGAAGTACGTGAAGTAAGCGTCGTCAACAGGAACTGTGCTCAATTCCTTGCTTGTGCGTTGAGTGACGTTCCGCATTCACTGCAGAATCTGGCCGAAGTTTCGTTGACTTTTCCGCAGGTAGGGCATGTCGCAGTTGCGATACCTTTCTGCCGCATGTAGGCAATCTGCACCACGCAAGGGACTGTTACCCTGTACGCGGGACTTGCCAAGTCAGCAATAGACCAAAGCCCCGTGACGACCCACCCGATGGGGCCTAGCGCGACGCCCAGCGTTCGCGCTACTACCGTGTTCGCCGCCATGGGCAGGCCGCGGCCAATAACGGCACGGGCGACAGAGTTCGCGACGATGAGGGCCAGGCGGTAGGATGTGAAGCCGCCTGCATTGAAGGCTGTAAGCAGGGCCGCTAGTGCTGCGGGGCCCTTCATCACGCCGAGGCCTAGGTCCTGCGTCATCTGAAGGTGTTCTTCCTCCAGCATTTCGCCCCAGGCACGCTTGAGCAGATATTCCAGTACCGCCCTTTCAATAATCGCGTCGTCGTCACCTTGCGCAAACTTGACCCCGACATGCGTCGCAACGTCTCGCAGGATTTCAGAATAGGGCACCCCCTTCCCGCGCACAAAGTTCATGAGCGTATTGCCGCCAAACAGCCGTATCTCTTTTGCAATGAGCTCGCGGTGGCTGACTTCATAGCGCGTCTCCTTCTTGCAGGCGACAAGTGTCCGGCAGACACTGTCATCCAGCATCAAACGCCCCGCCCCATTGTCCGTCAGGTAGTCGGTCAGCACGTCAAGGTCCGCCGTTTCGGCAACGGCGAGGAGTTCTTCAAGTTCCAGTGCATTCGCCTTTATGGTCATTCCTTGCTCCCGTTGGTGAATCGTGATTGGAGCATTTGTTCACGCTTTCCCGCGATAACAGCAATAGTCATAAGTCGCAGTATTTCAGGCGCCTCTTTTTTCGCCTCGCCCGCCGCGCTATCCAAGGGAGCGAGAGCCATCAGGGCCTTCTGTCTGCGCCGCTCCTCTTTCGGCACAACTGGCTCGTCGGTATGTGTTCTCCAGCGTGGCGCCGCACGTACTTCAGCGCCTTCCACATTGGTTTGCTCCTTCGTTAGGAACGAGCCTTCAATCAATTGAATCGCAGTGGACGCCCAACGAGCTCGCTCCTCAACGGAAACTCCCTGCATCTTGCAAACGAGGTCGAGAAGTTCATCCCTCTTGCGATTTTCGCTTTGGCTTGTCGTCGGCTCCCCGTGCTTCGATTGGCCCACATACTCCTCGTTCGCGCCGACACCGTCGTACCACCTCAGCGCCTCCCGGATACGCGTCCAGTCATCGCGACCCATGAAAAGGAAAAAGAGCGGAATGCCCAAGTAGTCCGCAATTTTACATAGGCTCTCAAGCGTGACGTTGGCTTTCTCGAAGTTGTCGTTCAGAGCCGCCAGTAGGTCCGTCAGGGTGGCGCGACCAATTCCGACTGATTTACAAAAGTCAATCTGCGACATGCGTTGAGGCCTTCCCTCCGGACTCTCATCATCGTGGCAAACGTTGCGTACGCGCTCCAAGTTCCGCGCAAGCGTTTTGGTCACCAGCTTGAATCCGTCGGACGGTTCATTGGCGGCTTCAGCCGAACCGCCGAGCCTTGTATTCGCACTGGCCGCGGCGGTCTCGACGCGACGCTGACTGTCCTCACTCATCTGTCGCTCCTCCCCCGTAGCGCGATTGAGATGCATCGTATCTGGGCATCACTGGAAATGCCCATTGGAATGTCTGGTTTGCCAGACAAAAGCACCATCTTTCTAATCGAATTTCTAATTGAGCAGGCATTTTCCTAGCCGAACAGCCAGCGCCACAGGTGCTTGGCAGGACGCACGGCCGTTACCGCGACCGCGCTTCCAATAAGGCCTCCGACCGCCATACCTACCGGTCCGAGCGGGGCTCCGCACAGGGCACCAGCTTCCGCCCCGGCCCATGCAAGCGCGCCGGTGGTCACTTCCTCAGCCACGGCTCCTACGGTAAGTGTGCCGTGCCGGGCATGCTGCACGAGGTTGATGCCTACGCCAAGGCCAGCACCCACTGCGCCCATTCGTTGCATGCTGCCTCCGATTGCATCACCTGCAACCCTCGTAATTCCTCGCTCGATGAATTCGACTGTGAGCGCCGTGGCTCCGCTGGTCGCGGCTGAAACTGCGGTGTCCTTTGCCACTCCCATAGCGGCCTCGCTCAGAGTCTCCTCGCCGTCGAAAAGAGCCTTGCCATGGCGAACCGCACCTGCCACGGCACCAAACGCAGCCCCTACCTTAATCGCGCCTGTTGTGCGCTCGACTAACCGGTCGCGTTGCCTCCAGCGTTCAATCTGGTCCAGATTGCCCTGGGCCAGACTGTCGCCCTGTTCGACCGTCAGCGTCTTGCTTTCGACGTCGCCGTAACGCAGCTTGTCGTCGACCTTCGGTATGGCAGCTTCCTGCGTTTCGGCGAGCTTCTGTTTGCGCGGCACGCCGCTGCGCCGGTTTCGCGCTGCCGCCTCGCTCAGCGCCGCCTGCGCATCTGCGGTCTGGCCGTGAGGAACGAGCAACTGGTCGTTTGCGGCGTACTGCTCTTTACCGAGACGCAGGCCAGACATCTTGGGGTCCGCGCTGGTCTTCACCTGAGCGCGTGATTTGACAACCTGTCCATCCACCACCCGAAGGTCCGTGCACCGGTCATTAGCAAAGCCATTTCCATGACCCGTCTGGGCGCGCGCCGACCGACCCTTGCGAACGGCATCGATGTTGAAGGTCTCCTCGAGGACGGTCTCGTGGATATTCCCGCGACGCACCGAGTCGAGCTGCGTGGTGCACGCCTGCTTGCGGACCCTGGTCGCAAGCCTGGCATAGCGGTGGTCCACCTCGCGTGCAACGCGCTGCGAGATGGGCGCCATCGCTTTGACCTCCGCACCCCGCAATGGCGATGCTGCCATCTTCTTTTTGCTCTTGCTCATCTGAAACCCCGTTTGACATTCGACAACGTTGTTTAGGAGCTTCATTTCAGCATCGGAACCGATTGTCTGTGCTGCCGACTGTCCGGCCAGCCGGACAATGCGTTGTGTACCCTTTCCGCTCTCGCAAAGGCCAGGCGCCCAAAGCAGAACACCCCTCGTGATGGTCGGGGCCAGCAGATTGCAAAACGGAGGAATCGCAGCGCACAAACTGCGCTCAAGCACTCGAGATGGCCGCGTTGCCGTGCGCGGACGACGCGAGTGCGGCCTGCGACCTTTTGTGGCCGTCGGAAGTTCAGTATTCGAAGGCCCTAGCAAGCGCGCTATCGTTGACGTGAGGTACGTAACTGCCCAGAACTAGGTTCCGGGCGTCTTCACGTCAGGCGGAAGCACTCAAACACTTTGCGCGCTCGGCGGGAGGCATCCAAGTAGGAACCGGGGTGCCTTTCTCCCACACGGTGATGGAAAGCGGAAGAGCGAATGTGCGATGGTTAAGAATCTCAACGGCGCGTGCCCACGCTTTGAACGACGCGTCGCTTTCAGCATCAAATCCCCGCTTAAATTCATCCATTGGTTGGTGGTCCATCAATCGCGCTGACGCCTTGTCTTCACCCAGCATGGGGCTCTCCTCGCGGCACACCCATTTGTCGTGGTCCTGCCCCAGCGTAGCTCTCAACCACTCCCAAGGCTGACCTCGTCTCGCCTTCTCGTCGATGCTGGACGGGTCGGGCACCTCAGCAAAATCACGAGGAGCGAAGTTGGCCCATGGAAGGACCAGCGGCGCCGAGTAGTGACCGATCACCTGGCCGTCTCGAAGCACGTGGCCCTCTTCATCTGTCGATAGGCCGTTACGCCCTTGCAGTGCGTCCTCCATCAGCGCTGTCACCAGTGTCTCAGAGCGCTTTGTGCGTTCCGACACTGACCGGCTAACCGGCGCCATGCGTTGCCGGATACCATCCCGAAGCGTCGTGCAATGCTGGCAATCGCAACGGAAAATCGACCACCGCATCCGCCAGTCCTCTCGGTCATAACGACTCTCGACGTGTCCGCACGCGCAGCGCAAGTGCCATTCGCCAGTATGTGATTTGGTCGGCAGGACATGTACCGTAACGTCGGCAGGATGACGGCATGCCGGGCACGCCACGACGCATTTCAATGCATACCTTCGTTCGTGCATGGCCGACTTCCAGTATGCGGACTCGCACGCCCTGCCGCGACGCGAGCCCTCCTTGGCCAGACGCTCGAGTTGTAACGCGGTAAAACCGGTGTTCGTGCCTGTCACTTCCTGCGAATTGAGATACAGCCAGGCGGCGATGGCATCGCTGCAGACAACCGCAATTGGCAGTGATTCGATATCCGTGTCCTCGAAGTGTTTAAAGCGGTCGAGGTACTGCAACAGGTCAGGCGAGGTGCGCTCGATGTACGCGGCAATTTCAAGGCGTTTAAGCGGAATCACATGGGCCGTCGCCTGCAGAACCTGCTCGTTCATTCCACGTGCGAACTTTTCGTCGCAGACCACCGTCATGAGTTCTGGCGCGTCGAACCCGAGGAAAAGCGCAGCGCTCGCAAGCACAGCCAACTGGCCAGCCGGCACCTCCCACTCAAACGCCTTCCACTGCGCGGGCTCAGGCAGACCTCGCGTCATTAGCGCCTCGTAGGAAATTCCCATCGATGTTGCTCCAAGCATCTTGGCAAGGACGGTGAACCCAGCGTCTGAAGGAGCCGATGGCAGGTTTTCATGCAGCTTGGCTGCAAAGCGTGCATTCGCTTCACGAACAAAGTCGGAAGCGGGCCCACGCGGGGTCAGTTGCATCAGTACAAGCGCATCGCAGAAGGGCAACCACGCCTCGTCGCTGGTGTCTTCCGCAGCCGCTAGCCGCTTTGCGCATTGCGGGACGAACCCGTTGTCCCCGTTGTAGTTGTCGAAGCTAATCGCTTTCGCAAGCGCATTCCGGATTGCACTCAGATTGAGACGCGGAGAAAGCTTTTGGACTTCATCGACAACCCGGTCGAACCGCTTTCGTAGAAGGCGAATGCGTTCGGAGGGCGGGGTGCAATTCAAGAACTGGTTGAAGTACCTGCTGGCCTCGCCCAAATAGGAGCGGACAGGTTCGCGCAGCGAAGAGAGAGTTGATTGGGGCATTTCGAATATCCTGCGAGTCGAAAAGGGCCGCAAGACCGTGGCATCCACGGCGCGACCAGTCGCCGCACTGCCTGCCATCTCGGCAGCCTAGCACGACAACTACAAGGAACGCTCACAACTGACGGACGACTACCAGCACCCTCCGGTTCGATACCGAAGGAAAAGCTGGAACTGCTGGTCAGTATGGCGGCGTTGCCTTTTCGAAAACCACAGGGGCATTCGGGGCGCTTACGTACGTTGTAGCCGTACCTCGCACCCGGGGCGGTTCCAGGAACCCGTGCGGTAAATGTAGCAGACCTCCAGCGCCCGAACAACTGAGATTTCGAACGCGCGGTTGCTCTCATGCTATGCGGCAGTCGAGGCCGCGCACGCTGCAATGTCCGTCACGCCGGACAGTAGGGTCGCTCTTCTTCTGCTAGTGCCAATACAGTAGCGTTTCCCGGCACACCATACGGTGAGAGAATGAAGAAATTAGAACGCTTCACGAAGCTGCCAGAACCCTGGCGCACTATTCTTGAAGTCGGTGAGCGGAATATCCGGCTGCTTGCGCGTCGCGACCGCGAGCCGTGGACGGCCCTTGCGATTTCGCTTCTTTCCACTGTCAACGAAGACATCCGCGACTACTACTGGCGTACCGGGCGAACGCTTGAAGAATGGGCAAGCCCGTACGCCAACGCTGCCTGCCCCTACTACCTCGCGTGCGGCAAACTGCGCACGCGCTACATCCGGCCGCAGTACGGTGTGCCCGACCATATGCGGTGGTTCG
The DNA here is from genome assembly GCF_056498045.1 of Trinickia sp. Z7. NCBI lineage: Bacteria > Pseudomonadati > Pseudomonadota > Betaproteobacteria > Burkholderiales > Burkholderiaceae > Trinickia > Trinickia sp. Z7. The sequence continues at coordinate 80,561 of NZ_JAUEQW010000016.1, forward strand.
TGCATGCGATGCTGATGGCTTGTGCCGAAGAAATCGAGGCGCTGCCCACCCGCGCGTTAGCGAGTCTGCTCACGGCTGCTTCAGGCCTCAGTTCAGCCCGCCGCCAAAGAGTCGCGGGCCGAGGTGCTCGATAGCGTAGAGGACACACTCGTGCTGGAACGCTACCCCTCGGAAGGCCTCCACACCGAGAGCGTGCAGCACGAGAGTGACCTCCTCTCGCACGGCGTTCAAATGGGCGACGGTCGACGGAATCGAAGTTAAGCTGAAGCGGCGGGAACCGCAGTATCAGCGGACCGCCGCGACGGTATAAGTTGGTTGGGACCAACTGCCCCGCATCCTCAGCGACTCTTGCCGCCGACGCTGTAGGCATCGCGAACCAGCGCGACGTGTTCTTCCTGTGGGACCATCGCGGCAAGGATATCTTTCAGCGGAACATCGAATCGCGCGGCCAGTGCACCCGCGACGCACGCCGCTTCGCGCCGGCTAATCTTCTGGACGCACACGCTGCAACTGCGGCCCAGCACGTACCCAAGTCGATATTCGAGCACGCGTGAACTCATCTCGAAAATGGACGGGTCGTCGCCCGCTTCGACGCCATGCTCGAATCCGAGGTCGAAAAGTGTCTGCGGGGATGTGGGGATGCTCATCAGAGGCTCTGTTGTGTCATTTACTTTCGTGATGCTAGTCGCGTTGCAGTCGTATGCGGTCGGAAATGTCCGGTGACACGGACATGCGTGCAGAACGCATGAACCTAAAATGACGATGCGAGCGTTGTAATGGGCAGCCCCCACCATCGGCGCAACTGACGAGCAAATCTCTAAGATTTACGAAATCTCTGCAGACCGGCCCAGCTGAATACGTTCATAGACACAGAGAAATCCCGCGGCTACCGCAAGGTTCGCGCGGCGGCCGCGATACACGACCGCCGTGGTAGTACGCATTATTCTTCGGTCTGCAACGGTGACGCTTCCACCGAAACGCCGCTCTCCGGGTCGCTGGTGTCGACCGAGACGGCGAAGTGGCCCGGCGCGATGTCCTCGATGCGCAACGGGCCCATGTTGAAGACGTTCGGACCGAAAACGTCGAAATACTGGCGAACGGTGAAGCTGACGTCGCCGTCGAACGCGTGGACGCGAGCCATCAGATATACCGACTCGCGCTGCTTGTCGTCCTCGGTATCCGTTTGTGTGCTCTCGACCTCGATGTCTTCGTCATAAACGCTGACTTCGTCTTCGTCGTTAGTCTCAAGATTACGGACGATGAAGTCCCAGCGCCCATACACAATGGCCATGGCCATCCCTCCCTGAAATATGCGATGTGGCGCCGGCGCCCAGTGCGCCTGCGTCCGTGTCACCGCCAGTGAAAAGTCAGCATAGCGGTGAATAGGCGAGAGGAGGAGCGTGCTGTCCGGCTAGCCGGACAGCACGACGATTTGCGCTTCGGGTCAGCATCACAGGATTGATGGTTGGAACAGGGGCGACCCGTTCCCAGATTCCCGGACCGGGGGTACCTACGACCTAGACGAGCATGCGCAACCTCGGCCAGCCAACGAAATCACTATAGCTCGCCATATCTAGCTGGAGCATTGTCCACATCGTCCCAGCGGCAATCGACAGTGGGGTCCAGCCAGTCTGCGGCCCGTCGTATCCACGCCGCATCGACGACGTCGTCCGACGACCTCAGCTGCTTTGACTCGAACTCGACCGCCAGTGCTCGCAGGCGATTTGCTCGCTCGAGTTTCGACGCCCACTCCTCGACATGCTTCAATTGGTCAAGCGCAACTCGGCGAATCTCGCCCAGTCTCACGCGCTCGGCCTCCTTAGCCGCGGCGAGGGCGCGTTGCTCAGCTGCCATCTCTGCTTGTACGGAATCGCGGATAACCAGATGTCGAAGCCGACCAACGAATGTCTGGATTTTTGTCTCGACTGGAAGACTTCGCGTGTCTGCAATGTTTGCCGTAGCGTAGCGATGGCGTCGCCCCACGGGCCTTTGCACATTCGACCAACTACGGGGTCGCGTGCCGAGCACTCCCGACACACCCAGACTGTTGCCATGGAGACAGCGTTCGTGCCGTAAATCGCATCCATCGAAAACTCCTCTTCTATGCTGGCTGTACGCCACGGGCGAAGAATCCTTTGAGGAAGCGTTTCTCGCTCTGGGAGCAAAAATAATTTTTAGGTCGCGATTTTCGCTTGTGTATGGTTTCCTCGTTCGAATAGAGTCTGGTTTTCGCGACCGACGCACGGCCGCGAGCCTACGCGGAAGGAAAGCGAGAGACTATGAGCCAAGTAAAGTTCGAACCCTGGATTGGCGCCAACTATGCGACCACAGGATTTCGTGGTCTGCGGCTGATGCTTCTGGGGGAATCCCACTACGGACCGGAGCATCACTTGCGCCGAAGTGTCACGGCCGAAACGGTAAGGTGGCTGGGGCAGAAGGCGAAAGGTAGGTTCTTCACCACAACCGCCTGCACACTTCTCGGGTTGACCGCGGCGCATCAGTTGAAGGCCGCGGACCGTGCCGCAGTGTGGGAGGATGTCGTCTTCTATAATTTTGTGCAGGAATTTGTTCCGAGCGCAGGCGACCGGCCAAGTCCGGATGCCTGGAGGACTGCGGCGAAGGCATTGCCCGAGGTCGTCGACGTTGTGAGACCGGATGCCATCATCGTACTGGGCAAAGCAATGCAAGCGTGGCTTCCAGAGTTGCCTGATGATGTTGTTGTCATCCGCGTGAACCATCCGTCAATCGGGTACAGCTATAGCGAATGGAACCCGGTAATTGCCGCGGGAATGGATGATGCTCGTGCGCGAAAAAAGGTTAGGTTGCCGACGCAAGTCGAGCTCGAGGCTAACCCGAGATTCCGGGAGTGGGCAGAAAAGTCTGCTGCGGCAGTTCCCACAGACCTTGACGCGCTAAATGCGGGCAAAGCGTAGCCCGTGGAAGCTGTGCTGTCGGTCTGTCCTGGTGAAGTCGGGCCCTTCAACTGCGGCCCCGCGCGATGTGGAGAACGATTGTAAGGCCAGGGATGGTTCACCGTAGTATCAGCACGACCGTGATTGCGGCGGCGAGTGCTGCAGCAAGGACCGAGACGGTCCCACCGAGCCGCATCGCCACCCGGTCGATATTCCTCTGCGATGATGCGAAGCGGAGAAGCGATTCGGCGAATGGGTTGAGCCGCTTCATGTCTTATCTCCTTTGGTTCGGGTGATGCTTGGGAAGCTGGCGATGAAGACGGCCCTCGTTCGACCACCGTCCGGTGGTTGCCTGTTCTCCTACGAGCGCGAGAGAATCGCGCTCGTTCTTCGGTACAAGGTCGATGTTCATTGCCCGCTATCGTTGCCGTTCTCCGGCCCCGACAGTAACGCACGCGTGCGCTTCATCACCCACGCAATCTCCGCGGGAGAAAAATCTCATTGACCGGCGCTGACCTTGCCGTTCACGCTCCTTTCGACCTTCCCGAGCGCATCGTCCAACGGCCAGCCGTGCTCGGACATTTTTCGCGATGTATATGCCGCCAGCTGGCGCGCGAGGTCTTCGCAGACCTCATGGCGCGTCCACAACTCATCGTCTGTGAGACCGATGCAATACCGCCCGTCCTTCTCGTGCACCAGAAGCTTGGGCTGCGCACCGGGTACGACTCCGGGCCACGGCTCTCTGGGGAAATCGTCAGGAACCACATGCTGCTCGGCCATCATCTGCTCCTAGGTTGCTGCATGTCGGCTCCGCCGCCGGACCGCGCACGTCCTGAATATTCCGGAGTTGCTGCTGCGCTAACTTGCGAATGTTCAGGGGCCGCCCAGACTCCCGGCAGTGCTGCAGCGGAAATATCGAGGTCGACGTCCAGCGGGTAGTGCCGAAGTAGCCGTACCGCAATTGCGTGAATATCGATGCCGCTGGCTACGTCGTCGGAAGCGGCGAGCAGCTGTAACAGCTCTCGCGTCTCAATAACGGCTTTCGTGCGCTCATATGGCATTGTCATCGTCAGCTCCGTCAAGCAGGCGTTCGGTGACGTCGGTGTACGACGTGACCTCGTACAGTTCGCACCACCTCTTCCAGACGTACTCAACATTCAATGACCAGCCTTTCCTGCCGACCAGCTCATAAATGCGTCCCGTCTGAGTCGTACCCTGCAAGGTGACAGGGTCGAACGTCACTATCGGGGAGCTGACGCGCCCCGACGAGTCAAGCATATCCACGCCAACAAAATGCCGGCTCCCATCCTCCGTCTCGAATATGCGCCATCGAGATAACGGAATCTTCGGCAATTCGGAAGCGGGGCGTGGTTTCCAGATGGGCATCGTAGTCTCCTGGTGGTGGAACGTCATACCCTTCGCGTTTCTTGCCGAAAGTCCTGGCGGCAAAACGAGCGAGCCCGACCTGTGCATGGCTGGCGACGTATATGCCGGCCAGGCGACACGCCGATGGTTCGACGTATCGCTCGCTTGCTTTCTCATTGTGTCAACGATGCGGATACAAACAGGTCGTGCCCAGCTCTCGCCCCGAGAACAGCCAGTCGCCCGAGGTCTGAAATCCGGACCAGGCCGCCGCGCGCATTTCCACCTGGAAGCTGCTGGGCGCCAACAAGCTCAATGCCGGACAGCGACCTCGACAATGCCGACGACTTCGTGCCCATGCCGCGAGCGAGGTCTGCAAGAGGCACATACGTCTGCCGGAAGGCCAGCAGCTGATGAGGCAGTACCACGCGGCACGGCTGGCCGCGGAGCACAATCGACTGCGAATCGAGCAGGCCCTGGTCTATCCAGTGTGAGATGCTTTCCCACTTCCAGCCGGTGAACTTCGACAACTGCTGAATCGACATACCTGCTTCGAGCAACGGCGTGCCGAAGTACGTCGCGACGTCGTCACGGCGAAAAGCCATGTCGCCGAGTCGGCGGCCGCGAACGACCGCCTTTATCTTGCCGTCAGCGATTGCCTGCATCAGGTTCTGGATAGCCTGACGGTCGCCCATACGTCGACTGGTGAATGCTGACCATACGACTCTCTCGTCATCGGAGGCTGCAGCAGGCTCGGCTGCATCGCGAACGCGCTCGACCAGTCCCAGCAGCGAGCGGCGCTCGACCTGACCGCCCTTCAGGATGTCATGGCGCCAGTTGATGTCCGAGCGAATCACGCCGGCGGCCATCATGTGCTCGAGCACCGACGACGGAACGCCTGCCGTTTCGCAAGCCTGCGCACCGCTTATCCACTCACGGCGCCGTTGCTGGATACGGGACACTTCTGCGCTTGGGACTTCGTAGACGTGTCCGCGGGTTCCCACGCGGCGCGTGCGGTAGTCACACTCGCCCGCCTGAATTGCGGTGTGCAAACGAGACGCACTAACGCCGATGGCCTTGGCGGCATCGGGTGCGCGCATGTGGTCCGTTGCGGTCTCGACGAGCGCTTTTGCGGAGTCCAATCCGAGCACACCGTCGAATCGCTCGGCAGCAACTTCGATGACGATTTTGAGGAGCAGCTCAAGCGCCGTACCCTGACAAAGTTTTCGAAGGCTGACGTACCAGGGGCCAAGCAGTGTATTAAGAGTTCGAGCATCCGGCCGACCGGCTCTTATACGCCCCTCCACATGCGACGTGAACTTTGCCGGCCACTCGACCAGTAGACCTTCGAGGGGCTCAAGCAACCCGATGGCTTCGTCGACGGATTTCGGCAATGCAGCGTTTCTACGAAGTGGCGGCAACGCCGGGTCGGCATACAGGCAGAGCAGACGCACAACGTCGCCGAGGATGTTGACATCCACGGCGCACACAACTGGCTCTATACCGCCGGACTGCTTGCCGCCGCTCGCAATCAATGTCGACAGCCAGTGCTGGCTAGGGGTGGACTCGATGCGGGGAAGCGCGCGCAATTCATGGCCGCAATCGCAGCGGTCGATGTGGTAACGATTCGACGAGAGCAACTCCCCACAGTCGTTGCATCTGTCGACGAGGCGGATACGGTGGTGAGGGCACGCGGTGACGTAAGCATGCTCCCAATAATGACGCAGATACGGTTCGTCAGCGAGGCATTCCGGACAAATAGCGTCGTTCTGGGTTCGATGCAGGCGCCCCCATCTGCGGCACACAGCCTCCTGCTGGCTTGCAAAATGTGCCCATGTGCTTTCGAGGCCAAGCTGTCCGGCGACAAAATCAGCTTGCGCGAGCAATGCGCTTCGATTGCGTTGTATGTCGGCGAGTCCTGCCAGCTCGCGCCAGTTAGACAGGATGTTATCCGCGGCAAGCCTCCGGTAGTAGCCGAACCCCGATTCGTCATCTCGCGGCGCATAAGTTAGGACAAGAGTCACCGGGCGCCTCCGACCTGTTCAGCGATGATTTGTACAGCAAGGTCGTTGTCGTTCATCACTTGCACGAAAGCTTGGTGAAGCGCAGCGGGGGCGACATCCGCCTGCATGGACTCCGGATTCGCAAATGCCCGAAAGTGGCGCGAACCGGCGGCTTCGATAGCATTCGCTGCCGCCTTGCAGTCATCAAACGTAAGTAGTCTGGGAGACTCATACGCCATTTGGCTCGCGAGTTCCTGCATGAACCGACTTAGTACTCCGGTCAACCCGCCAGTCATGAGGTAGCATTGGTATGTGAGCGCATGTGCCGGCAAAGCTATTGGATAGCCGGACTCGCTAAAAAGATTTGCGTAGGTCATTACGCAGACATGGAACGCATTCATGTGTTCAACAATACGGGAGTCGTAAGGCAAAAAGCGACGCGGCGCCGACGCGCGCATGCGCAACTGTTCGTTATGTTCAAAGAGACGCTCGAGACGCGGCACGCCGAACAGAAACACCGTCAGATTGTGCGAGTCCGCCAGTGCCTTGAACCAGTCTCCCGCCGAACGCGGCGGCACGCGCGCACCCGGTTCGACCAGGTGACTTGCCTCTTCGAAAATCACGGTGCGCGTGCCGGCGAGTTTCAACTGGTCCAGCATGCGGTTGCCCATCGCGCCCGACGTGATACTTCGTTGCACCGGCAGGCCTAGCGCGGTGAGAACGCTAGACGGCAGCAGCAGCGGCGATACGGGCGTGGGCACGGGCACGACAAGTACAGGCACGTGGCGTCGCCCGTCCACCCTCGTTTCGGGAAAGGCCCGTCGCAATGCGTTGATGAGCATAGTCTTGCCAACCCGCGACGGCCCCATCACGCGCTCGATACGGCTTGCTCCCCCGTCCATGGCGTCCTCGATGCGCTGCCGGAGCGGTCTGAAGTGCTCGACGAACAACAAATGCTGAAGCTCGCAACCTTCAATATTTCGACGCAGCTTTTGTGCAGGTGTCATTTCAACAAATCCCCGCTTTCACGGTCCACCAAGGGAAGCAGGGACACCTCGCCGAGCATCTGACTGACAGGCGACACAGCGGTGGATGGCGTGACCTGACCTGCATTCGACCCGCCTGACGTGAAGGCTGGCGGAAGCTGCGGGCTCGGCTGCTTGGTTGCACGCTCAATAGCCCTGGCCTCCTTCTCTCGGCGCGCGGTTTCCCGATTTCTGTCATATTTGCTCGGCTTCTTGCGCTTGGGCGCAAGGGAGTCGGACGCGGCTTTCCCATGCATATCGCGGTCGAACTTTTCCGCCTGCGGGGACGGACTGAAGCTAGATTTGTGCTTGTTGAACCGCTCTTTCGCCTCGCTGAATGACCAAGCTGGCGTCTCGGGTGTCAGGTGCTCATATAACAGCGCAATAAGGGGCAAATCATCGCCCTCGTAGACATAAACGCGACGAAAGTCGTCCGGGTTGAAAAGGACTCTAACCGGCCGCTGCTCACCATATCTGGCAATCAGGGGCCCGATTTGGTCGCCCTTGTAATGCAGCCCGTCTATCGTGATGCCCGTCTTTCGGCTCAACCGACGCTCCGTATGCTCGTAAAGTGCTGCGAGCCATTCGGCACGTGAGGGCGGAAGTGAAATCGCAAAGCACGACTCCTCGAAATACTTCCAGCGCGCGGCCGGCGTGTCGCCCTTGGACAACCCTGAGAGGACGGCATCCCACTGCAAGCGCTCAAGCGGAGCGTGAATCCACCGTTCGTAAAACCAGCGCACAATCCAGCGCTCGAGTTCATCCAGCGTCATAAGTTGGTCGCCCAACGCAATGGGGTCGCGTTGGCCGTCTTTTCCGTCCATACGAGTACAGCCCGGCAGCCCTTCCAGCGCTTCCTTGAGCGAGCGATTGAGGCGTTCGATGTAGGGCTTTTCGTGCCCGGCCCTGGCCCTGCAATGCTTTACATCTACCCCCAACCTTTCCAAATTCTGGATGCGACTGGTTTTGGCTTCTGGACCGTTATCAAAGACAAGCTGCCCCGGCGTGCCGCATACGTTCATGTCGTGGTCGATGCCCATTTCCTTGAAGCGTTTCAGCTTGACAGGGGCCATATACATTTCCGCGCACGCGAGCGACTCCCTGTCGGTCGGAGCGCCGACAATTAAGTGCCAGCCGAGTGGGTAACTCGTGCAGCAGTCGACGGCATGCACGAGGTAGAGCTGGCTGGTCACCCCGCTCGGCGTCTCGACGACGAACGGAAGGTGCAGTGCATCTTGCTCGACGCGCTCGAACGGCACTTCCGCCCGGATACGCCTTTTCGCAAATGACTTTCCAGACACGGCATCCGTCGGGAGCATTCGGTCGTGTTGGGGGTCTGCACTAGCAAAGCGCAAAATGGTGTTCTTGACGTATCTGGCGGTTATCGCCGTGCCAGTAGCTGGCAAAAATGTGCCATGCACCTTGAGGTTGACATCGTCAGTCACTCTCTTCAGCGACCAGCGAGACATAGGCACCAGGTAGTGCTGTTCCGCGACCGTGCAAATCGTGTTGACGACTTCCTTGGGGTATCGGGGCTCGCGATTTCCCTTGTTTTTATTGCCGCGAAGTACGGGCAGTCCTGCCATCTCCGACTTTCGATACCGGTACATCGTTGACTGGGGTGGAAATGGATACGGCGGCAAGGCAGCCTCACTGCCGTACTGTTCTGCGGCGAGGAGATACGCCTGCCGAAAGCTTAGGCCTCGCTGCTTCTCGATGGAATGAATGCGCCGCATTGCCTCACGAATGAAGATGCTTCGTTCATGAAGCGCATTGTCGTCGGGTTGCGCCGCATGACTGAAACGTGGCTTGCCGAGGCGAAGCAGCATAAGCTCGCCGGCGTAGATGTCGGCGAGAATCTTCGCCAACGAGACATATCTGTCCTCGCGCTTTTCAGCATCAAATACCTTGACGTATCCAAGCCGCGGGCTGGGGTCAAGGACCTCCAGGTAGGCGTCGTGACTCCTGGGCGGAGCGAGCCGGTCGTGAAGGAGCAGTGTGCGGGTCATCGTTCGACTCCTTCGAGAAGACAGAGATGGTCCAAGTCGCCATACGCGACGGACAGCTCGAGCGCGCCGCAGATTGGATGACGAACTAGGTCTGCCGCGAGCACGCCGCCGACGAGCAGGACGGGGATGAGCGACGGAGAAAGTGCGAGGTCCGAACACAGCATTTGGAGCGAGATGGGATGGTCCTCGCAGCGCCGTGTGACCCTCTCAATGAGTTCTTCGTTCAGGTGCGAGCGGACATGGTGGGCGGCTTGTTTAAGCACCCGCGAATTCATCCGAATAGGATGCGACGTGTTCGCCGGAACAACCACGGTGCGCAGGGGATAGTTGTTGGCGGCCAGAACCGGGCGAGCGCGTGCAACCTTGTCCCAATAGACGTCGTCGCCTTCGAAGCCTTCTGCCTTGACCTCGATGGCGTGGTGGAGGCCGTCTTGCCAGTCGATACTGAAGTCGACGGTATAGAACTTCGGGCCGGACACGTCGCGATGTTTATGCCATGCCTCGCGCACAGCTTCTCGCGTGAAAAGCAGGCGCTGGTCAATCAGGTCGACACAAAACGGCTGAGGCTGGAAAGCTCTGACGCGCGGGTCAATCGCCAACAGATGCGTGACAAATCGCTCGGCATCGGATTCGACAATCAGGTGGCCGTCCGCCTTCTCGCTGTAAGTGCCGAACTTCGCCTTACCGTAGGTTGATGCCGTGTGGCGGATTCCGGTATTTGCCGCGCTCAGTCGACTGCGACGGCCATAGTACGCAGGCGTGCGGCTCATCGCACACCTCCTATCCAGACGCAGTTGCCAAGGGTTTCTGGTCCGTCAACCGACCAAGGGCCAAAGCAAAGGTATGCGTTGCTACCGTCAGTCATCGTGTCCTCGCAAAATATGTTCACGAGGCGTATAGACAGGGGGCCCGGTATCTAAAATTTAGATGGGGCTATGCATTGTGGCGTGCTGCGGCGCGAGCGTTTTAGAGGTGCGGTTACGCAAACTGCGTCGGCCCAAAACGCGTGCGGTACGCTTGCAACTATCGGTGACCTCAGCAGGAAGGGTTAGACACCGTCCGTTCGCGCCCTATGCGCCGGCCGTAACGTCTCCCCGAACGTGACAACTCGCCCTTTAAGAAACGTCGAAAGCGAAGCCCGAGCGCGGTAAGCGACAGTCTCCCGGGAAGCCAAAAATCCTGAGGCGCTAGCCGCGCCGGAACAGTCCTCGTAAAATGAATCGCGAATGGGGACGCTGCCGCCCGCAAGCGAGCGACGGCATCTCGTCGAGTCACCATAAACAGCAATTTTCATTGCGGTCTTTATCATAGTAGGCCCTTCAAAGAGGTCAAGACATTTCGTGCAGCCAGATACTCAGTGGACTCGCCTTGCCAGTCGCGTCATTAAGGTCGCGCTTGCACGCAAAGACCTGAGCTACGCCGAACTCGCGAGCGCACTTTCGGCATCGGGCGTTTCCGAAACCGAAGGCTCCTTGCTGAGCAAGCTCTTCCGGGGTTCTCCGAAGCTCTCCCTTCTCCTGCAAATCATTGAGATATCGGGCGCCCAACCTCCCGCGCAATGGTCGAGCGCGATGGAACTCGAAGGGAATTGGCAGAGCCGCGCGGCAGCCGTACTCGCATCCGAGTTCGCGTGCCAGCCTTGGGTAACACCAGCAGAACTGACGAGACGTTTGCAATCGATTGGCGTCAGCGTGTCCGAACGCACACTCGTCGCTCATCTGACTGAAGGTACCGCATCGCTCGCGCTCACGCTGCAGTGTTTGGCCACGCTGGGAAGCCGGAGCCTTGAGCGCTACATCGATACGGAAGACTTGGTCGCGGCGGCGAGAGCATCGGCCGGCCTGTGACGCCGTGTGCGTCGTCCTTGCTTTTCTTTGTCCAGCGCATATGATTAAACGCAATATTTATTGCGGTTCTTGCGCGCGCCATGGAGACCCCTCGAGCGAAGCCCTTCAGCAACGAGTCTGTTGTTGAGTTCGCTGGCTGGTCTATCCGGCACTGGAGACGCGCAGGCTACGCCGCGACGTAACGGACGGGCTGTTGACTGCCCCGTGTGTCGACACCGTTGACGGGAGCAAAGGATGACCACGCCCTATGAGCGCACGAAGGCTGTCGTCGAGACACGAGCCCTTCTCGAGATACTCGCGGTGGCCGAAGAGGTCTCAGTGGCCGGTCTCGTTCAGTCGCTCGCCGTGTGCCTCTTGCGTCACTATCCGCTCGATGTCGACATAGCAGTATCGGCTGCCGCGATACCAACACTTTGGGCACAGCCACACGGGGAAAAGCCATGAAGGCAGGTTCGAATGCGAATCCAGCTTGCTTCTGACCTGCACCTGGAGTTGCTTGCCAAGCAATTCCCCGGCGAGACCCTGATAAAGCACGCGCACATGGTCGACGTGCTGGTGCTGGCTGGCGACATCACCCGAGCAAGCGACGCGGTCGAGCTGTTCGGAGCCTGGCCAGTACCTGTCATCTACGTCGCCGGAAATCACGAGTTCTATCATGAATGTTATGAAGACACCTTCATGAGGCTGAAGGAGCGAACGCAAGACACCTCGATTCGATTTCTCGAACGAGACATCGTCGATTTCGGAGGCGTCCGATTTCTCGGCTGCATCCTGTGGACGGACTACCTTCTCTTCGGCGCTCAATTGCAGCGTCAAGCGATGAAGAGTGCGCAGCGCCATCTTAATGACCATCGTGTAATCCGTACAGCAGTCGGAGACCGCTTCCGCCCAGAATATGCACTTCGTGAACACGCGAAGGCTCGCGCCTGGTTAGGGGAGCAGCTTCAACAGCCCTACGACGGCAAGACAGTCGTGGTCACGCATCACGGAGTACACCCCTCGTCCGTACATCCGCGGTATGCCGGCGATATTACCAACGCAGCCTTTGTGAGTGACCTAACAGATTTGGTTGAGCGGGCGGATTTCTGGTTCCATGGCCACGTCCACGATTCTTTTGATTACAGGGTTGGAAAGTGCCGTGTCATCGCAAATCCCAGAGGCTACGCGCGCAACCGATACAGTGCGACGAGTCCGAAAGCTCTCGAATTTGAAAACGCGTCGTTCCAGCACGCATGCGTCATCGACATTTACTGAATTTATCTCCATCAGCTTATGACCGGTGCCGATGAAAAGGCAGAGGCCCACCGCAAGCAGCGAGGGAAGATTGCATGCAGGGCGCTGCGCGAACTCGCTCGTGTCTTGCAAGGACCGGGGCTCTACTGATGCTACCCGGGGAGCCGAACTTTCGCATCCCACCACCCCGCCACATTGGCGGTAATGTGCTCTACGTCGATTTCGACGGTACGCTGATGCCGCAAAACGTCAGGGTACGAGCGGGACTTGGTCCCTACGTTGCATCCCCACCGGGGCATCGACTGTTCGAGAATGCTCAACTGCTCGAGGATGTTCTTACGCCTTATCCCTCCGTGAAAATTGTATTGAGCACGTCGTGGGTTCGCGCCTATCGGAGCGTTCACAAAGTAGCTCGGCGCCTTCCGGAGGGATTGCGAGAGCGCGTCGTAGGCGCAACGTGGCACAGCGGCATGGATGACGAGTTCTTTCGTGTGGCACCGCGAGGCGTGCAAGTATGGGCTGACGTAGTGCGCAGACGTCCGGCGGCGTGGCTCGCCATCGACGATGACGATTTCGGGTGGCCAGCATGGTGCCGCGACCACCTAGTGCATACAGATGAAGTGCTTGGAATCAGCGCACCGGAGGTGCTGGCCGAGCTGCAAGTGAAGCTACAAGCGATGTTCAGAGATGAAGCTTGAGGCCCGAATCACGCGTTCGATAAAACGCCGCGCGGGTGTCGTCGTTTTGCGCTCCGATGTTGCATCGCTCGGCAGCCCTGCGCAAGTCGGCCGCGTGCTTGCAAAGATGGTCAACGATGGACGCCTGCTGCGCGTCAGCCGTGGGGTGTACTGCAAAACACGAATAAACAAATGGACCGGCCAACTGGCACCGGCGGCGCCGTTCGAGGTGATTGCCGCGCAGACCTTTAGACGACTGCACATCGAGGTGTGGCCAGGCCGGCTCGCGCGCGACTACAACGCAGGACTCACAACGCAACTTCCGGCTAGCGGGGTTGTAAGCACAGGAAAAAGGCGCATCCGCCGAAAAATCCAGGTCGGAAGGAAATCAGTAACGTACGAGTGAGGGCTGTTCCTATGCCGAGAATCGCGATTTACGACGGGAATGTACGCCGGCGTCGGCGCCAGCTTGTGCGCAGTCGAGAGCTCTTGGCGCCTAGGCTGTTTTGCCGACAAAAAGGGATATCCTGCGCTCGGCTGCTACAACTAGAACTGCGCGGAGAAGTGTTTTCAGTGATAGTTGGTCGCAAACCGTACTTCCCGGCGGTGCTTGCCGAGGGCTCGCTCGACCAGCACCGACTCAAGAAGCTTCTGAAACGCCTGGCGCCTGACATTCCGCCGATTGCGAAATATCTTTTTTTGGTTGGTCGCAGGGGCTCACTTGGCGACAAAAGCGTATTGCACGCAATGCGCAGTGGGAAGCGGTACCGTATGGCGCTGCGTCTGGCAGCCAACATTGCGTCCGACTACTGCCAGGAGTTTCGCTAGGACACGCCGCGAAACGCCACCGCTAAGAAGCAGTCGCTTCGATGGCGAGGACGCGTCGTTCTCTGCTCGCCCACATCAGCCTTGTCGAAGGTACTGTTAAAGCCTACGGCAGACCGCCCTTTACGCGTCACGAGGAAGCGACACCACAGCGCCGACAAATTATTGGGCTAGCCCGGCTTGCCCACCAGATGGCATCCCACCGAGTCCTTGCGACACACCGCCAGCGCATCGTCGGATGCATCCACCGAGTTCCTCGGTCTCCTCGTGGTGGTTACGTGGAGTACGATGACAGCTAGTGCATGGTAGAAATTCGGGGGGTAGCAATGAGGTCGACTTCTGGACATGATGTCGCATCAAGCGTGGAAGCAATGGCGACTTTATGCGAGTACTTGGAGCTTACCCTGGATAGAGGCGGGCACCTCATCATGCTGAAAAGCCAAAGCAGCGGCAACTGCACGCTGTACGTCGGCGACGAAACCATGTCGGACGAGGACCTGCCTAAGTGCGGCGCGATTCAGAGCAACCTCGCTGACACCATTCTCGAATCCACGGAGTCTGGTCTCAACGAACTGAGCATCAACGGAGAGACGTATCGATTCACGCGGTTCTTTGCCGAGGTCGGTCATCAAGGCGCTGTGGTGTTCGCGGCAGTCTAGCATCTACTGACGGGTTACTGTTTGTCAGCGTGGCTCGCAAAGAGCCCGATTGGGACGAGGTCTGCTTACGAGTCTTGCACGGCCACCCTCAGTCATGACTATCTACCCACGCGCGGCACCAGTTGAGGCCGACGAGTTGCGCCTCGTCTTCGCTTTCGAAGGTGCCCAGCACACCGGATGTTTCAACTAGCTTGTTATTTCGGGTCACGGTGCCGCTGGCAGCGTATTCGTGGCCTTGCCGGATAGCATGTCCCCAAATCGAATAGCCTTTGTAGACCTTCGCCTCCATCAGCGAACTACTTCTGGCTGGGAACCATTCGAGTCGACGCGCAGCACATTGCCCTTTGGCACCGATAAATTTACAGGTACCTCGTCATATTCTGCATGTCCTGACGCCGCGGTCGCCTCGCGTCAGCTACCGGGCCATGGTGCGAACATCGTGCGCGGAAACGTTGCACCGTGCCAACAGTGCTTCGTGTTCGTCTTGGCCGGCGGAAAGGTGTTCTAATCCGCTAATATGTCGAGTACTCAGCATCGACCTCGACAACCTGAGCGGGTAGCCGAGGCGATATATCAATACTGACGGGAAGAGAACACGGGGACTCCATGCGCGACAGCCACATTCAGTCCGACACACTAAAAGAGTTCCGAGAGTTATATAGCGATGGTGCGCCGCTGGCTTTTTTGGCATCTCTTTTCCAGGTCGATTTGATTCTCGATGCGAACGTCGTCATTAGAGAGCTTACTTGGGCGACCATCAAGCGAAAGAATCCAGATGTGCGTTCCGACCTTCTTGAAGTCCTCGAGGTCGAGACTGTGGTTGCGTGGGCTCCGACTTTCCTCGAAATAGAAGTAGATAAGTACATCCCGCTCATCGTCAATAAGGGCGCCAAGCCTGAGGAACTGCGTGAGCACTGGGCACGTTTGCGAGCGCGAATCAATTTTGTGGATGTTGGTGGCATCCCCAATGACAATCTCGAATACCGAGACCCAAAGGACATTCCATATATCCGCCTGCAAGAAAAAATCAATGCAACCATCGTCACAGCTGACAAAGACATCGCGGGCATGGGGGGGACCAGTGTGCCCCCCATCGCCGTCATGGCAACTTTGCGCGCTTATTCGCGCGCAGCTGCCGTCCAGGTGACGTTTCAGGTCAGCGGCTACATGCTCGGCGGCGTTAGCTTGAATGCTTTGTCCGGCGCAGCAAAATTCTTCTATTCCAAAGCAAGAATCGCGATGGCGAAAATTCCTCGCGAGGTTTGGCTGGGCGTGCTGGCCGCATTGTGTGTAGCGATAGTTGTCCCTGCCTCGCGCGCTTGGCTACGGAAACGACTGGAGACCCTAGCTGGGCCGCTAGGGATAGCCGTCGAGGGCCTCGCAAAGGTCACGACCACGCTCGCGACAGAATATGGTGCGCGAAAGCGGGAAGCAGATGAAGCGTTAGCGGAGGCTCACACCCTCCTTGGCATCAACCATCGGCAATGAATCCGTGACCGGCTATCGACGGCGGAGGCCGATTTCACGGCCGGCCCAGCGATAAGTTTGTTCGCCTTTGCAAAAGTGGTTTAACGGTGGAGGCGCGGGTTATGAGCGCAGAAGTCAAAACTACGGCCATTATCGCTGCGGGGTACGTCTACCAGACCATGCAGGGAGTGAATCTTCTATGCGATTGGTTGGACTCCCCGACGCGGTACACTCGCGTTCGTTTCGAGTGCGATGAAGACACAGTCGCCCCGCAGGGCCTCGACGACCTGGTAGCAGAGCGCCCTGATGGCCGCGTTGACGTATGGCAGGTTCCGACCACTCTCGCAAAGTGAGCTTAGGCGAAACAACACCTGAACGTCTGGCGTACGAAATGGGCGCGTCATTTTGAGTTACGGTATAACTGGGGCTGCGAAATACTGTGACCACTCGACAGGTTACATTATGACAAGACCGGTCACCCTAAAGTTTTCGTGGGACAGTGCCGTTGTTCAGTGGGGTAGTAAGTCTTGGTGCGGCACTTCTGCACGGGTCCGATAGTGAGCCACTCGGCGCTAAATGTTACGGGATAGAAACGATGGCAGTAGAACATCCTTGGGCATATGTGAATAAAACCGGGCAAGCCCACGTCAGCGCCACTCATGAACGCGCCGCACGTATTCCACACGGGGGCAAACCGCTCGGGAAGACCTATTGGAGTCCCCATAAGTCGGGCTCAAGGTGGCCGATGGAACATGTGGTTCTCAAGAGCGGAACGACATTCTTTAAGTACAAGAACAAAGCCGACGAAGCAAAGGGCGGACCGGGAGAGTCGCTGTCACACCGTTTGTTCAAGGACGCAATTTCGAAAATAACTCGAACCCGGCTAAAGCTCGACGGGCTCGGGGAGCATAATATCGAAATGCACGCTGGTGAAACTGAAAAGGAAATTGTGTTTGACGATGGCAAGTACTTCGCAGACGCATACCTTCGGTTCACGTCGGCAACGAACCTCGCAACGCGGTGGGAGGGCGAGGTGTACATCGAGGTTCACCACAAACACGCGGTGCCCGTCGAAAAACAACAGCAACTGCGGGAGCTTGATATACCCGTCGTTGAGGTCAAACTTCCCGAATTTTTCGAATACCGCCATGAAAATGACAGCACGGCGCAGCGCGAAGAGGAGCATGTGAATTGGATTTGCGGAATATTGGAGCAAGGGGGCTTCTTGGCAGGAACAGTCATCAGTGACAGACGCTCAAAAGAGTTTCTGGAGGAACTGATTCGAGAGCTTGAACAGAATCTGCTCAAGGCGAACGCAGACAGAAATGCAATGCGAGATGAATATCAAAAGCGTCTTGAGAAAGCTGACGAGGAGGTCGCGCGTTTGAGACAGCAAGTTGTCGACCAACGGGCAGGAGCGAATCAAATTGCGACACGAATGGATACACTGAAGGGCGAGCTGACCGATGCGCAAAGAAGCCTGAAGGCGGCGAATGACAATTTGGCTGCAGCAAAGGCTGAAGCCGCTAAAGCTAACAAGAGTGCGATTGCCTCCGGCGCCACGCTTTCCGCGCTGCGAAAGAAGCTGAGAGTTGGCCTTCTGGTGGGAGGAATAGTTGTCGTCGGAGCCACGGCATGTGCATTCATCGCGTTCTGGAATTTTGGTACCGGTTTTTCCCAAGCGCAAGCGACGGCGGTTCCTCAAGTGGCCGCGCTCACGCCCGCCCCGCTACCATCGTTGCCGCCAGTCGCTCCCGCCAAGTTCCAAAAGAAGCGCACGCGTCACACGACGAGGCGTGCCACAAGCGAGCAAAGCCTCGGAGCCCCATCCTTCGATGGCTCGTCTTAATTAAAGGTCCAGACGCTGGGCAGTCAAATCCACGTGCGCGGGACGCCCCCATCTTTGGAAATAGGCGAGAGTCTGTATCCGTCAGTGAATCGGTCGTAGCATGCTATAGGCTTCATCGAAGGAGAAGCCATTCGCGACGAGAAGGTCCAACGCCTGATGGTGCTTGGCGCGCTCTTCTACATATTCCTTCAAGAAACCAATGGCGAGTCGGCGCCGGATGGCCATCTCGTCGGCGGCATGAGCTGTGTCCATGATGACAAGAACATGCTTTTCATCGTGCAACGCCTGGAGAAGGGTCTCGACGATGCGCTTCCATCGCTTGAATTGCGGGACGTCTCGAACATTGATGTCATCCTCTTCGCACCCAGACCATGTGTTCAATGTCTTGAAGACGTGAATGTCGCTGGTGGTCCAGTACTGGCGGCGGCCCACTTCGCAGGCCAAGATGGACTTGTGAGTCATGTTGTCGATGTTTTGTAGTCAAGGATGCGACATATAGCGACATCTACGATTGCGACGCATGATGGAGGTTCCCTCCTCCATGTCGCTCAAGCGCCGTGATGAGCCCCAACAGCGGAAATATTGCCAGCTTGACGCGATTCCCGTTGATTCCCACACTGCCGCTGCTACATCACAATCCATCGCATAGGTACGTATCTCGCGAACGTGACCGCCAATTTCGGAACGTGACCGACTCGGCGAGGATTGGGCGTTGCGCCGATACCGTGGGTCACGCCGAGCAAACGAGCTATTTGAAACGTCTTATTCACCAAGAGTCTCCGTAGTTGGTAGGCATGCGGCCAGAGCTCTCAATCGCTTAAATCAGCAGCCGATAGTCGTACGGAGCGGACGTGAAGCCATCAAGGTAAGCGCCGAACTTTGCGATGCTTCCGGCGGAATCCAGCGTCGCGGGCATCCGGGAGTAATAATCCAGCGTATTCCAGTTCATCTTCGAGAGCCCGAGAATCTCTGTGGCGCATTGAACGACGTCTGACTGACCGAGAAAGCGACGGATTCTGAGCGGTGCAGGAATCCGTCGCTTGCCCTGGTAGTACCGCCAGTACTTGTTCTGTGCGCTTGGTGTTGCGCCATGTACCCAAAGTAGTGCCGTGTCGTCGCTCTCAATGATGGTGGTTCCCCGGTACACCGGGAACGTGTCGATTTCGAATCTACCGTCCTTCACCTTGGACGAGAGATACCGGAGCGAGTCTTCTACATTGATTTCAATCAGCTCGATATTTTTGACCCCGTCCAGACCCTGCACCAGTCCGCGCTGCTCCTCCTCCGTGAAGTACGTGCGCTTGTGAATGACGACACGCGTTGGCAGGTGCATCTTCGAGTCGTAGAACAACTGTCTTATGGTGTCCCCGGTCCGCCGTGCATCGTCTTCAGACATGAATGGATTGCGGCCGCGTATCACCGGATTTTCGATGCGCCCAAGTCGAAACTGGAGTCCCTCGCCGCGAGCGCTATAGAGGTGGCTGCATCCGAGCAGGACATGGTTTCCTCTGTCAGCATCGCCGTCGAGGCTGTAGCCAATGCCCACGAAAGCGGTATTTTCATCGAGCGCATCGAGGCGCCACGGCGTACGCATTGCCTTTACATATAAAGCGAGTGAGAGCCACCATCGCACTCTGCAGGTATAGGGATTCTGGGACGTTTCCTCTCGGACGAACTGAGTACTTTGACCATGCCTCGCGGCGTAGGCCTTGATGTAGTCGTGGAGGTTGAATCGCTCGTGCGGAGTGTCGACGAGCTTGAAGGATTCCCATCTCCGCGGCACAAATACAAGAACCGTATCGCTTGGTCGGGCTCGGCGCAGGTGGTCGAGCGCCTCGCATATCCTGTGCGCAAGCTGCTTGGCACCGGTTAGAGCGTCGGTCGAGACACCATCGTCCAAAGTCACCCAAGTCGTATCGCCTCTTGCTGGCACTCGAAGTGGCAACCCGAAGGCAGCGGGAAACCCTGGAAAGTCGTGCAGATAGTCCCGTTCGCTTTGCTCTGGGCGCGCGACCTCCTGCAAACCTTTAAGGAAGCGCTCAAATCCTCCGGACAAATCGGTGGGGCAGATGACAGCGGTTACAGTCGATGGGCACAGCCGGCTCGCGGTCAGCGAATGGTCCCACGGGCGGTTCATGACCAACCCGTGTAGCGGGTTTGGATTGCGCGCTTCGGACTTGCCGACTTTCGCACCAAAGACGAGCGGCGCGTCGGCAACGATGATGCCGTTCTGTTTGGCATGCCTCGCGAGGTTCGGCGGGAGTGCGGACTTGCCCTTCTGGGCGAGTCCTGCGTACAGAGGGATTTTCGAAATGGTGAACGAGCCGTCTCCGTCGGCTTCCAGTTCTTTGTCTACCAACTGGCGCACCCAATACATGAGGTCGCCATCGAACTTGTCGTTGTGCTGGAATCCGTAAATCGCCACTCGAAGCGCCTTCTGCGGTTCGAGTGGTGCGACTTCGCCATCTTCGGTCGTTGCGACAATTTCCGGCGTTAGCACGACGTGGGGGACACCGTCCACACCGACGATGTTAATGGAGAGCGCTCGATGTATCCGATAGGTAATGCGGTCCAGGTCTCGCGTTTGGTAGTGAACTGGCTCCCAGATTCGCCGGCGGCAGTCTGTATGAACGTCGAGCGTTCTTGCTGCTGCCATTACGAGCGCCCTTCGAAACAGGGATGTAACTCTGCCGTCAAAAACGATGTTTTCGTCCGAAATCTCTACACGGGTCGGCGATACTCGAAGTGCCTCGGCAAACACACGCGAGGCAACTGCCATTTCTCCGAGACACAGCGCCCCCTTTTCGAATACCACGGTTTGCCCAAGTTCAGGCGGCATCCGCTCAGAAAGCCAGTCTCGCCAACTGCCCTGCTCGGGCAGTGCCAGGTCAAGTTTGAGAGCGTTCTTAGGATAGCCGAGACGGTAGGCGTTGCCTTTTACCAGAGCGCTGACAGGCAGCGGCGGTACCGCGAACGCCATTTTTTGCCCGACGGTCGGCGACGCCGCCTCGATGACCTTCTTTGCCCGCTCCAGTCGCTCGCCCGACAGGCGGCGCAAAGCCAACCTCGATATTACGTCGTCGAAGCCGACGGTATCGATGTAGAACGCAGACTCGCGTGCGGGGTCGACTGAACCAATGAGCTGCCGGACCTCGGCCGCTGGCTCGGCGCCGTAGCCACACCAATAAAGCCGGCAACTGGAATGAGCAGAGTATGCGGCGGAAAGAACCCTCATCAGCGATTGGTCACGGCCGCTGTAGCCGATGACTACCAGGTCGTGGTCTTTGAGCTCGTGCAGGAATTCCTCGCGAAGAATAGCGTCCTGCTCCTGAAGCTCTGCGACCGAATTCTTCAAGTAGTCGTATCGAAAATCACCGTGCAGGGAAATTAGCCGCAGCTCGTCGCCGTTCTGTGGGCGCGAGGCGCGATGCGGCGTGTCTATCCCGACTTCGACGCATACAACATTGGCAGCCATACAGGCGCGCGCTACGAGGCTATCGAAGTTCGTCGTCCAGACGGTGCGAACGCAACCAGCGTCCGCGAGCAACGCGGTGAGTTTGTAACCAACGTGTGGTTTGGCTGCTGCGATGAAATGGTGAAAGAAGGCTCGACGGTCAAGCGAGGTCGGATAGCATTCTTCAGCGTAAAACGAGTATTCCTCGGCACTGCCATCTACCGGGTAGTTAGGCTGCTGGTCAATCCAGCTTTGAATAATGCGGCGGGTACCGGGAAGTGACAACTCTTCAACTGAATCGCGCAGCGTCGGGTTCTTCGTAACGAAGATGTCGCGTTTCCACTCCCAGATACATCTCTGGGCCGAAGGCATGCCGGAGGTTATCGACGCACCGGCCCCCAGCAGAAGACAGATTGGTCAATTGTAAGCGCTAGATCCGCCACACGTCGTAAGGGGCCCCGTTACCGGGTAACATGTTTCATATCGACGGTTACCGGGTAACGAGGGAGGTGCGAGATGACGCAAACGACGGCGCAGCGGCAAGCGG
>NZ_JAUEQW010000017.1:0-102312 GCF_056498045.1 Trinickia sp. Z7
GTCACCCGCAGTGGCAGGAAATCAACTTCGTTCTGTGTCATCGGTTGCGTCCGCAAGTTGTAGTTGCGGACGCAAGCCTGCGCTTGTTCAGCTTCCGATTCTAGGTGCGGTCAAATTCGCGCTTACGGTCAATTTTGATTTACAGCAATCGACCGCACGAATGCGTCGACGCTCATCTGCGGGACTGCCGCTGATTGACATTCTTCAACGAGCTCCGACATTCGCCTTGCTCCCCGTGGCGTTCAACGCGCTGAAAATCACGATTTATCTGCCTGATTGTAACCAGGTTAACGCTGAATGTGCTCCGCGAGCGTCGGAGGCTGAAGCTCAGGGCCCGCCTCGTAAAGTTGTCGCCGGCGCCCCAAATCGTCGCCAGTTGGGAAAGGTCTGTGACGGCCTTTCCGTTGGGCGGAAGCGGTCATGTTGTCGCATTTTCCTTCGACCTTACTAAGTACATGGCGGCAAGGGCTCTCTCAACTGGATACGGTCGGCGCGCAGATACTGCGAACAGCTCATCCCTGAGCAATGCCGGTCAGCACCATCTGAAAATACGATGGGTATCTGTCGAGCACTGAACGAACAGCGTCTGAATTGTTGCGAATAAACCCAACAACGGCGGCGCGCGAGGGCCGAACCCCACGAAAGATGGGGCGCAAATCCTGAGAGAGCATTCGGTCCGAAAAACCCGCCTCTTGAATCGCGACAGTGAGAGAGTCTGGGAGACCGTACTTTAATCCGCTCTGCAGGCCCTTTATCAATTCCACAGTGTCTGCATTGTTGAGGTCGCCGTCCTGCTCAAAGTAAGTGACCAATGCCGTCAAGTATAAAGAAAATTCATAGCCGAAGCAGTTATCGCAGATGTCGACGACATCTTCTGGTGTGAACTGTCGAGTTCCCTCGCCATGCCGCTTCGCGATGCCGGCGACCGAAATTACCTCGCCGATTTGTGAATAGGCCGCTCCCGACAACCACGTCTGTGCGACGTCGATGAGCATCTCCTTGCCGATAATCTTCTGCAGCAGGTCGTCTTCGGCCACATCGAGCAAAATGGGCCAAATGACATTCAGCAACTCGGCTTCTGTCTGAGTCTCAAGTACGGCTTCACGGTTTCGCTCGCACCATCTGTAAATCTTCGCAAGCGCATTCAAACCCAGCAGTGTCCGAGAATTTCGCGTCTGATTCGCCGCTTCTGGTTCCCGCTCTTGGACTGCCCGCGCGATTGCGACAAAAATGTCAACAAGGAGAGCTTTCTCATCGTCTGATGCCAGTGAGTACGCAAGCGTGCTTCGCGCAAGACCACGCACCACCTCAACAAAATCATCGAATGCGCTTTCCCCTCGACTTGCCTGCAAAAAACTGGCAACTGCGTTCACAAGCCTCTCCTTAATCTTCACTTGTCCCGCAACGTGCTCTGGCGTAGCGCCGACGCGACCGAGATAATCTGCATCATCGTTGATTTGAGCGAGTGCATTTTCCTCGTCTGCGAGCAAAGCAATGACTACATCAAAGGCTGCCTGCACCTCCTGCGAGCCAGCATCGTTCGTTATTGGAGAGACCAGGCCGAGGAGGGAGCTACCTGTCGGCTCTATGTTGTCAGCCTTCAAAAGGTCTCCGACCGTATTCCAGCGCCAGCGTTCGCGCCGCACATTCCTGCCATCAAATACGCGAGTGTCGGCAAAGATAACCGACCCCTCGATATGCATCCCGGCGCGCCCCGCTCGGCCCATCAAATTGTGAAAGTCACGTGCTTTCACGCGTTCCCCACCTTGGTATATCGTCGATACAATCAGGTAACGGAGCGGGAGATTTACCCCCTGCGCGAGTGTAGACGTGCATACGACCAACGGTACGAGTTCCTCTTTTACCGCGTGCTCGATACAAAGCCGCAGACCTTGCGGCGTATTGCCGTGATGGGCCAGTACCCCGAGCCTAGCACCTCTCGTAACGACTGCATCCTCGCCGAAATGTTTCGAGTGAAGATACACAAGCCTCGCCAGCTCGGCCCGATTCGCTATTTCGGCCGGTGACGGATAAGGAAGACCCCGCTCGAAGTAGCGCACGGCATCTCTCACAATGCCGGCGGCACTATCTTTCCTCCCGCAAAATATCGCTGCGCTGCCTTGTGGCGCCAACTTTAAACCAAGATACAAGGCAACGTCCGAAGCATCCCGCTCCGGAAAAACTCGAACGACGCGTTCTCGGCCACGGAGTGGAAACGTATGAGGCTCAATGACTCTTGGAACAAAGTAAGGAAAGTCATCAGGCCCGCCCAATGCATCGAACTGGAGAGTCCCGAGCGCGAATTGCCAACTGGTGAAAACAACTGAACGCTGAGTTGGCATCAGGTCCTGTCCGTCAACTACGACAGCACGCTCACCGATTAGCCATCGTCCAACGGATGCAGCATTGGAAATGACCGCTGACACCAGAACGACTTGAGCTTGCCGCGGAAGATGTTGCTTGAGCATCGTCAGCAGCAGTTCGTAAGTGACGCCTCGAGGCCCCGAGTCGAATTGATGCCCCTC
Organism: Trinickia sp. Z7; assembly: GCF_056498045.1. Classification (NCBI taxonomy): domain Bacteria; kingdom Pseudomonadati; phylum Pseudomonadota; class Betaproteobacteria; order Burkholderiales; family Burkholderiaceae; genus Trinickia; species Trinickia sp. Z7. The sequence continues at coordinate 2,526 of NZ_JAUEQW010000017.1, forward strand.
ATCGTAGACTATCAATCCAATCTTGCTGGCAATCTGAGGGGCTTGCCGCAACACGTATAAGAGCTTCTCCGGCGTCAAAACCAAAACTTGTGACGGACGCTCAAGCACTTCACCGAGTAGGCCGGCCAGGGATTCCAAAAAGTCTTGCTGCAATACATCCGACAGTTCATCGACAGAAATCTGCTCCCCCGCAAAAGTCTGTCGCAAAGAATTCGATATCTCATGACACAGGGCGCGAAATGGCGCGACCACTACTGCTGTTCGAGCTCTGCCAGACAGCATTGAGCTCCAAATCACAAGTTCAATTGCTCGAGTCTTTCCAGCGCTCGTCGGCATCTGTACGACCGCTGAAGCACCTGCAAACAAGCCAGCCCGCCCCAAAAGCCGTTGTGCTGGCCAAAGCTCAGATACGAAGTTGGGTTTGCGAAGAACATCGGACCAACGTTCTTCATCGAGCCGCGAGTAGCGAGGCAAGTTCAAGCGACTCGAATTGCTCGCCTTTCGAAGGGTGACCGCCACGCATAAATCCACAAACGCAATATCTCGCGAGTCACCCTTGCGATATACCGCTTCTCGCAATCTCGCGCAGTGTCTAAGAAGTATTCGCTCATCACTCCCATCGCGTGACATCAAGTCGCTCGCGGCATGCATCATTGTCGTGAGCATGTGCGAAAACCGCGACCCAGGAGGGACATCGTCTGGGTCCCAGCGATTGGAGAGCACCATGCGTAACACCGTCGAAAAAGCGTCCGACGGCTGCAGGATGCGCTCCGAGATTAGGTTACCAACCACCTGGCAACTACCCGGTGTTTCCGCCAAATAGAACGTTGCCGCTGCGAGCATTAGCAGTTCCCCGTCGAGGTCGGTATCGAACTTGGACTCAACGTAAGCATGGAAGAACGATGCTGCGAATCTTAAGACTTGTTGGTCCAATGGGCCAGGAGCACCGAGTACAGTGCCATGTTCGAGGCACCTATCGCAGAAGGCGGCAGCCTCATCCCCTAAAATGCCGATAGCAAGGGCAAAAAGGTCCTCTGGATGGGTGCTAGGGGGAATAACGATGTGCTCGTCCTGCCGCACGCCGTATTCGTACATGCGCGCCTTGGCCTGCGTTATCCCGAACAAGCGTCGGGAGTTTGCCTCAGGCTTCATCTGCAGCCCTTTCGTAGAGGCTGTGGGCGAGCGTCATCAAGTCCTCACCACGGATTACCAGCAAAAGAACCGTCGACCCTGCGGGGTGCAATGCAGTTGTTGTTGATGCAATCAGCTCGGCATCGAAAGCGCCGTTAGTCAACACAGCGGCCGCGCCGGTCTGTTCTCTGAAAGGCCTATCAGCCTTCGCCTGGAAGCGCTCAACTAACGCGACTCGTTCGTTGTCGCTCTGCACGTGTGCTTTCCGTTTCATGGCAAGCAGCGTATATGCTTGCCGCACTTTGTCCTTCGCTGCATCGTCCACGGCCATCTGTAGCCGAGGTTGAGGCCGACCTGCACTCAGTTGTGCTTTTACTTCGAATGTTGTCAGCGTATCTTCTGCGGCGATACCTGTTGGAGACCGGTAGAGACCGATGATATCTGTACCTTTCACCGACTCATTGGGGGTTGCCTTCTCAGAAAATCGCCATCTTGGAACCCAGTGATTCATGCTGAACTCGAGGAAATCGCACACCAATATTTCTGCGAAATCGCCCGAGCGCACCGACGGGCCGGGTCTGGTGGTGTTTGGAAACACCAATCGCTTGAGGAATTCCGAACGAGACCATTCGGTCCCAGACCGCAGGACGTCGATATCCTCGTCGGAACAGTAGTGTTGACGGAAATGTCGAGCCCACGAAGACAGAGTGGCGTTGTCAGGCTGATGCAAAAATTCGAGCATCCTGACTGTCTTGCCCTCAATCGTGGTCACTGGGTCCCGCTCTACGAGCCAGTTGAGGTGCTCAGGCGGAGGCATGGACACCCCAATAAGATGGTCTCTCTGAAAACATTGTATTTTTGCTGGCGCTTACGACGGGTCTCTCGTTTGCAACAAGCGGAAAAGGGCGGTTAAGGACCGACCGCAAAGTAGTCTACACAATCTAACGGGTGTTCGGTTACCGTCGCTGACTTCGCCGAATTCCCCGTTAGGCCCACATCGAACTGAAAGACGTCAATGACCGTGTCCGTGGAAATCTTCGAAGAGTGCCGGTGCGCGCCGATGCCTTCTCGATAAATCCAGGCTACCAATAGAAAAGACCCATAAGTTTCTCAGCTTATGGGTCCTTTTTTCTCAGGTTATGAGGCTATCTACAAGCCCCCTCAAACATCAATATTCCCCGCCCGCAGCGCATTACTTTCGATAAACGCTCTCCGCGGCTCGACATCATCCCCCATCAACGTCGTGAAGATCCCATCCGCCGCAATCGCATCCTCGATCTGCACGCGCAACAACCGCCGCACGCTCGGATCCATCGTCGTTTCCCACAGCTGCCCGGGGTTCATCTCCCCAAGCCCCTTATACCGCTGCTTCGACACGTTGCGCTCCGCATCGGCAATCAGCCACCGCATCGCGCTCTTGAAATCCGACACCGCCATGCTGCGCTCACCGCGCTTGATCATCGCCCCGGCGCCGATCAACCCCTTGAACGTATTCGCCGTGTTCAAAAGCTGCTGATAATCGGCCGTCAACAAGAAGTCGGCGTCGATGATAGTCACCTTCACATTCCCGTGATGGCGACGCTCCACGCGCAGCGAGTGCAACTCGCGCACCGCGTCGTACGCAGCGAACACGCTCACTTCAGGCTTGAGCGGATCGGTGCGCAACGCGCTCTCGAGCGCCTTCGCCGATTGCTGTGCAGCCGCTTCACTCGACAGATCGATAGCGACACCATCCATCACCGCTTCGAGCGCCTGCCCATCGTAAAGCCGGCTCAACCGGTCGACCACGCCCTGCGCCAGCAAATACGACCGAGCCAATTCGCCCAACGCATCGCCCGCGATCGGCGCCGCGCCTTCCGAAGGCACCAGCTCCGACCCCTGCAACGCCAGCCGCAACATATGCGCGTTCAACTCCGCCGCATCCTTCAGGTAGCGCTCGTCCTTGCCCGCCTTCACCTTGTACAGCGGCGGCTGCGCGATATAGATGTAGCCGCGTTCGATCATCTCCGGCATCTGCCGATAGAAGAACGTCAGCAGCAGCGTCCGGATGTGCGCGCCGTCCACGTCCGCGTCGGTCATGATGATGATCCGGTGGTAACGCAGCTTGTCGAGGTTGTAGTCCTCCTTGCCAATGCCGCACCCCAGCGCCGTAATCAACGTCACGATCTGCTCCGAAGAAAGCAGCTTGTCGTAACGCGCCTTCTCCACGTTCAGCACCTTGCCGCGCAGCGGCAAGATCGCTTGGAACTTGCGGTCGCGCCCTTGCTTGGCCGACCCGCCCGCCGAATCGCCCTCGACGATGTAAATCTCGGACTTCGCCGGATCCTTCTCCTGGCAATCGGCTAGCTTGCCCGGCAAGCCCACGCCGTCCAGCACGCCCTTGCGCCGCGTCATCTCGCGCGCCTTGCGCGCCGCATCGCGTGCGCGCGCCGCATCGACGATCTTGCCGCAAATGATCTTCGCGTCGTTCGGCGTTTCGAGCAGGAATTCCTCGAGCGCCTTCGCAACGACTTCTTCCACGGGCGCGCGCACTTCCGACGATACGAGCTTGTCCTTCGTCTGCGAACTGAACTTCGGCTCCGGCACCTTCACCGACAACACGCACGACAACCCCTCCCGCATGTCGTCGCCCGAAGTCTCGACCTTCGCCCTCTTCGCAATCTCGTGATCGGCGATGTACTTGTTCATCACACGCGTCATGGCCGCGCGCAAGCCGGTCAAGTGCGTGCCGCCGTCACGCTGCGGAATGTTGTTCGTGAAGCACAGCACGTTCTCGTTGTAGCTGTCGTTCCACTGCATCGCCACTTCCACGCCCACACTGTCCTTCTCGCCGTTGACGTGAAAGATCGTGGGATGCAGCACCTGCTTGGTCTTGTTGATGAACTCGACGAAGCCCTTCACGCCGCCCGCAAGCGCGAAATCGTCTTCCTTGCCCGTGCGCTGATCGGTCAAGCGAATGCGCACGCCGTTATTCAAGAACGACAGCTCGCGGATCCGCTTGGCAAGGATGTCGTAGTGGTATTCCACCGAGCCGAAAATCGCTTCGTCGGCCATGAAATGCACTTCGGTGCCGCGATTCTCGGTTTCGCCCACGCACTGCATCGGCGAAACACGCTCGCCGTCCACTTCCTCGATCACGCGGTTCTGCGGCACGCCGCGGTGAAACTCCATGAAGTACTTCTTGCCGTCGCGCCGCACCGTCAAGCGCAGCCAGCTCGATAACGCGTTCACGCAAGAGACGCCCACGCCATGCAGGCCGCCCGACACCTTGTAGCTGTTCTGGTCGAACTTGCCGCCCGCGTGCAACTCCGTCATCACGATTTCGGCGGCGCTGCGCTTCGGGTCGTGCTTGTCGTCGCGCTTGATGCCCGTCGGAATGCCGCGGCCGTTGTCGGTCACGGAAACGGAATTGTCCGCGTGGATAATCACCTGGATGTCGTTGCAGTGCCCAGCCAGCGCTTCGTCGATCGAATTGTCGAGCACTTCGAACACGAGGTGATGCAAACCGGTACCGTCCGACGTGTCGCCGATGTACATGCCCGGGCGCTTGCGCACGGCCTCCAGACCCTCGAGGATCTGAATGGACGAGGCGCCATAGCTGGTGTCGGGTTGGGTGTTGTCCTGTGTACTCATGGATAGTTTCCGGTTCTGCATTCACTGCGGTTGTGCCGCGCGACACTTCGAACGCCCATCAAAAACCAGGCAGCGGCTCCAGTTTCTGCGCCCCGCGAGCGGGGCCGGCGGCAGGCGGCGGGTTTCGCGCGCCCTTCAAGAAAAGCCAAAGGGGCAATGCGCCCCTTGGTTTGATCTCGATATCGGCTTGCCTTAAATGCGCATCGGCATGACGACGTACTTGAATTCGTCGTTCCCGGGAATCGTGATCAACGCGCTCGAGCTCGCGTCGCCGACGCTCACTTGCAACATGTCGACCTTCAGATTCGCAAGCACGTCGAGCAAATACGTGACGTTGAAACCCATATCGATCGAATCGCCTTGATACGCGATTTCGAGTTCTTCCTGCGCTTCTTCCTGATCGGCGTTCGTCGACATGATCTTGAGCTGGCCGGGCTCGATCACGCACCGCACGCCCTTGAACTTGTCGGAAGTCAGAATCGCCGCGCGCTGCAGCGAACGCTGCAATTCGTCACGGCCGATCACGAACGTGTTCTTGTGTCCCTTCGGAATCACGCGCTGGAAATCGGGGAACTTGCCTTCGACGAGCTTGGAGACGAGCTCCACCTGGCCGAACGTGAACTTCACCTGCGTCGAAGCGATATCGATCGTCAGCGTATCGTCGATGTCTTCGAGCAAGCGCTGCAACTCGAGAATCGTCTTGCGCGGAATGATCACTTCCTGACGCGGAAAATCGCCGTCGATCTTCATCGACGAGAACGCGAGACGGTGACCGTCGGTGGCCACCGCCATCAACTGGCCGCCATCGACCACGAGCAACATCCCGTTCAAGTAATAACGGATGTCCTGCTGCGCCATGGCGAAATACACCATGCCCAGCAATTGACGGAACGTTTTTTGCGGCACCGTCAGGCTCGCGCCGTAATCCTTCGCCTGCGCAACCGTGGGGAACTCGTCGGCCGCCAGGGTTTGCAGCGCGAAGCGGCTCTTGCCCGATTGCACGGTCAAGCGCTTATCGGCCAGCGACAAGCTCACTTGGCCGTCGGGCATGGCGCGCAGGATGTCCAATAGCTTGCGCGCGGCCACGGTGGTGGCGACCGATTCACCGCCCACACCGAAATCGGCGCGCGTCGTGATCTGCAACTCGAGGTCGGTCGACAGAAACGACACATCGGGGCCGTTCTTGGTGATCAGCAAGTTCGCGAGGATCGGCAACGTATGGCGGCGTTCGACGATGCCGCTCACGGTTTGCAGCGGCCTTAAGAGGTTGTCTCGTTCGGTCTTGACCAGTTGCATAGGGTTCCTTCGTTGATATGACGGCAAACCGCAGCTCACCCGGCAGCTTATTCGACGACTGCGCCGTTACCCCGCATTTACTTGCGCGCCTTCGCCGTACCGCCTGCGCGCTTGTCCCGCGCTTTCATCCCGCGCCTCGCCCCGGCTTCGGCCGGGGGCGCACGACGGGGGGCTAAACCTATATTGTGCCTGAAAAATACCCCGCTCCCGCCAAATCGGGGATGGCGAGAAAGCGCTCGATGCCCGGCGGCCCGCGTTCGGCCTCAACCCTTGAGCGTCTGTTCGAGCACGTGCAGTTCGTGGTTCAGTTGCGCGTCCTTGCCGCGCTCGTCGGCAATCTTGCGCACGGCGTGCAAGACCGTCGTGTGATCGCGTCCGCCGAACAGCTCGCCAATTTCAGGCAAGCTCTTTTGCGTCAGTTCCTTGGCGAGGTACATGGCGATCTGCCGCGGCCGCGCGATGTTCGCCGGACGCTTCTTCGAGTACATGTCGGCGACTTTGATGTTGTAAAAATCGGCGACCGTCTTCTGAATGTTCTCGACGGAGATCTGACGGTTTTGCACCGTCAACAGATCCTTGAGCGCTTCCTTCGTCAGCTCGATCGTGATCTCGCGCCCGTGAAACTTCGAGTAAGCGAGAATTTTGCGCAGCGCGCCTTCGAGTTCGCGCACGTTCGAGCGCAGATGCTTGGCCACGAAAAACGCCACGTCTTCGGACAGACTCACCCCTTCCGATTGGGCCTTGCGCATCAGGATGGCCACGCGCATTTCGAGCTCGGGCGGCTCGATCGCCACCGTCAGCCCGGAATCGAAGCGCGAAATCAAGCGGTCGTCGATGCCCGAAATCTCCTTCGGGTACGTGTCGCTCGTGATGATGACCTGCGCCTTGTTCGCCACGAGCGCTTCGAACGCGTAGAAGAATTCTTCCTGCGTGCGCGACTTGCCCGAGAAGAACTGAATATCGTCGATCAGCAAAAGATCGAGCGAGTGGTAGTAGCGCTTGAAATCGTCGAACGCTTTGCGCTGGTACGCCTTCACGACGTCCGACACGTACTGTTCGGCGTGGATGTAACGGATGCGGGCGCCGGCCTTGTCCTGCAGCAGCTGATTGCCGATCGCGTGGATCAGGTGCGTCTTGCCCAAGCCCACGCCACCATACAAAAACAAGGGGTTGTAGGAAATACCCGGGTTGTCGGCCACCTGGATCGCGGCGGCGCGCGCAAGCTGGTTCGCCTTACCGGTCACGAAATTGTCGAAGGTCAGCACCGGATTGAGCTTCGAGCGCTCGTACATCGATTCGGTCTCGGGGCTGCCGAGCGCCGGGCCGCCTGGGCGCCAGGTACGGCGCGCGGCCGCGGCCTCGTGCGCATCGACGCTGGGCAAATCGAGATCGGCGGCGTCATCGAGGGCGCCGTTGCCGCCCGAGGGGCCGCCGGCCGGCTTCGCGGCCTGCGTGGCCGCGCCGGTCGCGCCGTTCGCCGCGACACCGCCGCCGTTGCCTGCACCGCCTTCGGCCACCAACGCCGCGGCGCTCATCGCAGCTGCCGCCGACGCCGGCACGCGCGGCATCGGCACCGTGCCGGAAGTGGCCGGTGCACGCATGCCCGCCTTTGGATCGAGGACGAATTGCACTTCCACGGGCGCCTGCCAAAAATCGCGGGCGAGATCGGAGATGCGGCCAGAAAACTGGCTCTTGACCCAATCGAGCTTGAAGCGGTTCGGCGCGGCGATGGACAACATGTTCGCATCGGCGTCGAAGGCGACCGGGGCCAAGGGTTTGATCCACGTCACGTACTGCTGGGGCGTCAATTCGCGCTCCAACAGTGCGGAACAGTGTTGCCAGAATTCGTTCATCAAGGTGATATCTTTTTTAGCGCACCGCTCGCTGCCGCCTTCGCCGAGCCCCGCACGGCGAAAGGACCCAGTTCGACAAAGCGAGCGAGCCCCGCAGCCCGTCGCCGCAATGGCTTGCGGCTGGCCGGCCCGTACGGAGCAGCGTGCTGGTTTCTTGAAGTAAGGCGAGATTCTACCGCCAAACACAGGCGGCCAGGAAGTTATCCACAGGGCCGGATCGTGCACGCGGTGCGCGCGAGGCCGCCGCCCCGCGCGGCCCGTGCAAGCGGCGCGCACCGCTAAAGTATTGACGGCCAAGAGAAAAGCGGTTTAAATAGCGGGTTCCCGCGAAAGCGAACACCCTTTTTTCGACCCCGGCCGTTGCCTAGTGTTGTCTAGTGCCGATGCGCGCGCGGTCCATTCTCAAGTGAGATCGACATGAAACGTACCTACCAACCGTCCGTTACTCGCCGCAAGCGCACCCACGGCTTTCGCGTGCGCATGAAGACCGCCGGCGGCCGTAAAGTGATCAACGCTCGCCGCGCCAAGGGCCGCAAGCGTCTGGCCATCTAAGTCGAAGGCGACGCGCGCCGTGACCGGCGCCCGCGTTCTCGCGGGGGTTGTGAGCACTGACTTGCAGTTGCCTATCCTTATCGGGCCCGGTTCCGTTGCGAGCGCGAGCAGTCTTCCCCAAAGCCGCGAGGCTTCTCAAAACGGATGAATTCTCATCCGTTTTTCGTTTGCGCCCGTGGCGTCGTTCGACGCATTTCGTCGTTTACGCGAAGCCAACCGGCCAAGCTGCCCGTCTAGGGCTCGTCGTCGGTAAGAAGTTCGCGCCGCGCGCGGCGACGCGCAATCTCGTGAAGCGCACCGCGCGCGAGAGCTTTCGCCTGCGGCGCGCCGAGTTCGACGGCTGGGACGTGCTGCTGCGCCTGTCCACGCGGGTCGACAAGGCCGCGTTTCCGAGCGCCGTCTCGCCGCCGCTGAAGGTGTTGTTTCGAACGGAAATCGAGTACTTGCTCGGCAAGGTGGCGCGAGAAATCGCAAGGCGCAGTGCACCGCTGCCGCCGCCTGAAGCGCCGCCGGGTCCGCAGGTTTGAGCCGCTTTTGGAGCATGAGGCGCACGGGCAGAGTCCAGCCACGGTTCGCGCGCTTCGCCGCCCGGTGGGAGTTGTGCATTCCGAATGCCATGCAAACGGTCCTGATCGCGTTGCTGCGTTTGTACAAGGTTGCCGTCAGCCCTCTGCTCGGCAGCCGCTGCCGTTTTTATCCCTCCTGTTCGGATTACGCGCGCGAGGCAATCCAGTATCATGGCGCCGCGCGCGGGAGTTACCTCGCGGTGAAGCGCTTATGCCGCTGCCATCCGTTTTCCGCAGGCGGGATCGATCTCGTTCCGCCCGCACCCCCGAAAAAGCGCTGAAACGCCGCTCCATCGACTCTGAGACCACGCATGGATATCAAACGCACCATCCTATGGGCGATCTTCTTCGTGTCAGCCGTCATGCTGTTCGACAACTGGCAACGCGATCACGGACGCCCGTCGATGTTCTTCCCGAACCCGACGCAAACGCATACGCAGCCGGCTTCGAGCGCATCGGCGACACCGAGCTCCGAAGCGGCCGCCGCCTCCAGCTCGACCGCAGCGGCGCCGGTTCCCGGCGCGACGGCGAATCAACCGCAAGCCGCCGCCCAGCTCGTTCACTTCAGCACCGACGTCTACGACGGTGACATCGACACGCGCGGCGGCACGCTCGAGAAGCTCGTGTTGACCAAGAACGTCGACCCGAAGGGCGCGCCGCTGAACGTCACGCTGTTCGATCGCACCGCCACGCACACGTATCTCGCCCGCACGGGCCTGACGGGCGGCGATTTCCCGAATCACAACGACGTCTTCACGCCGGTCGCCGGTCCGCGCGCGCTCGGCGCCGATCAAAAGACGTTGCAGCTTTCGTTCGAATCGCCGGCCAAGGGCGGCGTGAAAGTCGTCAAGACGTACACGTTCACGCGCGGCAGCTATGTGATCGGCGTCGACACGAAGGTCGTCAACGTCGGCACCGCGCCCGTCAAGCCGAGCGTCTACATGGAGCTCGTGCGCGACAGCCAACCCGTCGAAACGCCGCGCTTCTCGCATACGTTCATCGGCCCGGCCGTCTATACGAACGAGCATCACTTCCAGAAGGTCTCGTTCAGCGACATCGACAAGAACAAGCAGGACGTCGCCACTTCGGCGAACAGCGGCTGGATCGCGATGGTTCAGCATTACTTCGCCACCGCCTGGATTCCCCAGCAAGGCGCGCAACGCAACATCTACGTCGAGAAAATCGATCCGACGCTCTATCGCGTCGGCGTGCAACAGCCGCTCGCGGCGATCGCGCCGGGGCAATCGACGGACGTGTCCGCGCGCCTGTTCGCCGGCCCGGAGGAAGAGCGCGTGCTGGAAGGCATCGCCCCTGGCCTCGAGCTGGTCAAGGATTACGGCTACGTCACGATCATCGCCAAGCCCTTGTTCTGGCTGCTTGAAAAGATCCACGGCGTGGTGGGCAACTGGGGTTGGGCGATCGTGCTGCTCACGGTGCTGATCAAGGCGGTGTTCTTTCCGCTGTCGGCCGCGAGCTACAAGTCGATGGCGCGGATGAAGGAAATCACGCCGCGCATGCAAGCGCTGCGCGAGCGGTTCAAGAGCGACCCGCAGAAGATGAACGCGGCGCTGATGGAGCTCTACAAAACCGAGAAGGTCAATCCGTTCGGCGGCTGCTTGCCGATCGTGATCCAGATTCCGGTTTTCATTTCGCTCTACTGGGTGCTGCTCTCGTCGGTCGAAATGCGCGGCGCGCCGTGGATGCTCTGGATCCACGATCTGTCGCAACAGGATCCGTTCTATATCCTGCCGGTGTTGATGGCCGTGTCGATGTTCCTGCAAACGCGCTTGAACCCGACGCCGCCCGATCCCGTGCAAGCGAAGATGATGATGTTCATGCCGATCGCGTTCTCGGTCATGTTCTTCTTCTTCCCCGCAGGCCTCGTGCTCTATTACGTCGTGAACAACGTGCTGTCGATCGCTCAGCAGTACTACATCACGCGCATGATGGGCGCCAGCAGGAAAAAGGCGGCCTGATTCGATTGCGGGCGCTGCGCGGTGCATGCCGCGCCGGCCCGTGCATATTGCTTCGATATGAAATCGCCCGGTTCTCACCGGGCGATTTTTTTTGGGTCGAGCAAAGTGCGTTGCCCCGCGACACAACGACGCGCCTACCGTTCAGGGCTGTCGCCGTAGAACTGCTCGATCAGTTCCTGCACGAGATAGCGGTGATGCGGCGATAGCGATTCGATCTTCGACGCGAGCTCGATCGTCTCCGGCGTGAGCGGGTACTTTTCGTCGCGCGGCAGCGGCTTGGGCGTCGCACGCACGGCCCCGCTCGGCGGCGGGCCATAGTGAAGCCAGTGCAAATCGACGCGCAACCACTGCGCCAACGTGCGCAGCTTGTCGGCCGTCGGGATCGTGCGCCCCGTCAACCACTTGTGCGCCGTTTGCGGAGAAATGGGCTGATCGCCGTGATGGCGCAGATTGAAATGCAGCGCGAGCTGCGTCCCGCCCGTCACTTTTTCCGGACTGCGCTGCAAGGCGAATTTGAGGCGCTCGGAGAACGCCGCTTTTTCTTCGACGGTTGGCATCGCGAAATTGTGCAATTCCGCCCGCATGAAGGAGACAACCGGGCGGGCCAGCTTTAGCTTGGTCGAGCGCTAATTTGATGATCGGGCAGTCGCTCGTCATGCGGCTTTATATCGGCGCACACAGAACCGCAGGCCGCCACGACAAGGCCAAATCTGGGACTCGACCTCGACGCGCTTCGCTTCGTCCTAATTTTAGGCTATCCCGCTTAAGATAAATCTTAACTATGGTAAGCGGCTCGCCGCGCCCGCCTGCTTCGCGCGGAAGGCGGCGACACCGGCAAGCTACAATGCGCAGGCGTTCCATCGTTTCCGTTTCCGTTTCTGTTTCTGTCTCCGTTTCCGCTCGATCATGCTCGCTCTCGATTCCGATCCCATCGTCGCCATCGCCACCGCTCCCGGACGGGGCGGGATTGGCGTGGTGCGCGTGTCGTGCGGTCGTGCAGGGGACGCTGCGGCGCTTGCGCTGATGAGCGCGCTTTGCGGTCAGACGCTCGCGCCGCGGCATGCGAGTTACGTGCCGTTCTTCGATGCGGGCGGCCAGACGCTCGATCGCGGCATCGCTCTGTACTTCCCCGCGCCGCATTCGTACACGGGCGAGCACGTGCTCGAACTACAAGGCCATGGCGGTCCGGTGGTGCTGCAGCTCGTGCTGCAGCGGTGTCTCGAAGCGGGGCAGCCGTTCGGGCTTCGGCTGGCGGAGCCGGGTGAGTTCACGCGGCGCGCGTTTCTGAACGACAAGCTCGATCTCGCGCAAGCGGAAGCGGTCGCCGACCTGATCGAAGCCAGCACGGAAGCCGCCGCGCGCTCGGCGGGGCGTTCGCTCGAGGGCGCGTTCTCACGGGATATTCATGCGCTCGTCGAGGAAGTCATCGCATTGCGGATGCTCGTCGAAGCGACGCTCGATTTCCCCGAGGAAGAGATCGACTTCCTCGAAGCCGCCGACGCGCGCGGCAAGCTGGCGCACATTCGCGCGCGCATCGATCACGTACTGGGCGAGGCGCGCCAGGGCGCGCTGTTGCGCGAAGGCCTCTCGGTCGTGCTCGCCGGGCAGCCCAACGTCGGCAAATCGTCGCTGCTCAATGCGCTGGCCGGCGCGGAGCTCGCGATCGTGACGCCGATCGCCGGCACGACGCGCGACAAGGTCACACAGACGATCCAGATCGAAGGCATTCCGCTGCATGTCATCGATACGGCCGGCTTGCGGGAGACGGAGGATGAAGTCGAGCGCATCGGCATCGAACGCACGTGGAGCGAGATCGAGCGCGCCGATGTCGTCTTGCATTTGCTCGACGCGCGTTTGGGAATGACCGGTGACGACGTCACGATTGCGCAGCGGTTTCCCGCGGGCGTGCCCGTCGTGCGCATCTTGAACAAGACCGATTTGACGGACGTGGCCGCGTCGGTCAATCGGCTGGCGGCGATCGATGATGAAGCGGAGATTTGCGAAGTGCGACTCTCGGCGAAGAAGAACGAAGGCATCGATTTATTGCGCACGGAGTTGCTGCGGATCGCGGGCTGGCAAGCGGGGACCGAGAGCGTCTACCTCGCGCGCGAACGGCACCTGATCGCGCTGCGCTCGGCGCAGGAGCATATGGCGCTAGCGAGCGCCCACGCACAGGAACGGGCGCAGTCGCTCGATCTATTTGCGGAGGAATTGCGGCTCGCGCAGGAAGCGCTGAATTCGATAACAGGGGAATTCACCTCGGACGATCTGTTGGGGGTGATTTTTAGTCGGTTTTGTATCGGGAAATAAAGCGGTCATCCGTCGCCGCTTCGAGGGGACTCCCCCACCACCGTCAGCGCATCGCACGAAAAGCGACGAATGGCGATTCAAGTCTAGGCGATACGAGCCATTGCGATCGTCGCTCGCTGCCTCTTTTCACGAACGACGCACCGGGCGCTTTTGACCCGATATGCGAAAAGGCTACCCCGCCCGAACGGTCGACGGCGCGTCGAGCTCATCGGTCATCGCGCCCTCGCCGCCATGGCTTGAATGCGTAGAGAAGCGCGCAAGATATGGGCCGTGGCGGTGATGGACCGCCCCATACGACAAGGGCCCCGCAAGACGTTCGTCCGCGGGGCCCTTCGTTGGGCTTGTCGCCTTCGCTCGCTCCTGCAATCACGCACGAGCGCGCGTGCGCAAGCGAGGCGAAAACGCTAACCGGTTACTTCAACGGGATCCATTTGCCGCCTTCGGCCTTGTACACCGTGATGCCGCCGTTCTTCAGATCGCCCTTGTCGTCGTACTGCAGATGCGGGGTCGTCACAGCCGGCATGTCGGTCTTGGCGAGGAAAGGCAGGTACTTCGCCGGATCCGTCGAGTTAGCCTTCTTCATCGCCGTGAGCAACGCCATCGTGCCGTCGTACGCGTACGGCGAGTACGTCTCGACTTCCGTGCCGAACGCCTTCTTGTACTTTTCCACGTACTGCTTGCCGCCCGGCATCTGCTCGAGCGGAACGCCCGCCAACGTCGAGAACGAACCGTCGGCTGCGTCGCCGGCGATCTTCAGGAAGTCGGGCGTATGGACCATCTCGCCGCCCATCAGCGGCGCCTTGATACCCAGCGTCTTCATTTGCTTGAGCATCGGCGCGGCTTGCGAGTCGGCACCGCCGAAATAGATCAGATCCGGTTGCACGCCCTTCAGATTCGTCAGGATCGACTTGAAGTCGGTCGCCTTGTCGTTCGTGAATTCGCGCTTGACGATCGTCGCACCGGCCGCCTTCGCAGCCTTTTGGAACTGATCGGCCAGACCTTGGCCGTAGGCCGTGCGGTCGTCCACGATCGCGATCTTCTTCATGCCCAGGTTCTTCACGGCGTACGCGCCCGCGACCGAACCTTGCTGCGTGTCCGAAGTCATCATCCGGAACGTCGTCTTGAAGCCTTGCTGCGTATACTCGGGCGCCGTCGCCATCGCAACTTCAGGAATGCCCGCGTTCGCGTAGATGCGCGAAGCCGGGATCGTCGTGCCCGAGTTGAAGTGGCCGATCATGCCCTTGATGCCGTCGTCGACGAGCTTTTGCGCGACCGTCGTGCCCGTGCGCGGGTCCGCTTGGTCGTCGGCCGAATCCAGCACGAATTCGACTTGCTTGCCGCCGATCACAGGCTTGGTGGCGTTCATGTCGGCGATCGCGAGCTTCACGCCGTTTTGGAAATCGGTGCCGTAGTGCGCTTGCGCGCCCGTCATCGGGCCGGCAAAACCAATCTTCACCTGCTCTGCTTGCTCTGCGTTTGCGGTCCCCACCAGCGACATTGCCGCAACGAGCGTCGCGCCTGCCAGCGTTTTCATTTTGTGCTGCATAGCTTCTCCTAGATCCAAGGTAGTTGGAAGCGCCTAACGGGGTGGCCGCACCGCTTCCGTGTTTGATTCGACCGGCAAGGGTGGCTTAGCCGATCGTCATCAAATTCGCATTGCCGCCCGCCGCCGCCGTATTCACGCTCACCGAGCGTTCCGTCAGCAACCGCTCGAGCGCGTAATCTTCATCGCCGTTTTCCAGCGCGTGGATCGACACGCCCTGCACCGACACGATCGGGCCCGGACGCTGGGCCACTTCCTTCACGAGCGACAGCAATTCGTCGCTGTCGCCCTCGAACAGCACGGCATCGATCGGCGCATCCACATGCTTTTGCACCTCCGCGAACGGCTTGAGCTGCGCGGGCAATTCGGCGACGAGCGCCTCGCCGGCCGCACCCGAGAACAGCGCATGGTTGCCCGTTGCGAGGACCGCGGCAAATTGCGCGCGCGCCCCGCTCGCCGTCGAAGGCACGCAGGATACCGTGCCGCGCGCGCCAAGCGTATAGGTGTTGCGCTCGCCCGTCGGGCCCGGCAATACGGCCGTCGCCCCCGCGGGCATATTTGCGAGATAACCGTCGCAGCGCGCGGCGAGCGCGGGTTGGCGTTCGGCGATGAGCCAGTCGCGCAACGCCGTGAGCGCGGCGCGCGGGCTCAAGCGCTCCCCGCTGCGTTCCGTGTCCACGCCGCGTGTCGCGCCATCGGCCACGAGCGCGGCCGCGAGCGATTTCGGCAACCCTGCCGGACGCTTGGCCAGCAAGCGTTGCAGGTAGAGCGCGCCGCCCGCCTTCGGTCCCGTGCCCGACAGCCCTTCTCCGCCGAACGGCTGCACGCCCACTACCGCGCCGATCACGTTGCGGTTCACGTAGATATTGCCCACGTGAGCGCGCGAGATCACATGCGCAATGGTTTCGTCGATACGCGTATGGATGCCCAGCGTAAGGCCATAGCCCGTCGCCTTGATCTGCTCGAGCAGCGGGTCGAGCGCGCTGCGGCGATAGCGAACCACATGCAGGACGGGCCCGAACACTTCACGCTTGAGCTCGTCGAGGCTGTCGAGTTCGATGAGCGTCGGCGGCACGAACGTGCCATGGGCGCATGCCTCGGGCAACGGCAGTTGCGTGATCGCACGCCCTTTCTCGCGCAGCGCGGCCACATGCGCGTCGATCGTGCGCTTGGCCTCGGCGTCGATGACAGGGCCGACGTCGGTCGAAAGACGATCGGGGTTGCCGAGCGCGAGCTCGTACATCGCGCCCTTGAGCATCGTCAGCGTGCGATCGGCGACGTCGTCTTGCAAGCACAGCACGCGCAACGCCGAGCAGCGCTGGCCGGCCGAATCGAACGCCGATTGCATGACGTCGGCCACGACTTGCTCCGCGAGCGCCGACGAATCGACGATCATCGCGTTCTGGCCGCCCGTCTCCGCGATCAGCGGAATCGGTTTGCCGTCCGGATCGAGTCGACCCGCGAGTGTCTTGTTGATGAGACGCGCGACTTCGGTCGAACCCGTGAACATGACCGCTCGGGTGCGTGCATCGGCAACGAGCGCGGCGCCCACGGTTTCGCCGTCGCCGGGCAACAGCTGCACGGCGCCCGCGGGAACGCCGGCTTCGCGCAGCAGCCGAACGGCTTGCGCGGCGATCAGCGGCGTTTGCTCGGCGGGCTTGGCCAGCACCGTATTGCCGGCTGCCAACGCGGCCGCCACCTGCCCCATGAAGATCGCGAGCGGGAAGTTCCACGGGCTGATACAGACCACGGGACCGAGCGGCCGATGCGTATCGTTGGAAAACTCGGTGCGGATCTGTGCCGCGTAGTAGCGCAGGAAATCGACCGCCTCGCGAATCTCGGCTATCGCGTTCGGCAGCGACTTGCCCGCTTCGCGCACGATCAGCCCCATTAGCGTATGCATCTGCGCTTCGAGCAGATCCGCGGCGCGCGCCAGGCAATCGGCGCGCGCATCGACGGGCGTGGCCTGCCAGATCGGAGCGGCGGCAACCGCGGCGGCGAGCGCCACGTGCACGTCGTCGCGCGTCGCTTCCACGACCGAGCCGACGACATCGCGGTGATCGGCCGGATTGCGCACGGCGCGCTCGACGCGGCCAGCGGCGCTGGAAGCGGGCAGCTCGCCCGATTCGAGCATCGGCGCGGCACGCCACGGATGGTGCGCGCTCGCGAGCAGCGCCGAGGAGAGCGACGCCAAACGATGCTCGTTCGACAGATCGAGGCCCATCGAGTTGGGGCGCTCATCGCCGTAAAGATCGCGCGGCAGGGGAATCTTCGCGTGCGGCGCGCCGAGCGGCGTGATGCGCGAAGCTTCGTCGACGGGATCTTCGACGAGCGCGGATACCGGTACGGTTTCGTCGGCGATGCGGTTCACGAACGAGGTATTGGCCCCGTTCTCGAGCAGCCGGCGCACGAGATAAGCCAGCAGCGTCTCATGGGTGCCGACCGGTGCGTAGATGCGGCACGGGCGGTTCAGCTTCTCGCGGCCCGTCACTTCTTCGTACAGCGGCTCGCCCATCCCGTGCAGGCATTGGAACTCGTACTGGCCCGGGTAGTAGTTCTGTCCGGCCAGATGATAAATGGCCGACAGCGTGTAGGCATTGTGCGTGGCGAATTGCGGGAAGACGGCGTCGGGCGCGCCGAGCAGCTTCTTCGCGCAGGCGAGGTACGAGACGTCCGTGTAAACCTTGCGCGTGTAGACGGGATAGCCCTCGAGCCCATCGAGTTGCGCGCGCTTGATCTCGCTGTCCCAGTACGCGCCCTTCACGAGGCGCACCATGATGCGGTGACGGCTGCGGCGCGCCAGATCGATCACGTAGTCGATCACGAACGGGCAGCGCTTTTGGTACGCCTGAATGACGAACCCGATACCGTTCCAACCCGCGAGTTCCGGATCGAAGCACAGGGCTTCGAGCAGATCGAGCGACAACTCGAGACGATCGGCTTCCTCGGCGTCGATGTTCAAGCCGATGTCATAGCGGCGCGCGAGCGCGGCGAGCGAACGCACGCGCGGCAGCAGCTCGTTCATCGTGCGCTCTTGCTGCGCGCGCGAATAGCGCGGGTGCAACGCGGAGAGCTTGATCGAGATGCCCGGGCCTTCGTAAATGCCGCGGCCGCCGGCGGCTTTGCCGATCGCGTGAATCGCCTGCTCGTACGACGCGTAGTAACGCTGCGCGTCTTCTTCCGTCGTAGCGGCTTCGCCGAGCATGTCGTACGAATAGCGGAAGCCGCGCGCTTCGAACTTGCGGCTGTTCGCGAGCGCTTCGGAAATCGTCTCGCCTGTGACGAACTGCTCGCCCATCAGGCGCATTGCCATGTCGACGCCCTTGCGGATCAGCGGCTCGCCGCCTTTGCCGATCAAGCGCGTGAGCGCCGAGGACAGCCCCGCCTCGCTGTTGGTCGTCACGAGCTTGCCCGTGATCATGAGGCCCCAGGTGGCCGCGTTGACGAACAGCGACGGCGCATGCCCCATGTGCGATTTCCAATCGCCCTTACTGATCTTGTCTCGAATGAGCGCATCGCGCGTGGCGCGATCGGGGATGCGCAGCAGCGCCTCGGCCAGGCACATCAGCGCGACGCCTTCCTGGCTCGACAGCGAGAATTCATGAATGAGGCCCTCGACGCCGCCGCCCGTGCGCTTGGCGCGCAGCGTCTCGACGAGCTTGGTGGCTAGCTTGCCGACATCGGCCGCCAACGCCTCGGGCAGCCGCGCTTCGCCGATCAGGAACGGCACGCATTCGGGCTCCGGGCGGCGATAGGCAGCAGTGATCGCGGCGCGCAACACCGATTGCGGTTGCACGTTCTGCGCGAAATCGAGGAACGGGTGCGGTGCGCCATCCTCCTCGTGCTCGGGCGCCGAGCCGTCGCCGAAGTCCGCGTTCATCGACGCGCCGGAAAGCTCGGGCGGCAGTTGGCCGTGTTCGATCTTCTCGAGATAGGCAAAGATCGCCTGCTTGATGAGCCAATGCGGCGTGCGTTCGAGCCGGGTGGCGGCTTCTTTGAGACGGGAGCGGAGAAGGTCGTCGACTTTGACGCCTAAGGTAGTGCTGGCCATGGTTCCTTCGGTCGCCGGCGGCGCCGGCCGATATGTGCAAAGTTTGCCGAATCGTACGCCTCCCGATAAAAAGGTGCAACCAAAACGCAAGGTTGGTTGCACCCCAAGCAAACCCTTTACTGGCAAGGGTTGCCGCGAAATCCAAGCGCACCGGGCGTGCGCGGTTGCGCTCGGTATTTTCCCTGATGTGAAAACGGTCCCACCGCCCTACGGGCGAGCGCTGGAATGCCGTTAACGCAGGAAAGCGCCCAACGCACGGTGAGCGTCGGGCAAGGAGAGGCAAAAATGGAAAAGTGGCTCGTATTCGGCGCGGTTTGGATGATGGCCGTGGTCTGCCTGACGCTGTTCGTGCGCGGCGCATCGCCGGCGCGTGAACGCGCTTTGGCGCTCGCCCGCGTGCGCCAGGCTCGACAGCAGGCCGAAGCGGCGGCAAACGACGCGCGCATGTCCGAACAACGCGGCTGAGAGGCCGGCAAAGAGGCCCATCATGATCTGTTCCAACGAAAGCCGGTCCTGCGCGCGCCATGCGCCGCAGACACGGCGCCAGCGTTCCCCGGTCGCCGCTTGCGCGCGGCCGCTCACTGCCCCCACGCCCAGCTACACGAATCGCGTCCGCACGCACGCCCGCGCTGCGCGCAGCCGCCTGCGACGCTACTGAACCGCGCGCGCCCAATAGCGGAGAGCGCAAGCCGCGCCACCCGCAGGGCGGCGCTTCAGCCGCAAGCGCATGCGCCGCGTTCTCGGCTTGTCGGCCGCGGCGGCATCAGGCTTCACCGCCTCGAACCTTGCCGCTCAAATATCGAGCGGATCCACCTCGACGCTCCACCGTATGACGCCTTTCAACGCGCGCAACGGCGCTTGCCAGGCGCGCAGCGTCGCGAGCAACGCCGCCCGCGATGCGCTCTCGAGCAATAGCTGAGCGCGATGAACGTTGGCCACCTTGACGATCGTCATCGGCACGGCATCGTAGACGGTCACCCGCTCAGCATACGGAATCTCGGATAGCGCCGCGCCGGCATGGCCCAGAAATGTCAGCGCCGCCTCGAGCGTTTTGGCTTCCGCGCGCAGCAGCGCTTGATAGACGAACGGCGGCAATTGCGCATCGCGGCGTTCGGCAAGCGTCGCATTCGCGAAGCCGACGTAATCGTGTCGCGCGAGCGCATGATAGAGCGCGTGCCGCGGGTAGCGCGTCTGCACCAGCACTTCTCCGGGCAAGCCGGCTCGGCCGGCTCGCCCGCTCACCTGCATCAGTTGCGCGAATAGCCGCTCCCCCGCGCGGAAATCGTGAGAAAACAGCGCCGCATCGGCGTTCAACACGCCCACGAGCGATACCCGCCGAAAGTCGTGACCCTTGGCGATCATTTGCGTGCCGACCAGGATGTCGACTTCCCCCGCGTGCACGTTCGAAAAGAGCGTTTGAGCGCTGCCCTTGCGGCGCGTGCTGTCTGCATCGATGCGCAACACCCGCGCGCCGGGCACGATCTGGGCGAGCGTCTCTTCCACGCGCTGCGTGCCCCGCCCGAGCGGCGCGATATCGACGTTGCCGCACTCGGGGCAAGCGCGCGGCACGCGCGCCTCCCAGCCGCAGTGATGGCATCGCAGCGTATGCTCGCTCTTGTGCAGCACGACGTAGGCGCTACAGCGCGGGCAGCCGGCCACCCAGCCGCACGCGTCGCATGCGAGCACCGGCGCATAGCCGCGGCGGTTCAGAAAAACGAGGCTTTGTTCGCCGCGCTCGAGGCGCGCTTTCAAGGCCGAGGCAAGAGGCCCGGAGATGCCGTCGACGCTGCCGCGCCCGCGCCGCCGCTCTTCCTCCAAGTCGATCATCTTCACCGTGGGCAACACCGCATCGGCCACGGCGCGCCGTGCGAGCGAGAGCCGCCGATAGCGGCCCTGCTCGGCCTGCCACCAGCTCTCGAGCGAGGGTGTGGCAGAGCCGAGCACGACCGCCACGCCCCGTTGCTTGGCCCGCCAAATCGCCAGATCGCGCGCCGAATAGCGCAGTCCTTCTTGTTGCTTGTAGGCCGGCTCGTGTTCTTCGTCGACGACGATCAGCGCGAGCTGCGGCATCGAAGCGAGGACGGCCAGGCGCGTGCCGAGGACGACGCGAGCCCGGCCCGTATGGGCGGCGAGCCAACTGCGCACGCGTTCTCCGTCCGCCATTGCGCTATGCAAGGTGACGATGGCATCGTTGCCGAATCGCACGGCGAAGCGCGCACGAAACGCCGCTTCGAGCTGAGGCGTCAGGTTGATCTCGGGCACGAGAACGAGCGCTTGCGCATCGGGTCGCTCCGCGAACACGGCTTCGATTGCGCGCAGATACACCTCGGTTTTGCCGCTGCCGGTGACGCCGTGCAGTAGAAAAGGAGCAAAACCCTGCGCCGCGGCGATCGCCTCCACCGCCTGCGCTTGCTCCGCGGTCAGGGCGGGGCGCACGAGGTCCACAGCGGGCTCGCCCAGTGCGCCGGCGTTCTCGACTTCGGCGTTCTCGACTTCGGCGTTCTCGACTTCGGCGTTCTCGACTTCGGCGTTCTCGGCTTCGGCGTTCTCGGCTTCGGCGGTGCGGCTCGCCGCATCGGCGGCCGTTTCGATATCGACCCATCCCTCGGCCTGCCAGGCCTGCAGGGTTGCACCTGCCTTCGGGTGCACGGCGCGCGCCTCGGACATGTCGAGCGAGCGCGCATCGGCGAGCGCCGCGGCGAGCCGGCGCAGAGCGGCCGCTCGCACCGGTAGCGCGGCAGGCAACGCGGCCCGCCCCGCCTCGGTCAGCCGAAAGCGAGGCGCGGCGGCAAACAGCCGCGGCCATTTCTCGGCATCGCGCAATGCCTGCGGCAACGCCGGAAGCGCGACCTCGCCAAGGGAGCGCTGGTAATAATCGGCGGCGAACGCGACCAGCGCGAGCCACTCGGCCGCGAGCGGCGCGCACCCGTCGCATGCGGCCTGCACGTCGCGCACGCGCTCAGCGGGCAGTTCGGTGTGACCGCTCACCTCGACGACGAGCCCCACGACGTTGCGCTTGCCGAATGGCACGGCGACGAGCGTGCCCGGCACGGGCGCAGGCGACTGGGCGCAGCGATAGTCGAAAAGGGTCGGCAACGGATGGTCGAGCGCGACGCGAACGAACACCTCCGTCATCCGCCACCGCCCCAGGGCGCGTTGCCGCATGAGGCGCTTCGCCCCCAATGCATCGAGCCTCGACTGGACGGCATCAACTTAAAGTAAAACATGAGATTCGCCGCTAACCTATGGATCTCGCTGGACTTTACCGACTGCCCCGCGTCGCTTGTGGATAACTTTGTTGAAAAGTGCCCCCGCCGAACCGAAGCAAGGCCGCCGCGCTGACGTTCCGTGGGCAACCGCACATTGGGCCGGCCGCTCGCAAAGCCTTGCCGAACAAGGCCTGAGCGGATGCCGTACATCGTTTGAGTGCCAGCGTCAACCTCTCTTCGCTCTACCGCGGCGCAACGAGAAGAATGTGTATAAGTCAAGACTTGACAAGCGCGAGACGGCCCGGCGATGCCATTTTTCCCGGTGCGCGCGCCCTAGACCGAGAGCCCAGTTGTGTGCAGCGCAACATGACCCATGGGGTCAGCCCCCGCTGGACCGCACCCGGATCGCCCGGCTGTACTGGTGGACTTCGTCGACGAGTTCCGCGACATTTTCGGGCGGCGCAAACTGGGAAATCCCGTGCCCGAGGTTGAAGACGTGCCCCGGATGGTTGCCGTAGCTGTCGAGCACTGCTCGCGCTTGCTCGCGAACGGCCGCCGGCGGCGCGAACAGCGCCGCAGGGTCGAGATTGCCTTGCAGCGCCACGCGCGAGCCGACTCGCTCGCGGGCCGCCCCCAGATTGACCGTCCAATCGAGGCCTACAGCGTCCACGCCGCACGCGGCGATGTCGTCGAGCCAAAGGCCACCGCCCTTCGTGAACGTGACGACCGGCACCCGGGTCCCTTCGTGCTCGCGTACGAGACGCCGCACCACGGCCTCGATGTATTGAAGCGAAAACCGCTGGAATATGCCGTCCGCGAGCGCCCCGCCCCACGTGTCGAAGATCATCACGGCTTGCGCCCCCGCGCGGATCTGCGCATTGAGGTAAGCGGCAACGGCCTCCGCGTTGACGTGCAAAATCCGATGCATGAGGTCGGGGCGCGCGTACAGCATCGACTTCACGGTGCGGAAGTCGTCGGAACCGGCGCCCTCGACCATGTAGCACGCGAGCGTCCACGGACTGCCCGAGAAGCCGATCAGCGGGACACGCTGGCGCCCCTGTGCATCGGTGAGCGCACGGCGAATCGACCGCACGGCGTCGGTCACATAGCCGAGCGTGGCGTCGATATCGGGCACGCGCAGGCGCGCGACGTCCGCTTCCGTGCGAACCGGGTGCGCGAAGCGCGGCCCCTCGCCGGCCGCAAACGATAATCCCAACCCCATTGCATCGGGGACGGTGAGGATATCGGAGAACAGAATCGCGGCATCGAGAGGAAAGCGCTCGAGCGGCTGCAACGTCACTTCCGTCGCGAAATCGGGGTTCTTGGCCAAACCGAGGAAGCTGCCCGCGCGCGAACGCGTGGCGTTGTACTCGGGCAGATACCGGCCCGCCTGCCGCATGAGCCAAATGGGCGTGTAATCGGTGGGCTGGCGCAGCAGCGCGCGCAGGAATGTATCGTTGAGCAGATTCGAGGGCACGGGAGGAAAGCGCAAGGCGAAGCCGAGAAGACGGCCATTTTACCGGAGCCGCGTTCTCGATCGGGCCGTATATCGGCTTTCGCGACGCGATGCTCGCCTGCGGCATTTTGGTACGGCTATGATCGAACGCTGCCTCTAAGCGACAGCGCCTCGCTGCCCAAACTCAAGGAGACCTACGAATGATCCTGAAAGACCTGCTTCGCCTTTCGATCGGCGCGCTCGCGCTGGCGGCTTCGTGCACGGGTGCGGCGTTCGCGCAAACAAGCGGCGCGGCGCCTAGCGCGAGCCCCGCCGCGGCGGGCTCACGCCTGGACACGGTGATCGCCCGCGGAGCGTTGCGCGTCTGCACGACGGGCGATTACAAGCCGTATTCGTTTTTGAAGGCCGACGGCACGTTCGAAGGCATCGACATCGACATGGCTGAATCGTTGGCGAAGTCGCTCGGCGTCAAGGCGGACTTCGTGAAAACGAGCTGGTCGAACCTCATGAGCGATTTTCTCGCGAAATGCGACATTGCCGTCGGGGGCGTATCGACTTCGCTCGAGCGTCAGAAGCGCGTGTTCTTCACGCAGCCCTACATGGTGGACGGCAAAGCACCGATTGCCCGCTGCGCCGACGCCGACAAGTACCAGACGCTTGCGCAAATCGATCAACCGGGCACGCGCGTCATCGTCAATCCGGGCGGCACCAACGAGCGCTTCGCGAAGCAGTATCTGTCGCATGCGAAGCTGACGGTCTATCCGGATAACGTCTCGATCTTCAAGCAGATCCTGGAAGGCAAAGCCGATGTGATGGTGACCGACGCATCGGAAACCCTGCTCCAACAAAAGCTGAACCCCGGGCTGTGCTCGATCCATCCCGAGAAACCGTTCCAGTACGGCGAAAAGGCCTACATGGTGCCGCAGGGCGATGTGACGTATCAGCAATACGTCGATCAATGGCTGCACCTAGCGCGTGAAACGGGGCAGTTCGAGTCGATCAGGGACAAGTGGCTGAAGTAGGCCGCTGGCTCGACACGCACGGGTCGCGCCCCACGCCCGGGCCAATCTATTGGGGCACGCGCGGCGCGGGCGCGTTGGCGCGGTGCGTGGCGCCGAATAGCCGCTCGTGCTCGATCTTCACGCATACGTTCATTGCGACGTCGAGCCCTGCCGCCATCGCTCGCGCGGCAGCCTCCTCGTTGATCACGCCCACTTGGAGCCAGAGCGATCTGGCGCCGATGGCGATCGCTTCCTCCGCGAGGGCCGCCGCTTCCTCCGGCCGGCGAAAGACGTCGACCATGTCGATTGCGGCGCCTTCCTGCGCGAGCGCGTGTGCGGCGATCGCGAGCGACGCATAACAGCGCTGCCCCAACACACCAGCCGTGTCGTTGGCGTACGCCGGATTGACGGGAACGATGCGATAGCCGTGCGACTGCATGTAGGCCGCCACCGAATGGCTCGGACGGTACGCGTGGTTGGACAACCCGACCACGGCGATCACACGGTCGCGGTCCAGGATCCGCTTCAGACTTTCGGGCTCGTTCATTGTTTACACATGGGAAGGTAACGGTGCCAGCACACGCAACGGTCGGTAAGTTTCGCGCGCGCCATGCGAGCATGACGGCCATGGTAAGCCCGCCATTGCTTAGACGAAACCCGTTTTCGCGTATTTCTCGATAAATTGCGAGACGGCTTTTTCGCGCGTTATTTCTTTTGTTCCGATCGTCGGAAATAGTGACGCAATTTCTCTTTTCTGCTGGTAAAAAATCCCGCCAATCCTTGTCTGGCGGGCGTTACAACCTGAAACACTTTGTTACCGCGTGGGGTTCTCAATTCGCCCACAATGCCTTTCAACGGTTTCAACACGGAAGTGGGCAGGCGTGCATTGATTGGACGCTTCCCGGTCGGCGGTGCCGAATCCCTCATGAGGGCCTCTTTGTTGGAGTCGTTACCGGTGCCCGAGTTTGGGTTGTGTTCTTCGGCTCCTTCATTGGTCTCCTCGCGCTAACCCCGTAGCGTGTGGTTTTTAGCGGGCTATCAAGCCCGCTTTTTTTTTGTGTCGACCGGAGTTAGCGCTTCAGCGGTTACTCCGGTCCCATGCAGAGCACGACCGGAGTTAGCGCTTCAGCGGTGACTCCGGTTGCATGTAGAGCACGGGCGCAGGCGCGCACGCCATAGCGCGCCCTCTCAGTCAGCCCGCCCGCGGCTCGCCGTGCTCCAGCTCGTCGATCATCCTTTCGCGCATCACGAACTTCTGCACTTTCCCCGTGACGGTCATCGGCATTTCGTCGACGAAGCGAATGTAGCGCGGCACCTTGTAATGCGCGATCTGCCCCTGGCAATACGCTCTGACCTCTTCGTCGGTCAGCATTTCGCCGGGCCGCACGACAATCCAAGCGCACACTTCCTCTCCATACTTCTCGTCAGGCACGCCGAACACTTGGACGCTCTGGACCTTCGGGTGCCTAAACAAGAACTCTTCGATCTCGCGGGGGTAGATGTTTTCGCCGCCGCGAATCAACATGTCCTTCAAGCGGCCAACGATATTGCAATAGCCCTGCTCATCGATCGTTGCTAGATCGCCCGTGCGCATCCATCCATCGACGATAGCCTCTCGGGTGCGGGGCTCGTCGTCCCAATAGCCTTTCATGACCGAGTAGCCCCGCGTCCACAGTTCGCCCGTTTGCCCGACCGGGACCGTGTTGCCCATGGCATCGACCACTTTCGCTTCGAGATGCGGCTGAATTCGGCCGACCGTCGACGTGCGTTTGTCGATGGGGTCGGTCGTCGAGCTTTGAAACGAAACGGGGCTCGTCTCCGTCATGCCGTACGCGATCGTGATCTCCGACTGGTGCATGCGCGAAATGACCTGCTTCATCGTCTCGATGGGGCACGGCGAGCCGGCCATGATGCCCGTGCGCAGTGTCGATAGATCGAACGATGAGAACTCCGGGTGATCCAGTTCGGCGATGAACATCGTCGGCACGCCATGCAACGCGGTGCAACGCTCTTCGGCCACTGCGGCGAGCGCCGCGCCGGGATCGAACGCTTCGCCGGGAAACACCATCTTCGCGCCCGTCGAGACGCTCGCGAGCACGGACAGGACCATGCCGAAGCAGTGATAGAGCGGCACCGGGATGCACAGCGCATCGTTTTCGGAAAAGCGCATGGCCATCGCGATGAACCGCGCGT
Organism: Trinickia sp. Z7; assembly: GCF_056498045.1. Taxonomy (NCBI): domain Bacteria; kingdom Pseudomonadati; phylum Pseudomonadota; class Betaproteobacteria; order Burkholderiales; family Burkholderiaceae; genus Trinickia; species Trinickia sp. Z7. The sequence continues at coordinate 29,296 of NZ_JAUEQW010000017.1, forward strand.
TGTTGACCACGTTGCGATGCGTGAGCGTGGCGCCTTTGGGGTTGCCGGTGGTACCGCTCGTGAATTGGATGTTGATCGGATCGTAGGCCGACAATGTCGCGTCGATCGCTGCAAGATCGATGGAATCGAGTGCGACCCGCCCTGCTTCGATCACGTCGGAGAACGTCAACATACCCGGCGTCGCCGTGTCGCACATGCGCACCACCGTCCGCAGGTTCGGCAAGCGCGCTGAGCGCAGGTTTCCCGCCTCGCAGTGCGCGAGTTCGGGCGCGAGCGTCTGCAGCATCTCCACGTATTTCGAGGTCTTGAAGCGCTCGGCCGTGACGATCGCGCAGCAACCGGATTTATTCAGCGCGTATTCGAGTTCCGAGAGCCTGTAGGCAGGATTGACGTTGACCAGAATCGCGCCGATGCGGGCCGTCGCAAACTGCGTCAGCAACCATTCGACGCGATTCGGCGACCAAATGCCAACGCGGTCGCCGCGCGTGATGCCGAGCGTTGCCAGCCCCGCCGCGAGTACATCGACTTCGGCGGCGAACTCGCGCCAGGTCCATCGAATGCCCTGCTCGCGGAAAACGACGGCAGGCCGCTCGGGATAGCGTGCGGCCGTCTCGCAAAGAAGCCCTCCGATGGTCGAGTCGCTCAGGGGGATATCGGTCGCTCCTCGCACGTAGGAAAGGCCGTTGATCGGCGCAATGAGGGCGCCCTCCTCGGGAAGCTGCGTCGCCATCTCGATGTCTCCAAAGTCTCGTAGGTATTTTGCGACTGATTCTGCCACCGAGCGAGGTCGGCCCGCATCAAGTCTTACCCGCAGCAAAATGTCGCATGGGCGTGTCCCATAAGAAAAAACGCCGCTTGGATCGAACCAAGCGGCGTTAAATATCCTACTAATCGTCTTATTCCGCTCCGATTGCTCTTCCCTGGCGAGACGCAACCGAGGGACGCAAAGCGGTTTTGTCAGTGGCTCTGTGCGCGCAGCTTGCGCAGGCGAGCGATGGCGGCAAGCTGAGCCGTGGCATATGCCAGCTCGGCCTGGGCCGTCGCGTACTCGATGTTCGAGCCCGAGTTCTGCAAGGCTTCCTCGGCACGCTTGCGCGCCTGTTCAGCCTTGGCCTCGTCGAGATCCTTGCCGCGAATCGCGGTATCGGCGAGCACCGTCACGGCGCCCGGCTGCACTTCGAGAATGCCGCCGGCAACGAACACGAACTCTTCTTCGCCGCTTTCCGCCTCGATACGCACCGCACCGGGACGAATACGCGTAATGAGCGGCGTATGGCCCGGCAGAATGCCGAGTTCACCGGCTTCGCCCGGCAGCGCGACGAATTTCGCCTGGCCCGAGAAGATCTGCTCTTCCGCGCTGACGACGTCTACTTTGATGGTTGCCATATCGCTTCCTATGTCGAACAGAGTTGCCGCTTTGGCTGCCGGCTGCCGTTAGCGCATCGCGCGTCCCGCAGCCCGTGCACAGCACGCACTCGGATCCCGTGCAGAGCCCCGTGAACCCAACGCGCGCTGCGAGCCCGGCCGTCCCTGCGGCCGCCGGGCCTGCGCGCCAAGCGGGCACACTCGGTTACTGGATCTTCTTGGCCTTTTCGAAGGCTTCGTCGATCGTGCCGACCATGTAGAACGCCTGCTCGGGCAGATGATCGCACTCGCCTTCGACGATCATCTTGAAGCCGCGGATCGTTTCCTTCAGCGGCACGTACTTGCCAGGCGAACCCGTGAACACTTCGGCAACGTGGAACGGCTGCGACAGGAAACGCTGGATCTTGCGCGCACGAGCGACCGACAGCTTGTCTTCCGGCGACAGTTCGTCCATGCCCAGAATCGCGATGATGTCGCGCAATTCCTTGTAGCGCTGCAGCGTTTGCTGCACGCCGCGCGTGATCGAGTAGTGCTCTTCGCCGATGACGTTCGGGTCGATCTGACGCGAGGTCGAATCGAGCGGGTCGACGGCGGGGTAGATACCGAGCGAGGCGATGTCACGCGAGAGCACGACCGTTGCGTCCAAGTGGCCGAACGTCGTAGCAGGCGACGGGTCGGTCAAATCGTCCGCAGGCACGTACACGGCTTGCACCGAGGTGATCGAGCCCGTTTTCGTGGACGTGATGCGCTCTTGCAGCTTGCCCATTTCTTCGGCCAGCGTCGGCTGATAACCCACGGCCGACGGCATCCGGCCGAGCAGTGCCGACACTTCGGTACCGGCCAGCGTGAAGCGGTAGATGTTGTCGACGAAGAACAGCACGTCGAGGCCTTCGTCACGGAAGTGCTCGGCCATCGTGAGGCCCGTCAGCGCCACGCGCAGACGGTTGCCCGGCGGCTCGTTCATCTGACCGTACACGAGCGCGACCTTGTCGAGCACGTTCGAGTCTTTCATCTCGTGATAGAAGTCGTTCCCTTCACGGGTACGCTCACCCACGCCCGCGAACACGGAGTAACCGCCGTGCTCCTTCGCGATGTTGTTGATGAGCTCCATCATGTTCACGGTCTTGCCCACACCGGCGCCACCGAACAGGCCCACCTTGCCTCCCTTCGCGAACGGGCAGATCAAATCGATAACCTTGATGCCCGTTTCCAGGAGTTCCGTCGACGGCGACAGTTCGTCGAACGCCGGGGCTTTCTGGTGGATCGAGCGTTTCGTCTCGCTCTCGATCGGACCGGCTTCGTCGATGGGACGGCCAAGCACGTCCATGATGCGGCCGAGCGTGGGCTTGCCCACGGGAACGCTGATCGGCAGACCCGTGTTCTTCACCATCAGGCCGCGGCGCAGACCGTCCGATGCACCCAAACAAATCGTGCGCACGACGCCGTCGCCCAGCTGCTGCTGAACTTCGAGCGTCAGTTCCGTGCCTTCGAGCACGAGGGCGTCGTAGATCTTCGGCATGTGTTCACGCGGGAATTCCACGTCGATCACCGCGCCGATGCACTGTACGATCTTGCCTTCTACCAAAGCAGTAGTACTCATCGCTTTTCCTTTAGATACTCAATTCTTCACTCGCGCAAACGGCGCAGGGACGGTCGAGCCGGCACGCATTACACCGCGGCGGCGCCGCCCACGATTTCCGACAATTCCTTCGTGATCGCGGCCTGGCGGCTCTTGTTGTAGACGAGCTGCAATTCGTTGATCACCGTCTTCGCGTTGTCCGACGCCGCCTTCATGGCCACCATTCGCGCCGATTGCTCGGACGCCATGTTTTCGGCGACGGCTTGGTACACGAGCGCTTCGACGTAACGCACGAGCAGTTCATCGACGACGCTCTGCGCATCGGGTTCGTAGATGTAATCCCACGAGGTGTTCGGCGTCGTCTCGTCGCGTTCGAAATGCTCGGCCGACAGCGGCAGCAACTGCTCGAGCACGGGCTCTTGCTTCATCGTGTTGATGAAGCGCGTGTACGCGAGATACACCGCCGAGATCTTGCCTTCCGAGTACAGATCGAGCTGCACCTTCACCGCGCCGATCAGCTTTTCGAGGTGCGGCGTATCGCCGAGCTGCGTCACGTGCGACACCACCTTCGCGCCGACGCGAGTCAAAAAGCCGAGCCCCTTGCCGCCGATTGCGGTGGCTTGGACGCTTTGGCCCTTGTCCTCGAGCTCCTTGAACCTGCCCACGGTCGCGCGCAGCACGTTCGTGTTCATCCCGCCGCACAGACCCTTATCGGTCGTGACGAGGATGATGCCGGCCGCCTTCGCGCCTTCGTTCGACACCATGAACGGGTGGCGATACTCGGGGTTCGCGCGGCTCATGTGCGCAGCGATGTCGCGGACTTTGTCGGCGTACGGGCGAGCGGAACGCATGCGCTCTTGCGCCCGGCGCATCTTCGATGCGGCCACCATCTCCATCGCCTTGGTGATCTTGCGCGTGTTTTGCACGCTCTTGATCTTGCCGCGGATTTCCTTCATTCCAGCCATTGCTTGCTCCTTGATCGAAGCGGAGCGCGCTTCGTTGCCTCTACGCGCGCCGCTTCAAGGTCGTTATGCCTCGATCAATAAGCACCCGACTTCTTGAAGTCCTTCAGAGCGGCGTGCAGCGCTGCTTCGTCGTCCTTCGACAAGTCCTTCGTGTCTTCGATGCGCTTGATGAGATCGGCATGGCTCGTCTTCAGGAATTCGCGCAAGCCCTTTTCGAACGGGAGCACGTCCTTCACGTCGAGATCGTCCAGGTAGCCGTTGTTCGCCGCGAACAACGAAACGGCCAACTCCCACACCTGCAACGGCTGATACTGCGGCTGCTTCAAGAGCTCGGTCACGCGGCGGCCGCGCTCGAGCTGCTTGCGCGTGGCTTCGTCCAAGTCCGACGCGAACTGCGCGAAGGCGGCGAGTTCGCGGTACTGCGCGAGGTCGGTACGGATACCGCCCGACAGCTTCTTGATGACCTTCGTTTGAGCCGCGCCACCGACGCGCGACACCGACACGCCCGCATTGATCGCGGGACGGATACCGGCGTTGAACAAGTCGGTTTCGAGGAAGATCTGGCCGTCCGTGATCGAGATCACGTTCGTCGGCACGAACGCCGTCACGTCGCCCGCTTGCGTCTCGATGACGGGCAGCGCCGTGAGCGAACCGCTCTTGCCCTTCACTTCGCCGTTCGTGAACTTCTCGACGTACTCTTCGGAGACACGCGCGGCACGCTCGAGCAGACGCGAGTGCAGATAGAACACGTCGCCCGGATACGCTTCGCGGCCCGGCGGGCGGCGCAACAGCAGCGAGATCTGGCGATAGGCCCAAGCTTGCTTGGTCAAATCGTCATAGATGATGAGGGCGTCTTGGCCGCGGTCGCGGAAGTATTCGCCCATCGTGCAGCCTGCGTACGGCGCGAGGTATTGCATCGCGGCCGATTCCGAAGCCGACGCGGCGACGACGATCGTGTACTGCATCGCGCCCGATTCCTCGAGCTTGCGCACCACGTTCATGATCGACGAAGCCTTCTGGCCGATCGCGACATAAATACAGATGAGGTCCTTGCCTTTCTGATTGATGATCGCGTCGACCGCCACCGCCGTCTTGCCGCACTGACGGTCGCCGATGATCAGTTCGCGCTGGCCGCGGCCGATCGGCACCATCGAGTCGATCGACTTCAGACCCGTTTGCACCGGCTGCGACACCGACTTACGCCAGATCACGCCGGGGGCGATCTTCTCGACCGCGTCGGTCATCTTCGCGTTGATCGGGCCCTTGCCGTCGATCGGATTGCCGAGGGCATCGACCACGCGGCCGATGAGTTCGGGGCCGACGGGCACTTCGAGAATGCGGCCCGTCGTCTTGACGACGTCGCCTTCCGAGATGTGTTCGTACTCACCGAGAATCACGGCGCCGACCGAGTCGCGCTCGAGGTTCAGCGCGAGACCGAACGTATTGCCCGGGAATTCGAGCATTTCGCCCTGCATCACGTCCGACAAGCCGTGAATGCGCACGATGCCGTCGGTCACGGAGATCACGGTGCCCTGGTTGCGAACGTCCGCGCTCGCTTCAAGGCCCTGGATCCGGCTCTTGATCAGCTCGCTGATCTCAGAGGGATTGAGTTGCATTATTCGCTCCTGATAGTCAATTCTGTTGCGTGCCGTGCATGTGCGCGCCGCGTCACGCGGTCAGCGCCGTACGCATTTCGGCGAGCCGTGCGCGAACCGAGGTGTCGAGCACTTCGTCGCCGACGGTGACGCGCACGCCACCAATCAGCGAAGCATCGACTTGAACGGTCGGTTTGAGCTGACGCCCAAACTTGCGCGTAAGGCTCGCGACGAGATCGGCGAGCTGGGCCTCTTGCAGCGGGAAGGCGCTGACGATCAGCGCATCGGCCGCGCCTTCGCGAGCGTTTTTCAGTGCTTCGAACTGGACGGCGATTTCGGGCAGCAGCGAGAGACGGTGGTTGTCGACCAGCATCTGCACGAAGTTCTTGGCCTGCGGCGAGGCCGCCAAAGGCGACTTGACCGCCGAGAGCAGCAGATCGATGACCTGTGCGTGGCTCACCTTCGGGCTAGAGGCGACCGACATGAGCTCGGGCAGCCGCGCAACCTGGCCCAGCTCCTGCACGAGAGCGGACCAAGCGGCGAGGTCACCGCCTTCGGCGACGCTGAACAGCGCCTCTGCATAGGGACGGGCGATGGTTGCAAGTTCGGCCATGATCAGAGCCCGGCTTTCAGTTGATTGAGCAGCTCGGCATGTGCCGCCTGATCGATTTCGCGCTTCAGGATCTGTTCGGCGCCCTTGACCGCCAGCGTCGCCACTTCGGCGCGCAGCGTTTCACGGGCTTTCACGACCTGTTGCTCGGCGTCGGCCTTGGCTTGAGCGATGATGCGAGCGGCTTCGGCTTGCGCGTTGGCCTTGATTTCCTCGGCTACGGAGAGCGCACGCTTTTCGGCGTCCGCAATGCGTTGCTGGCCGTCGTTGCGCGCCTTCGCGAGCTCTTGATCGACACGCTTGTGCGCCGCTTCGAGTTCCGTCTTGCCCTTTTCGGCGGCCGCGAGGCCGTCGGCGATCTTGCGGGACCGCTCGTCGAGGGCTTTGACCATCGGCGGCCACACGAACTTCATCGTGAACCACGCGAGGATCAGGAACACGACCATTTGCGCAATCAGAGTTGCGTTGAGATTCACGGTGTTTCCTTAATCGTTGCTAATTCGGAAAGTGAAACGGTAAGGCGCTCATCGACGTAACGTTCGATCAGCGCCCGAGCCTTCCGTTTCGCCCCTGCGCCGGCTTGCATCCACGGCGCAAAACTCCGATGAACCTTTAGCCTGCCAACTTCGACAGCAGCGGGTTCGCGAACGCAAACAGCATTGCCACACCGACGCCGATCAGGAACGCCGCGTCGATCAGACCAGCCAAGAGGAACATCTTGGTTTGCAGCGGGTTCATCAGTTCCGGCTGGCGTGCGCAAGCTTCGATGTACTTGCCGCCCATCAGGCCGATACCGATACAGGCGCCGATTGCACCCAGGCCGATGATGATGCCGATACCGATGGCGGTCAGACCTTGGATGTTGGCGATGAAAGCTTGCATGATCACTCCTTTGTAAAAGACTTTTTGGAACTGGATTTAAAGAAACGGAAAACGAATCTGCTTGTGCAGCGATGCACCCTTGCCGATTAGTGCGAGTCGTGCGCCTGACCGATGTACACGAGCGTCAGCATCATGAAGATGAACGCTTGCAACAGCACGATCAGGATGTGGAAGATCGCCCAGACCGTACCGGCGATCACGTGGCCGACGAAACCGAGCAACGTCGTGTCCGCACCGAAGGTCCAGAGGCTGCCGAGCAATGCGATGAGCAGGAACAGCAGCTCGCCCGCGTACATGTTGCCGAACAACCGCAACGCGAGCGAAACCGTCTTGGCGACGAACTCGATGATGTTCAATGCAAGGTTCGGGATCCACAAGAGCGGGTGCGCACCGAACGGGGCCGAGATGAGCTCGTGCACGAAGCCGCCCACGCCCTTGATCTTGAAGTTGTAATAGATCATCAGCGCGAACACGCCGAGCGCGATGCCGAACGTGCCGTTCAAATCGGCCGTGGGCACGATGCGATGGTGCGAAATGACGTTCGACAGGCCCAGCCAGCCGATGACATGGCCCGGCAGATCGACGGGGATGAAATCGAGCGAGTTCATGAGCGCAACCCAGACGAACACGAACAGTGCGAGCGGCGCGATGAACGTGCGGTTGCCGTGGATGATCGCTTTCGATTGGTCTTCGACCATCTCGACGAGCATCTCGATCGCGCACTGGAACCGGCCAGGCACGCCCGACGTGGCGCTACGCGCGGCCATGCGCAGAATGAAGAGGGTCAAGAGACCGCACACGATCGACCAGAACATCGTGTCGATGTTCAAGACGTGCATGTCGATGATCGACGTCTGGTGCGAGGTAGCGAAGTTTTGCAAGTGGTGCGCGATGTACTCGGACGGATCCAAGCGCGTGCTTTCTGTAGCTGCCATATCGTTTATTGCCACCTAAATTGTCGAAAATCTTTCGATGCCCACACGACACGGCGCACACGCCGCAGGTCGTGCGAAAGGCGGCAAGCGCGCAGCGCGTATCCTCGCGCGCACCTTCTGCCGCCCATCGTCATCCCGTTTTCAGCGCCAAGCGAGCGCCAGCCAGTACGTCTGCAGCGTAACGAGGAATGTCACGAGTAGCGGCAACCACCGTACGTCGTGATACCAAACGGCCACCGCGACGAACATCGCGACCGTCACCCCCATCTTGAGCATTTCGCCGATCATCCAGGTCAGGATCGATCCGGCGCCGCCCGCTCCTTTCAGACGTGCCGCGAACAACGCGCTCGGCACCCAGCAAATCGCTCCCCCCACCAAAGCCGACAGCGCAGCACCGCCCGGCGGCTCAGAGAACAGCCACCAAACCAGCGCAACGACGAGGGACAAAACCACTTGCGCCACCACGACCTTGAAAGGCGTGACGCGCGACGGGCGACTCACATCGGGACCGAAGAGCTTTTCAGCCTCCACCCGCGTGAGCGGAACGAAATTCTTGTCTTGCTGCTCGGCATCCCACGCATCGTCGAACGTTTCCGAACGACCGACCGTGCGAGCGGAAGAAGGATCGTGTCGCGTGCGTTCGTCGTGCCTTGCGTTCGGCTCTCGATCCGCCATCGCCCCTACCTTCAAAACTGCTGCAAAATCCAGTTTCCCACCCGCAGCTTTCGCCATGCTTACGGGACTGCCGAACTAATAAATCCGGGCGATTGTAAGCGATAGTTGCAGGTGATTCAAGACTTTAGCCGCGACAAAAAACTGCTCGGAAGCGACGCGCCGCGGGCTCGCGCAGGGCATGCGCGCGCCCAATCGAAAGCCGCGGTACAGGTTCGCCGCGCGCCGAGCGCCCCACGGATCGCTCCCCCGGCCAATTGCGCAATCCGGCTTCAGAGGTGGACGAGCAACCATCCGCCGAGGGCGACGGCAACGAGCCAGAACGGAATCGACAGCAAATGAAACGGCAACCAGATGCCGCGCTGTTTCGCGAGGCGCACCGCGATCAGGTTCGCAAGCGAGCCGATGGCGAAGCCGAACCCGCCGACGCTGACGCCAAAGGCCAGTGCACGCCAGTCCTTCGTGAATTCGGCCAACATGATCGCCGCGGGCACGTTGCTGATGCCCTGCGACACGATCGCGGCTGCGGCATATGCGCGCAGCGGCGTGTCGAGCCCGAGGTGAGCCACCGTCTCGCGGACCGACGGCAACGCCGCCACGCTGCGCAGCACGATGAACATCAGCACGAAAATCAGTAGCAGCGCCCAGTCGATCTTGAGCACCGCGTCGCGTCGCCACAACAGAAATCCGCAAACGACACCGGCGAGGCCGATGCCCGGGTGGTGGGAATCCGCTAGCAACACGAACGCGACGAACAAGATGGCCGCCACCCCGGCATACGCGCGGTCCACGGGCTCTTTGGAAACGTCGCGCGAAAGATCGAGCGACCTCGCGCGGAATGCGAATAGCGCCAGGATGTAAAGCATCGCCAGCAGCGTCGCGCAAAGCGGCGCCAAGGCCCAAACGAAACGCCCGAACGATACGGCGCCGACCTGCCACAGGAACAGGTTCTGCGGGTTGCCGAGCGGGGTCAGCACCGACCCGGCATTGACGGCCAAGGCCAGGAAGATGGTGAGGCGCTTCACGGGCAGCGGCGTCAGCGCATGCAGCGACAGCACGAGCGGCACGACGACGAACAAGGCGACGTCGTTCGTGACCAGCATCGACAACACGGCAGCCAAGCCGATCAGCAAGCATGCGAGCACCCGCTCGGAGCGCACGTGATGCACGACGCGATGAGCGAGCCACATCAACAGGCCCGATAGCTCGATCGCCTTGGTCAACATCAAGAGCCCCGCGAGCGTCATCACGGTCGGCCAATCGACGAGCCGCGGCAGCGAAAGCCAAGGCTGGGGCCGTGTGCTTTGCAGCACAGCCAACACGAGGACGAGCAGCGAGAGCACCGGCTCGTTCAGGGCGAAGCGAACCAGCTTGCGCGGCGCGCTCGCGCGCGCGCTGCGAGCGTTGTGAGCAGTCGGCATAGGCGAAGAACTAGCGAAAGGGGCGGGACGGCGGCGCGCGCCGCGAGGGGGACTGTGGCCGCGTTCTAGCGTGCGGGGAGCGCCGGATCAGGCCGCTGCCGTGCCGCTGCGCAAGCGCGCCAAAATGCCGTCGAGGGCATCGAGGTCGCCGAATTCGATCTGCAACTGCCCGCGCCCTCGCCGGCCCAGCTTGATTTTGACGGCCGCGGCGAGCAAATCGGACAGTTCTTCTTCGAGACGACGCGTATCGTGCCCGCCGTCCTGGTTCGATCGCGCCTTCACCGCCGGTTCGGCTTTCGTGGTGGCCGTCACGAGACGCTCGGTCTCGCGCACCGACATGCGCTTGTTGACGACTTGATTGGCGAGCGTGATCTGCGTCGCCGAATCGACGGCCAGCAAGGCGCGCGCGTGCCCCATGTCGAGGTCGCCGGCCAGCAACATCGTCTGCACCGGCTGCGCGAGGTTCAGCAGGCGCAGCAGATTCGAGACGGCGCTGCGCGAACGGCCCACGGACTCGGCCGCCTGCTCGTGCGTGAAGCGAAACTCGTCGAGCAAGCGCTGAATGCCCTGCGCCTCTTCCAACGGATTGAGATCTTCGCGTTGAATGTTCTCGATGAGGGCCATCGCGGCCGCGGCCTGATCGGGCACGTCCTTGACGAGCACGGGCACCTCGTGCAGCCCGGCGATGTGGGCCGCGCGAAACCGGCGCTCGCCCGCGATGATCTCGTACTTCTCTTCGGACACGGCGCGCACGAGAATCGGCTGCATGACGCCTTGCGCGCGGATGCTCGCGGCAAGCTCTTGCAGGCTGCCCTCGTCCATGCGCGTACGCGGCTGGTACTTGCCCGCTTGCAACTTGCCGAGCGGCAACACGTGGGGCTGACCCTCGCTGCGCACGGCCGTCGTGATGTCCGGGCTGCCGCCCAGCAACGCCTCCAACCCGCGCCCCAATCCCTTCTTCTTCGCTACGGCATTCATCGCATTTCCTCGATCGGCTTTCTTCTCGCGCTGCGCCATCTTCACAGCGCCCGCACGCGTTCAATCATTTCCGCGCCGAACTGCACATACGCTTGCGCGCCGCGCGATGCGCGGTCGAAAACGACGCCCGGCAGACCGTAGCTCGGCGCCTCCGCCAAGCGCACGTTGCGCGGGATGACGGCGTCGAACACCTTGTCGCCGAAGTGCTCCTTGAGCTGATCCGATACTTGCTGCTGCAACGTGATGCGCGGATCGAACATGACGCGCAGCAGACCGATCACCTTCAAGTCACGATTGAGGTTGGCGTGAACCTGCTTGATCGTGTTGACGAGATCGGACAGTCCTTCGAGTGCGAAATACTCGCACTGCATCGGGATCACCACGCCATGCGCCGCGCACAGCCCGTTCAAGGTCAGCAGCGACAGCGCCGGCGGACAGTCGATCAAGACGAAATCGTACTCGTCGGCCACCGCCGTGAGCGCTGCTTTCAATTGCCTTTCGCGATTCTCGACACTGACGAGCTCGATTTCCGCCCCGGCTAGCTCGCGATTGGCGGGAAGCACGTCGTAGGAGACGGCTTCGGGCTTCACGCGCGCATCGGCCACCGAGACGCCGTCCACCAGCACTTCGTAGACGGTGTTCTCGCACTCCGCTTTGTTGATACCGCTGCCCATCGTGGCATTTCCCTGAGGATCGAGATCGATCAGCAGCACGCGCTGGCCCTGCGAAGCGAGACTCGCGGCGAGATTGACCGTCGTCGTCGTCTTTCCGACACCGCCTTTTTGATTCGCAACGCAGAAGATTTTTGCCATCGTTCGAAGGATCCTCGTTACCGCTTGAATACAGTGATTGCCGTGATAGTCGTGCTTGCAGCCAATCCGCTCATACAGGCGTGCCGCCCTCGAATACGACTTCGACCAGGTGCCGCTCCGCTTCGAGGAACGGCACCTGAAGCCGCGTCACCCCGGCCACGCGCGCTCCCGCGGGCAATCGCTCGATTTCGGCGTCGGGTCGTACGCCCTTCATCGCCCAAATCGATCCGCGCTCGCTCAGCAAATGCCGCGCAAGTGTAACGAAATCGGAGAGGTCTGCGAATGCGCGCGAAACGATTGCGTCAAATTTTCCCGGAACGTCGACGCCGGGGCGCAAGTTTTCGACGCGCCCCGTCACCACCGACAAGTTGCCGAGCTTGAGTTCGACCTTCGCCTGCGCCTGGAAAGCGGATTTCTTTTGGACGATGTCGTTCAGCGTGACATTGCGCTCGGGCAGCACGATTGCCAAAACGATTCCCGGCAGCCCGCCGCCCGAACCCACGTCAAGGATCGAACGGCCCTCGCGTGCCGCGAGGTGCGGCACGATCGAGAGCGAATCGAGTATGTGCTGAATCACCATCTGCCGAGGATCGCGAATCGCCGTCAAGTTGTAGACGGCATTCCACTTCGACAGCAAGGCGACGTAGTCGGCAAGGCGCTGGAACTGCTCGTCCGACAGCGCAACGCCCAGTGCCTGGGCGCCGGTGTGCATCAACTCGAGCCAGACAGAGCGATCGTTCGCTACCGCGCCTTTGGCGCGCGACGCCGTCATCGGCCAGTCGGAGCCGCGTTGGCTCCGTTTTCGCCGGCCCTACCCGATTCCGCGGTCGTTGCCGCCGCGCGTCGCCCAAGGCCCTTCTTCAAATGAACCATCAAGAGTGAAATCGTCGCCGGCGTGATCCCCGAGATACGCGATGCCTGCCCAATCGTTTCCGGGCGGAATTGAGCGAGCTTTTGGCGTGCTTCGAACGACAAGCCTCGCACCGACGCATAGTCGATCCCATCCGGCAACCGGGTGCTTTCGTTCGCTTCGTTGCGCTCGATCTCGTCGGCTTGGCGCTCGATGTACCCTTGGTACTTCACGCCGATCTCGATTTGCTCCTTGATCTGTGCGAGCAAAACCGGATCGTCGGCAAGCAGCGCACCCGGCCCGCAAGCGCCCTCACGCAAACCGCAAACGCCGTCGTAGCTCACGCCCGGCCGGCGCAGCAAGTCGGCAAGGTTGTACTCGTGGTCGATCGGTTTGCCGAGCAGTGCGGTTGCTTCGTCTGCAGAAAGCGTCTTCGGACTCACCCATGTCGCTCGGAGTCGCTCTGTTTCACGTGAAACAGCGTCACGTTTGCGCGAGAAGGCATCCCAGCGCTCGTCGTCGACGACACCCAGCTCCCGCCCAATTTCCGTCAAGCGCATATCGGCATTGTCCTCACGCAGGCTCAGGCGGTATTCGGCGCGACTGGTGAACATCCGGTAGGGCTCGGAGACGCCGCGCGTCACCAAATCGTCCACCAACACGCCTAGATACGCTTGATCCCGCCTCGGACACCAGGCCTCCTTTTCTTGCACGTATCGGCCCGCATTGATGCCCGCAAGGAGCCCCTGCGCGGCAGCCTCCTCGTAGCCGGTGGTGCCGTTGATCTGCCCTGCGAAGAAAAGGCCGCGGATCACCTTCGTCTCCAGCGACGCCTTCAACCCACGAGGATCGAAGTAGTCATACTCGATGGCATAGCCGGGACGCAGAATGTGGGCGTTCTCGAGGCCCTGCATCGAATGCACTAGATCGAGTTGCACGTCGAACGGAAGGCTGGTCGAAATCCCGTTCGGGTAGAACTCATTCGTCGTCAGCCCTTCGGGTTCGAGGAAGATTTGATGCGAGGTCTTCGACGCGAAGCGATGGATCTTGTCTTCGATCGATGGGCAGTAACGCGGCCCCACCCCTTCGATGACGCCCGTATACATCGGCGAGCGATCGAGGCCGCCGCGGATGATGTCGTGCGTGCGCGCATTGGTATGCGTGACCCAACACGGCACCTGCTGCGGATGCTGCGTCGCCCGCCCGAGGAAAGAGAAAACGGGGATCGGGTCGAGGTCGCCAGGCTGTTCTTCCAGCTTCGAGAAATCGATCGTGCGTCCGTCGATGCGCGGCGGCGTGCCGGTCTTGAGCCGCCCCTGCGGCAGCTTCAACTCTTTCAGCCGCGCCGACAGCGAGACTGCCGCCGGATCGCCAGCACGCCCGCCCGTATAGTTGTTGAGCCCCACATGGATTTTTCCGTCCAGGAAAGTCCCCGCCGTCAAGACGACTGCGCGCGCGCGGAACCGTACGCCAACCTGCGTCACGGCGCCCACCACGCGATCGCCTTCGACGATCAGATCCTCGACCGCCTGCTGAAACAAGCTCAGGTTCGGTTGATTCTCGAGCCGATGGCGAATCGCGGCCTTATACAGGATGCGATCGGCCTGCGCGCGCGTCGCACGGACTGCCGGCCCTTTCGACGAATTCAGGATCCGAAATTGGATGCCGCCTTCATCGGTGGCCGCCGCCATCGCACCGCCGAGCGCATCCACCTCTTTCACCAGATGACCTTTGCCGATCCCGCCGATAGACGGATTGCAGCTCATCTGACCGAGCGTTTCGATATTGTGGGTCAGCAACAAGGTCTTTGCGCCCATACGGGCCGAGGCCAAAGCGGCTTCAGTGCCGGCATGACCACCGCCGACAACGATAACGTCAAATTCAATGGGATAAAGCATCGGAGATCCCGCGGGACGAGGAGTGCGCGGGCCTTTCGGGAAAGTGTATGCGCGAAATTATAGCGGGGATCGTGGCCTCGGCGCTTTAGCTAAATGGCTACGTAGTGTTTCACGTGGAACATAGCCGATGTCCGGTCGGGGGGATTCCCTCTTCCCTCTGCGCGAAACCCCTGAATCCCGTAGCACCGCAGGTGCCGGCGGCATGAAACAATGCGGAGGAGGCATCTCAGCGGGCGGTGCCGAATCAAATTTCAAGCGACAAGGAGGCAGCAATGACCGTTCAGCATTACACGGGGGGGTGCCACTGCGGCGACGTCCAGTTCGACGTGGACATCGATTTGGATCAAACGATCGCCTGCAACTGCTCCATTTGCACCAAACGCGGATTCATCTGGGCCTTCGCCTCGGCCGATCAGTTCCGCTGGCGCAGCGGCGAGAACGCCACCGGTGAGTACCTGTTCAACAAACATGCGATCAGCCACCGCTTCTGCCGGCGATGTGGAGTGGAAGCTTTCGCTTTCGGCGTCGCACCCGACGGCGCACGCACGGCGGCGATCAACGTCCGCTGCCTCGACGGCATCGATCTCGCCGCGTTGAAGCCCACACCAGTCGACGGCGCAAGCCTCTGAGCCACAATCGAACCGAGACCGCGCGGCCCGACTGAGGTCAGGCCGTTTTCTTCGCCAGCCCCAAATACGTCTCGATGACGCGGGGGTTTCGTGCCAGCGACTCGGCTTCCCCTTGCAGCGCCAGTTCGCCGGTTTCGAGCACGTAGCCATAGTCGGACACCTGCAGTGCGGCACGTGCATTCTGCTCGATCAGCAGTGTGGCGACGCCCGTGCTGCGCAGCGCGCTAATGATATGAAAGATTTCCTTCACGATCAGCGGCGCGAGCCCTAAGCTCGGCTCGTCGAGCATGAGCAGATCGGGCTTGCCCATCAGCGCGCGACCGAGTGCGAGCATCTGCCGCTCCCCGCCCGACAGCGTGCCGGCGGCTTGCTTGCGCCGCTCCTTCAAGCGCGGAAATCGCTCGAACACCGGATCGAGTTGGTCGAGATAATCGCGTTCCCCCGCTTGCTTGCGCCGGTACGCACCGAGAACCAGATTGTCTTCGACCGACATCGTCGAAAACAGCTCTCGCTTCTCCGGAACGAGACACATGCCGCGCGCGACGCGCTTTTCCACCGGCAGCGCGCCGACTTCCTCGGCGCAATAGCGCACCTGCCCCTTCGCATGACCGATCGCCGGCAACGCGCCCATGATGGCGCCGAGCAGCGTCGACTTTCCGGCGCCGTTGGGTCCGATCACGCTGACGATCTGGCCGGGCCGGACCTCGATCGACACGTCATGCACCGCCTCCACCTTCCCGTATCGCACGCAGAGCCCCGAGACGGACAGGATCGGCGCAGTCGTCGTTTCAGTCATGTTCAATCCACTCCGCCGAGATAGGCCTCGACCACCGCCGGGTCGTTTTGCACATCTTCGGGCAAGCCATGTGCGATGCGCGTGCCGAACTCCATGACGACGAGCCGATCGGCGAGATTCATCACGAAGTCCATGTCATGTTCGACCAGCAAGACGCTCATGCCGTCCGCCTTGAGCTTGCGCAGCAGATCGCCCAGTTGCTGTTTCTCTCGATAACGCAGCCCCGCCGCGGGCTCGTCGAGCAACAACAGCGTCGGATCGCTGCACAAGGCTCGCGCGATCTCCAAGATCCGCTGTTGCCCGAGCGCGAGACTACCGGCATCGTCATACATGTGTGCTTCGAGGCCGACCCGCCGGATCTGCTCGGCTGCGTCGAACATCAACCGTGCTTCCTCGGCCGCATTGAGCCGGGCGAGGCTGCGCCAAACGCCGCTGGACCCGCGCAGGTGCGCGCCGATCGCGACGTTCTCGAGCACCGTCATCGACGGCAACAGCTTGACGTGCTGAAAGGTTCGGCCAATGCCGCGTTTGACGATTTCACGCGAATTGAGCGCATCGATGCGCTCGCCGCGGAAATGGATTTTGCCGCGCGTCGCTTGCAGCACGCCCGTCACGAGGTTGAACGTCGTCGATTTGCCCGCGCCGTTCGGACCGATCAGACCGACGATTTGGCCGGCGGTCACCTCGAAGCTGACGTCGTTGACGGCCACGAGCCCGCCGAACTCCTTGCGTGCACGATCGACGACAAGCAACGGTTCTCCGGCGGGAACCCGCTCCCGTCTCGGCAACGGATCGGATCGCTCGGGCGCCCGCACATGCGGGCCGCGCGGAAACCAGCGCGCCACGAACGGCCACACGCCCTGCCTTGCATACTGCAGCAGCGCGATCATCAACACGCCGAAGACGATGATTTCGAAGTTACCGCTCTGGCCCAGCAGCACGGGCAACCAAGACTGCAAATAGTCTTGAACGACGGTGAGAATCGCCGCCCCTAGAATCGCACCCCAGACATGCGCAACCCCGCCCACGACTGCCATGAACAGATACTCGATGCCATGGTTCAACCCGAACGGCGTCGGATTCACGGCGCGTTGCAGGTGCGCGAAAAGGAATCCCGAGATCGCCGCGAGAATGGCCGCGTAAACGAAGATGACAACCCGCATCCATGCAGTGTCGACCCCCATCGCCTCGGCCATCGCGCTCGCTCCGCGCAACGCGCGAATCGCTCGCCCCGGCCGGCTATTAAGCAAATTCTGAATTGAAACCACCGCGATCAACACCACGGCCCAAATCAGGTAATAGATGCTGCGCCCCGAGTCGAACGAGAGCCCGAGCGCGCTCAGCGCCGGGATGCCGTTGATGCCGTCGTACTTGCCCAATGCATCGAGGTTGCCGAACAGGTAATACAGCGACAGCCCCCACGCGATGGTGCCCAGCGGCAAGAAGTGCCCCGACAAGCGCATGGTGACGGCGCCGATGACGAGTGCGACGAGCGCCGTCAACGCGATGCCGACGAACAAGGCGATCCACGGCGAGACGCCGAACTGCGTCGTCAAATAGGCTGTCGCGTAAGCTCCCACGCCGACGAACGCCGCCTGGCCGAAGCTCGTCATGCCGCCTACGCCCGTCAGGAGCACGAGCCCGAGCGCGACGATCGAATACAGGCCGATGTAGTTGAGTAGCGTGATCCAGTACTCCGGCACGTGCAGCGGATGCGGCAACACGGGCAGCGCGAACAGGACGACGAGAAAGCACCAAAACGGCTTGATGCGGGAGAGTCGATGCTTCATCGTAAAAACTGACTCCGGTTTTGAATCCGAGCTTCCGGGCGGTATGCCGAACCCCCGGCCCGAGCGCTGTTGCCGGTGCGTTGCGCGTTCATTGCTCGTCCTCCTCGACGTGCCCCGTGGCCAAACTGCGCCACAGCAGCACGGGAATGATGAGCGTGAAGACGATCACCTCTTTGTAAGCGCTCGCCCAGAACGACGAATACGATTCGAGCAACCCCACCAAGAGCGAGCCGGCGGCTGCGAGCGGATAGCTGACGAGGCCGCCGATGATCGCGCCGACAAAGCCTTTCAAGCCGATCAAAAAGCCGGAGTCGTAATAGATGGTCGTGAGCGGCGCGACGAGAATGCCGGACAGCGCCCCGAGCCCCGCGGCCAAGGTGAACGCGAGCCGCCCCGCCTGGGCCGTGCCGATGCCAACCAGGCGCGCGCCGAGGCGGTTCACCGACGTTGCCCGCAATGCCTTGCCGGAAATCGAGCGGTCGAAGTAAAAATAGAGCGCCGCCATCAACACGAGCGCGGTCGCGATCACCCAAATACTTTGGCCGGAAATCGACACACCGCCGACGCTGAACGATGCGTCCGAAAACGGCGTCGTGCGCGAGCCTTCCGCGCCGAACATGAGCAGCCCGAGACCGACCATGGCGAAATGCACGGCGACGGCGACGATCAAGAGCAATAGCGTCGTGGCTTCCGCGAGCGGCTCGAAGGCCAAACGGTAGACGAATGGCCCGATCGGCACGACGATCGCAAGCGTCAAGGCAAGTTGCGCGGCCATCGGCAAACTCAGGCCGTACGCCTGCCGTGCAATCGCATACACGGCGATCGGACCGAGCAGATACCGGCCCGCCAGCCCCGCGATCAAACGCGGCGCGTGCCGGCGGCGCTCCGGATGCCGCACGAGGCCCGCGATCTCGACGATGAAGCACGCGGCGCCCAGCACCGGCAGCAAGATGGCGGTGGGCGGAAACTTCTGCGCTTGCAACATCGCAAGCGTCAGCGCACCGTATGAAACGAACTCCCCTTGCGGGATGAAGATGACGCGCGTGACGGAGAACACCAGCACGAGCGCCAGTGCGAGCAGCGCGTAGACGGCGCCGGTGGTGATCCCGTCTTGCGCGAGAATCGCCGCAATCGATAAATCCATACTGTTTGAGCCCCGTACTACGATCTGACGAACCGGCCGAAGCGAAATCGAACCTGAACCAAGGGGCCGCGCGCGCTCCGCCGCGCGGCCCGAGCGGCGCGGCTAGCCGTTATTCGCCAAGCAGCTTCCACTTGCCGTCGCTGATCTGCACCATCACGCGCCCGCGTTGATCGAGCCCGTTGTGGTTGGTTACCGACATGTTCATGATCCCATGCGAAATCGGCAGCTCTTTGATGTTCTCGAGGGCATCGCGCAGCGCCGAACGGAACGCCTCGGTACCGGGCTGACTCTTCTTCAACGCCTCGGGAATCGCCCGCTGCAACATCTGCCCGGCGTCCCACGCGTGGCCCCCGAACGTAGAGACGGTGCCGACGCCATAGGCCTTCTCATAGGCTTGCTTGTAGGCCAGCGCGGATTGCTTCACGGGATTGCCGTCCGGCAGTTGATCAGCGACGAGGATCGGGCCGGCCGGAAGAATCTCCCCTCCGCAATCCTTGCCGCACACGCGCAGGAAGTCGTTGTTGGCCACGCCATGCGTCTGATAAATCTTCCCTTTGTAGCCGCGCTCCCTCAATTCCTTGGCCGGAAGTGCGGCCGGCGTGCCCGAACCGGCGATCAGCACGGCATCGGGGTTGGCGCTCATCAACTTGAGCACCTGCCCTGTGACCGACGCGTCGGTCCGGTTGAATTTCTCGCTGGCGACGACTTTCAGGTGGTCGCCCGTCGCGGCCTTGGCGAATTCCGCATTCCAGCTCTCGCCATAGGCATCGGCAAAACCGATGAACCCGACCGTTTTCACGCCGTGCTTGGACATGTAATCGGCAATTGCATTGGCCATGAGGCTATCGTTCTGCGGCGTCTTGAAAGCCCATTTGCGCTTTTCGTCCATCGGCTCGACGATCTTGGCCGATGCGGCCAGCGAAATCATCGGCGTCTTGCCGGCCGAGATGGGATCGAGCATCGCCAGCGAGTTCGGCGTCACGGTGGAACCGAGGATTACGTCCACGTGATCTTCGTCGATCAGCTTATGCACGTCCTGCACGGCTTTGCCCGTATCGGTGCCGTCATCGAGCACGATGTACTGCACGCTCTTGCCGCCGATCTCCTTGGGCAATAGCGCCACGGTGTTTTTCTCGGGGATGCCGAGCGATGCGGCAGGGCCCGTCGTCGATAGCACGACGCCGATCTTCACCTGCGCGCATGCCGCCGTCACGGCGCACATCATTGCAACCGCCACACCGCCATGTACCCATTGCTTCATCGTCATTTAGTGATCTCCTGAGGCGTTACGCGAGAAAGCGCGTTGTCGTTGCCGACGCTGCGGCCGGCTGAAAGTGATTATTTTCGAAAATGGATTCGCGAGGCGTGCAGACGCACACCGATCGGCCGAAAGCGATCGCGTCCGTTGGGATAAAACGGTGAAATGAAAATGCTTCGAATAATCGCTGAAGCAAAAAACCGGGGCAAAGCGGGATGCGCGGGTCGCATCGAACACGAACCCGCACCCAAACCCGAGCGTGGAATGCGAACAGGGCGCAGCGACGCGCCTGTCGGCCCGCGGCTGCGATGCGGCAACCCGACCAATCGGTCTGAACGAATATGAATTGGCACGAATCGAACGCGCAAATAAAAAGCGCTGTTGGATTCCCTCCAACAGCGCTTTCGTCCGGGCACTGAGTGCCTCGATTGTCTCCTCGTTCTCCACCTGTAAATTCGGTGCATCAGAACTGAGACGAAGATTAAACAACCCCGTCTTCTGCGACAACCTAGCACTTTCCCTAGTGGTGCACAGCAGCACGCAATTCGCGCATTCATGCATCGGCAAGCATCGTGCGTGAGTCGCGCTTGGGCACGCATGCAAGCGGCATCGGCCCAGGGCGGGCTCGAGCATGCGCGCCGGCCAGCCGGCGGGCGCGCGCGAGGCCCATGGCGCGGTGCAGCGCAAGCGCCCCGCGTAAGCCGTCATCACCCGCGCAGCGGCCGCACGCGCGCGATGATCTCGCCGACAATGCCGCGCCTGAACGTCAGCACGCAAGCAATGAAGACGATGCCGATGACGATCGTGGTCGAATCGCCGAGCGAGTTGAACCACGCGACGTGGGTCAACGCCGCGAGCCCGCCGCCGATGTCGCCGAGCCGATCTTCCAGCGTGACGACGAGCGCAGCGCCGAGCAGCGGGCCGAACAGCGTGCCCATGCCGCCCACGAGCGTCATGAGAATCACGAGGCCCGACATCGTCCAATAAGCGTCGCCAAGCGTCTCGAAGCCGAGCACGAGCACCTTCAACGAGCCGGCCAAACCGGCGATCCCGGCCGACAACACGAAGGCGAGCAGCTTGAAGCGATCGGTGTCGTAGCCGAGCGAGACGGCGCGCGGCTCGTTCTCGCGAATCGCGGTCAGCACCTGGCCGAACGGCGAATGGACGATGCGCACGATCAGCATGAATGCGCACACGACGGCCACGAGCAAGACGTAATAGAGCGCCAGATCCGACGATAGGCTCAACAGGCCGAACAACTTGCCGCGCGGCACGCCTTGAAGGCCGTCCTCGCCGCCCGTGAACGGCGCTTGCAGATAGACGAAATAGACGAGCTGCGCGAGCGCGAGCGTCACCATCGCGAAGTAGATGCCTTGCCGCCGAATCGCGAAGAAACCGACGATGAGGCCGAGCAAGGTCGCCGCGGCCGTGCCGGCGAGCACGCCGAGCTCGGGCGTGAGCCCCATCGACTCGATCGTATAGCCGGTCAGATAGCCCGCCGTGGCGAGAAACATCGCATGGCCGAACGAGAGCAGCCCCGTGTAGCCGATCAGCAAGTTGAACGCGGCCGCGAACAGCGCGAAGCACAGCACCTTCATCACGAACACGGGATAGGCCCCAAGCCACGGGGCCGCGACGAGCCCCACGAGCAAGAGGGCGTAAAGCGCTTTTCTTTGCATTACCGCTCCTTGCCGAAAAGACCCGCGGGCCGCACGAGCAATACGATCGCCATGATGACGAAGACGACCGTGGCCGACGCTTGCGGATAGATCACGCGCGTGAAGCCCTCCACGACGCCTAGCATGAGGCCCGTGAGGATCGAGCCCATGATCGAGCCCATGCCGCCGATCACGACGACCGCGAACACGGTGATGATCATCGACTGGCCCATCAGCGGCGAGACCTGGATGACCGGTGCCGCCAACACCCCGGCGAAAGCGGCCAGCGCCACGCCGAAGCCGTAGGTCAGCGTGATCATGAGCGGGACGTTCACACCGAACGCCTCGACGATCTTCGGATTTTCCGTGCCTGCGCGCAGGTAGGCGCCGAGCCGCGTCTTTTCGATCACGAACCAAGTGGCGAAGCAGACGACGAGCGAAGCGACGACCACCCACGCCCGGTAGTTCGGCAGATACATGAAGCCGACGTTCGTCGCGCCCGCGAGCAACTCGGGCACGTCGTACGGCTGGCCCGAGGACCCGTAGATCGAGCGGAACACGCCCTCGACGACGAGCGTGAGACCGAAGGTCAGCAACAGCCCGTAGAGATGATCGAGCCGATAGAGCCAGCGCAGCATCGTGCGTTCGATCAACACGCCGAACAGGCCGACCAGGAGCGGCGCGAGCACGAGCATCGCCCAGTAGGGCACGCCAAAATAGGTCAAGCCCATCCATGCGAGCATGGCGCCTAGCATGAACAACGCGCCGTGCGCGAAGTTGATCACGTTGAGCATGCCGAAGATCACCGCCAGGCCGAGGCTCAGAATCGCGTAGAACGATCCGTTCACGAGCCCGAGCAAAAGCTGGCTCAGCATGGCCTGCAACGGAATGCCGAAGATATCCATTGAACCTGCCGTCGAAAAGAGAAAGACGCGCGCGGATGTGCCGCGCGCGTCGCTACCGCGTACCGCGCGAGTCCGAGCCGAGGCTCGTTACTTCCACAGATCGCACTGCGTGTCCTGCTTGGACGTGAACGCTTGATCGCCCGGAATCGTCGCCTTGAGCGTGTAGTAATCCCACGGCTTCTTC
The DNA here is from genome assembly GCF_056498045.1 of Trinickia sp. Z7. Lineage (NCBI taxonomy): Bacteria > Pseudomonadati > Pseudomonadota > Betaproteobacteria > Burkholderiales > Burkholderiaceae > Trinickia > Trinickia sp. Z7. Next base: position 52,222 of record NZ_JAUEQW010000017.1, read on the forward strand.
GATTCGGCCGGACTCTTCACTTGGAACAGGTACATGTCGTGGATCATGCTGCCGTCCTCGCGCACATAGCCCTTCGCGTAGAAGTCGTCGACCTTCTGCTTGTGCAGTTGCGCCATGACCTTATCCGTATCGGTCGAGCCCACTGCCTTGACCGCGTTCAGATAATCCATCGTCGCCGAGTAGTCGGCCGCTTGCAGGCTCGACGGCATCTTGCCCGTCTTCTTGTAGTACTTCTCGGCCCATGCACGCGCTTTGGCGTTTTGATCCCAATACCAGCTATCCGTGAGCAGCAGCCCCTGCGCCGTCGACAAACCGACGCTGTGCACGTCGTCGATGAACATCAGCAGCGCGGCGATCTTCATCGATTTCGAAATGCCGAATTCCTTGGCCGCCTTCAGCGAATTGACGGTGTCGCCGCCCGCATTGGCCAAACCCAGCACTTGCGCCTTCGACGATTGCGCCTGCAACAGGAACGACGAGAAGTCCGACGCGGACAGCGGGTGCAGCGCACGGCCGAGCACCTTGCCGCCGTTTTCTTCGACGACCTTCGTCGTATTGGCATCGAGCGACTTGCCGAAGGCGTAGTCGGCCGTGAGGAAGTACCAAGTCTTCAAGCCCTGCTTCACGATCGCCGAGCCCGTGCCCTTGGCCAGCGCCGTCGTGTCGTACGCGTAGTGAATCGTGTAGGGCGTGCACTGCTTGTTGGTCAATGCATCGGTGCCCGCGCCGATCGAGAAGTACGGGCGCTTCTTCTCCTTGATGACGTCGTTCATCGCCAGGCCCGTCGCCGAGTTCGTGCCGCCGATCAGCATGTCGAGGCCCTCGGTGTCGATCCATTTGCGGGCGGTCGAAGCGGCGATGTCGGCCTTGTTCTGGTGATCTTGCGTCAACAACTTGATCGGCAGGCCGTTGACCTTGCCGCCGAAATCGTCGATCGCCATTTGAATGGCGGTCGCCCCGCCCTTGCCGTCGATGTCGGCATATAAACCCGACAGGTCGGTGATGAAGCCGATCGTGACTTGATTCTCGGCGGCTGCGGCCTGCTGCGCCGCCATCGCGGAGGCAAGTGCGGTTGCGGTGATGGCGAGAGTGCGAACGGCGCTTGCGAGCAACTTGGTCCTCATTGGTATCTCCTTCTTCGCTTATGGTTGTGCGTGCAACTGTTTTCCCAGCATGCGGTTCGCCGCGGCGGTCCGCACAGCATATGCTCCGCGCTTCACACGCCCAGCAGATCGTGCAGCACCGGCATCTTGCTTTCTAATTCGCTCGCGACGAAATGCTCGACGATGCGGCCGTGCTCCATCACATAGAAGCGATCGGCCAGCGGCGCCGCAAAGCGGAAATTTTGTTCGACCATGACGATCGTGTAGCCGCGCGACTTCAATGCGAGGATCATGCGCGCCAGCGCTTGCACGATCACGGGCGCGAGACCTTCGGAGATCTCGTCGAGCAGCAGCAGGTTCGCTCCCGTGCGCAAGATGCGCGCCACGGCCAGCATCTGTTGTTCCCCGCCCGAAAGCCGCGTGCCTTGACTCATGCGGCGCTCTTGCAGGTTCGGGAACATCTCGTAGATTTCGTCGATCGACATGGCGTTGCCGCTTCGCCCCACCATCGGCGGCAGCAGCAGGTTCTCTTCGCACGAGAGGCTAGAGAAAATCGCGCGCTCTTCCGGGCAATAACCGACGCCGCAATGCGCGATCTTATGTGTGGGAAGTTGAATCGTCTCGCGCTCGCCGATCAGCACCGATCCCGTGCGCCGCCCGGTGAGGCCCATGATCGCGCGCAGCGTCGTCGTGCGTCCGGCGCCGTTGCGCCCGAGCAAGGTCACGACTTCGCCTCGGCCCACCCTGAGATCGACACCGTGCAAGATGTGCGATTCGCCGTACCATGCCTGCAAGCCGGCGATCGTCAATGCGGCGGGGCCGTCCGCGATCGCCTGCTCGGCGCCGCTCACCGCGATGTTTTCGCGCTCGACGTGGTTCATTCGTGGGCTCCGGTCAACGCTGCATCCGCACTGCCCATATAAGCCTGCATCACGAGCGCGTTCTTCGATACTTCGGCGTAGCTGCCTTCGGCCAACACTTCGCCGCGTTGCAGGACGGTGATCGTATCGGAGATGCCCGCGATCACGTTCATGTTGTGCTCGACCATCAGGATCGTGCGGCCCGCCGATACCTTCTTGATGAGCGCGGTCACGCGGTCGACGTCCTCGTGGCCCATTCCTTGAGTCGGCTCGTCGAGCAACATCAGCTCGGGCTCCATCGCCAACGTCGTCGCAATTTCCAGCGCACGCTTGCGGCCATATGACAGCTCGACCGTGCGCGTCTCGGCGAAATCGGTCAAGCCCACTTGCTCGAGCAATGCGCGCGCACGATCGTCGAGCCGATGCAGCGTGCGCTCGCTGCGCCAGAAGTGATAAGCCGTGCCGAGCGAGCGCTGCAAGCCGATGCGCACGTTCTGCAAGACGGTCAGGTGGGGAAAGACAGCCGAGATCTGAAACGAGCGAATGATGCCGCGCCTCGCGATCTGTGCGGGCCGCTCGCGCGTGATGTCGACGTTGTTGAAGACGATCTGCCCGGCGCTCGGCTCGAGAAACTTCGTCAACAGATTGAAGCAAGTGGTCTTGCCCGCGCCGTTGGGCCCGATCAGCGCATGGATCGAGCCGCGACGCACTCGCAGGTTCACACCGTTCACGGCCGTGAAGCCCTTGAACTCTTTGGTCAGCCCGCGCGTTTCTAAAATCGTGTCGCCGAGAATCATGTCCCCTTCCATGCGAAGTCAGGCGAAACACTGCATTGGCACGCGCTTGATCTAGCGCGTTGCATCGTCGTGCCCTGGCCGATGCGCCCCTCGGTTATCGGAGCGCACGCCGGTTTTGGCATGGTGCATCATTGCGGAGAGGTCGGCCCCGCCCCATGCGGCATCGCGCATTGTCTCCCCATTGATGCAGCGCAATCATTGGGATTTGCACTAGTGCTTAATTGTGTCGTCAAGTAAAACCGCAGCGTAAGCGTTGCTGAATGTGTGCGCCGTTTGTGCCGCACCGCGACGCGAGCTTGTCACACCATCGTCACGGTCGGGGTGGCCGCGCCGTCGCGTGCCGATCGCGCCTTCTCGCGACGATCGGCGCGGATCATGTCGCTCGCGCGCTCGGCAATCATGAGCGTGGGCGAATTCGTATTGCCGGACGTGATCGTCGGCATCACGGACGCGTCGACCACCCGCAACCCCGCCACGCCCAGCACGCGCAAACGCGTATCGACCACGGCGCCCGGATCGTTGCTCGTACCCATGCGGCATGTTCCCACCGGATGAAAAATCGTCGTGCCGATGTCGCCGGCCGCGCGTGCCAACTCTTCCTCGGTTTGATAGTGCGGCCCCGGCAATATCTCTTCCGGAAAATAGCGCGCGAGCGCGGGCGCTTGCACGACCCGGCGCGTGAGCCGCAGCGCGTTGGCGGCCACGTGGCGATCGTAGTCGGTCGACAAGTAATTGGGCGCGATCGCCGGTGGGGCAAACGGGTCGGGTGATTCAATGTGAATGCTGCCGCGCGAAGTCGGCCGCAAATGACAAGCCGATGCCGTGAAGGCGTTGAAGCGATGCAAGGGCTCGCCGAAGCGATCGAGCGAGAGCGGCTGCACGTGATACTCGATGTCGGGCCGCGTGATCGATGCATCGTACTCGTCCGACTTGGCGAACGCGCCCAATTGCGAAGGCGACATCGACATCGGCCCGCTGCGCCACAACGCGTACTGCATCGCGATCAGCATCTTGCCCCACCAATGCGCCGTCATCGTGTTGAGCGTGCGCACGCCGCGCACTCGATACGCCATCCGCAATTGCAAGTGATCTTGCAAGTTTTCGCCGACGCCACGCAGGTCATGCACGAGTTCGATGCCGAGCCGCTGCAGACGCGCACCGTTGCCGATACCGGAGAGCTCGAGCAGTTGCGGCGAATTGACGGCGCCTGCCGCCAATACGACTTCGATGCGGGCCTGCGCGAAGAACTCGCGCGTACCCGTCGCGCCGCCCCGGTAGGCCACGCCCGTGCAGCGCTTGCCATCGAACGTCAGCCGCCGCACGTGCGCGCCGGTCACCACGGTCAGGTTCGGTCGCTGCAGCGCCGGCCTGAGGAACGCCTTCGACGCATTCCAGCGAATGCCGCGTTTCTGGTTGACTTCGAAATAGCCCACCCCGCTGTTGTCGCCGCAATTGAAATCGTCTGTCGCGGGGATACCGGCCTGCTGCGCGGCCTCTCTGAATGCTTCGAGCACCTTCCATTTCAGACGCTGCTTCTCGACGCGCCACGGGCCGCCCGCGCCATGCCAGGCATTGGCCCCGCCGTGGTGGTCTTCGCTGCGCTTGAACACCGGCAACACTTCGTCCCAGGACCATGCCGGGTCCCCCGTCACGCGAGCCCACTCGTCGTAGTCTTCGCGCTGGCCGCGCATGTAGATCATGCCGTTGATCGACGAACTGCCGCCGAGCACTCTGCCGCGCGGATAGGCCAGCGCGCGGCCATTCAGCCCTCGCTCCTCGGCCGTGCGATATAGCCAATCGGTACGCGGGTTGCCGATGCAATACAAATAACCCACCGGCACGTGGATCCACGCGTAGTCGTCCTTGCCGCCCGCCTCGATCAACAGCACGCTCACCTCGGCATCTTCGCTCAGACGATTCGCGAGCACGCACCCGGCCGTCCCGGCACCCACGATCACATAGTCGAACTGGCCTTCGAACATCGTTTCGTCTTTCATGGCGGCCTCGGCGAGCTTGAATTCGAAACAGAGCGTACCCGCCAACGCGCGGGCAAATCCAATGAGTTCTCGTGAACTGCGATATAAGGCGCGCTAATATCACGCTCATGGACCTCACTCTGCTTCGTGCTTTCGTCACGGTGGCGCGTACCGGCAATCTGACGCGTGCCGCGGCGCAGCTTCACCTCACGCAGCCGGCGGTCAGCCTGCAGTTGAAGAACTTGCAGGAAGTGCTCGGTGTGACGCTGTTCTCGCGCACCTCGCACGGCTTGACGCTGACGCGCGACGGCCAAGCGCTGCTGCCCCATGCCGAGCGGGCGCTGGCTGCCGCGGGCGACGTCGAGCGGGCGGCCTCGGCGCTGCGCCAGGAAGTGCGCGGCCGCTTGCGCATCGGCACGATCCTCGATCCGCAGTTCCTGCGGTTGGGCGGCTTTCTCAAGCAGCTCGTGGAAACGTATCCTCAGCTCGAAACGGCGCTGCGACATGGCATGTCGGGGTGGGTGCTCGAGCAAGTGCGCGCGCGCGAACTCGACGTGGGGTATTACATCGGCCGCCCCGCGGGCGAGGGCGCGACCGAAGGCCTCTTTCACGCGGCGATGCTCACGCGCTTCCAATACCGCGTGCTTGCACCGGCAGGATGGAAGGAGCGCGTGGGCCGCTCGTCCGATTGGCGCGCGCTTGCCGCGCTACCGTGGATCTGGACGCCCCCGGCTTCGGCCCATAACAGGCTGCTCACGCGCGTGTTTGCGCAGGCGGGCGTCGAGCCGGTGAAGGTGGCCGAAGTCGATCAGGAAACGTCGATGCTCGACCTCGTGAAATCGGGCGTGGGCCTATCGCTCGCCCGCGATGCGATCGCGATCGCCGAAGCGCACACGCACGCGCTGACGATCGTCGAAGACGTGACGGTGTCCACCGAGCTTACCTTCGTGGCATTGGCGGCGCGCATGGAGGAACCCGCGATCGCCGCGGCGTTCAAGCTCGTCGAAGCGCAGTGGGCCGTGTGAGCGCGAGCGGCGCGATTTGCGCGACGCATCCCGGCGCTTTTTGATAGATTAGCGCTTCGTGCCCCGCCCCCCCCCCAACCGGTGCGCGTCTCCTTCTTCGCTTCACATTTCTCGTTTTCGTTTCGCGCTTCTCGTTGTCCTCACGCGATTGCCGGTGCGCCCTCCGCCTTGGCCGCATCGATCCGTTCGTCGATCGATCCGATCGGTCGGCGCCCGCCCGTCCCACCCTACGTTTGCACAGGAGCCCGACATGGCACGCAACATCGAACTCAAAGCGCGCGCCCGCGCATTCGACGAACTGCGCGAGCGCGCCGCCTCGCTCGCCAGCGACGCCCCGCTCATCTTTCGCCAGCAAGATTTCTTTTACGACGTGCCGCGAGGCCGTCTGAAGTTGCGCCAGTTCGACGACGGCACGCCCTCCGAGCTGATCTTCTATCAACGCGACGACAAGGATGGGCCGAAAGCGTCGTATTACACGCGCAGCCCGGTCACGAATCCCGAGGCGATGCATGCCTTGCTGGCTACCGCGCTCACGACGCGCGGCATCGTCACGAAGGAGCGCCACGTCTACCTCGTCGGGCGCACGCGCATTCACTTGGATCGCGTCGACGGGCTGGGCGATTTCGTCGAACTCGAAGTCGTGCTCCAGCCGGAAGACGACGAGGCGGGCGGCGCCGCCGAAGCGCATGCGGTGTTCGCAAAACTGGGCGTGCCGCAGGCCGACCTCGTGGCGCTCGCCTATGTCGACCTGCTCAACGAATTGGGCGCCCGAGCCGCCTGACGGCAAGGGCCTAGAACCGAGGGCCGAGGGCTGAACGAGCCCACCGGCGATCGGCTCAAGCGGTCGCCGCGCCCGGCGACAGATGCGCCAGCGGCAGCGCACCGTTGCGCTTGAATGTCGTCAACACGATATTCGAGCGCACGCTGTCCACCCCCGGCACGCGCATCAGCTTCTTCATGACGAAGGACGAGAACGCGCCCAGATCGGGCGCGACGATGCGCAGAAGATAGTCGGCGTCGCCCACGACCGCGTGACATTCCAACACTTCGGGCAACGTGTCGATTTGCTGTTGGAACTGTTCGACGATCGAATCGCCATGGTGCTTGAGCCGCAAGCTGGTGAACGCCGTGACGCCGAGGCCGAGCTTTTCGGGACGCAACACGACGCGATAACCGTCGATCACGCCGAGCGCTTCGAGCCGCTGCACGCGGCGGCCGATTTGCGACGGAGAAAGCGGGACGCGCTCGCCGAGCTGCTGATGGGTGGCTCGGCCGAAGCGCTGCAGGACTTCCAATAAGGCCAAATCGAAGTGATCGAGCTCGATCATGATTTTTTCTCGCGTCGTTGCACGTATTTACGCGCGATTATCGCACCACCGCCGTGCATATGCATTTTTAATGCGGTTACGCGTACATGCCCTCATCGGGCCGTCTTGAGCGTCATTGGCGCGATTGTGAAAGAATGGCCCGATCCGCATCGGCCACGCGATGCAGCGCAGCTCGGCGTTGCGGGTAAGCCCAGCGCTCATGCATGCAAGGAGGTGACGCAATGATCCATAAATTGACTTCCGAGGAACGCTCGACGGCGCTAGCCGCTCTGACAGGCTGGCAGGCCGTCGCCGGCCGCGACGCGATCCACCGGCAATTCAAGTTTGCCGATTTCAACGAGGCATTCGGTTTCATGACGCGCGTCGCGCTCAAGGCGCAGGAGATGAACCATCATCCGGAATGGTTCAACGTCTATCAAACCGTCGACATCACGCTGAGCACGCACGAAGCGAACGGCGTAACCGAGCGCGACGTCGAATTGGCCCGCTTCATCGATGGCGCCGCGCGCGCCATCCAAAGCGGCTGACGCCCGTCGCGGCGTGCGTGCGGGGCATCACCCTTGGACGGCGCGCCGGTACGCCTCCCAGGCATCGCGAGCGGCCGGGTCCAACCCGTCTGCCGGCAGGCTGGCCCGACGCTGTACAATCATCAGCGCATACGGCTTGGAGAGCGCGCTAGCCTCCTTGCACAAGCTGAGCTCGTCGCCGCTCGCAGGCGAGCGGGTGCGCCAAAAGTTGATCGCGGCTTCTAGTTCGTTGATCGTGATTTCGGACATGGTTCGTGATGTTGGCCCGGGGCGCCTGGCTGAGCTTTTTTCTTGCAGCGGCAAGCTCGCTGTGTGGCCAAGAAGGCATCGCCGGTCGGCGTGCTAGAAATGCGTAACTCATTGTACTTGAGCGAATTCCATGCGACTCCTCCTGATCGAAGACGACCGCCCAATCGCGCGCGGTATCCAAAGCAGCCTCGAACAAGCCGGGTTCACCGTCGATATGGTTCACGACGGCATCTTCGCTGAACAGGCGCTCACGCAAAACCGGCACGAACTCGTGATCCTCGATCTGGGCTTGCCCGGGGTCGACGGCATGACGCTGCTCTCGCGCTTTAGGCAAGCGAACCGCCACACGCCCGTGATCGTGCTGACCGCGCGCGACGAGCTCAACGATCGCGTGCAGGGCTTGAACGCCGGCGCCGACGACTACATGCTCAAGCCGTTCGAGCCCGCCGAGCTCGAGGCCCGGATCCGCGCCGTCATGCGGCGCAGCGGGCCGCACAGCGAGACGCCGCGGCCCGAAGTCTCGCTGGGCGGGGTGCGCCTGTCGGGAGTCGATCGCCGCATCTTCAACGACGACAAACCGCTCGAACTTTCCCCGCGCGAATTCGCCGTGCTCGAAATGCTGTTGCTGCGCCACGGCCGGGTCGTCAGCAAAGCGCAATTGCAGGATCATCTGACGCACTTCGGCGGCGACCTCGGCGATACGGCCATTGAAGTCTACGTACACCGCGTGCGCAAAAAATTGGAAAATTGCCGCGTCGAGATCGTGACCGTGCGCGGATTCGGTTATCTGCTGCAAGAAATCCGTCCCGCGTCGTAACGAGCGCGCTCGCGCGCGACCGGCGCCCGTCAACAGCGGCCGCGTGCTGCCTCGCTGCCCGCGCCCCAGGCGCGGGGCGCGAGTTCCTCGCCCAATACCCTACGATCGATCGACATGCCGCCCGCCGCTGCGACCAGCCTGCGCCGTTCGCTTTTGCGACGGCTTGCCGCGCCGCTGTCCATGCTGGCATTGATGAGCGGCCTCATCGCCTACTGGCTCGCCTGGCAATACACGCAGCATGTCATCGACCGCTCGCTGGCCGAACTGGCGACGGCTATCTCGAAGCAAGTTCAACTGGCCGGACCCAACGCCCGCTCCACCGTCCCGCCGCTCGCGCAGGCGATGTTCTCCGACCCCAGCGACGATCTCGTCTACCGGATCAGCGACGGCGAGCATGAGATTGCCGGCGAGCCGGCGCTGCCGCTGTTCGGCACGCGCGTGAGCGAGCAGCGCGCGGCCTTTGTATTCGAAGCGCAGTACGCGGGCAAACACGTGCGCGTGGCGCAGGTGCGCGTAATGCAGAACGTCGGCAACCCGATCATCGTCGAAGTGGCCCAGCCTCTGCGGCATCGCTATCGCATCGCGGCCGAGTTTCTCGTCGCCATCATGATGCCGCTGCTGCTTTTGCTGCTCGCCGGGTGGGGCATCGTCTGGCGAGTGGTCAATCAACAGCTCAATCCATTGACCGTGCTCGCCGATTCGTTGAACAAGCAGACGCACATGTCGCTCGAGCCTGTCGACGAAACCTACGTCCCGGTCGAAATCCAGCCGTTGACGAGCGCGATGAATGCGCTGCTCGTGAGATTGAAGAGCGCCCTGGAAGCGCAACGAAAGTTCATTGCCGATGCCGCACATCAATTGCGCACGCCGCTGACCGCGGTCAAGCTGCACGCGGAGCAAGCGGCCGGCGCACGCGATCCGAGCCAGACGCTCGTCGCCGTGCGCGAAGTGCGCGCGGCTGCCGATCGCGCGGTGCGCCTTTCGAACCAATTGCTGTCGCTCGCGCGCGCCGAGCCGGGTGCGCAAACAGCGCGTTTCACCGAACTCGATATCGCGGTGCTCGCGTTCGAAACGGGCGCGGAATGGGTGCCGCGCGCGTTGGCCGCGCATGTCGATCTAGGCTTTCAGCGCTTGGACGATCCTTCCAACGACAAACCGCTGCTCGTGCGCGGCAATGCGGTGTTGCTGCGCGAAGTCATCGCCAATCTGCTGGACAACGCGCTCAAGTACCTACCGTCGGCACGCGTTACGGGCGCCAACGTGACCGTGAGCGTGACCGAAGCGAGCGACGACCAGGGCGTCCGGTATGCGGAAATCGCCGTGGAAGACAATGGCTCGGGCGTGCCGGTGGCGTTGCAAGCCGATTTGTTCAAGCGCTTTTTTCGCGGCGACCGGCATGATGCGGCCGATACCAGTGTGGATGCGGGCGCGGGCCTTGGCCTTGCCATCGTCCACGACATCATGAGCTTGCACGGCGGCGGCGTGCGCTACGAGGACGCCGTGGGTGGCGGAGCGCGATTCGTATTGCGCGTCCCGCTGGCGGCAAGCGCGGACGCCGGCCAAACGGCAAGCGCCGGCGCCCATGCGCCGCTCAGCTAGCGCGGCCGCCCTTCTTTTTCTTGGGGCCGTCCTTGGGTGCGAGCATCGTTCCCCGGCATTTGCGCGCGCCGCAGTGGCACGCATATTCCTTCTTGAGCTTCTTGGTCTGGCGCGCATCGATGACGAGGCCGTAATCGTAGAACAATTCCTCCTCGGCCGGGATATCGCGCACCGCGTGAATGAAAACGCGGCCGTCCACTTCTTCGGCTTCGCAATTGGGCGCGCACGAGTGGTTGATCCAGCGCGCGCTGTTGCCGCCGACTTTGCCATCGATGACGCGCCCGTCCTCGAGCGCGAAATAGAACGTGTGATTGGGCTCGGCCGGATTGTGCGGGTGCCGCCGCAATGCTTCCTTCCACGAGATGCGCTCACCCTTGTATTCCAGCAGACGCTCACCCGCCTTCAGCGGCACGGCAGCAAAGACGCCTTTGCCATGCACGCCGGACTGGCGCACGACCAACTTGCGTGAACTCATCGATCAATCCTCAGAAAAGCCTGTGTGCCGCCGGTGCGGCATTGCGTTCGAAAATTTCGCAATCTTAACTCCGCGCCGGTGCGAGCGCGTCGAGCCATTCGCCGAACGCCGCACGCGCCGCTCGCTCCAACGCTGGGCCCAGGCGCTCGGTGTCGGCCCGCAACTGCTTGGCGTCGATTCCGGGCGTCGACTCGATCTCGTTCGCATGTCCGATCAACCAGCGCTCGAAGCGGTCGCCTCGAATTTCAGGATGACACTGCAAGCCAAGTACGTTCGCCCCCCAAGAGAACGCCTGATTCTCGCAAACCTTCGTCGAAGCGAGCCGCACCGCATCGACCGGCAAATCGAAAGTATCGCCATGCCAGTGCAGCATCGAGGTGTGCGCGCCGTCGAAATGGCGCATCGGCGAATTGCGCCCCGCCTCGGTCAACGTGAGATCGGACCAGCCGATTTCCTTGCGCCCCAACGCATGAACGCGCGCGCCCAGGACACGGGCAATCAGTTGTGCGCCGAGACAAATGCCCAGCGTCGGTAGACCGGCGGCAATCCTTTTTTCGAGCAATGCGAGCAGTGGCTTGAGCGTCGGATAGGAGGCATCGTCGAAGGCGCTGATGGGGCCACCCAGAACGACGGTGAGGGCCGGGGCCTCGGGGTTGGGCGCCTCGACGCGAGCGAGGCCGACGTCGAGATAGCGCACGAACCAGGCGCGTTCGCCGAGCACTTGCTCCAGGCTACCGAGATCCTCGAAATGGACATGGCGGACGGCGAGCACTTCGCGATTCATCGAATCCTCACGGCAAAAAGAAGGCCCCGCGCGGCTCGAGCGCAGCGCTTGGCGCCGTATGAGGCGCGATGCGGCGTAGCCAGCGCATCGACGCCTCGCAAATACGGCCGACGACAAACCAAGCGCAGCCCAACCGCCGCTGGGACCGCAATGTAGGTGAAGTGGGCTATGTCGCGCTTTGCGCGAAGATCTTCCAGGTCTTCTTCTGCGTCAGCGAATCGGCTTGCTCATGCACTGCGCAATCGAGCCGCAGATCGACGTCGCTGATTGCAATCTCGAGAGCGTTGCAGCGATGCGCGGCCTTCTTCGGGTTCTTGCTCGCTTCGAAATGCTTGCAGGTGACGCACATGCGATGTTCGGGCATGGTGCCTTGCACCTGCAACTGACGAATCATCTTGATCATCGTGCGATAGAAGACGGCTTGTTCGTCGTCGCGCAGCGTGCTGATCGCGCCCATGAGGAACTCGGGCCATTGCTGCGCTCGCTTGGCGGCCGTGCGGCCGCGCGCGGTGAGTTTGACGGCCAAAGCGCGGCCGTCCTCCGTCGCGCGACGCTTTTCGATGAGCCCTTTCGCTTCGAGCGTGCTGACGGCGTCGCTCGTCGTGGCAGCGGTGAGCGCCGTCTCTCGAGCGATCTCGCCCAAGCGCAGCGGATTTTTCCGCTGCATGAGCAACACGAGGATCTCGCCTTGCGTCGGCGTGAGCCCAGCGCTTTCAGCCCATTCCCACGCTTGGCTGCGCATTGCCGTGCCCAAGCGCAGCAAGCTGTGGGTCACGCGCCCGGTCGCTTGCTCTCCGTGTACACCTTCGCCCATAGTCTTTGTTCGCTATTTCGCAATTGACAGCATGCCGCTGCTGATGTGGTTGCCTGCTCGCGCCTTGCCTTGCGCCCCGGCAGCCCCGTGGGATGACCCGCCTTCTGTAGAGCGTGCCGATTCTACTATTTCAAGCGTACACCGCCCGCCGGCGCTGGGCCGGCATTGCGACGAGCGAACGCCCCGCCGCTGGTTCGAGCGCCGATCGAGCGCCAAGCGATATGACCTTCGACGCGACAGACGCGCCATTTTAAGCGACGAAAGAGAATAGTACAGCTAAGTTATCCAGGCGTATCTGTGGATAAGTCGTGTATAACCGCGCGTGACGAATGTGCGTCATTTCTGGATAACGTCGGATGTCATTCGAACGCCTTCCGAGTTACCCAAAGCTCATGCGAGTTCCGCACGCGCGAGCCACGCGGTTATCGTTGCTCTAGACTCTTGATACGTCGGCCTATTTCCCGGTTTTCCACAGATTGGGCCTGCCGTTGTTAACTATTACTACGAATGTATACGTTGTAAACGTAAAAACCCTAAACCCCCCGCCACCGCAAGCATTGTTGGCGAACCGCTTCGTGCAACGATTTTTCTTTTGCGACGATCTCGCGCAGCCAAGTCGCATCGTTGACTTGCCCCTGCGCGATGTTGGCGATTTCGCGCAATGCCATCGAGGATTGCAGCGCAGCGCCATGCGGCTCGATCACGCGCAGCGTCTCCAGGATGTCCTCGAATATGGTGCGGCGCTCGCCGGTTTGCGGGTTGATACAGGTGCCCGCGAGTCCGAAACGGCAAGCTTCGAACCGATTGAACGTGTAGACGAGATAATCGTCCTCTTTCGGCTGGAACGGCCGGTCGACGAGCAAATGCCGCGCGAGCGTCTGGATGTAGCAAGCAATGGCCGCGGCGCGGTCCACCGACAAGGGGGTGTCCATGACCCGCACCTCGATGGTGCCGTAGCCCGGCTTGGGGCGAATATCCCAGTAGAAATCTTTCATGCTGTTGACCACGCCGGTGGCGACCATCTTCGAAAAATATTCCTCGAAGCCGGACCAGGTCAGCACGAACGGCGCGCGCCCCGATAACGGGAATGCGAACACCGAATTGAGCCGCGCCGAGTGGAACCCCGTGTCGACGCCTTGCACGTAAGGCGAGGAAGCCGAAAGCGCAATGAAATGCGGAATGAATCGCGACATGGCGTGCAATAGGAACAGCGCGCTGTCGGGATCGGGGCAGCCGATATGCACGTGCTGGCCGAACACCGTGAACTGCTTGGCCAGATAGCCATAGAGCTCGGACAGATACTGAAAGCGCGGCGCGTCGAAAATTTGGCGCTCGCTCCACTGTTGGAATGCGTGCGTGCCCCCTCCGGCGAGGCCCACGTTCAGATGATCGGCCGCCGCCACGAGCGTGTCGCGCAAAGTGCGCAGTTGCGAGAGCGCTTCCTCGTGCGAATTGCAGATCCCCGTCGACAGCTCGATCATGCTTTCGGTGATCTCGGGCGTGATATTGCCGGGGACTTTTTGGTCTTTGACGAGCCGCATCAAGTCGGAAGCGGCTTTGGTCAGATCGTAGTCGTGCGTGTTGACGACTTGGATCTCGAGTTCGACGCCGAACGTGAAGGGTTTGGAATTGATGAACGGTTCAAGTGCCATGGTGTCTTTCCGAATCCGATATCCGTTGTTAGGTGCGCCGCTCGCCGGCGAGCGCCAGAGCGCGGTAGACGAGCAACGGCCCGACGATCTGCAATACGACGATCGAACACATCACGACCGCGCGCAGCGTCGGATCGAAGTTGGGATAGAGCGCATAGGTGTCGTCGACCAACAAGTAGGCGAGCGCCGACATCGGCGACAACGATATGCCGAGCGCCACCCCCTGCTTCAAACCGATGCCGCTCGGTTTGGCGAACGCGAGCACGCCGACGAGCTTGGCGACGAAGCGAGCCACGATGAGCCCCAGCGCCGCCACGCCGCCGAGCGCGATGTCGCGCCATTCGAAGGCCGTCATGGTGAGCACGAACAAGATCACGGTGAGCAGCCAACCGGCCGTGCCGAAATGCTCGGGCCACAATTGCGGCTTGGCCTCGAGGTTTTTGACGATGATGCCCGCCGCGAGCAGGCTCAGGATGGTCGAAAGGTTGAACAAATGCGCGATCGCGATCGCGAGCAACACGAGACCGAAGAGCGCCACGAACGAATGCTCGTCCTGAACTTGCATCGAACGATAAAAGAGCATGCAGGCGCGCGCGAGCACATAAGCCAGCACGAGCGACCCGACGAGCAAGTACAGCGGTTGGACGATCGTCGCGAAGACGTTCCCATAAACCTCTTGATGCAGCCACCCCGAGGCGATTTTTTCTATCACGACGGCGTACATGCTGTTGAGCGCCGTGAGCGTGAGCAGACGCTGGGTGACCTGGCCTTCCGCGCGCAACTCGGTTTTGAGCTGAATCACCATCGCAGGCGAAGTCGACATCGCGATCGCCGCGATCACGGTCGACACCGCCGCGCTCACGTGAGCCAGCGACAACGCTATCAGGACGAGCACGAACGTGAGTGTCGCCTCGGCGAGACTCGAAGCGACGAGCCATGGGTTGCGCCGAATCCATCGCAGATCGAGCCGCCCGCCCAATTCGAACAGCAGCAACCCGAGGGCGACGTCGAGCAGCAGCCGCGAGGTGCTGCCTGTGCCCGCGTCGATCGCCTGGAAACCGGCCGATCCGGCGATCAGACCGATCACCGCATAGCCGGTGACGCGCGGCAGACGCCAGGCGCGGTAGCAAAGCTCGCCCAAGAGGCCGGCGACGAGCAACGCAAGGCCGGCCCAGAAGACGGCTTCGGGCACGAACGGCCAGTGCGGAAGAAAGGAAAACGCCGATTTCATCTGATAGCTGCTCCTTTACGGACAGGCCGGTCGGGGCGATTTGCCCATGACGGCTCTTTCTCGTGGCTTGATAGCTCGCGCTACGACGATCTGTCGCGACGCGGACGAATTGAGTGGGGCGTCGACGACCTGGCCGCTGCCGGGGACGACGACCCGATGCGCCCGCTTCGACGCGCGGCGCGAGAAGCGCTGGGGTAGAGCGTGGCTCGTGCCCGGCGCGGTGAAATTAGGTGGAGCGACGCCCGCAGCCTGCTGCAGCCAGCGAGAAGCACGAACGTTGCCCCCGTGTGCGCCGCGTATTCCCGGCGCGCAGCCATGCAACGGGTGCAAGAGGAACACGGATTGTGCCATAGCTTGCCTCCAAGTCGCACGATCCCTCATCGAATTGCGGTGATCTCGGTACAAACTACGTCGAATTTCGTATTACGAAGAAAAAATGGCCGAAAGTGCGGCCGGGCTCCGCGCAAAGGGGCCGGCAGGCCTCGGTCGAAATCGGGTTTCCCCAACGCATGCGGGCGTTGGACTATATCTGCGCCGATGCGTGCGGCGCTAGTTCGGGTTTACTTGTTTACGTATGTATACGTAGTAGTAGTTAACAAGGCCGCTCCGAATCTGTGCACAACGACGCTTTTCCTCGCTCGATCAAATGGTTAGCGGCCGCATAACCGCACGCGGATCGTGTGCGGGCGCGACGTGTTTCGAAGCATAACTTTTGAGGCGCCGTGGCCGGCAGCCGATTTGTCCCGTATACGTCCACACCGATTACACACGATTCCCACGCCTCGATCACCGGGTTATCCACAGCCAGCGGTGGATAATGCGAGCGGCGTGCGAGGGTCGTCTACCGGGAGCTCATGCGTCGTCCGCGACTACGATGCCCTGGCGCAACGCGCGCAGCAGGTAGCGGGCGGGATCCAAGGCTTCAGCCAGGTCGCGCTCCAGCGGCCAGGGTTCGCCCTCGAGTTGCGAAGCGATGAGTTCGGCCCCGAGCGATGCCCACACGAGTCCCCGGGAACCGAAAGCGTACGACCCGTAAAGACCGCCGGCACGCGGCAGATCCCGGGGCCACGCGCCGCTCAGCGCACCCGCTTGCCGCGCGCTGGCGGCTTCGTCGGCGAGCGGCCCGATCATGGGGAGCCGATCGTGGGCCACGCACCGAAACGCCACGCGCCCGGAAAGCTTATCGAGCGCGAGCTCGCCCGGCACGATCGCGGGGTCCAGACCGGGCAGCAGACGTGCGAGACGCGTGAGGTTTTCAGCGTGGCTTTCGGCGCGCAGATCGTCGCCGGCGTCGTCGACATCGTAGGTTGCGCCTGCCAATAAAGCTTGCGCGAGCGGCACCGCGTAGCCTTCGCCGATGATGGGCAGTCGCAGTGCTGGCGCGGCGGCTAGGGGCAGGCACGTCAATTGGCCTCGCACGATGCGCGTGGGCGCGTAACGCAGCCCGGATAGGCGTGTGGCGTCGTGCGCATTCGCGAAGATGACGACGCTCGCTCGCGCGATGCAAGCTTCCTGCTCGTCGAAGACGGCCCAAGCGTTGCCTTCGCGTGCGATACGGTTCGCGCGAACTCCCGCCCGCCAATCGAGCGCCCCGCCCGCTTGCCCGCACAGCGCCGAGCACAACGCGGCCGGGTCGAGCGAGCCGCCTTCGGGATAGAACCAGCCGCCGCGCGCAACCGGCGCGCCCGCCGCGTCGCATGCTTGCGCAAGCGAAACGGCTTGCACGAACTCGGGCGGATAGCCTCGCTCGGCGATGGCAGCGCTGAGTGCGCCAGCTTGTAGATCGTCGTCCGCGATCTGCAGCAGTCCGCCGCGGCTGCGCGCAAAGCCGTGGCCGGCTCGTTCGAGGGCGCGCCATCGTGCGAGCGCATAGAGAAATCCGGTGCGCGTGATTTGCGACGCCACGCTGTCGTCGCGCGAAAGCAGCGGATGGAACACGCCTGCGGGATTGCCGGAGGCCTCGTATCCGGCACGCGCGCGCCGCTCGACGAGTGTGACGCGCCAGCCGCGCGCAGCGAGTCGTTCGACGAGCGCGCAGCCCGCTAGCCCCGCCCCCACGACGATCGCATGCTTGCCGTCCGCCGCGAACGGTTGCGGCGGTTCGTGGCGCCGCAACCGCCATCGCGGTGCGAAACGGCCGGTCAGCATGGCGCGTTTGCTCGCAAAACCTTCGGCCCGCGCGCAGTCGAATCCCGCATCGGCCAGAGCGCGCCGCACGTGCCCCGCGCAGGTGTAGGTGGCGAGCGTTGCGTCGTCGCCCGCGAGCCGCGCCAACGCCTTGAAAACCGGCGGCGACCATAGATCGGGGTTCTTCTCGGGGGAAAAACCGTCGAGATAGAAAGCGTCCGCGCGCAGCCAGAGCTTGGGCAACAAGGAGAGCGCATCGCCGAACGCGAGGGTCAACGTGACGCGCGACGATTCGAATTCGAGACGGTGCAACCCGGGCGTGAGCACGGGCCAGGCATCGGCCAATTGCGCGGCGAGCGGCGCGAGCGTTGCGTCCGCAACCATCCGCGCGTGCAATGCGCGTAGATCGTTTGCTCTAAACGGATGTTTTTCGATCGAAACGAAGGCCAATCTTTCACAGCGGTTCGGATCCTCGCGCCAAGCCGCCCATGTCGCCAAGAAGTTGCCGCCCATGCCGAAGCCGGTTTCGACGATGGTGAACAGACGCCGCCCGTGCCAGCGTTGCGGCAAGCCGTTGCCGCGTAGAAACACGTGCCGGGCCTGGGCGAGAGCGCCTGCGGCGCTGTGATAGATGTCGTCGTAGGCCGGCGAAAACGGCGTGCCGTCGTCGCGAAAGGCCGGGGTGGCGGGAATCAGTTTGAAACTCATCGGCGAGCGGAAAGTGTGGGAAAACAAGGCGTAGGGGTGTAAGGGCCAACCCTAATCGTTGCGCCGCAAGTGCGCCAAACGGCCGCAAACCCAAGCTGGAGGCGGCTCTTGGGGCGTTGGCAAAATCCAACGACAGTGCCCGGGAATCTCGCGAGCCCCTTGGCAGCAGGGGTTCGCGAGTACGACAATGCTCAAACCCAGCGCCGACAAGGCTTGCCAGCGCTAAATTCTTTGGAAGCCTTGCCGTTATTGGGTTTGCGCTGAGCTATCATAGCAAGCGCCGCGCGGCCGTACGGCCAGGGGGTTTAGCGCGACCGAGCGGCGCACGCTTCGCCACAGCTACTCGACGGCACAGCTTGCGTACGTATAATTCGGCGCGTTTTGCGCTGTCCGTGTCACTTCAATCTGATAAAGAGGAACGTTAATGAACAAACAGGAACTGATCGACGCCGTCGCAGGTCAGACGGGCGCCAGCAAGGCTCAAACCGGCGAAACGCTCGACACGCTGCTCGAAGTGATCAAGAAGGCAGTGTCCAAGGGCGACGCAGTGCAGCTCATCGGCTTCGGTAGCTTCGGCTCCGGCAAGCGCGCGGCACGTACGGGCCGCAACCCCAAGACGGGCGAGACCATCAAGATTCCGGCAGCCAAGACCGTCAAATTCACGGCCGGCAAAGCATTCAAGGATGCTGTGAACAAGCGTTAAGCCGATATCGGGTTGACGTCTTGTCGACACCCGCCACAGGCGGGTTTTTTTTCGTCGAGGGAGCGCAAAAGGCGAAAGGCGCCGGGCTTGCTCGCGGCTTGCCGAGCGGGCAAGCCTGCGCCCGTTTGCTTCGGTGATCAGTGGACGATTTGCCCTTCGTCGTCGCCGTCGTGATCGTCGGCATCGAGGTCCCAAGCGGGGAAAGGATCGGTCATACGCTGCCAGCCTTGCGGCCCGAGCGCGTATTCATCGTCCGTCAATAGACAAGCATCGAACTTTTCGCGCCAACGCTGCGCATCGAGCGCAACGCCGATGAGCACGAGCTCTTGGCGGCGATCGCCGATCGAGGCGTCTTCGGGCTCACCATGCCAATCGGCCGCAATTTCGGCCGCGAGCTCATCGTCCTGCGGCCATTCGGCCCGCGGCTGCGCCGCCCACCACATGCCCGCTGGCCCGTGACGGCAAACGCCTCCGGCCTGAGACAGAGAACCCGCCACATCGTTGCGCGTGGCGAGCCAGAAAAAACCCTTGCTGCGCAGCACCCCTTGCCATTCCTCGTGAAGCAGGCGCCACAGGCGCTCGGCGTTGAATGGCCGGCGCGCGCGGTAGACGAAACTGCCGATGCCGTATTGGTCGGCTTCGCTCACGTGCGAATGGCCCGTATCGCCATGTCCATGCTCGTGATGCTGCGCGTGGTCGTGGTCATGGTCGTGATCATGCTCGCTCGCCTGCTCGAGCGAGGTCAGCCAACCGGGCGCGCTCGAGGCGGCCTCGAAATCGAAGCGCCCGGTGTCGAGCACTTCCCGCAGCGGGACCGCGCCGAACCGGCTGACGATCTGCACCGCACGCGGGTTCAGCCGCGCCAAGATGCGGGAGAGCCGTTCGAGCGCATCGGCATCGACGAGGTCCGCTTTATTGACGACGAGCACATCGCAAAATTCGATTTGCTCGATCAGCAATTCGACGATGGTGCGGTCGTCCTCGTCGCTCGCCGCGAGGCCCCGTTCCGCAAGCCCTTGCGCCGATGCGTAATCGCGCAAGAAATTAAATGCGTCGACCACGGTGACCATCGTGTCGAGCCGTGCGACGTCGGCTAGCGTATGGCCTTCGTCGTCGCTGAAGGCGAAGGTTTCGGCGATCGGCATCGGCTCTGCGATCCCGGTGGACTCGATCAAGATGGCGTCGAAGCGGCTCTCTTTGGCGAGCCGGTCGACTTCGGCCAGCAAATCCTCGCGCAGCGTGCAGCAGATGCACCCGTTCGAGAGTTCGACCAGCCGTTCCTCGACACGCGAGAGGGAAGCCGCGTCCTTCACGAGCGCGGCATCGATATTGACCGCCGCGAGATCGTTGACGATCACCGCGACGCGCAGGCCCGCACGGTTAGCGAGAATGTGGTTGAGCAGCGTGGTCTTGCCCGCGCCGAGAAAGCCCGACAGCACGGTAACGGGCACAGGCGAATGGTTCATTGGAGTCGACATCGGTGGAGCGAGGGCGCAAAACGCCGCCGCGTGAAAGGCGTAGGGAGCATTTTGCACCAAACGCCGGCGCCCCACCTCGTTCGAGGTGGGGGCGGCTCACCGCAACGACGATCGGCTAGGCTCGGCGCAAGCGATGCCCAGGGCGCTCAACGCTGCGCTTGCAAGAGCTTCCACTGCTCCAGAATGCCGACGATTTGGTGCGCGTAACGGTCGCGCAAGGACGGTGTCTCGGAGTGATAGGCGCCGACGGCCGCCCACGTATTGCCGTATTTGTTCATCTTCTGCCGCAGGTGCCAGGCGGCGATGTAGACGCTTTTGCAAGGCTCCATGAGCGTGCCCGACGAAATGCCGTACTGGGCGAGCGTGGGCAGATGGATCGAATTGATCTGCATGAGCCCGTAGTCGGTCGATCCATTCGTGTTCTTATGCATGGCGTCGGGCCGGTTGTGCGACTCTTGCCAAGCAATGGCGCGCAGAATCAGCGGATTGACCTTCTGGTAGCGCGCGGCTTCGTCGAAGCAGTCCGCGCGTGCGTTCGCGCACGCGAGCCACGCGAGCGATACCGCCAGAATCTGAACTGTCCGTTTCATGGTTGGAAAGCCTTCGACGAAGTGGATTGTCGTTCGGTGCGCTCGCTTGGCCCGGCCCGGTCATCGCAAGCTTCGCGCAGGCCGGCTGGGGAAAACCCGCACTTGCCGTCGGATTCGGTCGAAATTGATGGACCGTATGATACCGGGTGCCGCTCGCATGCATAGTAGGCCGGCCGACAGAGCCGAGCCCTTGGCGCACAAACGCGGGTCGACGATCGCGGTGTAGCGTGACGCCACGGGTCGCACGGCGGTCAACCGAGAAACTTCTGACGTAAAAGCGAGCTCACTCTCGGCAGCCGATGATTATTCAGACACAAAAAACTGCTAATGTTCGTTTTCTCGAACGGCGGGCGAGCATCGGACACCATTACAGACGAGGGCCGAGCGATGCTCGCGAAGCATGACCGCCGAGGGCAGGCACTTTCGCATTGAACCTTTATTCCATGACAAGAAATCGTATGGCACCGCGCCGCATCGCTACCGCGCTTTTGATCGCCGGGCTCATGGCCGCACAGGCCGCGTATGCCGAAGTGACGTTGAACTTCGTGAATGCGGACATCGATCAGGTGGCCAAAGCGATCGGCGCGGCGACGAACAAGACGATCATCGTCGATCCGCGCGTCAAGGGCCAACTGAACCTCGTATCGGAAAATCCGGTGCCCGAGCAGCAGGCCCTCAAGACCCTCGAAGCGGCGCTGCGCATGCAAGGGTTCGCCATCGTCCAAGATAACGGCGTGCTGAAGGTGGTGCCCGAGGCCGACGCGAAATTGCAAGGTGCGCCCACTTACCTCGGCAATGTTCCGAAAGCGCACGGCGATCAAATCATCACGCAGGTGTTCGAGCTGCACAACGAATCGGCCAACAACCTGCTGCCCGTGCTGCGGCCGCTCATCTCGCCGAACAATACGATCGCGGCCTACCCGGCCAACAACACGCTCGTCGTGACCGATTACGCCGACAACGTGCGGCGGCTCGCAGCCATCATCGCGGGCGTGGACAACGCAGCGGGGCAGCAGATCGTGGTCGTGCCGCTCAAGAATGCGAACGCCCTCGACATCGAGCCGCAACTGACCAAGCTGCTCGATCCCGGTACGATCGGCAGCACCGACGCCACGCTGAAGGTCTCCGTCCAGGCCGATCCGCGCACGAACTCGCTCATGCTGCGCGCGTCGAACAAGGCGCGGCTCACATCGGCCAAAAAGCTCATCGAGCAGCTCGATGCGCCGAGCTCGCAGCCGGGCAACATGCACGTGGTGCACGTGCGCAACGCCAATGCCGTGGTGCTCGCGAAAACGTTGCGCGGGATGCTCGGCAAGGCCGGCGGCTCGGGCAACAGCGCCGAGTCGAGCAACGCGAGCTCGTTCAGCCAAGGCGCTTCGGGCGGCGGCCTCGGTTCGACGGGCACCTCCGGCACCCCCCCGTTACCCTCCTCGTACAGCGGCAGCTCGCTCAGCGGCGGCAGTTCGATGTCGGGATCGAGCAGCGGCGGGCTGAGCGGGGCCGGCGGCGGTAGCGGCAACAACGACTTCAGCACCGAGAAGCAAGGCCAGAGCGGCGACGAAAACCAGCCCGGCGGCATGATTCAGGCGGATGCGGCGACGAACTCGCTGATCATCACGGCCGCCGATCCGGTCTACCGCAATCTGCGCGCGGTGATCGACCAGCTCGATCAACGCCGGGCGCAGGTCTATATCGAAGCGCTCATCGTCGAATTGAATTCCACCCGAGCCGGCAATCTCGGGATCCAGTGGCAAGTTGCGAGCGGCAACGTGCTGGCCGGCACCAATCTATCGAGCAGCGCGGGAAGCGCGGGCAGTTCGAACATTCTCAACGTAGCCGCCGGCTTGGCGGCGGGCGGCGCCGCGGGGGTGGGGACGCTGCCCAATACCCTCACGCAAGGCCTGAACGTCGGGTGGCTGCACAACATGTTCGGCGTGCAGGGCCTCGGCGGGCTGCTGCAATATTTCGCGGGCGCGAGCGACGCGAACGTGCTGTCGACGCCGAACCTGATCACGCTCGACAACGAGGAGGCGAAGATCGTCGTCGGCCAGAACGTTCCAATCGCGACCGGCTCGTACTCGAACTTGACGAGCGGCACCACGGCCAACGCGTTCAACACCTACGATCGCCGCGACGTCGGCCTCACGTTGCACGTGAAGCCGCAGATCACGGCCGGCGGGATCCTCAAGCTTCAGCTCTATACGGAAGACTCATCGGTCGTCAGCGGGACGACGAATACGTCCACGAACCCAGCGGGCCCGACGTTCAATTTGCGCTCGATCCATTCGACGGTCCTCGCGGACAACGGCGAGATCATCGTGCTCGGCGGCTTGATGCAGGACAACTACCAGGTATCGAACAGCAAAGTGCCGCTGCTCGGCGACATCCCGTGGCTCGGCCAGTTGTTCCGCTCTGAAACGAAGCAGCGCCAAAAAACGAATTTGATGGTCTTCCTGCGCCCCGTCATCATCGGCGACAGCGACACGGCGCAGCAGATCACCCAGAATCGGTACGACTACGTGCAGGGCGTCACGAACGGCTATCGCTCGGACAACAACGTGATGCGTGACAAGGACTTCCCGGTGGTTCCGCCTATCCCGCCCGGCCCGAGCCAGGGTGCGGCGCCGGCAGCGAACTTGTTCGACCTCAGGCAGATGACGCACCAGCCGGGGGGGCAGCCGCCCTCGCCTGCTACGCAGCAACCGGCGCAGGCTCCCGCCGTGCAGCCGCAGGCCGAGCCGCTTCAGCCGGCGCCGCAGCAAACCACGCCGCAGCAGCCGGTGCCGCAGCAGCAGCCGGCCACGCCTGGAGCGTCGCAGTGAGCGGCGTGCTCCCTTCTTCCAACGACCGTGCGCCGGGCGAGCGCCAAGCGCCCTCGCCGTTCGCTGCCCGGCTCGTGCCGTACGGTTTTGCGCGCAGCGGGCAGATCCTCGTCGCGCACCAGCGCGCGGAAGGCCTTGAAGTTTGGATCAGCGATCGCACGAGCGATGCCGCCTTGGCCGAGATTGCACGCAATTTCGGCGCGCTAACGGCGGTGCGCTTGCCCGCTGAAGAACTCACGCAAGCGATCAATCAGGCCTACGAGCGCAACGACGGCAGCGCAGCTCAAGTCGTCGGCGAAGTGGAAGGCGAAGTCGATCTATCGCGGCTCATGCAAGACATTCCCGAAGTCGAGGATTTGCTCGAATCGGAAGACGACGCGCCGATCATTCGCATGATCAACGCGCTGCTCACGCAAGCGGCGCGCGAGCACGCGTCCGACATTCACATCGAGCCGTTCGAGAATGCGTCGGTGGTGCGCTTTCGTGTCGACGGCACGTTGCGCGACGTCGTGCGGCCGAAAAAAGCGTTGCACGGTGCGCTGATCTCGCGCATCAAGATCATGGCGCAGCTCGACATCGCCGAAAAGCGCCTGCCTCAGGACGGCCGCATCACGCTGCGCGTCGGCGGCCGCGCCGTCGACGTCCGGGTGTCGACGCTGCCGACCGGCCACGGCGAACGCGCGGTGTTGCGTCTGCTCGAAAAAGACGCGCAGCACTTGAATCTCGAAGCGCTCGGCATGGGGCCCGATACGCTCGTGCGGTTCGACCGACTGATTTCGCGGCCGCATGGCATCGTGCTCGTGACCGGACCGACGGGTTCGGGTAAAACGACCACGCTCTACGCGTCGCTCGCGCGTTTGGAAACGGCGACGACCAACATCATGACGGTCGAAGATCCAATCGAATACGACCTGCCCGGCATCGGCCAGACGCAGGTCAACGAGCGGATCGGCATGACGTTCGCGCGCGCTTTGCGCTCGATCCTGCGGCAGGACCCGGACATCATCATGATCGGCGAGATCCGCGACTTGGAAACCGCGCAGATTGCCGTGCAAGCCTCGCTCACCGGCCACTTGGTGCTCGCGACGCTGCACACGAACGATGCGGCTTCGGCGGTCACGCGCCTCACCGACATGGGCGTCGAACCCTACCTGCTCGCCTCTTCGCTGCTCGGCGTGCTCGCACAGCGGCTCGTGCGGCGGCTGTGCCCCGTGTGCAAGGAAGAGCGCGTCGAAGACGGCCGCTCGCAGTGGCATCCCGTCGGGTGCGATAAATGCGCGAAATCGGGCTACTCGGGGCGGCGGGGCGTGTACGAGCTGCTCGTCCTGGACGATGCGATCCGCGCGATGGTCCACCACAACGCGGCGGAGGCCGAGATTCTCACGGCGGGCCGCGCGCAGGGCATGCGCACGCTGCGCGAGGATGCCGAGCGATGGCTGACCTCGGGCCTCACCTCCCTCGAAGAGGTGATACGCGTGACGGGCGGGGTGTAACCGATGCCGGCCTTTCGCTTCGAAGCGATCGACACGGCGGGGCGCGCGCAGAAGGGGGTGCTCGATGCGGACAGTGCGCGCTCGGCGCGAGCCCAGTTGCGCACGCAAGGGCTTACGCCGCTCGTGGTCGAACCCGCGGGCAGCGTCGCCCGCGGCGAGCGCAGCAGGCGCCTGGCGCTTGGCCGGAAGCTATCGGCGCGGGAACAGGCGATTCTCACGCGCCAGCTCGCGAGTCTGCTCACGGCCGGATTGCCGCTCGACGAGGCGCTTTCCGTTTTGACCGATCAAGCCGAGCGCGACTACATTCGCGAACTCGTCGCCGCGATTCGCGCCGAGGTGTTGGGTGGCCACTCATTAGCCAACGCGCTGGCGCAACATCCGCGCGATTTTCCCGACATCTATCGGGCGCTCGTTGCAGCCGGCGAGCATACGGGCAAGCTCGGCCTCGTGCTCTCGCGCCTGGCCGATTACATCGAGCAACGCAATGCGCTCACGCAAAAGATCGTCCTGGCGTTCACCTACCCTGCCATCGTCACGCTGATCGCCTTGGGTATCGTCACGTTCTTGCTTAGCTACGTCGTGCCGCAGGTCGTCAACGTGTTCGCGAGCACGAAGCAGCAGTTGCCGATTCTGACGGTGATGATGATGGCCCTGTCGGGATTCGTTCGCCATTGGTGGT
The DNA here is from genome assembly GCF_056498045.1 of Trinickia sp. Z7. Lineage (NCBI taxonomy): Bacteria > Pseudomonadati > Pseudomonadota > Betaproteobacteria > Burkholderiales > Burkholderiaceae > Trinickia > Trinickia sp. Z7. Next base: position 78,059 of record NZ_JAUEQW010000017.1, read on the forward strand.
GGGCGATTCTGCTCGGCGTGGCATTGGTGTTCTATGGGGCGCGTGCGATTCTGTCGCAGGCGGGGCCGCGGCTTGCTTTCGACCGGTGGCTGTTGACGGCGCCGCTGGCGGGTAAGCTCGTGCGCGGCTACAACACGGTTCGCTTTGCGAGCACGCTCGCCATCTTGACGGCAGCCGGCGTGCCGATCCTACGCGCGCTGCAGGCGGCCGGAGAGACGCTGAACAACCGGGCGATGCACGGCAATGTCGAGGACGCGATCGTACGCGTGCGCGAGGGGACGTCGCTGTCTCGCGCGCTCGGCAATACGAAAACGTTTCCGCCCGTGCTCGTGCATTTGATTCGCTCCGGCGAGGCCACGGGCGATGTGACGACGATGCTCGACCGCGCGTCGGAAGGCGAAGCGCGCGAACTCGAACGACGCACGATGTTCCTCACGAGCTTGCTCGAGCCGCTGCTGATCTTGGCGATGGGGGGAATCGTGCTCGTGATCGTGCTCGCGGTGATGCTGCCGATCATCGAACTGAACAACATGGTGCAGTAGCGCGAGCAGACGCCGGGTGCGCGGTTGCTCCGGCGTATGGCGCACGCCGTGCGCAAATGAGGTGAATGCGTAGCGTACGCGCCGCGGCCGAAAGCAGCTTAGCGCACGTAAATGGTGGGACCGCCCGCATTCGGCGCCAATGGAATTTCGGAATGGACGCCGTTGTGATCGATGACGATGGAGCGGGCGCGCACTTCCGCGAGCGTGGTGCCTTCGGCGATCTTGCTGCCGAGCGCGATGGCCCGGGCCGGTTCGTCGCCCACGCCCACGATCGCCGCGGCGCCTTCGCGCAGCGAAAGGATGCCGACGAGCTTGATGTTGCGGTTCGCCTCGTGCGTGAGCTTGCCGCCGAACAGTGCGGCGGCGTCTTCGGGCGACACGCTCGGCGCGACGGCGGCCGCTTGCGGCGGCGGCGCGGGGTGCGCGGTGAGCACGACGATCCAATAGGTGAGCGTCGCGCAGAAAGCCGCAAACAGCGCGAACGACAGCAGGCGGATTTGGAGAGTGTTCATGCGCGCCATTGTACGAGCTATTCGAGGGTTTGCACGGTTGTCGAACCCTGACGAAGCGCCCCATTACAATCGGCGGCGCGAGGCGAAGCGCGTTCGATGCGCTTCGTCGACAATTTAACGAACGAGGTAGGCAATGATGCAAATGTGGAACCAACGTCGCACCCAAGCCGCAACGCTGCGCGCACGCCGCCAGCGCGGCTTTACGCTGATCGAGATCATGGTCGTGATCGCCATTCTCGGCATTCTCGCCGCGCTGATCGTGCCCAAGATCATGAGCCGGCCCGACGAGGCCCGGCGCGTGGCCGCCAAGCAGGACATCGGCACGATGATGCAGGCGCTCAAGCTCTATCGTCTCGATAACGGCCGCTATCCGACGCAGGAACAGGGGCTGCGCGCGTTGATCGAAAAGCCGAGCACCGATCCGATTCCGAACAATTGGAAAGACGGCGGCTATCTCGAACGTCTGCCGAACGATCCCTGGGGCAACGCCTATCAATATCTGAACCCGGGCGTTCATGGGGAGATCGATGTATTCAGCTACGGCGCGGACGGCAAGCCCGGCGGCGAGGGCAACGATGCCGACGTCGGCTCGTGGCAGTAAGCGCCGCGATACCGTGACCGGTGCCATGGCGCGCCCCGCCCCGACGCATCGCCGCCGACCATCATGCGGATGAACGGCGGCACGCGCGCGCGCCGTGGGCACGTGGGACCCGTCGGCGCACAGGGGTTCGCACGACGCGCCCGCGGCTTTACGCTGCTCGAGATGATGGTCGTTCTAGTCATCGCCGGGCTGCTGGTATCGCTCGCATCGGTGTCGCTCACACGCAACCCGCGCACCGACTTGAACGAACAGGCGCAGCGTCTTGCTTTGTTGTTCGAATCGGCCTCCGACGAAGCGCAGGTGCGCGCACGCCCGATCGCCTGGCAGCCGGTCACCGGCGGCTATCGATTCGACGTGCGTACCGACGATGGCTGGCGTCCGCTGTTGCGCGACGATCTATTGCGCCAGCGCGGCTGGGAGGGCGGCGTGACCGATGTGACGATCGACTATCCGGGCTCCGATCTTCATCCGGAGCGGGTCGTCTTCGGCGTCGAGAGCATCGGGCAAGCGGTCACGGTCACGCTGTATTCGGCGGTGGGCCGCGCGACCATCGTCGGGACCGGCAACGGCCGTTATGAGGTGCGTTGAAATGCGCTTGACCACTGCACGAACCGCCGCACGAACGGCCGCGCCCGCGCGCGGGTTCACGATGATCGAAGTGCTCGTCGCGCTCGCGATCATTGCGGTCGCGCTCGCTGCATCGCTGCGTGCGGTCGGTATGCTGGCGAACGACGAAGCCGATCTGCACCGGCGCCTGCTCGCTGGGTGGAGCGCCGATAATGCGCTGACCGAACTGCATTTGTCGCGCACATGGCCCGAGGTCGGCACGCAGACGTTCGACTGCTCCCAAGGCAATTTGCCGCTCACTTGCACCGAGCGTGTGAGCGCCACGCCCAACCCGATTTTTCGGCGCGTCGAGGTGTCGGTGATGACACCCGGGCAGTCAGGCAGCCTCGCGCAACTCGTGACGGTGGTCGCCAATGAGTCGAACCGTGCGCTCTGACGCGAAGCGCCTCGCGCGGCGCGAGCGCGGCTTCACGCTGATCGAGCTCATGGTCGCGATCGCGATTCTCGCCGTCATCGCGGTGCTGTCTTGGCGCGGCCTCGATCAAATCATGCGCGGCCGGCAGGCGATTTCGAGCGCGATGGAAGACGAGCGCGTGTTCGTTCAATTGTTCGATCAATTGCGGGTGGACGCGCGCCAAGCCGCGACCGACGATGAGGTTGGCCAGCCCGCCGTCTCGGTCTCCGGCGACGGGCTGCAAATCGTGCGCGCGTTCGGCCTGGCCGGCGAGGCGCCGCGCCTTCAAGTCGTGCGCTATCAAGTGGCGAACGGGCGTGTCACGCGTTTCGCGTCGCCCCCCGTGGCGACGGTCGGCCAGTTGCGCCGAACCCTCGCGGCATCGAGCGGCAGCGGTGATTGGAGCGCCGTGCCGCTCATTTCCGGCGTGGGCAAGATTACGGCCCGGCTCTATGTGCCACGCGTCGGCTGGACGACGCAAATGGGCGACGTGACAGCCGAAATCGCGCGCAACGACAACAATGTGAAAGTGCCGCAGTTCGGCAATGCCCCGCTGCCGCGCGCGGTGACGGGTCTCGAGGTCGCGATCGGCGCGCCGTCGCTGCACGTGCCGGTGCGACGCATGTTCCTCGTGGGAGAATGACGATGCTCGATCGCCTTTCCCGGTTCTTGCATTCGCGGCGCGCTGGCGGCGTGCACGGTGCGCCGCCGCGGCGCCAGCGAGGCGCGGCCATCATCAGCGCGCTGCTCGTCGTGACGCTTTCGGCGATTCTCGTCGCGGGCGTGCTCTGGCGTCAGCAAGTGCAGATTCGCCGCATTCAGAATCAGCGTCTGCTCGCGCAAGCGCAATGGGTGGCACGCGGCGCGGTCGATTGGACACGCTTGATACTGCGCTCGGAGGCCGACACCGCGCCCACGGTGACTTACCTCGGCGGCGTGTGGGCGGTGCCGATCGCGAAAACGCGGCTGTCCGATTTCCTCGGCAAGTCGGGTGACGCACAGGCTGCCGAGGGAGCGCAGACTTACCTGTCGGGATCGATCGAGGATGCGCAAGCCAAATTCAATCTGCGCAACCTCGTCTCGATCCCGGCGCCCGGCGCATTGCAAATCAATCAGCAGGAAACTGCCGCGTTCGCACGACTGCTCGCACTGCTCGGTCTGAACGGCGGCCTTGCGAAGACGGCCGCGATGCAAGTGCGCGCCTCGCTGATGCAGTCGGCCACGCGTTTTCAAACCCCGGTCGGCAACCGCCTCGGTTCGGCAGGCGCAGGCTCGCAACCGGCGGCGCAGCCGCAAGCGGGCGACACCGCCGGGGGGGAGAACTTCACCGACAAACCGGGTCTTCAAGACGAAGACAACGGGAACGCCGATGCGGCGCCGTTGCAGTTCACAGGCGTCGATTCGCTGTTGAACGTGCCCGGCTTCACACCGGAAATCGTGGCCCGCCTGCGTCCGTTCGTGACCGTGCTGCCGACGCAAACGCCCGTCAATATGAATACCGCGCCGGCAGAAGTCGTCGCGGCGATGGTGCCGGGCATGTCGCTGTCGAGCGCCCAGTCGTTAGTGTCGCGGCGCGAAAGCGTGTACTTTCTCAATACGGCCCAGGTGCAGCTTGCCTTGCAGGGCGCCGGCGCCCTGCTCCCCGGCACCGATATCAGCCAGATTCCCATCGACGTGACGACGAGCTATTTTCTCGTTCATGGGCGGGTGCAACACGAACGTGCGGAAGTCGATCGCACGACCCTCATTTATCGCGATCCGCTGACGCACGCCACGCGCGTCGTGCGGGTGCGCGATCAGCTTTGACGCAGTCTCGAACCAGGAGAGAACGGGCCTTGAGCACGTTGATCGTCTTACTGCCGCCGCGAGATCCCGCGGTGCCGTCACAAGAGTGGCAGCTCCCCGAGATGCCGTTCGTGCTCCTCGACAAGAACGGGCGCAAGGAACGCGCGGGGCTCGCGCGGCTCGCATTTCTGCCGCGCGCGTCCACGACGGTGTTGATCGTTGCCGCCCGCGACTTGTTGATGCTCGCGGCGACGCTGCCTCCGGTGAAGGGGCAGCGCTTGAAGCAGGCTCTGCCCAATGTCGTCGAGGACTACCTGATTCAGGACGCGCAGACCTGCCATATCGCGCTCGACCCGCGCCCGCTCGCCGGGACCCGGCGCACTCTGGCCGTGATCGATCGCGGCTGGTTCCGCTTCATCGTCGAGGCCTTCAATGCGGCGGGGCATCGGAGCCTGCGCGCAGTGCCCGTGACCCGCTGCTTGCCGGCGCCGGTTGTTCGCGCGCCCGAGCCCGACGCGGTGCTGGTGGAAGACGGTGCGGTTGCCGGCGGCGATGTGAGCAGGCAAGCGCCGCAACGCGACGGCAACGCGCCATCGCAACGCGAGCCCCTCGTCGCGGCCATCCTCGGCACCGTTGCGCAGACTGCGCCGGCGATTCTGGCCGATGCCGCGTTGGCGGCGAGCGCCGAACCCACGCTCGTCGACGACACCGAGCCGCGCGTGGAGGTGGCGCTCGCGCGCGGTGCGCACGGCGAAGGATTGGCCGTGCCGCTCTCGGCCCTCGGCACGACGCTTGCGGCGCTCGCAGGCGGCGCGGATGTCACGGTGTACGAACTGACCGAACTGCCGGGCGGCGAACCGACGCTCGCGGGCGAGGCGGTGCCGGCGCACGGAGTGCACGTAGGCGTTGCGCCGCTGGCGTTCGACACGCTGGCCCGCAACGCGCTCGCTTGCGATTTCGATTTATGCCAATTCGAGTTCGAGTCGCGGCCGTGGCGGCTCGATCGTGCAACGCTGCGCCGGCTGCGTTTGCCGATCGCACTCGCGGCCGCTGCGCTCGTTGTTGCCGTGATCGGCGCAAACGTGCAGTGGATGATGCTCGCGCGCGAACGCGACGCGCTCACCGCGCAGATGACGGAGCTCCTGTTGAATGCGTTCCCGAAGACGACGGTCGTGCTCGATCCGGCCACGCAAATGACGACGCAGCTCGAGCACCTGCGCGTGGCGGCAGGCGAGCTTTCCCCCGACGATTTTCTCTCGCTGGCGGCGCGGCTCGATCGTTCGCTCGGCGCCGTCCCCGTGAACGGGATCGCGGCGCTCGACTATCACGATCGGCGTCTCGAGGTGATGTTCAAGCCCGACGTGAAGCCCGACCCCGCGTTCACGCAGCGGCTGGCGCAAAATGCGCTCACGGGGGAAATCGACACCAACACGGGCAAATGGGTCATTCGAAACGGGAGCGGCCAATGAACCTCGGCGCACTGAGCGAAGTTTGGGCCGGCTTTTGGGAACCGCGCACCGCGCGCGAAAAACTGCTGCTGACATGGGGCGGCGTGGCGGTCGGTATCGTCATCGCCTATTCGGTGCTGTGGGCGCCGGCGCAAGAGGGGCGCGCGCATTTGCGCGAGGCCCTACCCGCGATGCAGCGGCAGATTGCGCAGATGACGGCGCAGGCCGACGAGGCGCGCGCGCTCGCGCCGGCCGCGCAGGGCGTGGCGCCGACGGGTGGCGCGCTGCGCGATGCGCTCGCATCCTCGCTGACGCAAGCGGGCATCGCGACGACGCAGGTGCGCCTAGCGGGCGAGGCCGTGCAAATCGAAGCGAAGAACGCATCGTTCCCGGCGTGGACGATGTGGCTCAACGACGCGCGCAAACAGTTCAAGGTGCGCGTGATCGAACTGCACGCGACGGCGCTCAAGGCCGATGGCCAGGTCGATCTCGCGGCGACGCTGCAGCCGGCGACGGCGCCTGCGAGGTCGCCGCGATGAAGGCGTCGCTGCATGGCTGCTTGGCGCACTGCTTGCCTGCGCGAGGTGGCGTATGAGTCTCGGATGGCGGCGCTTGCTCGCCGCTTTGCCGTGGCTCGTCATCGCACTCGTCTCATGCGGTGTAACGCTTCTCGTCATGATGCCGGCGGCCTGGATCACGCCGCAATTCGCGAAGGCGTCGCAGGGGCACGTGAATTTGATCGAGCCCTCGGGCTCCGTTTGGCGCGGCTCTGCCACGCTCGTGCTGGCGGCCGGTAGAGACGCCGGCGCGGGCACGCTGCTGCCGGGGCGGGTGCAGTGGCAAACAGCCTTTTGGCCGTTGTTGACGGGCCATTTGGACATGCGCATGCAGCACGTCCCCGCCATGCCAGAAGCGATCGAACTGGCGGCCGGGCCGCGTTCCGCGACGGTTTCCGCTGGGGAGATGGCGGTTCCGGCCGCGCTCCTCGCCGGTCTGGGCGCGCCGTTCAACACGCTCGATCTGCACGGCTCGGTGCGCGTCGCCTGGACGCCGTGGCGGGTGCTCGGCACGCGCGCATACGGCCAACTCGTGATTATGCTGACGGACATGACCTCGCGCGTGTCGCCGGTCAAACCGCTGGGCTCGTACCGTGTGGCATTTCAATCGCAAGGCGATGATTCGACGATCGATTTATCGACGTTGAACGGCCCGCTGATGCTGAGCGGGCACGGCACTGTCTCCGCCAATTCCACTTCGTTTCACGGACAGGCGAGCGCCGAGCCGCAAGCGCGCGACAATCTGGCTGGGCTGCTGAACGTGCTCGGCCGCCCCAATGGCGACGGTACGATCGCTCTCGATTACGCGCGCTAGACGGTCAATCGTGCGCCGCGGGTGTTACGGCCGCGGCGTGCGCGCTCGGCGCGGGCGCGTTCGAGCCCGCAGCAGTCGATGCGGCGGCCGCGCCCGGGGCGGCTGCGGCGCCGGTCTCGCGCTCGATCTGCGCAAGCTCCCATCCGCCTCCCAGCGCCTTCACCAGCCCAACGGAGGACACCATCCGCTGCCCGGCGAGGCTCGCCAGCTTTTGCTCGGCTAGGAATGCCGTGGTCTGCGCGGTCAGCACGTTGACGTAGCCGACGGTGCCGGCCTTGTATTCGTTCGTGACGATCGCAAGCGCCTGCCTGGCCGAATCGACCGCCTCTCGTTGGACGACGATCTCCTGCGCGAGAATCCGTTGCGACGCCAACGCATCCTCGACTTCCTGGAACGCGCCGAGCACGGTCTGCCGATAGACGGCCACTTGCTGGTCATAGGCGGCGCGCGCGGCCTCTGTCTGTGCGCGTCGCAGCCCGCCATCGAACAAGGTCGCGGCCAGTTGCGGGCCGACCGTCCAGAAGCGCGAGGGCAGCGTGAAAAGCTGCGAGAGCACCGAGCTTTGGAAACCGCCCTGAGCGGAGAGGGTCAGCGATGGGAAGTAGGCCGACTTCGCAACCCCGATTTGCTCGTTGGCCTGCGCCGCGCGCCGCTCGGCCGCCGCGATGTCGGGCCGCCGCTCGAGCAAAGCCGATGGCACATCGACCGGCACGGCGGGCGGTTCGGCATCGAGCGGGATGGCAGGCAGCGAGAAAGCCGATGCGCTTTGACCCACCAGCACGGCGATGGCATGCTCGTCCTGCGCCCGTGCGACGCCGTTATCGATCGCCGCCGCTTGCGCGGACTGCAATTGTGTTTGCGCCTGGATCACGTCCGAGCGTGCGGCGACCCCTTGCGCGTACTGGTTCTGCGTGAGTTTGAGCGATTGCGCGTAGGCTGCCACGGTATCGTCGAGCAGCTTTTGCGTCGCATCGAGGGCGCGCAATCGGAAGTAGGTTTGTGCGAGCGTCGCTTGAGCGGATAGGCGCGCGTTCGCGAGATCCGCGGCGGCTCCTTCCTGCCCGGCTCGTTGCGCCCCGACCGTGCGGCTCACTTTGCCCCAGAGGTCCGGCTCCCACGACGCGTCGAGCGTGGTGTCGAAGCTATTGCTCACGCGAGAAACCGAAGTGGTCGTTCCCCCGCCGTTGGTGCCGGAGAGCCGCTGGCCCGAGCGCGACGCACTGGCCGATAGGCCGAGCGACGGAAAATACGCCGCGCGCGCTTCGCCCACTAGCGCGCGCGCTTGCCGGTAGGCGGCCGCAAACTGCGCGATCGTTTGATTGCTCGCGTTCAGTTGCTCGATCAACGCGGTGAGCCGGGCGTCGCCATAGAGGGACCACCACGGTCCACGATCGGCCCGATCGGCGGGCTCGGCCACCTTCCATCCAGCCGGCGTTTCTTTGTAGGCGGCAGGCGCGTCCGTGCTCGGCCGCCGGTAATCGGGGCCTACGGCGCAGCCGGCGAGCGCGGCGGCGGCCGCCGCGATGGCGAGCGCGGCCGCGAAACGGACCGGCGGCATTCGAGCGGGAAAGAAGCAAGGGCGACGAAGCGGCATGCAAAGAGCAAGGGTTCCGTGTGATGCGCCCGATGGTAACGCACGGCAGACGGACCCTGGGTTACGGCAAGTTACCGCCCCGGCTCACGCGCCGATCGATACGCGTAGATACAGGCCTCAACCATCATTGCATAGAAAAATATTGACATGGCAATCAGTTTTGGCCATATTGGCGCCGAATGAAAAACATCGAGTGGGCGGGCGCACGGCCGCGCCCGTTCGACGATGAGGAGAATGCGCATGGCGAACGCAGCTTCCGCGGCGGTTGAACCGAAGGCGGGTCCCGCGCCCTTGCAGGGCGGCACATTGGCGCTGCTGACGATAGGTTTGGCCTTCGGCACGTTCATGGAGGTGCTCGACACATCGATCGCGAACGTTGCGGTCCCGACCATCTCGGGCAGCCTTGGCGTGGCCACGAGCGACGGCACCTGGGTGATCTCGTCGTACTCGGTCGCGGCGGCGATCGCGGTGCCGCTTACGGGATGGCTCGCGCGGCGCGTGGGCGAGGTGCGGTTGTTCACGATGTCGGTGCTCGCTTTCACGATCGCTTCGGCGCTGTGCGGCCTCGCCGGAAACTTTCCTACCCTGATCGCTTTCCGGCTGTTGCAAGGGCTCGTCTCCGGGCCAATGGTGCCGCTCTCGCAAACCATCCTCATGCGCAGCTACCCGGCGCAAAAGCGCGGGTTGGCGCTCGGGCTGTGGGCGATGACGGTCATCGTTGCGCCTATCTTCGGTCCGGTGATGGGCGGCTGGATTACGGACAACTACGCATGGCCGTGGATCTTCTACATCAACTTGCCGATCGGCCTCATTTCGGCTTCGTCCGCTTATTTCCTGTTGCGCGGGCGCGAAACGCAGACGACCAAGCAACGGATCGATGCCGTCGGACTCGGCTTGCTCGTGATCGGCGTCTCGTGCCTGCAGATGATGCTCGATTTGGGCAAGGACCGGGATTGGTTCAACTCCACCTTCATCGTCACCCTCGCGTTGATCGCCGTGGTGGCGTTGGCCTTCCTGCTGGCTTGGGAGATCACGGAGAAGACGCCCGTCGTCGATCTGACGCTGTTCAAGGACCGCAATTTCGCCTTGGGCGCGCTGATCATTTTTCTGGGCTACATGACTTTCTTCGGATCGGTCGTCATCTTTCCGCTCTGGTTGCAGACGGTGATGGGCTACACGGCGGGCCTGGCCGGATTGGCGACGGCGCCCGTCGGTCTGTTGGCGCTCGTTCTGTCGCCCATCATCGGGCGCAACCTGCATCGGCTCGATCTGCGCATGGTCGCGAGCTTCGCCTTCACCGTATTTGCCATCGTGTCCGTGTGGAATGGAACGTTTACGCTCGATGTGCCGTTCAATCACGTCATCTTGCCGCGGATCGTGCAGGGCATCGGCGTGGCGTGCTTCTTCGTGCCGATGACGACCATCACGCTATCGAGCATCCCCGACGAGCGCCTCGCCAGCGCCTCGGGGCTCTCCAATTTTTTACGCACCCTTGCGGGCGCGATCGGCACCGCGATCAGCACCACCTACTGGGAAAACGATGCGATCTACCATCACGCGGTGCTGGCCGAATCGGTCAGCCGCTATTCGGCGAGCACGACCGCCTATCAAAGCGCGCTCGGCACGCTCGGCCTGACGGGCGACAGTGTCAGCGCGCAATTGAACGAGCTCGTCACCCAGCAGGGCTACATGATGGCGACGAACGACTTCTTCCGCATTTCATGCGCTGCGTTCGTGCTGTTGGCCATGCTCGTGTGGATCACCAAGCCCAAGCGCGGCGGCGGCCCGGCGATGGCGCACTGACGCGGCGCCGGCGTCGCGCGTTACTGCGAATTTTGCGGATTCGGATTTTGCGGCGCTGCCGGTAGCGGGTGCTGCGCGAGATCCGCTCCCGATCTCACGAATTGCTTGAAGCTCGCGGCCGCCTGCCAAGGGTCGGGCTTGCAGCCCGCGAGCGGGCGATCGCAGTGGGCGGCAAAGCCGATCGTCGAGGTGCCGTCCGCGTTGCGCGAGAGCGTGACTTGGTAAGCCGGTGCGCCGCTGCCCCCGGCCGGACCGGCGGTTTGGATCACGTCCGAGCTGTCGGTTTGCAAAGGATATTGCGCGTTCCGTGCGATCCATTGCCGCGCCCGCTGCCACCAGAGCGGGCATTGATCGACTCGGCACACGAGCGGTGCGGTTGCGATCTGCATCGTTTCCGGCTTGACCTGGTTCGTTGCCGCGCACCCGGCGACGAGCATGCAAGCGATTGCCGATCCTATGATCCTCATCCCACCCCCTCTGTCTGCGTCATGGCGTTGCAGGTTCGACGCCGATCGCGTGCACTCGTTCGCCCGACGTTCGGCGAGCGTCGTTCGTCGTGCGAAGGTCAGACGCTGAAGCGCTCCAGGGTGTAGCTGCGATAGTCGTGGACGAAATCGTCGAACGACGCGCCCGCGTCGCGCCGCTCGAGCTCGGCTTGCTCGGCGAGCGAGCGCTCGGCCAGCCGGTCGAATGCGGCCACGGCTTCGCGCTCAAGCGGCCGCGCCCGAAAATACTCGGCGTGCGCTTCGCTTTGCGCAAGTCCGAACGCGAGGAAGCTTTGTTTGCGCTCGCGCATCGTGCGCAGCACGCGTGCCGATGGCGTCGCGTCCGGATCCGCCAACTTCACGCGCTGCGCGGCGACGGCAGCGGCATAGTCGTTGCCGCCGCGCGCCGCATCGAGCGCGAGCGCGGCCGTTTCGATTCGATCCATCAGCTCGCCGGCCCAATCGCGCAGCGACACGGCGCGCCCATCGCGCATGAGCGCGAGGCCGGGCTTGCGCCCTTCCAGCGTGACGCTGCCGAAATTGGCATTCGCTTCGGCCTGGGCGGGCGGCGGCAACGCGGGGCTTTCATCGAGCGCGCAGACGAGCAGATAAGCATCGAGAAAGCGAGCCGTCTCCACGCTGATGCCGCACGGCTCGAACGGATCGATATCGAGGCAGCGCGCTTCCACGTACTGGATGCCCCGCGAGGCCAGCGCATGCAACGGACGCTCGCCCGGCTCGGTCACGCGCTTGGGGCGAATCGTCGAATAGAACTCGTTCTCGATTTGCAGGACGTTCGTGTTGATCTGCACCCAGTGGCCGTCGCGGTGGGTCCCGAGCGCCTCGTAGGGCGGATACGGTTCGCTCACGGCGCGCGCGAGCGCTTCCAAATACCCCGAGAGCGAATCGTAGTTCGGTTGCAACGCGGCTTGGGCGGTCGTGTTCGAGTACCCGAGATCGCTCATGCGCAGGCTCGTGGCATAGGGGCGATAGAGCGTCGTTTCGTCGAAGGTTTCGAGCGAGTGCGGCCGGCCTCGCAAGAACGCTCGATCGAGCGCGGGCGAGGCGCCGAACAGGTACATCAGCAGCCAGCTCGTCCGCCGGAAATTGCGGATCAGTGCGAGGTAGCACGCGGATTGATAGTCGACGGCGCTGGCGGCGCTCGGGCGCTGCGCGTGCAGCAGCCGCCAAGCCTCTTCGCTCAGCGAGTAGTTGTAGTGGATGCCGGCGATGCATTGCATCGTGCGGCCGTAGCGCAGCGCGAGACCGTGGCGATAGACGTGCTTGAGCCGGCCGATGTTCGAGACGCCGTATTGCGCGATCGGGATTTCGTCGTCGGCGGGCAGCCGGCCCGGCATCGAGTCGTTCCAGAGCAGCTCGTCGTGAAGCTGCGCGTAGACATAGCGGTGCAGTTCGTCGAGCCGCGCAATCACGTGTTCGGGATTGGCCTCGGCCGGCGTGATGAGCTCGAGCAGCGCTTCGGAGTAGTCCGTGGTCAGCGAAGGGTGAGTCAGCGCCGAGCCCAGCGCGCGGGGATGCGCGGTCATCGCGAGCGCACCGTCGCGCATGACGCGCAAGCTTTCCTTTTCGATTCCGCGCAGGCTGCGGGCGAGCACGTCCCGCGCGGCCGGCGACGTCAACACCGATAGGCGCTGGGCGAATGCATCGGACTGAAGTGGCGTTTGGATATCTGACATCGAAGCCGATCGGGCGGGCGCGCATCTACTCTCGCGCGGCGCCGCGATGCAATCATTTTTGAGTAGCGGGCACTTTAACACCGTGCCGCGAACCTCGCTTGAAGCCAAGCCCAGCAAGGCCTCGGACCGCGGAGAGGGCGGTTGGCGCGTTGCCGGATCGGCGCGGCCCGCAACGGCTCGGCACGCGACGAACCGCCTTGGCTAACCGCCCCGGTTCGCCCCTGCGCGATCGGCGATTTCGTTCCAAAGATGCATTGCGGCGTAAGCGCGCCAAGGGCGCCAAGCTTCGGTGCGCGCGCGTTGAAGCGGGGCGCGCGAGAGCGCGGGATCGCGCGCCGCGATCGCCTGCATCAGCACGAGATCGGTGGCGGGAAATGCGTCGACGTCGCGCCAGGCGCGCATCGCGATGTATTCGACGGTCCAAGGGCCGATGCCGGGCAGTGCGAGCAGCGTCGCGCGCGCATCGGCCAGCGTGGCAGCGGATACGCGTTGCGCGTGAATCGCATCGATGGGCGCGTCGCCGCTCGCCACGGCCCGTGCAAGACCCTGCAGCGCCGCCACGCGCTTGCCGGGCATGCCGATTTGCGCGAGATCGGCATCGGCGAGCGCGGCAGGAGTCGGGAAGCGCCACGCGGTGCTCGGATGCGGATGGTCCTCGATGCGCTCGCCCGCGCGTGCGACGATGCGGCCGATCAGCGTCGTTGCGGCTTTGACGCTGACCTGCTGGCCGACGATCGCGCGCACGACGAGCTCGAACGCGGACCATGCGCCGGGCAGGCGCAGCCCCGGCGCGGCCGCGACGAGCGGCGCAAGCCACGGGTCGCGGCCCAGATGGGCGCCGATGGCGGCGGGATCCGCATCGACGTCGAACATGGTCGCAACATGCGGCGCAAGCGCTTGCGCGTGGCGGCTGGCCGGTCCTTCCACGGTCGCAACGAGGCGACGCTTGCGCGGATGGCGTGCGACGACGAGGGTGCCGCTCGCGCCGTCCCAAGCGATCGTGCGGCGATAGGCGCCCTCCTCCACGGCTTCGACGCCCGGCGTTGCGCGCCCCGCGAAAAAGCGTAGGACGCGCGCCCAGTCATAAGGTGCTTTGAACGCAAGCTCGAAGCTGACGGCGGGCGCGGTGCTCAAGCTGCGTCGTCCAAATCGCGCGAGGCGGAGCCAGGCGCCACGCCGGAGTGCGCCGCTTCGGCTTCCAGCAGGGCGGCTTTGCGCGCGAGCCCCCAACGATAGCCGGCCAGCGCCCCGCCCTTTTGCAGGACGCGATGGCACGGGATGGCGAGGGCGAGTTCGTTCGATGCGCATGCGCTCGCGACGGCGCGCACCGCATTGGGCACGCCCAGCTCGGCCGCGACCTCGGTGTAGCTGCGCGTCTGGCCGTAGGGGATGCGCCGCAGCGCATCCCAGACGCGCTGGCGAAAGGCCGTCGTACTGACATCGAGCGGCAGGTCGAACGTTTCGCGCTGTCCGCGCAGATACGCATCGATCTGTTCGATGAAGGGTGCGATGCGCGTGCGATCTTCGACGAGCTTGGCGTTGGCGAACGCGTGCCGCAACGCCTGGCTTAGCTGGACCGGGTCATCGCCGAATGCGATGCGGCAAATCCCCTTGTCCGTCGCCGCGACCAGCACGTGGCCTAGCGCCGTGGCTGCACTGGCGTAGTGGACGGTGAGGCCCGCGCCCTTTTTCCGGTAGGCGGACGGCGCCATCCCCAATTCGCCGGGGATGCTGTCGTAGAGCCGCGACGGCGAATTGAAGCCCGCATCGAGCGCGGCGCGCGTAACGCCCTGCCCGCGTTGCAGCGCTTCGCGCAGCGCGGCGCCGCGGCGGGCGGCCTGATATTCGCGCGGCGAGACGCCGACGATGCGTTTGAACAGCCGCTGCAGATGAAACGGGCTGAGGTGGACGGCCGCGGAGAGCTGTGCGAGCGTCATGCGCGCTTGCGGATCGGCATCGAGCGCAGCACAGGCGCGCTCGACGATCGCCATGTCGCGCGGCAAGCCGTCGGGACGGCACCGCTTGCAGGGGCGAAAGCCGGCCGCCTGGGCCTCGTCGGCCGTGCCGAAGAACGCGACGTTTTCGCGCCGGGGCAGGCGCGAGGCGCACGAGGGCCGGCAGAACACGCCCGTCGTGGCGACGGCGTAGAAGAAAGCGCCGTCGGCTTGCGCGTCGCGCGCGACGACCGCATCCCAGCGCTCGTGATCCGTTTGGTAGGCGGTATCCATGATGTTTCCCGAGGTTGGCGAAGTAGACGATGCCCACTCTATGCGTCAGTGCCAAGCTGCGCGCGCCGAATCTTGCGGTGTCGTTCGGGTGGATTTCTTCGGGCCCCTATTTCTGGCGGAAGCCAGTGAAATCCCCCATAGAATCTTTCGTCATTTTCCTAGCTAAAAAAGATATTGCATCGCACCATCGACGTGTGTATAGTAGGAACTGTCTCCTCCATGTCTCCTCCTGATATGGATTCACCCGCTCCCTGTGAGCGGGTTTTTTTTTGCCTTTGCGCCGCAGGAGCCCCGCCCAGAGCGGCTCCGGCCAGGGTGCGCCTTTCGCGCCTCGGCTCGCCCGCCTGCGTTGGATCCCTCGCTTGCCGTACACTGGTCGAATCCGCGGCCTGCCGCTGGCCGCTCCGCTCCCCTGCCTCCATTGTGAGGGAAACGTCGATGAAACCGATCATTCGCGAAATCGACCACGTCGTGATTCGAGCCGCCGACCCCGCTGCGATGGCGCGCTTCTACTGCGAGGCGCTCGGCTGCACGATCGAAAAAGAGCAGCCCGAAATCGGACTGACCCAGCTGCGCGCGGGACGCTCGATGATCGATTTGCTTGCGCCCGGCTCGACGATCGATCGCAGCGACAGCGGCATACCTGGTCAAGGGCGAAATATGGACCATCTGTGCCTGCGGGTCGAACATTTCGACGCGCAGCGGCTCGCCGCCCATTTGACCGCCCACGGGGCTCGGCTGGGCTCGCAGGGGCGCCGCTACGGCGCTGACGGTTTCGGGCCGTCGCTCTATCTGTTCGATCCCGAGGGCAACATGGTGGAACTCAAAGGGCCGCCGGAAGCGGTGCGCGCGACTTCGCTCTGACCGGTCGGCTACGAAGCCAAACGAAAGGCGATGCGGCGCGCTCTTTCGTCGCGCGCGAGCCGGGGCGGCTTCAGCCGGCGCCGCCGCCGACCGGGCGAAGGCGAGCGCAAGCCGGGAACGAGCGCGAACAGGCCCTAGGCCGCGCTGCGCGCCTTGAGCACGGTCCACTGCAGCTCGACGGGGTCGGCGTCGGCGGTCGTCAACCAGGCTGCGCCATCTTGCACCGTCAACTGCAGCCGCATGGTTCTTTCGGCTAACCGTGCAAGCGCCTCGCCCGCGCCTTCCGCGAGCGACCAGACCTCGACGTTGCGCAGCCGTTCGACCTTGCCGCGCAATCCGTCCCACCAGAGCTGCGAGGTGCGCCCGCCATAGGCAATGACATAGACCTGCTGTGCACGTCCGCTGGCCTTTGCCAGTCGACGCTCGTCGGGCTGCCCCACTTCGATCCAGGTTTGAATCGCACCCGTCAGGTCTTTTTCCCATAGATCGGGTTCGTCGGTGTCGGACAAGCCCTTGGCCAATTCGAGCCGCTCGCTCGCAAAGAAGGCGAAGGCGGCGAGCCGAACCATCATCCGCTCGTCGGTTTCGGACGGGTGACGAGCGATGGTCAAGGCGTGGTCGCCGTAGTAATGCCGATCCATGTCGGCAATTTGAAGCTCGGCTTTGTAGATCGTCGATTTGAGGGCCATGCAGCGTCGGAAGAACTCGTTTGCGCGAATCGGTCGCGGATCGGGCGCGGGGCGCGTTCGAGCGCGCACCGACCCCAGGCGGGCATGATAGCGAAAACGAGTGCCGCAATGACGAACGGCCCGGTTGTGGCCGGGCCGAAATCCAGAATCGACATGCAAGCGCTGGGCGCGCTCGCCGTGAGCGCGGGCAAGCCGAACGCGCAGGCGCGTTGCGGCACATTCGTGCCGCGCGCCGCGCTGGGTTCAGCCCCGCTGAATCGGCAGCGCTACGCTATTGCTTGATGAATTCCGCGTGAGTCCAGAGTCCTTCCGTATCCTGATTGCCGGCGTTGACGAATTCCACGTCCCGCCCGACCACGCGCACGATGCGAAAGTCCGCATTCTCAGGCGCCGATAAGCATTGGAAACCGGAGAAAAACTCCTGCATTTTCTGCTGTTCGCCCGCCTGGGCGTGCTGGTAAGCCGAATCGAGCTTATCCTTCGATAAGCATCCGTAGGCGCCTTGCCTGAATTGGAAGGTCTGCTGAGGCTTCAGGACGTTGTCCTGCGCTTGAGCGACGGTGGCCGCTGCGGCCAATCCAATGAGCATAAAAAGCATGCCGGCTTGTTTCTTCATATACGCCTCCATGCGGGTTTTCACTGTGGTTAGCTATGTATTTAAAGGCAATCCAAAACCCGCGCATTTCAGCGTAGATGATCCGTGCCAAAGCACAAGCACATTTCGTGTGCGTTTGCAAAAGCGACGGATTGTCGCACCGGTGCCGCAGCCCCTTTTCATGCGCCATGGCTTGCCCGGGAGCTCGGTGCACAGGCAATGCGGGCCGATGCGTCGTCTCGAGAAGCGCACCGAATAAGGCGCTGCATGAAGCGTCGCTGTCGCGCCCTAAACAATTAAGCCGCTTAATAAAACTAAAAGGACTTTTGCGGCGCTGCACATAAAGATCTGCAAACCGGCATGCGAGAAATGCGGAATAAGGGATTAGTTAAGGGACAAAAACGATGCCGGGCCTGTGACGCGCGACGAGCACAGGTACGACGATGCGCGCTAGGCCACGTCCATCTCGCGAGCCCTGCACGAGGCGCGCGTCATGCGCATAGAATGGATTTCACGCTTTCGGCACCGGAGGCTCATCGTGATCGAGCGAGTAATTTTGGGCGCGTTTCTCGTGCTGCCGCTGTTGATCGTGGCGTTTCTTTTTTCCGATGAACTGTGGCAGGACCACCTGCGGCAGACGCGCGACGCCTCACCCCGTCGCCTCGATTGGCGTCATCCGCTACGCAGTTTGCTGCATCGGCATTGATGGGCCGCACGGCTAAGGGCGTTGCGCTCGACGTGTCGCACCTGCGCCGTGTGAACGGTGCATGCGGGACGACGCAATTGGGCCACGCGGCACAACGCTGTCTGCGCGAGGTCGCGCGCTGCGCTGCATTCCCGGGCCCCAAAAAACCCCGAAATCGATCGTTCCCACCACGGGAACCGATGACATGGCTTTACCCGATTTCCCCGAAAAACGGGGACATTGACGCCGGTCAAATCTCTCTTTTCAACGTCCGGTTACGGTGCTCGGTTCCCCATTTTCATTTGTCATATTAAAAAGTTTGCCGCGACCGGCGCGAACAAACTATCTCGTCATTAAAAACGTTTTCATCCGATAAAACACTTAAGGTCTATCCCGCATGTGCCGTTCACGCCCCCTGTGACCGTCGGGTTTCCCCGATGGAGTTAATGGACGGTGAGAGACGTCCCTTATCAAAGGTAGCGAAATGAACTTATCCCACATGAAAGTGGCGAGCCGCCTTGCAATCGGCTTTGCGCTGGTTTCGGCCTTGCTTGCTTTGGTCACCGTATTCGCGCTGATGCGCATGGCCTCGCTGGAAGGGGCGATGGTCGATATCACCGACGTGAACTCGGTGGAAGCGAACTTGGCGAACCGGCTTGACGAAACCATCTCCAATCGCGCGCTGGCCTTGCGCAACCTGCTCTTGCTGCAGGCGGACCAGCAAGACCAAATCGAAATCGAAACGAAGCGCTTCGACGAAGAAACTGCGGCCTACGCTGAAAGCAGCGCCAAGCTCACGACGATGTTCGCGCTGCCGGGTACGAGCGAGGAGGAGAAAACGTTGCTGGCGGGAATGCGCGAGCAGGGCGACCTGGCCTTGCCGATGATGCGCAAGGCCCGCGAGCTGGCGATGCAGGGCCAGCGCGACGCCGCTTATCACCTGCTGCGGTTCGAGTTGCGGCCGATCCAAGCGAAATGGTGGGGCTATGTACGCAAGTTGCGTACGCTCGAGCATAAACAGAACGACGAACTGACCGCCAGTGCGAAGGAATCGTATGCGGCGAGCCGGCTCGGCATCATGGCGCTCGCGCTGTGCGCGCTCATCGTGAGTGTCATCGCTTCGTTGGCGATCACCCGCGGCATCCTCAAGCAGCTCGGCGGCGAGCCCGCCGATGCTGCCGACGCCGCCGACCGCGTCGCGTCGGGCGATTTGACCACGGACGTCATCGTCAAGAGCGGTGACGACGCGAGCCTCATGCATTCGATGAAGACGATGCGCGAAAGCCTCGTTGGCATCGTGAGCCAAGTCCACGTCAGCACGGGGGCGATTGCCTCGGCGGCCGGGCAAATCGCGAGCGGCAATCTCGACCTATCCTCGCGCACCGAAGAGCAAGCCGCCTCGCTCGAGCAGACCGCCGCTTCCATGGAAGAGTTGACGGCCACGGTCAAACGCAACTCGGAGCACGCGCGCCAGGCAAACGAACTCGCGGCGTCGGCCTCGACGGTCTCCGAGCGGGCTGGCAACGTCGTTTCGCAAGTCGTGCAGACCATGGGCTCGATCAATCAAGCCTCGCAAAAGATCGTCGAGATCATCGGTGTGATCGACGGCATTGCATTCCAAACCAACATTCTCGCGCTGAACGCCGCCGTCGAAGCGGCCCGCGCCGGCGAGCAAGGACGCGGCTTCGCCGTCGTCGCCTCCGAAGTGCGTTCGCTCGCACAGCGCTCGGCCACCGCGGCAAAAGAGATCAAGGCATTGATCGGCGGCTCGGTCGAGCAGGTCGAGCTGGGCAACCGGCTCGTCGACGAGGCGGGCACGACGATGAAGGACGTGCTCGATAGCGTCAAGCGCGTGACGCTGATCATGGGCGAAATCATGAGCGCCAGCGAAGAGCAAGCGACCGGCATCGAGCAAATCAATCTCGCACTCACGCAGATGGATCAGGTGACGCAGCAAAACGCAGCGCTCGTCGAGGAAGCGGCTGCCGCGGCCGAATCGATGCGCGAGCAGGCCGAGACGCTCGTGACCGCCGTTAGTGTGTTCAAGCTGCGCCACGGCGCGCCCTCGGGCGTGTCGACCCGCGCGGGTGCGCAGCACGCGTCGCCGCGGCTCGCCCCGCCCTCGAGCCGCGCGATGCTGGCTTACGAGCCGGCCTGAGCGCGGCGCTTCCATCCGATCGTCGGCGCGAGCGTTTCAGCCGCCCAGCCGAAGTCGAATCGATGGACAGCTATCGAGAATCCGACATATGCCTACGGCCGCGCGAGCGTCGATCGCTTGCGCGTGACGCCGACATTGCGATGGAAACGAGAATAAGGATGCTTCCATGAACGGTAACGGACTGGCCCGTGCCGCGCGGTCTCATCTGCCTGCCTGCGACACGGAATCGGCAAACGCGGGGCAAGCGAGCGAGCGCCGCCCAGGCGCCAACATTTTCTGGCATGCGGGCGGCGTAGCCGAGCATGCACGCGAGCTGCAATTCGGCCATTCCCCCCTGACCTTCTGGCTGACGGGACTGAGCGGGGCCGGCAAGTCGACCATCGCCTTCGACCTCGAGCGCTTGCTTCGGCGCGAAGGGCGCCCTTGCGCGGTGCTGGACGGCGACAACATGCGTTGCGGCTTGAACCGGGACCTCGGCTTTTCCGAAGCGGATCGCCGCGAGAACGTGCGGCGTGCGGCCGAGGTGTCCCGCCTCATGAACGACGTCGGCCTCATCGTCGTCACGTCCTTCGTTTCGCCGCTGCGCCAAGATCGCGCTGCCGCGCGCGAGATCGTGGGCGCGGCCCGCTTCGTCGAAGTGCACGTGAGCACGCCGCTTCAAGTGTGCGAATCGCGCGATCCGAAAGGGCTCTATCGCAAGGCGCGTCGCGGCGAACTCGCGGATTTCACGGGCGTGAACGCGCCTTACGAGCCGCCGCTCGCGCCGGCCTGCGCGCTCGATACGGCGAAGTTGCCCGAAGGCGGCGCCGCGGCCCTGTTGCTGGACTACCTGCTGCAGCGGGATCGGGAGCGCGATGATGGCCCGAAGCGCTGAACCCGTATCGAGCGCAGCGCCGGTGCTGGCGTACGACGTCTTCAACGGCGACGCCGATGGTCTGTGCGCACTGCATCAGCTGCGACTCGCCCAGCCTCGCGATGCGATCTGTATCACGGGCGTCAAGCGCGACGTCGCGCTCTTGCGGCACGTGCCGTGCGAAGCGGGCTTGGACGTGACCGTGCTCGACATTTCGCTCGACGCGAATTTCGATGCTTTGACGCGCTTGCTCGAAGCGGGGGCGCGCGTGGCGTATTACGATCATCACGGAGCCAAGCGCGCATTCGCGCATGCGGGTTTGACCTTCTCGTGGGACGAGTCGGCACATGTCTGCACGAGCGTGATCGTCGATCGCATGCTCGGCGGCCGCTATCGGCCGTGGGCGATCGCCGCCGCGTTCGGCGACAACCTCGATGCGACGGCTCGCAGGCTTGCGGCCGCCCAAGGTCTGGCCGAACACGAGATCGCGGCGCTCGCCACGCTCGGTCGTTTGCTCAACTACAACGCATATGGCGAATCGCTCGACGACTTGCATATGCCGCCGCAGGCGCTTTATCGCGCGTTGCATCAATTTGACGACCCGCTCGAGTTCGTGGCGAGCGCCGGATGCTTTGCGCAGCTCGAGCATGGATACTGGCAGGACCTTTCCCACGCGGATGCGCTGACGCCTTATTGGAGCGGCGATGGGTGCGCGGTGTACGTCTTGCCCAACGCCCCGTGGGCTCGGCGCATTTCTGGCACCTTCGCCAACTTGCTGGCCGCGCAGGCGCGCGACCAATCGTTCGCAGTCCTAAACGAGCGCGCCGACGGCTCGTGCTGCGTCAGCGTGCGCTCGGCCAAGCCCGACTTGCTGCCGGCGCACGCGCTGTGCGAGCGCTTCGAAAGCGGCGGGGGCCGGCGCGCTGCCGCCGGGATCAACGCCTTGCCGAGCACCGCGATCGACGTTTTCGTCGACGCGTTTTCGAACTATTTCGCGGCGACCTTCCTGTGTCCCGTCGATTTCAAATAAAAACCGAGGAAGACCAATATGAACCGAGAGACCCTTTCCCCCGCAAGCGGCGGCCGGCCGCAGCCGGTGTTGATGATCCCGCTGCGCCGTTGCGGCAGTCATGCGCTGCGGCTCCGATTGAACTTCAATCCCGCTTTCTATTCCCCCTACCCGCTGCATATCGTCGACTTCATGCCGATCGTTCCGCTATACGGCGATCTCGACGACGATCGCGCGTATTTTCGTCTCGTGAGCGATGTGATCGGCTTGCAGGCGGCGAGCATGGTGAAGTGGCCCGGGCTCGTGTTCGACCCGGTGGATGTGTTCGAAGCGATCCGCAGCGCGCCGCGCAGCGTGCACCGGATCGTCTGGGAATTGCTGCTGCGCGCGGGCGAGCAGCGCGGCGCGCGGGTGGTCATGGACAAGTCGCTCGATAGCGTGCATTACGCCGACGAACTGATGCGATTGTTTCCCGACATGCTGTTTCTGAACGTCGTACGCGATCCGCGCGCGCAAATCGCCTCGATGAACAAAGCGATCATTCACGATTTCGACACGCGGCTCAATGCACGGACGTGGCTCGAAGCTCACCGCGCCGCCGATCGCGTGCAAACGCAGTACCCGCAGCGCACGCTGACGATCCGCTACGAGGATTTCCTGGCCGACGAAGAAGCCGTGCTCAAGCGCATTTGCGCGTTCTTCGACATCGAATTCCTGCCGCAGATGCTCGATGTCGCCCACTCGGCGGAGGCGCGCCAGATCTCGCGCATGTCCGCGCTGTGGTCGTCCAATTGCTTCGCGCCGATCGCGGCCAACGTCGACAAATACAAGAAGGTTTTGTCGATGGACGAAATCGCTACGATCGAAACGCTGACGCACGAATACATGCAACGTTACGGCTACGAGCGCCTGACCGATGCCGGCACGCCGCTCGACGCAAAAGCGTTGGACGAGGCCCGCGCTGCGTCGGACATCGGCCGAGACGAGGCCTGGCGCGAACTCGAGCGCACCAACTTTCGCGACTTCGCTTTGCGGCGGCATCGCGCCGAGTATTTGGCGTCGGTGCGTGCGCGGATGGAGCGATGTGCGGCCGAGCGCGCGCTCCGCGGCGCCGCGGCGCCCGCCAAGCTCGATGAATTGACCGAGCAGTTCGAGGTCACGGACTGACCTGGCGTCGGCCCTTCCATTACACCCAAAGCCACCGCATCGGACGCCGTGCGCAATGTACGCGCGGCGCCGATCGGTCGGCCCTGCAACCTGAGAGAACTTCAACCATGTCGGTCGCGATGACTTTGCAGACGCAAATCGCGCTCGCCTGCCTGTCGGGCTTGTCGATCGGCTTCACGCTTGGGTTTGTCGGCGGCGGCGCCGGCTCGCTTTCGGTGCCGCTGTTGCTCTACTTCGTGAAGGTCGGCGATGCGCACGTCGCCATCGGCACGACCGCCGCCGCCGTTGCCGCGACGGCGCTCGTCAACCTCGTTTCATATGCGCGGGCCGGGCTCGTGCGGTGGCGCACGGGGGCGGTGTTCGCCGCCGCCGGCATGGCCGGGGCGTTCGGCGGTTCGCGCTGGTCGCTGCATGTCGACGGCGGCGCGTTGATGCTGCTGCTCGCCGCGATCGTCGCCCTCGTCTCGCTGCTGATGTTTTCGCCGGTGCGCTCGAGCGGCCACGTTGCCCCGGCATGCGTGACGCCGGGCCGGGGCTTCGCCACCGCGGGAGCGGGGGTGGCCGTCGGCGGCGTGGCAGGCTTTTTCGGCATCAGCGGCGGCTTTCTCTCGGTGCCGGCGCTGCACTTCATCGCGCGCGTGCCGATGCTCGAAGCGGTGGCTTCCTCGCTCGTGTCGGTAGTCGCATTCGGCTCCATGACGGCGGCCAACTATGCGCTGGCCGGTAAGGTCAACGCGCCGCTCGCCCTTGCCTTGGTCGCGGGCGGGGTGGTGGGCGGCTGCGCGGGCAGGCGCGCCGCCAAAACGATTTCCGTCAAACGTCACGCGCTGCGGCGCTTTTCGGCGGCATTGCTGCTGCTCACCGCGGCGTACATCGCATACCGGAGCTTGAGTTAGGCGTGCCGATTTAGCGGCCGCGAACGCCGCGCTCCTTTTCCAGCCATCAACGAAAACCGAAGGGAACATCATGTGCCTTCTTCTCGATCCTGCCGATGCGAACGCCCGCTTGCTCGCTCATCGGCGCATGGACCACCTCGACTGGCTCGAGGCGGAATCGATCCACATCCTGCGCGAGCTCGTGGCCGAATGCAGCAAGCCGGCGTTGCTGTTCTCGGGCGGCAAGGATTCGGTGGTGGTGCTGCATCTGG
>NZ_JAUEQW010000018.1:0-92440 GCF_056498045.1 Trinickia sp. Z7
GATGATCCTGCGCAAGCTGCGGCTTTTTTACGCCCTGATTCTCGTCGCTTTGCTTGGCTTCGAAACCGCTACGCCGTCGGCAGCGTGAACTCATTTGCCGAGCAAAATGAATTGTTCAGGGCCGACTGGTTAACCGGAACTTTCATCGATGGCAGGCAGGGCAATGAAAGACTGTGATTCTACTGACGTGCGATCCTTAAGAGCGAATTCGACTGGGGCGGTCGCTGTCCACGATGAAGGATTGCTACGCCGGGGCCCGAAGGTCGCGCTGTTTGCGACAGATTGATAGCCTCAAATCTTGCGATGGGCCAGCTGATGGGCTGAAATAGAAAAAGCCCCGCAAGTCATTGACTGTACAGGGCTTTCTTCAAAATTCTGGCGGAAAGGGTGGGATTCGAACCCACGGTACGGTATAACCGTACACCGGATTTCGAGTCCGGCGCATTCGACCACTCTGCCACCTTTCCGACTTCTCGAATCGGGTTGCCCCGCCTTCGCTTCGCCAACTTGGTCACGTTTGGCGAAGCGAAGATTATAGGATACTCGTCACGACATTCCAAGCTTTTTTTGCACGCGGAAGCAGGCCCGGAACGCGGCAGCGCTCGTCAAGCCGCAGCGTCGCGTTCGAGCCGCTCCACGCCGCCCATATACGGGCGTAGCACAGCAGGCACCGTCACCGAGCCGTCCGCGTTCTGGAAGTTCTCCAGCACGGCCACGAGCGTGCGGCCGACCGCCAGCCCCGAGCCATTCAACGTATGCACGAGCTCCGGCTTGCCCTGCGCGTTGCGATAGCGCGCCTGCATCCGCCGCGCCTGAAACGCCTCGGTGTTCGAGCAACTGGAAATCTCGCGGTAAGTTTTCTGCGCCGGCAGCCACACTTCCAGGTCGTACGTCTTGGCCGCGGTGAACCCCATATCGCCCGTGCACAGCGTAATCACCCGGTAGGGCAACTCGAGCTTCTGCAAAATCGCTTCCGCATGCCCGACCATCTGCTCGAGCGTGTCATACGACGCCTCCGGCGCCACGACCTGCACCATCTCGACTTTGTCGAACTGATGCTGGCGAATCATCCCGCGCGTATCGCGACCGTAAGCCCCCGCTTCCGAACGGAAACAGGGCGAATGCGCCGTCAACTTGATCGGCAGCGCCGCGCCGTCGACGATGCTCTCGCGCACCGTGTTCGTCAGCGGGATTTCCGAAGTGGAAATCAAATACTGCGTCACCACGTTCTCGCCGCCGCCCTTCTCCACACGGAACATATCGTCGGCGAACTTCGGCAGTTGGCCCGTGCCGTACAGAATCTCCGGGTTCACGATGTACGGCGAATACACCTCGGTATAGCCGTGTTGCTGCGTATGCGTGTCGAGCATGAACTGCGCCAATGCGCGATGCAGCCGCGCCATCGCACCGCGCAGCATCGTGAAGCGCGCGCCCGCGAGCTTTGCGCCCGTCTCGAAATCGAGCCCGAGCGGCGTACCGACATCGACGTGATCCTTCACCTCGAAATCGAATTGGCGCGGCGTGCCCCAACGCCGCACTTCGACGTTGTCCTTCTCGTCTTCGCCGGCAGGCACGCTTTCGTGCGGCAAATTCGGCATCTCGAGCATCAGCTTCGACAACCGCGCTTGCACGTCGTCGAGCTGCGCGGCGGACGCTTTCATCTCGTCGCCAATGCCGCTCACTTCGGCCATCACCGCCGTCGTGTCTTCGCCGCGCCCCTTCATTGCGCCGATCTGCTTCGACAAGCTGTTGCGCCGCGATTGCAGTTCTTCGGTACGGGTTTGGATGTCGCGGCGTTCGGCTTCGAGCTTGGAGAACGCAGCCACGTCGAGCGTGTAGCCGCGAGCGGCGAGGCGCTTTGCGACGCCGTCGAGATCTTTGCGCAGCAACTGAATGTCGAGCATGTTGAATGCGAGTCGTATCGTGAGTGAAGTCGCGATTTTAACGCACCGGCCAGCCGCGCCGCGCGGCCGCCCGAACAATCCGTCGCCGGCAACGAACGCGCAATGAACTCGCAGCGCCCGCGCAGTCAGTCGCCCTTCGCCTTGTGCTCGCGCAGCCACGCCGCGTCGAGGTCGGCCAAACGCGCGAGCTTCTCGCCGATCTTGCCCTCGAGCCCGCGCGGCGTCGGCTGGTACCAGCGCGGCTCGCGCATGCCGTCGGGCAGATAGGTTTCGCCCGCCGCGTAGGCGTCGGGCTCGTCGTGCGCGTAGCGATACTCGTGGCCGTAGCCGAGTTCTTTCATGAGCTTCGTGGGCGCGTTGCGCAAATGCACGGGCACGCCTCGCGATCGGTCCTTGCCGACGAAGCGGCGCGCTTCGTTATAGGCGACGTACCCCGCGTTGGACTTCGGAGCCACGGCCAAGTAAATCAGCGCCTGCGCCAACGCAAGCTCGCCCTCGGGCGTGCCGAGGCGCTCGTAGGTTTCGGCGGCATCGAGTGCGATACGCGGCGCGCGCGGATCGGCAAGGCCGATGTCCTCCCACGCCATCCGCACGATGCGGCGCGCCAAATAGCGCGGATCGGCCCCGCCGTCCAGCATGCGGCAGAACCAATAAAGCGCGCCGTCGGGATTGCTGCCTCGCACCGATTTGTGCAGCGCGCTGATTTGGTCATAGAACGCGTCGCCGCCCTTATCGAAGCGGCGCAGATTCTCCGTGAGCGCCGTCGCGATCAACTCGCCGTCGATGCGCTGCGCCTTCTGCGCCGCGGCCGCGCGCGCGACGATCTCGATGTTGTTGAGCAGCTTGCGGCCGTCGCCGTCGGCCGAGCCGATCAGCGCGTCTTTCGCCTCGTCGGTCATCTCCACGGCGCCGAGCGCCGCGAGCGCCCGCTCGAGCAGCTCGCGCAAGTCGTCGTCATCCAAGCTCTTGAGCACATAGACCGCCGCTCGCGACAACAACGCACTATTCACTTCGAAGGAAGGGTTTTCCGTCGTCGCACCGATGAAGACGAACAACCCCGACTCCACGTGCGGCAAGAACGCGTCCTGCTGGCTCTTGTTGAAGCGATGCACTTCATCGACGAACACGAGCGTCCGGCGCCCGTGCGCGCGATGGTTCTGTGCGACTTCGACGGCCTCGCGAATATCCTTGACGCCCGAAAGCACGGCCGACAATGCGATGAACTCGGCGTCGAACGCATGCGCCATCAGCCGCGCGAGCGTCGTCTTGCCGACGCCGGGCGGGCCCCACAAGATCATCGAATGCGGCTCGCCCGATTCGAATGCCACGCGTAGCGGCTTCATCGGCCCGAGCAAATGCTTTTGGCCGATGACCTCGTCGATCGTGGTGGGCCGCAGCCGCTCGGCGAGCGGCATGCCGGCACGGGTCTCTTCAAACATGAGTCAGTCCGGGTCGTAACGGCGGTGACGGCGGCAACAACGATTCGGGCACAGCCGCGCCCGGCCGGAAAAACCGACCGGCCTCGCGGGCATGCGCTAGCCGTTGATCACATCGGCGCCCTTGGGCACCGTGAACTTGAACGCGCCGGGCTTGAGGGCCGGGTTTTTTTGAATGTTCGAGAACGTGAGCAGCGTCACGTTGCCGAAGACATCGTGCAGCTCCATCGCCTCGAGATTGCCGTCGCGAAAGCCAATGCCCACCCGCTCGAACTGCGTATCGCGCGATTTCGGGATCAACTCGAGCCAGTCGATGCCTTCTTTCACACCGGCATCGCGCAGCGTGAAGTTCTTTTCGAGATCGTTGCTGCCGAACAAGATCGCAGCGGGGCTCGCCCCCAGTGCGCCGCCGAGCTTGCGCACCGTGACTTGGTTCAAATCCTTGTCATAGACGTACAGATTGTCGCCGTCGGCTTGCAACACTTGTTCGTACGGCTTCTCGTACGACCAGATGAACTTGCCTGGGCGCGCGAACACGAACGTGCCGCTCGAAGTGCCGCCGAGCGTGGGCACCACCGAGCCGCCGCTCGCCGCCGCGTTCTTGGCCGGCGCCTTGACTTCGCGCTGGACGAAGTCGCCGCGCGCCGCATGCACCTGCGCCACGAACGCCTTCAGTTGCGCGGTGCCGCTCGCCCATGCAGCAGGAGCGAACGCCACGACCGCGACGCCGAGCGCCGCCGCCCGCAAGCTGCGCACGAGGGCGCGCCGCACGCCGCCGCCCCGATCGACGCGGTGCGCGAGCGAGCGAAGCGCCGGCAAATGGGCGCCAAGGCGGGAAGAAAACTGCTTCGGATTCAACATGACTCTCCGTGATGGGTCGGAAAACGCGCGATGTCCGGACGGCTGGCGGCGAGGCGCCTGCCCAAGCCCGGGTCAATCGACATCGCGCGACGGGACCAGAATTTCGCGATTGCCGTTCGACGACATCGCCGAAACCAGCCCCGATTGCTCCATTTGCTCGAGCAGCCGAGCCGCCCGGTTGTAGCCGATGCGCAAATGCCGCTGCACGAGCGAAATCGATGCGCGCTTGTTCTTGACGACCACCTCGACGGCTTGGTCGTACAGCGGGTCCGACTCGCCGCCGGCTTGGCCGCCGCTCGCCGCCGAGCCCTCGTCGCCTTCACCGGCAAGACCGCCTTCGAGCAGCC
The DNA here is from genome assembly GCF_056498045.1 of Trinickia sp. Z7. Lineage (NCBI taxonomy): Bacteria > Pseudomonadati > Pseudomonadota > Betaproteobacteria > Burkholderiales > Burkholderiaceae > Trinickia > Trinickia sp. Z7. The sequence continues at coordinate 4,549 of NZ_JAUEQW010000018.1, forward strand.
CTTCGATGTAATTGGGCTCCCCATGCTCCTTGAGCTTTTGGACGACGCGGTGCACTTCGTCGTCGGAGACGAACGCGCCATGCACGCGAACCGGCAGCCCGCTGCCGGGTGGCAGATACAGCATGTCGCCCATGCCGAGCAGCGATTCGGCGCCCTGCTGATCGAGAATCGTGCGCGAATCGATCTTCGAGGAAACCTGGAACGCCATGCGCGTCGGCACGTTCGCCTTGATGAGCCCCGTGATGACGTCGACCGACGGTCGCTGCGTGGCAAGGATCAAGTGGATGCCCGCCGCACGCGCCTTTTGTGCGATCCGCGCGATCAGCTCTTCCACTTTCTTGCCGACCACCATCATCAAGTCGGCCAGCTCGTCGATCACCACGACGATATGCGGCAAGCGCGTGAGCGGCTCGGGCGCATCGGGCGTCAAGCTGAACGGATTGGGCAGCTTCTCGTCGCGCTTGGCCGCTTCGTCGATCTTGTGGTTGTAGCCCGCCAAGTTGCGCACGCCAAGCTTGCTCATGAGCTTGTAGCGCCGCTCCATTTCCGCGACCGCCCAGTTCAGCGCGTGCCCGGCCTGGCGCATGTCGGTCACGACGGGACACAGCAGATGCGGAATGCCTTCGTACACGCTCATTTCGAGCATCTTCGGATCGATGAGGATCATGCGCACGTCCTCGGCGCTCGCCTTGTAGAGTAGCGAGAGAATCATCGCGTTGATGCCGACCGACTTGCCCGAGCCCGTCGTACCGGCAACGAGCAAGTGCGGCATCTTTGCCAGATCGGCGCAGACCGGATTGCCGCCGATGTCCTTGCCCAAGCCCATCGTGAGCTTCGAGGACGCATCGGCATACACCTCGGAGCCGAGGATTTCCGACAGGCGCACCGTCTGACGTCGCTGGTTCGGCAATTCGAGCGCCATGTAATTCTTGCCCGGAATCGTCTCCACGACGCGAATCGAGACGAGCGAGAGCGAGCGTGCGAGGTCCTTGGCCAGATTGACGATCTGGCTGCCCTTGACGCCCGTGGCCGGCTCGATTTCGTAGCGCGTGACGACCGGCCCCGGATAGGCCGCGACCACGCTCACGTCCACGCCGAAATCCTTGAGCTTTTTCTCGATCAGGCGCGAGGTGAACTCGAGCGTATCGGCGGAAATCGTCTCCTGCGCGGGCGGCGCCGGGTCGAGCAAGGCGATCGGCGGCAGCGTCGAATCGCCGGGCAGATCGACGAACAGGGGAACCTGCTTTTCCTTTTCGACGCGCTCGGATTTGGGCGGCGACGTGACGGGCGGCACGATCGTCACGGGTTCGTGCTCATCCAACCGGAAGCGGCTTTGCTCGATCTTGCCTTCGCGCTTGACCGCCGCGGCTTCGCCGAGCTTGCGGTCACGCCCTGCCTCGCGCCTGAGCTTGGCCAGGGTGACGGCCGAGATGATCGAATCGCCGACACGCTCGGCCACGGACAGCCAGGAAAAGCGGAAATAGAGCGACAAGCCGATCGCAAGCGCGAGCAACAGCGCGAGCGTGCCGCCGGTGAAGCCGAGCGCGTGCGAGGTCGCGCGCGCCACGGCGTCGCCGACGATGCCGCCCGGCGTCCGCGGCAGCGGGACCCGCAGCGACCACATGCGCAGCGCCTCGATGCCGTCGCAGGCGAGCAGCACGACCACGAACGACACGGCATCGGCAATCCAGGCGCCGTCGCGCGGCGCGTCCTCTTGCGCCGCGCCGTGGCGATTCAGGCGCCGATAGTTGGCGGCGATGCGGCGCGCGAGCAACACGACCCACCAGTACGCCGACAAACCGAACAACAGCAGCAGGATGTCGGAGGTCCACGCGCCGACACGCCCCGCCCAGTTGGCGATGCGGTCGACTTGCGCGGCATGCGTCCAGCTCGGGTCGTGGCGGCTGTAGCTGACGAGCGCCATCACGAGGAACACGCACAGCGCGACCTGCAAGATCCAGCGAATTTCGGTGAAAAGGCGCGACATGCGATGCGGCAAGGCTTGCGCAGGCGCCGAATAAGGAGCTTTGGCCATGAATCCGTAGCAGCGTGGCGGGAACGCCCGCCATGAGGTCGATGCGGGCTATTGTAAACGCTGCGTCGAGACGCCGGCTGTAAATGACGGTAACCGTCTCAGGGCGTGCAAAACGCTATCGCGACGATTGACCGCGCCTTCAGCGCCGGGCTGCGCGGCCCTTTATAATCACGCGAGTGTGCCCAACTGATACGTTGCGGCGCGGCGCGGCCGCTCGACGGCTTCGCGGCCGCGCCGCCGGGCAGCCCTTCATGCCGCAATTCTTCTCACGGAACGAACAACCATGTCCACGCGCAAACACGCCAAAGTGCTCATTCTCGGTTCCGGCCCAGCCGGCTACACGGCCGCCGTCTACGCCGCGCGCGCGAACCTGTCTCCCGTGCTCGTGACGGGCCTCGCCCAAGGCGGGCAACTGATGACGACCACCGACGTGGAGAACTGGCCCGCCGATGCGAACGGCGTCCAAGGCCCCGAACTGATGCAGCGGTTCCTCGAGCACGCCGAACGCTTCAATACCGAGATCGTGTTCGACCACATCCATACGGCCAAGCTCGACGAGAAGCCGATTCGGCTGATCGGCGATTCGGGCGAGTACACCTGCGATTCGCTCATCATCGCGACCGGCGCGTCCGCCCAATACTTGGGGCTGCCGTCCGAGGAAGCGTTCATGGGCCGCGGCGTCTCGGCCTGCGCCACCTGCGACGGCTTCTTTTACAAGCAGCAGCACGTGGCCGTCGTCGGCGGCGGCAACACGGCCGTCGAAGAGGCGCTGTATCTGGCCGGCATCGCGAGCAAAGTGACCGTGATCCACCGCCGCGACAAATTCCGCGCCGAGCCGATCCTGATCGACCGTCTGCTCGAAAAGCAGAAGGAAGGCGTGGTCGAGATCAAATGGAATCACGTGCTCGATGAAGTCACGGGCGACGATTCGGGCGTGACGGGCGTGCGCATCAAGCACACGCAAACGGGCGAAACGACCGATGTCGCGCTGCAGGGCCTGTTCGTCGCGATCGGCCACAAGCCGAACACCGATATCTTCGCGGGCCAGCTCGAAATGAAGAACGGCTACATCATCACGAACGGCGGGCTCAACGGCAATGCGACCGGCACGAGCGTGCCGGGCGTGTTCGCGGCCGGCGACGTGCAAGATCACGTCTACCGCCAGGCGATCACGAGCGCCGGCACGGGCTGCATGGCGGCGCTCGATGCCCAGCGCTACCTCGAAAGCGTTCACGAACTGCATCAAGATCACGTGATGAGCGCCGAAGCCGATCGTTAAAACAGCCGCCGCCGGCGCCGCTCGCCTCGCCGCCGTGCGCCCTGGCAGTTGAACGAGGGCCGCGGCGCCGAGCCGGCGGCCCTCCTCGCGTGGCCCCGGGCTGTGCCATGCACTACGTTGCATGACGTTGCGTTAGGTTCCATTGCGCGCGCCTAGGCCTGCTCGCACGGCAACCCACATCCGGTCCTGATCCGCATTCGATTTACGCAGCCGTCGTTACCGTCATGTCGAAGAATCGCCCCCGTTCGAGCGAGACCCAGCGTCCCGAGACCGCCCCGCGCGGCTCGAGCCTCTCCGACCTCGCCGCGCTGCGCGACGCGCTCAAGCAAAGCGCCGCCGAACGCGAACGCGAGCGCATCGCCGCAGCCAAAGCGGCGCGCGAAGCGGCGGCCGAAGCCGAGCTGTTTCGCCGCGAAGTGGGCGACGTCGCACCGATCGCGGCCGCGGCCCGCGCCGTTCACGGGCGCAAGCCGCCGCCCGCGCTACCGCTGCAAACGGAACGCGACGAGCAAGCCGTGCTCAGCGAGGCGATCTCCGACGAGTTCGATCCCGAGGTGCTGCTCGATACCGACGAATCGCTGTTCTATTGCCGGCCCGAAATCAGCCACGAGGTCGTGCGCAAATTGCGGCGCGGGCACTGGATCGTGCAAGCGCAATTGGACTTGCACGGCATGCGGCGCGAGCAAGCGCGCGAGGCGCTGGCCGAATTCATTCGCGAAAGCGTCAAGCACGGCCTTCGTTGCGTGCGCGTGATTCATGGCAAAGGATTGGGCTCGGTCGGCAAGGAGCCCGTGCTCAAGGGGAAGGTGCGCGCGTGGCTCGTGCAGAAAGCCGAAGTCATCGCGTTTTGCCAAGCTCGCGCGCATGACGGCGGCGCCGGCGCGGTGCTCGTCCTGCTGCAGCCGGGGCCGGCCAAGCCCAGCGTTACGCGGGTGCAGCGGGAGCGCGGTAGTGCATCCTAGACTCACTTTCGCGCTCGCCATCATCGAGGGCCTCGCGATCCTCGCGTATGCTTTCTCCGGCTTCATCGAAGCACGCAAGCGCCGGCTCGACGCCGTCGGGACCTTCCTCGTCGCGCTGGCGACGGCCTTCGGCGGCGGCACCGTGCGCGACGTGCTGCTACAGCGGCGGCCGTTTTATTGGGTCGAACACCAAAATTACGTCATTCTGATTTTCGTGCTGTCGCTGTTCTCGCCGATCGTGCTGCGCATGGCCTCGCGCGTGTTCAACGAGCGCGCGTTGCTGGTCGCGGACGCCATCGGCCTCGGTCTGTTCAGCATTTCCGGCACCTCGATCGCGCTCGATGCGAGCATGCCGCCGTTCATCGCCGTCATGATGGGCGTCGTGACCGGCGTATTCGGCGGCATTATTCGCGATGTCGTCTGCAACGAGGTGCCGCTGCTGCTGCGCGACTCGCGCCCGTATGCGACTTGCGCGTTCGCCGGATGCTGGATTTATCTGCTGCTCGACCATCTGCAGGTCGATTCGGTCTACAGCGTCATCGCCGCCACCGGCTTCATCCTCATCGCTCGGCTCGTCACGTTCAAGCTCGACGTGCGCCTGCCGCATTGACGCCTCGCCCGCTCGCGCCGTGCAGAGCGCGAGCGTAACGCCCGCGCGAGCATCGATCGATGCGCTCAGGCGGCGGGCTATTGCGCCGTCACCTTCACCGCCACTTCCACCGTATGCGCCCCGCCGCCAAGGATGATGCCGCGCAACAGCGAGACATCGCTGTAATCGCGCCCCGTGGCCAAGGTGACGTGGTCGAGGTCGGCCAGCACGTCGTTGGTGGGATCGAGATCGACCCAGCCCACGCCGGGGCAAAAAACCGATACCCAGGCATGCGAGGCATCGGCGCCGATGAGTCGCGGCGCGCCAGCCGGCGGCAGCGTACGCAGATAGCCGCTGACATAGCGCGCCGCCAATCCGAGAGAGCGCAAGCAACCGATCATCACCTGCGCAAAGTCTTGGCACACGCCTTGGCGCATGGCGAACGCGTCCAGCGCCGGCGTATCGAATGCGGTCGTCTGCGGCTGGTAGGCGAAGTCGGCATGAATCCGATGCATGAGATCGATCGCGCCCGCAACGAGCGGCACGCCAGGCGCGAAGCTCGGCAATGCATACGTGCGCAACTGCGGCGCCAGCGCGATATTCGGCGAAGCGAAAACGAACTCGCTCTCGGGCCGATAGATACCGCCTGCGCGATAGCGCAGGTCAGCGGCAACGTCGTTCCATGAAGGCGTCGCACCCGGCTCGAGGCCGCCCCAGCGAGGGGTCAACACGACCGTCGTCTCGCTCGTCACGAGCAAGCTATCGTGCGCCGAATCGAACGAAAAGTAGCGCACTTCGTTGTCGAACGCGTCGATGCGCGCGCTTTCGTACGACGGCGCCGGATCGATGCTCACGTGATGTGAGCGCACGCGCTGCCAAGGCCGATCGAGCGGCCGGACCGTCGCGAGATGCAAAGCCGTCTCGACGGGGGTCGAGTAGCGATAAGTCGTGGCGTGGGAAACCGACAACGTCACCTCGGCGCTCATGACGAGACCCTCGATGCAAGCGCGTTGTCTGCATGAATGAAATAGCGGGCGCTGATCTCGTTCGCCGCGGCCGTGACATGCGCGGCAAGCTCGTCGCACAGCGCCGCGAGCGCCGCGTGGCGCCCCCTCGCGTCGGTCGCGCACAGGCGCTCGAGCGACGGCAGCGACGAGACAGGCGGCATTGCGTCGCGAAACGGCGGGCGCGGCGGGCCGCCTGCCGCCGCGGCGATCTCGTCGAGCTTTTTGCCGAGCCGCTCGTAGACTCCGTACAACCCGCGCGGATTGGTCGGATCGACGACGACGAGATCGAGCAGCGCCGGCACTTCGAGCCGCCCGGGATAGAGCGAGCGGTAAGTCAGCGTACTGTCGAAGAGTTGCAGCAGCAAATCGAAGCCGGCCGCCGTGGCCAACACGCCGGCGTCGGCCACGACCTGCAGGAATGAAGTCATGCCGATCACGCGCTCGATATGCCGCCCTGCGAACAGCAGCCGCCACGCTTCGTCGCGCACCATGCGGTCGCCCTGCGCCCCGCTGATCGCCGAAAGTTGCATGGCAAGCGTCTCGAGCGCGCTCATCAGCGCGACCCGATCGTACGATTCGTACCGCTCGCCGCGCGCTGCGCCGTCCCCTTCGCCGTGGGCAATCAGGCCGCCGGCGCTGGGCGCTAGCGACAGAGCATGCAGCGTATCGCGAAAGTCGTTGCGCGCGGCCAGAATCGTGCGCCAGTGATCGTTCGAGAGCCGAGCGCGGATCTCACCGCATGCCCGAACCTGGCTCGCAATGGTTCGGCCCACGCTTGCCGTGCCCGAATGTTCGTGCAAACCCGCCGCGAGTGCTCGCTTGAACGCCTGCCGCGTGCTGCGCACGGCCGGATCGCCAGGCGCAATCAGCTCGAAGCGCGCGGCCAGTTCGGCGAGCGTGGCAAGCATGTCCTCGGCGTCATCGTTGTCCAGCGATTCGAGGATCACGCGAGCGAGCCGCACGCTGTTTTCCGCGCGTTCGCAATAGCGCCCCGCCCAAAAAAAGTTTTCGGCGGCTCGGCTCGACACAGTGCGCCGGCGATGGGCGAAATCGCCCGGCTTCATCGGCGAAGGCAGCAGCGAGAAGCTCGGCCCCGGTCTGCTCGACAGCACCCAGGTGTCGACGCTGCTGCCGCCGGACTGCATCGACACGCTCGTTTGCCGCGCCCCGGCCATCCGCGTGAACGCCCCCGGCAACACGCTCCAGCCGCCGGAGACGTCGGCCACCGCATAGACCCGCAGCGAGCATGGCCGGTGGGTCAGCGCCCCGTCCTCGTAGCGGGGCATGCACGAATGCGGCAACGGAGCTTGTATCGTGAACGCGTCGGGCGCAGCTTCGATGCGGGCGCGCCAATCGGCCAGCGCCTGCAGTCCGACGGCAAGCCCCGGCGGCATGTCGGACGATGCCGCATGCGGCAAGCCGGCCCACGTCGGCACGAGCCATCCCTGCGAAAGCCTCGCAAACGCGTCCTCCCGCACGGCCTGTTCACCGCACCACCAACTCGCGACGCTCGGCAACGCCAGCGTCTCGCCGAGCAGCGCATTGGCGATGCCGGGCAAAAACCCATGCAGCGCCGCCGATTCGACGATGCCGGCCCCCGGTGCGTTCGAGACGACGACGTTGCCGGCGCGCATGACTTGCAAGAGGCCCGGCACGCCGATGGTCGAATCGGCGCGCAACTCGACGGGATCGCAAAAGCTGTCGTCGAGCCGGCGCAACAGGCCATGCACGCGCTCCAGGCCTGCCAGCGTTTTCAAGTAGAGCTTGTCCCCGCGCACCGTCAGATCGGAGCCTTCGACCAGCGTCAGGCCCAGATAGCGAGACAGGAATACATGCTCGAAATAAGTCTCGCTGAACGGGCCGGGACTGAGCAAAGCGATGTGCGGCGAGCCGGCTCGCGTGCGTCGCTCGTCCTCGGTCATCGTCGTGCGCGCAGCCTGCGCGAGCGTGGCGATGAGCTGCGAGTAGGACGGGGCGAGGCGCCGCACCCCCAACGACCGAAACGGTCCCGTAAAGAGGCTGGCGACGATGAGCCGGTTCTCCAACGCATAGCCGAGCCCCGAAGGCGCCTGCGTCTTGTGCCCCATCACGGTCCACTCGCCGCCTGGCCCGCGCGCGAGATCGACGCCCACGATCTGCAGATATCGGCCGCCCGGCGGGACGGCGCCTTTCATTGCGCGCAGGTAGCCGGGGTGCCCGAATACGAGCGCCGGCGGCAACAGGCCGCGCTCGAGCAGGGTCTGGGCGCCGTAGATATCGGCGACGAGAGCCTCGAGCAGCCGCGCGCGCTGAGCGACGCCGCGCTCGATCACGGCCCATTCGTCCTCGCCGACGATAAAGGGCAGCACATCGAGCGCCCACGGCCGCGGCTCGCCGTTATCGGCGTAAGCGTTGTAGGTGATGTCGTTGTCGCGGATTTGCCGGGCGACCGCCGTCGCGGCGTGCTCGAGTCCTGCCACGCCCTCTTCGCCGAGCAGACCGAAGAACCGCCGCCACGGTGCGCGCAGCATCCCCGCGCCATCGCGCATCTCGTCCCAATGTCCCGCGCGCGGCGGGACATCGCACAAACGCGCGAGGACATTGTTGACGTCACCTGCGACATCGAACGGCAAAATCGATTGGAAAGGCAAATTGCTCTCTGGCTTCGGTCAGTCGTCGAACCCGGCCCGCCGCAGATCGAGCGTGAAAGGCATCTCGAGGCTGCGCTCGCGCGTTTTCACCGAAATCGGCCCGGGCGTATGGCCGATCGTGAGAAAACGCGCGCGCTGCCGGCTCTGTGCTTCATAGGCGTTGACGGGAAACGTCTGATAATTGCGTCCGCCCGGATGGGCGACATGATACTGGCATCCGCCCAGAGAGCGCCCGGCCCAATTGTCGATCAGATCGAAGGTGAGCGGCGCATGCGAGCCGATGGTCGGATGCAGCGAGGCCGCCGGCTGCCACGCACGGTAGCGCACGCCCGCCACGTACTCGCTCGTGCGGCCCGTCGGCTGCAGCGGTAGCGGCACGCCATTGACCGTCACCGTATGGCGGTTTCCGTTCAGGCCGAGCGCGCGCACCTCGATCCGCTCGAGCGACGAATCCACGAAACGCACGGTGCCGCCGGGCGCCCCTTCTTCGCCCATGACGTGCCACGGCTCGAGCGCATGGCGCAGGGTCAGCGCGACGCCGCTCGCGTCGAATTCGCCGACGAGCGGAAAGCGGAACTCGAAATGCGGCGCGAACCAAGCGCGCTCGAATGCATAGCCGGCAGCCCGCAACTCGGCCAGCACATCGTCGAAGTCCATCTGCACGAAAACGCCGAGCATGAAGCGATCATGCAATTCGGCGCCCCAGCGCGTGAGCCGCGTCGTATACGGCGTGCGCCAGAAACGCGCCACGAGCGCGCGCAGCAACAGTTGCTGCGCCAAACTCATGCGCGCATGCGGAGGCATCTCGAACCCGCGCAACTCGAGCAACCCGAGCCGGCCTGCCGGCCCATCGGGCGAATAAAGTTTGTCGATGCAAAATTCGGCGCGATGCGTATTGCCCGTCACATCGATCAGAATGTTGCGCAGCGTTCGATCGACGAGCCAGGGCGGCACCTGTTGCCCGCCGTGGCCGAACGCCGCAAGCCGATCGAGCTGACGCTGCAGTTCGCGAAAGGCAATTTCGAGTTCGTAGACTTGATCGTTGCGCGCTTCGTCCACGCGGGGCGCTTGACTCGTCGGGCCGATGAAGAGCCCGGAGAACAAGTACGACAGCGACGGATGATTGTGCCAATAGGCGATGAGGCTCGCGAGCAGATCCGGCCGGCGCAAAAACGGGCTGTCGGCCGGCGTCGCCGCGCCTAGGACCATATGATTGCCGCCGCCTGTGCCGGTATGGCGGCCGTCGAGCATGAACTTCTCCGGGCCGAGATACGATTCGTGCGCGGCGCGATAGAGAAACTCGGTGTGCTCGACGAGTTCGCCCCAGCTTGCGGCCGGATGGATATTGACTTCCACCACGCCCGGATCGGGGGTCACCTGAAGCATTTTCAAGCGGGCGTCGCGCGGCGGCGGATAGCCTTCGAGCACGACCTCGAAGCCGAGGTCGGTCGCCGTCGCCTCGACCGCCGCCAGCAAGTCCAGGTAATCGTCGAGCGCGGCAAGCGGCGGCATGAATACGTACAGCGCGCCGCCCTGGCGTCCGGCTGCCGCCGCGTCGGCTTCGGCCTGCGGCCCGGCCGCACGCGACGGATCGCGCACTTCCACGCACAGCGCCGTGCGCCGCAACCACGAGGCCGACTCGCCGCGCTCGGGCGTACGCGCATCGGACGTGGCGCCATCCGAGCGTTCCGCTCGCGGCGCATCGGCGCGCCCGCTTGCCGCGCGATCCGCCCATGCCTCGCCGTTGCCGTTGTCATCGCCGTCGCGAGCAGCGGCGTGCGGCGCGTACTGGGCGCGCAACTGCGCCGCGCCGCGCACGGTCGACGCCGGCCCGAACGGATCGTGCTCATGCAGCCACGGGTAATCGGCAGCGCTCACCCAAGGCAACGAATCGAGCGGCAAACGATAGCCCATCGGCGAATCGCCCGGCATCAAGTACATGCGCTCGTCGCGAAAAAACCAGGGCCCCGTGACCCAACGCGGCCCCGCGAGCGTCGCCGCCGTGTCGCGTTCGCGTGCGAGCGGCAGCGCGAAGCCGGTCGGCGCCGAGAGCCCGGCGTCGAAGACGCGCCGCAGCCGCACCCGCTCCAACTCGTCGTCCAGACGGGAGTCGAACGGGTCGACGTTGACGGGCAAGCGCCGCTCTCGCCACAGGTAGTACCAGACGTCTTCATAACCGGGCCGGATATGACCGTCGTCGAGCGCGAGCGTGGCCGCGAGGCGGCGAATGAAGCGCTCGGCATCGGCCGACGTGTAGTCCATCGGCTCTCGTTCATCGGCAAAGCGCGCCGGGTCCTGCCAGCACGGCTCCCCATCGGCGCGCCAAAACAGCGACAGCGCCCAGCGTGGCAATTGCTCGCCGGGATACCACTTGCCCTGCCCTACGTGCAGGAACCCGTTCGCGCCATAGCGTGCCCGCAGCTTATCCATGAGCGAAACAGCATAGCCGCGCTTGGTGGGTCCGAGCGCATCGGTGTTCCATTCCGCCGCGTCGCGATCCCGCACCGAAACGAACGTGGGCTCGCCCCCCATCGTGAGACGCACGTCCATCGATTGAAGATCGGCGTCGACGCATGCACCCATGCGCTGGATCTCGCCCCATAACGCATCATCGTATGGCTTGGTCACGCGCGGCGTCTCGAGCACGCGCGTGATCGACATCTCATGGGCGAACTCGACCTCGCACTCATCCAGGGCGCCCGACACCGGCGCCGCGCTGCCGGGCCGCGGCGTGCAAGCGACGGGGATATGGCCTTCGCCGGCAAGCAACCCCGACGTGGGATCGAACCCGATCCAACCCGCCCCGGGCAGATACACCTCGCACCACGCGTGCAGGTCGGTGAAGTCCACCTCGGCGCCGGACGGGCCATCGAGCGCTTTTTCGTCCGCAGCGAGTTGCAGCAGATAGCCGGACACGAAGCGCGCGGCCAACCCGAGGTGGCGCAGCGTTTCCACGAGCAACCAGCCCGTGTCGCGACAGGAGCCCGAGCGCTTCTCGAGCGTTTCCTCGGGTGTTTGCACCCCAGGCTCCATGCGGATCAAATAGCCGATCTCACGCGCGAGCCGTTGATTGAGCGCCACGAGAAAATCGACCGTGCCGCAAGGCTTGCGATCGATGCTTTCGACGAAGGCGGCAAAGCGCGGCGTCGGCTCGGCGGCTCGCTCGAGATACGGCGCGAGTTCGGCCGCAAGCGCCGGAGCGTACTCGAACGGGAAGGTCTCGGCCTCGGGTTCGAGGAAGAAATCGAACGGGTTGTAGACCGCCATCTCGGCCACGAGGTCCACCGTGATGCGAAACTCGCGCGTGGGCTCGGGAAATACGAGGCGTGCCTGGTAGTTCGCAAAGGCATCCTGCTGCCAATTGACGAAGTGATTCGCCGGTTCGACGCGCATCGAATAGGTGAGGATGGGCGTGCGGCAGTGCGGCGCGGGCCGCAATCTGACCACTTGCGGTCCGAGCGTCGCCAAGCGGTCATAACGGTACTGCGTGACATGATTTAACGCGACACGGATCGACACGTGTGAACCTCGACGAGATGACCGGAACGATTCGACCCGCAACGGTCATGCCGCATGCGGATGGATCTGCGATTGCGATTGCGTTTGAGATTGCGAAGAGGACGACGACGATTGCGACTGGCTTTGGGATTGCTCGGGCGTCGGTTCCGGGGCGAGCGGCACCAGAAAGTCACGGCTGATGCAGCTGCCTAGCTCGTTGATGCGCGCGAGGAAATCGGTGAGCCACAGATGCAGGCCTTCGCGCAAAATGTCGGCGATGTGCGCCGCGCGCACGTCGGCGTGCAAGCGGGCAGCCATGGCTTCGGCCTGCGCCGAGCGCGGGTTGCGCACGTGGCCGATGATCTGCCGGAGTTCGTCCAGATTGGCGGCGAGCGAGCGCGGCCAATCGGCGAACAGAATCAGCAAGTGAGCGACGCGCTCGGGCATGATCACATCGCGATAAACCTTGCGATAGACCTCGAAACCCGACACCGAGCGCAACACCGCGGCCCAGTGATAGTAATCGAGCGATTGTGCGAGCGGCTGCGCCGATGCACCGCCGCGCTGCTCGAGCATCTCATACTTGACGTCCAGAATGCGCGCCGTGTTGTCGGCTCGCTCGAGAAAGGTGCCGAGCCGCATGAAGTAAAACGCTTCGTCGCGCACCATCGTGCCGAGTTGCACGCCGCGCGACAGATGCGAGCGGAACTTGACCCATTCGAAGAACTCGCCCGGATCGCGCTCGAGCACGCCTTCGGCAAGCATGCGCTGCGCATCGAGCCAGGTCGTGTTCAGCGTTTCCCACAGATCGGTCGTGATCGAGCCGCGCACGGCGCGCGCGTTCTCGCGCGCTGCCCGCAAGCAATTGACGATCGACGAAAGATTGTCGCGATCGCTCGACATGAACGCGATCACGTCGCGGCTCGTCAGGTTTGGATGCGCAGCCGTGTAGACACCGGTGAGTTCCGATATCGACAGCATCGCTCTCCAGCCGAGCGCCGCGTATTCTTCCGATTGCGGCACGAGCGCGAGTTGATAGTTCGCGTCGAGCATGCGCGCCGTATTCTCGGCGCGCTCGGTGTAGCGAGCCATCCAGAAGAGATGATCGGCGGTGCGGCTTAGCATGTTGCCTCCGAGGGGGCGTTGATCGAACGAGGTGCAAGAACGCGTGAATTACTGCTCGAGAACCCACGTGTCCTTGGTGCCGCCGCCTTGCGAAGAATTGACGACGAGCGAGCCCTCGCGCAGTGCGACGCGGGTCAGGCCGCCCGGCACCATGCGCACTTCGCTGCCCGAGAGCACGAACGGGCGCAGATCGATGTGGCGCGGCGCGATACCCGCGTCGACGTAGGTGGGGCACGTCGAAAGCGCGAGCGTCGGCTGCGCGATGTACTTTTCAGGCTGTGCGAGCAGCGCCGCGCGGAACGCCTCGATTTCCGCCGCCGTCGAGGCCGGACCGACGAGCATGCCGTAGCCGCCCGCGCCGTGCGTTTCCTTGACGACGAGCTCCGGCAGATGGTCGAGCACATAGCGCAAGTCATCCGCCTTGCGACACATCCAAGTCGGCACGTTGCATAGAATCGGCTCTTCGCCGAGGTAGAACCGGATCATGTCCGGCACGTACGGATAGATCGATTTGTCGTCGGCGACTCCCGTGCCGACGGCGTTGGCGAGCGTGACGTTGCCCGCGCGATAGGCCGCGAGCAGACCGGCCGCACCGAGCGTCGAGTCCGAGCGAAAGACCTCGGGATCGAGAAAGTCGTCGTCAACCCGACGGTAGATGACATCGACCCGCTGCGGCCCCTGCGTCGTGCGCATATAGACGAAACCGTCGTCGACGAAAAGATCCTGCCCCTCGACGAGTTCCACGCCCATTTGCTGCGCGAGAAACGCGTGCTCGAAATACGCCGAGTTGTACATGCCCGGCGTGAGCACGACGATCGTCGGATCATCCGCCCCGTGCGGCGCCGCCGCGCGCAGCGTGTCGAGCAGCAGATCGGGATAGTGCGCGACGGGCGCCACACGGTTGCGCGCAAACAGATCGGGGAACAACCGCATCATCATCTTGCGGTTTTCGAGCATGTACGAGACGCCGGACGGCACGCGCAGATTGTCCTCCAGCACGTAGAACTCGCCCGCGCCGGCGCGCACGATGTCGATGCCGGCGATATGCGCATAGATATCGCGCGCGACGTCGACACCCTGCATTTGCGGGCGGTACTGGCCGTTGGCGAGAATCTGTTCCGCGGGGATGATGCCCGCGCGCACGATCGCCTGGTCGTGATAGATGTCGTGAATGAATCGATTGAGCGCACCCACGCGCTGACGCAAGCCACGTTCAAGGGCCGCCCACTCGTGCGCGGGGAAGATGCGCGGGATGACGTCGAACGGTATCGTGCGCTCCGTGCCGACGCCGGTTTCGTCCTTGGCGCCGTAGACGGCGAACGTGATGCCGACACGCCGGAAGTTCAGATCGGCTTCCGCGCGCTTGGCGCTGATCTGCTGCTCCGTTTGCGCGCACATCCACGTGAAGAACCCGTGGTAGTGCGCTCGCGCCTGGCCGCTTTGCTGAAACTCGGCAGGCGGCATGCCCGCGACCGCACCTTCATTGCGCTCGAACATCTCGCTGAAGAAAGCTTGCTTCATGGCCGATATTTCCGTTCGTTGTTCGGAGCAGCTCGCGTAAAAACGCGCGCTCCGGTCGAGCCCGTCTGTCGCCCATGCGCGGGCGCAGTCGTTCGGTTATCAAGCATTCTTCGATGGAGGCGATGGCATGCGCCTACCGCCTCGGGCGGACGATCCACGTAGGTCGCCCGGCCTCTTAAGGTGGCCCGCAGCGATCTATTGGGCAATACAGGGGAAACCCGCGGCATGCCCAGCTTCGTGCGCCCCCCAAAGACGGAGAGGACCTAGGCAATTTGCATGCCGACGCCCGCGGGCCGTACCGCTACGGCTGATTGCGGTGAAGCGGAGTCACGACGAATGGGGATTTGCGCACCGGTGCGGGGCATGCCGCACGGTTCGATGCACCGAGGGAGGACACGTTGCGGCTGTGCGCCGGTGCGTGCTGCCGGCGAAGACTCCGGCTCTGCGACAGAAATGACATGGCACGGAACGAGCGATGCTGCTCGCAAGGCGAGGCGTACCGCGGCCCCGCCTCGCCTCACATCGGTGTCAAGCGATGCGCGCTTCCGTCTTCGGATCGAACAGCACGGCCTTCGACACGTCGGCGAGCAGCGTCATGTCTTGCTGCGCCTGCGGGTTCGAGGCCGGGTGGACGCGGCTCACGGTACGCTTGCCGTTGATCTGCGCGAACACGAGCGTGTCCGGCCCCGTCGGTTCGATGACATCCACTTTCACCGTCAACGGTTGCAGGTCGCTGCTATTGGCATCGTGCGCGCCGCGCGCATCGGTGATGCGCTCGGGCCGCAGACCGAGAATCACGTTCTGGCCCACGTGCGCCTTCACGCGATTCGTCTCGAAGGGCAGCTTCAGAGCGCTGCGCGCCACGCCCGTATCGATTTCCAGGCCGATGCCCGACCCCTGCTCGACGAGCTTGCCTTCGATGAAGTTCATGGGCGGTGCGCCGATGAAGCCCGCGACGAAGAGGTTCGACGGCGAATCGTAAATCTCTTGCGGCGCGCCGAACTGCTGCACGATGCCGTCCTTCATCACGGCGATGCGATCGCCGAGCGTCATCGCTTCGATTTGATCGTGCGTGACGTAGACGATCGTCGTGCCCAGGCGCTGATGCAGCAACTTGATTTCCGAGCGCATCTCGATGCGCAGCTTCGCATCGAGGTTCGACAGCGGCTCGTCGAACAGGAACATCACGGGATCGCGCGCGAGCGCCCGCCCCATCGCCACGCGCTGACGCTGGCCGCCGGACAGCTGGCCCGGCTTGCGATCGAGCAAATGATCGATCTGCAGCATCTGCGAGACGCGATCGACGATTTGCGTCTGCTCCTTCTTCGGCACCTTGCGGATGTTCAGGCCGAACGAGATGTTCTCGCGCACGGTCATCGACGGATAAAGCGCGTACGACTGGAACACCATCGCGATATCGCGATCCTTCGGCGACAGATCGTTGACGACCTTGCCGTCGATGCAGATCTGCCCCTTGGTGACCGTTTCGAGGCCGGCGATCATGTTGAGCAGCGTCGACTTCCCGCACCCGGAGCCGCCGACGAGAATCAAGAACTGGCCGTCCTCGATCTCGATGTCGACGCCCTTCAGGACGGGCACGCCGTTCGGATAGGTCTTGTATACGTCGCGGATGGAAAGGCTTGCCATGCTGAAATCCTCTAATCTGCTTGCTGCTTTCGAATAATCGAATATGCGTTGCGATGTATGCGTCTCGCGGCGCGGCGCGCGGGCGGCGCGCCGCGAGAGCGCCGTATCAGCCCTTCACCGCGCCCGCCGTCAAGCCGCGCACGAAGTAGCGGCCCGCGACGACGTAGACGAGCAGTGTCGGCAAAGCCGCGATGATGGCGGCGGCCATGTCGACGTTGTATTCCTTCACACCCGTCGAGGTATTCACGAGATTGTTCAGGGCCACCGTGATCGGCATCGAATCGACGCCCGAGAACACGATGCCGAACAAGAAGTCGTTCCAAATCTGCGTGAATTGCCAGATGACGCACACCATGAAGATCGGCAGCGAGACGGGCAGCAGGATCCGGGTGAAGATCATGAAGAAGCCGGCGCCGTCGATGCGGGCGGCCTTCACGAGCTCAGCCGGAATGCTCACGTAGAAGTTGCGGAAGAACATCGTCGTGAATGCGATCCCGTACACCACGTGCACGAGCACGAGGCCTGTGATCGTGTTCGAGATGCCGACGAAACCGAGAAGACGCGCCATCGGCAACAGGATGGTCTGGAACGGGATGAAGCAGCCGACCAAGAGCATCGTGAAGACGAGGTCGGCGCCGCGAAAGCGCCAGTGCGTCAGCACGTAACCGTTGAACGCGCCGATGATCGACGAGAGCAACACGGCCGGAATCACCATGCGCACCGAATTCATGAAGAACGGACGCATGCCGTCGCAACGCACGCCCGTGCAGGCCTCGCTCCATGCCTTGATCCACGGCGCGAAGGTCCAGTGCGACGGCGGCGTCAGCAGATTGCCGGTGCGCAACTGATCGAGATCCTTGAACGACGTCGACAGCATGACGTAGATCGGAAACAGGAAATACAGGGCGAACAGGACGAGCGCAGCGTAAATGAACGCTCGGCTAATCGTCATCTTAGGCTGCATTGCGCGTGCTCCTCGATTCGAGATACATGAGCGGAACCAGCACGGCAACCACCGTCGCGAGCATCATCATGGACGACGCCGCGCCCACGCCGAGCTGGCCGCGGTTGAACGAGAACGTGTACATGAACATTGCCGGCAACGACGACGATGTGCCGGGGCCGCCCGCCGTGAGTGCGACGACGAGATCGAACGTCTTGATCGTGATGTGGCACAGGATCAGGAGCACCGAGAAAAACACGGGCCGCATGCTCGGAATCACGATCTTGCGATAGATCGTGGGCAGCGTCGCGCCATCGACTTGCGCGGCCTTGAAGATTTCCGCATCGACACCGCGCAGGCCGGCAAGGAACAGCGCCATGACGAAACCCGTCGATTGCCAGACGGCGGCGATCACGATACAGAAGATGGCCTTGTCCGGATCGTCGAGCCAGGTGAACGAGAAGCTCGTCCAGCCCCAGTCGTGCAGCACTTTCTCGAGCCCCAGCGAAGGGTTCAAGATCCACTGCCACGCCGTGCCCGTGACGATGAACGAAAGCGCCATGGGGTACAGGAAGACCGCGCGCAGCGCGCCTTCGTTGCGGATCTTTTGATCGAGCAAGATGGCGAGGAACAGCCCCAGGGCGATGCAGACGCCAATGAACGGGATGCCGAACCACCCGAGGTTCTGCGCCGACGTCCACCACACGTCGTTTTCGAACAATTCGCCGTAGCGCGTGAGGCCGGCGAACGTGTAATTGGGCATCAGCCGCGAATTGGACAGCGACAGGTACCCGGTGACCAGAATGAAGCCATAGACGAAAACTAGGCTGATCGCCACGCTGGGCGAGAGCACGAGCTTCGGGATCCAACGATCGGCCAGTGCCGACAACGACGAGGTGCGGTGGGATACGGGCGCCACGTTGTTCCCTTTTCCGCTGAGAGAGGCAGCCACTACTCGACTCCTGAGTGCTTGCAGGCCGGCCGACGCGCGCCGAACGCTCGATGCGCCCGGCCGGCTAGAGTGACGCAGGCAGACGCCGCATGCAGCGAACGCCCGCCCCTTCGACTACGCTTACTTCGTCTTCGCGGCCCGCGCGAGCGCTGCCACGGCGTCCTGCGACGATTGGTTCGAATTCATGAACTTGGTCACGACGTCGCTGAGCGCACCGGCCGTGGCATCGCCTTGGGCCATGCCGTGAGCCAGCGACGGCACGTAGCCGCCGGCCTTGATCGCCGCTTGCTCATCCGAGTACGACTTCTTCGCGCAATCGTCGTAGCTGCTCATGTCGACGCCCAAACGCACCGGGATCGAGCCTTTGTACAGGCTGAATTGCTTCTGGAAGTCGGGGCTCATGATCGTCTTGGCGAGCGCAAGCTGGCCCGGCGTCGCGGCCTTTTGGCCCTTCTGCTGGAAGAACACGAAGGAATCGACGTTGAACGTGTACGCCTTCTCGGTGCCCGGCACGGCCGTGCAGACGTAATCGGCGCCGGCCTTCTTGTTGGCGTTCGCGAATTCGCCCTTGGCCCAATCGCCCATGAACTGCATGCCGGCCTTGCCGTTGATGACCATGGCGGTGGCGAGGTTCCAGTCGCGGCCCGTGCGCGAGCTGTCGAAGTAGGTCGTGAGCTTACGAACCGTGTCGAACACCTTCACCATTTGCGGCGACGTGAGCGTCTTTTGATCGAGGTCGACGATCGCCTTCTTGTAGAAGTCGGCGCCTTGCGACAGCACGACGTCTTCCCACACCGTGAAGTCTTGCCACGGCTGGCCGCCCATGGCGATCGGCTGATAGCCCGCCGCCTTCATCTTGTCGGCGACGGCGAAGAATTCGTCCCACGTGGCGGGCACCTTGCCGCCTGCCTTATCGAGCGCGGCCTTGTTGATGTACAGCCAGTTCACGCGGTGCACCGAGAACGGCGCGGCGACGTAATGGCCGTCCACTTGCATGATCTTGTCGATCTGCGGCGGCAGATTCTTCTTCCAATCTTCCGACTTCGCCACGGAATCGACGTTCACCAGCACGCCCTGATCCGCCCACTCCTTGATCAGCGGGCCCTTGATTTGCGCGGCGGTCGGCGCGTTGCCCGAGATCACCTGGGTTTTCAGCGCGGTCATGGCCGCGGCGCCCGCGCCGCCCGCCACCGCGAAGTCCTTCCACGTATAGCCTTGCTTCGTCATGTCGTCCTTGAGGACGCCGATGGCCTTCGACTCGCCGCCGGAAGTCCACCAGTGCAGCACTTCGACGGATTCCGCCGCCTGAGCCGCCGACACGCCCACCATCAGCCCCGTGGCGCACAGCGCAGCCATGATCGCGCGAACTTTCATTCTTTATCTCCTCCAGACTACTGACCAAGTAACGATGTCTCCCCTCTTCGACAGGCAGGGGAACGGTGGTTGGATGCAACAGAACAGAACAACAACACTGAACGTGACCGAGGTGCGGCGCATGCGGCGACGCGCACGCACGCGCGCTCGCCCCCATCGGGCGAACCCGGCCGCGATGCCTCGTCAGGAAACGGGTGGTTCAAAGCTCAACGACTGTCTCCTCTTTGAATTCGGCTGGCCCGCCTCGCGCGGGTCCGGCTCGGGGAGGCAGCGCCCTCGAAACCGCGCTGCTAACATGCACGCGCGATGGAAATAGGGACACGCGGCGCACTGCCCGCCGACCGCCTTGAGAGCCTTGCGCCAGGAAGAAGGCGCAAACTTTTTTCAATCGATCGACGTTACCTCTTGATTTGGATTGTAGTTAAACTACAATTCAGTGTCAAAAATATTTTTATCGCGCTACAGACGTCGCAACTCGAGCAGCCAATCGGCCAAGACACGTTTCTCGAATCGCGCCCGCAACCCTTCGACCTTCGGCTCAAGACTCATGCAAATCGATTCAGGCTTCACTTTCGTTCTCTTTGGCGGGACTGGCGATCTGTCGATGCGAAAGATCCTTCCGGCGCTGTACGAGGCGCACCGCGCGGGCATGCTTTCCGAGCACGGCAGGATCGTCGCCGTGGCCCGGCACGCCGCGGATCGCGACGGCTACCTCGAATGGGTCGACAGCAACGTGAAGGCCCACGTCTCGAAGGGCGGCCTGGATCAAGCCGCCTGGCAGGGCTTTCTCGACCGCATCGCGTACGTCAAGCTCGACTTGGGCAAGCCCGAGGATTTCGTCTTGCTGCGCGACGCGCTGGAGAACCACGCCGGCACGCGCGTGTTCTATTTGGCGACGGGGCCCTCGTTGTTCGTGCCGATTTGCCGCGCGCTCGCCTCGGTCGGCCTGAACGAGAACGCCCGCATCGTGCTCGAGAAGCCGCTCGGCTACGATTTGCGTTCGTCCAACGCGATCAACGACGCGGTGGGCGAGATCTTCACCGAGGAACAGATCTATCGAATCGATCACTACCTCGGCAAGGAGCCCGTGCAGAACTTGCTCGCGCTGCGTTTCGGCAATGCGCTGTTCGAGCCGCTGTGGCGCCGCGAGTGGGTCGAGAGCATCCAGATCACGATCGCCGAGGAGTTGGGCGTCGAAGGGCGCGGCGATTTCTACGACAATACGGGCGCACTGCGCGACATGGTGCAGAACCACCTGTTGCAATTGCTGTCGATCGTCGCGATGGAGCCGCCCCACTCGATGGATTCGGACTCGGTCCGCGATGAAAAGCTGCGCGTGCTGCGCGCCCTGAAGCCGATCGATACGCGCGACATCTCCAAGATCGCCGTGCGCGGCCAGTACCACGCGGGCGTCATCAAAGGCACCTCGGTCCCCGCCTATGCGACCGAGCACGGCGTCAAGCCGCAGAGCACGACCGAAACCTTCGTCGCGCTGAAAGTCGAAATCGAAAACTGGCGTTGGGCGGGCGTGCCGTTCTTCCTGCGCACGGGCAAGCGCCTGGCCGAACGCGTCGCCGAGATCGTCGTCAACTTCCGGCCCGTGCCGCATTCGGCGCTCGGCGCACCGGCGCTTCGGCCCGGCGCGAACCGTCTCGTGATCCGGCTACAGCCGAACGAATCCATCCGCCTTTATTGTCTGGCCAAGCAGCCGGGCGAAGGGATGAACCTCTCGAGCGTCCATCTGGATCTCGCCTTCGACCAGTTCTTCAAGGAAGGCCAGATGGAGGCGTACCAGCGCCTGCTGCTCGATGTCATCAACGGGCGCCTCGCGCTGTTCGTGCGGCGCGACGAGCAAGAGGCCGCCTGGCGCTGGGTCGAGCCCATCCTGAACGAATGGTCGGCCTCGAACAAGCCGCCCAAGCCCTACGCGTCGGGCACTTGGGGCCCGGCCGCAGCGAGCGCCATGCTCGCGCAGCACGGCACCTGCTGGCTCGAGGAAGAGAATTGATCTGATGCAAGAACGGCTCGGCGGCACTATGCTGCGCGGCGTGCTCGAGCTTCGAGCGCGCGGCTTCGCTGCCGGCGATGTTGGACATACAAAAAGCAGTCTGGAGGAGAAGTGATCGAGCTTCACGCTTTTGACGACCCGCGCGCCCAAGCCGGCGCGCTGGCGAAAGCGGTCGGCGGTGCGCTCGGCGCGTCGCTTGCCGCGGCCATGGACACGCGCGTCACGCTCGCCGTCTCGGGCGGCACGAGCCCGCGCCCGTTCTTTCAAGCCCTTGCGTTCGAAGCGCTCGATTGGGCGCGCGTGGACGTGACGCTGGTCGACGATCGTTGGGTGGCCGAAACCGACAACGCGAGCAACGCGCGGCTCGTGCGCGAAACGCTGCTCACGCAGGCGGCCGGCGCCGCGCGCTTCGCGCCGCTCGTCGACGTATCGGTCTCGCTCGATGCGCGCGTTGCCGCCTTGAACGCCGACCCAGCGTATGCCCAGCCGAATGTCGCCGTGCTCGGCATGGGCGAGGACGGCCACACGGCATCGTTGTTCGCCGACGCCCCCGCTCACGAATGGACGCACGCGCTGCAAACCGGGGAGCGCTATGTCGCCGTCCACCCGGGCGCGGCGCCGCACGCGCGCATCAGCCTGTCGATGTCCGCCCTCAAACGGGTCGAGCGGCTGTTTCTGTTGATCTCGGGCGAACGCAAGCTCGACGTGCTCAAGACGGCCGCATCCGCGCCGCGAGAAAACGCCATCTCGAAGCTGGCAAACGACAAGGGAGTCAGACTCGATGTCTACTGGTCTGCAAAATAAGGCGGTTTCGATACCCGGCGCACGCCAGCACGCCGACGGTCCGCGCTTGCTGGCCGATATCGGCGGCACCAACGCGCGCTTCGCGCTCGAAACGGAACCGGGCGAGGTTTCGCAGATCCGCGTCTATCCCTGCGCCGACTATCCGACGATCGAAGACGTGTTGAAGAAGTACTTGAAGGACACGAAGGTCGGCCGCGTCAACCACGCGGCAATCGCCATCGCCAATCCCGTGGACGGCGACCACGTGAGCATGACCAACTTCAAGTGGGCGTTCTCGATCGAAGCGACGCGGCGCGCGCTCGGCTTCGACACGCTGCTCGTCGTGAACGACTTCACCGCGCTCGCCATGGCGCTGCCCGGCCTCACCGACGCGCAGCGCTTGCAAGTGGGCGGCGGCGCGCGGCGGCAGAACAGCGTGATCGGGCTGCTCGGCCCCGGCACGGGTTTGGGCGTATCGGGGCTGATCCCCGCCGACGATCGCTGGATCGCTCTCGGCAGCGAGGGCGGCCACGCGAGCTTCGCGCCGCAGGACGAGCGCGAAGATCTCGTCATGCAGTACGCCCGCAAGAAGTGGCCGCACGTCTCGTTCGAGCGCGTCGCGGCAGGGCCGGGCATCGAGCTCATTTACCGCGCCCTGGCGGTCCGCGACAAGAAGCGCGTGCCGGCCAACGTCGATCCAGCGGAGGTCGTGAACCGCGCTCATGCGGGCGAAGCGCTCGCGCTCGAGGCGGTCGATTGCTTCTGCGGCATCCTCGGCACGTTCGCGGGCAACCTGGCCGTGACGCTCGGCGCGCTCGGCGGTATCTATATCGGCGGCGGCGTCGTGCTCAAGCTCGGCGAGTTGTTCATGCGTTCCTCGTTCCGCCAACGCTTCGAAGCGAAAGGCCGATTCGAACCGTATCTGGCCAACGTGCCGACCTACCTCATCACCGCCGAGTATCCGGCGTTCCTCGGGGTGTCCGCGATCCTCGCCGAGCAGTTGTCGAACCGGGCCGGCGGCGGCTCGTCGGCCGTGTTCGAGCGCATCCGCCAAATGCGCGATGCGTTGACGCCGGCCGAGCGCCGCGTAGCCGACCTCGCCCTCAATCATCCGCGCTCGATCATCAGCGACCCGATCGTCGACATCGCGCGCAAGGCCGATGTCAGTCAGCCGACCGTGATCCGCTTCTGCCGCTCGCTCGGGTGCCAGGGGCTGTCCGACTTCAAGCTCAAGCTCGCGACGGGCCTGACGGGCACGATCCCGGTGAGCCATAGCCAGGTGCATCTGGGAGACACCGCGACCGACTTCGGGGCGAAAGTGCTCGACAACACGGTCTCGGCCATCTTGCAGTTGCGCGAGCATTTGAACTTCGACCATGTCGAGCGCGCGATCGAACTGCTGAACGGCGCGCGGCGAATCGAATTCTACGGGCTCGGCAATTCGAACATCGTCGCGCAAGATGCGCACTACAAGTTCTTCCGCTTCGGCATCCCGACGATCGCTTACGGCGATCTATATATGCAGGCGGCGTCGGCCGCGCTGCTCGGCAAGGGCGACGTGATCGTGGCCGTATCGAAGTCGGGGCGCGCGCCGGAACTGCTGCGCGTGCTCGAAGTGGCCATGCAGGCCGGTGCACAGGTGATCGCGATCACATCGAGCAACACCCCGCTCGCCAAGCGCGCAACGGTCGCGCTCGAAACCGATCACATCGAGATTCGCGAATCGCAGTTGTCGATGATTTCACGCATCCTGCATCTCGTGATGATCGACATCCTGGCTGTGGGCGTCGCGATTCGCCGCGCCGAGCCAACGACGGAGATGACTCAAGCCGTCGCGAAGGTGCGCTCGGCGTCCACCGACGACGCCACGGCCGTGCTCGACTGGCTCAGCCACGGGGCGGCGTCCTCGGCGGCGGATTGAGCGAAGCGGCGCGCCGGGGCATTGGGCCTGGCGCGCCGCTTCGCGCCTAACCGTCTCGCGCGGGCGGCGCTTGCGCCAAGCCGCCGCCCCTCCCGCTTCGTCCCGCCTTGTACCGCCTTATCCCGCCTTATTCTTATCCCGCTGCGATCGCACGAACGCTCGCCACCTATCGTGGCGACGGGCAAAAATGCCGCGGCAGCCCCTCCTTGCCGGCCCCTTCGCCCGGCTATGCACCGAAACGTCGACTTTTCTTCAACGTATTCGCAACAATGGTGCGTCAAAAAATGTCGCGGCTACGCAACACTTTGGGGAAAGAATTAAGCATTCGCTTTCACTTCTTTCCTTATCTGACAAGGGGCTGCATGATTCGTTGGCGGATATAGTCCTTTTCACTACACGCAATAATGTTCGGCAACTAGTGTTTCTACCAATGAGGGTACGGAGGCCAGATGCCTAGTATCCCCATCGACGCCTGGACCCTGCGGCGGCGCCAAGACACCCAAGAGGTGGAATGGGTCCGCGGCAAAGAAATTACCCAATCCGGGTTGCTCACACTGCAACTCCCTTCGTCTCGGAGACCATTTGATGAAAAAATCGCTTCTCGCACTCGCCGTGACGAGCGCCTTCGCAGCACCGGCGTTCGCACAAAATAGCGTCACGTTGTACGGCATCATCGACGCCGGCCTCACGTACACGAACAACATCGGTGGTCAGCACGCCTACCAAATGCAAAGCGGCATCGTGCAAGGCAGCCGTTGGGGTCTGAAGGGCGCCGAGGACCTGGGCGGCGGCACGAAGGCCATTTTCCAATTGGAAAACGGCTTTAACGTGATGAACGGCAACCTCGCGCAACATTCGCGTGAATTCGGCCGTCAAGCCTACGTCGGTTTGTCGAACGACCAGTTCGGTACGCTGACTCTCGGCCGTCAATACGACCCGGTCGTCGACAACGCACAAGCAACGACGTTCAACGGCCAATGGGGCGCGTTCTTCTCGCACCCGGCTGACATCGACAACACGGACAACGGCTTCCGCATCAACAACGCCGTGAAGTACGTGTCGCCGCGCTTCGGTGGCGTCCAGGGCGAATTGATGTACGCGTTCGGCGGCGTGGCTGGCCAGTTCAGCAGCCAAAGCACGATCGGCGCCGGCTTGAACTACTCGGGCGGCCCGCTGTACATCGGCGCTGGCTACTTCTTCGCGAAGAACCCGGCAACGCAGTTCAATGATGGCAACTTCGGCGCGAACCAAGCACCGGCAGCTGTCACGAGCGCATCGGGCATCTGGGGCTTGGTCGGTTCGCCCTCGAACATGCAAACCATCAGCGCAGGCGCCACGTATCAATTCGGCCCGGCACAGATCGGCGGCAACTTCTCGGACGTTCGCTTCGACGACGCCAACGGCGTTACCGGCAACAAGGTTCGCTTCGACAGCTTCGAACTGTGGGGCAATTACAGCCTGACGTCGGCCATGACGCTGGGCGCCGGCTACACGTTCACGACCGGCAAGGTCGACGCAACGGACAAAAAGCCGAAGTACGGTCAGCTCAATGCCATTGCCGATTACCGTTTGTCGAAGCGCACGGACGTCTACGCAATGGGCGTCTACCAGCACGCGATGAGCGGCGGTGTGACGGCCGACATCTACGCACCGATCCTCGGCGCTGCAAGCTCGACCAAGAACCAAGTGCTCGGCCGCGTCGGCATCCGTCACAAGTTCTAAGCACAGCGACATGTCATCCAGTGGGCCTCGGCCCGCTGGAGCATGATTGCCGCAGCATCTTCAAAGCGCCCCTCGCGGGCGCTTTTTTTGTGCCCGATCGTCGCGCGTTAGCCATTGAGCCGACGGCCCCTACGCCCCGCTTTCGGTACAATTGGCCCCATCCTACCGGTCACGGCCGCGGCGCTCGATGCGCCAGCGCCTGTCTCGAGCCGGTCCCTCGTCGATCCCATTTCGCCCATGTCCAGCAATCAAGCCCTGTTCGAACGCGCACAGCAAACCATCCCCGGCGGCGTCAATTCGCCCGTGCGGGCCTTTCGCTCGGTAGGGGGCACGCCCCGTTTCGTCAAACGCGCTCAGGGGCCGTACTTCTGGGACGCCGAAGGCACGCGCTACATCGACTACATCGGCTCGTGGGGTCCGATGATCGTCGGCCACGTTCACCCCGAAGTGCTCGAAGCCGTGCAGCGTGTGTTGGTGGACGGGTTTTCCTTCGGCGCACCGACCGAGGCGGAAATCGAGATCGCCGAGGAAATCTGCAAGCTGATGCCTTCGATCGAAAAAGTGCGCCTGGTATCGAGCGGCACCGAAGCCACCATGAGCGCGCTGCGCCTTGCACGCGGTTTCACACAGCGCAACCGCATCGTCAAATTCGAAGGCTGCTACCATGGACACGCCGATAGCCTCCTCGTCAAAGCGGGGTCGGGCTTGCTCACCTTCGGCAATCCCACGTCGGCCGGCGTCCCGGCGGATATCACGAAGCACACCACGGTGCTCGAATACAACAACACGCAGGCGCTCGAGGAAGCGTTCGCCGCCTTCGGCGACGAAATCGCAGCCGTCATCGTCGAGCCCGTGGCCGGCAACATGAACCTCGTGCGCGGCAACCCGGCGTTTCTGCAAACGCTGCGGCGCCTGTGCACGCGTCACGGCGCCGTGCTGATTTTCGACGAAGTCATGTGCGGCTTTCGCGTCGCGCTAGGCGGCGCTCAGGCGCTCTATGGCATCACCCCGGATCTCACGTGCCTCGGCAAGGTGATCGGCGGCGGCATGCCCGCAGCGGCTTTCGGCGGGCGACGCGACATCATGTCGCTGCTCGCACCGGAAGGCGCCGTCTACCAGGCGGGCACGCTTTCGGGCAACCCGATCGCCGTTGCCGCAGGCCTGAAGACGCTCCAGCTGATTCAAGCGCCCGGTTTCTACGAGCGTCTCTCGGCGCAAACGGAGCGGCTCGCGAGCGGCTTGACGGCCGCGGCGCGCGAGGCGGGCGCGATGTTCTGCGCCGACGCCGTGGGCGGCATGTTCGGGCTCTACTTCACCGAGCACGTGCCCGCGAGCTTCGCCGACGTCTCGCATAGCGACATCGCGCGCTTCAACACGTTCTTCCATCAAATGCTCGACGCCGGCGTGTACTTCGCCCCTTCGGCCTACGAGGCCGGCTTCGTGTCGAGCGCCCACGACGACGCCGTGATCGACGCGACGATCGAAGCGGCGCGCCGCGCGTTCGCGGCGCGCGCGTCCTAACCCCGCGCGCCGATGTTCTCCGAAGCCGACTTCATCCATATGCAGCGCGCGCTCACGCTCGCCGCGCGCGGCATGTATACGACCACGCCGAATCCGCGCGTGGGTTGCGTGCTCGTCAAAGACGGCATGCCGATCGGCGAAGGCTATACACAACCGGCCGGGCAAGATCACGCCGAGGTGCAGGCGCTCAAGGACGCCCGGCGGCGCGGACATGATCCGCAGGGCGCAACGGCCTACGTTTCGCTCGAACCGTGCAGCCACTTCGGCCGTACGCCGCCGTGCGTGCATGCGCTGATCGACGCGCGCGTGAAGCGCGTCATCGCGGCGATGGAAGATCCGAATCCGCAGGTGTCCGGGCGGGGGCTGTCGAGGCTGCGCGAAGCGGGTATCGACGTGCGCTGCGGCTTGCTCGCGAACGAAGCGCGCGAATTGAACATCGGTTTCGTATCACGCATGACGCGCGCGCGCCCGTGGGTGCGGATGAAGGTCGCGGCATCGCTCGACGGGCGCACGGCGCTGCCTTCCGGCGAAAGCCAATGGATCACGGGCCCCGCCGCGCGCGCCGATGGCCACGCGTGGCGCGCACGCGCTTGTGCGATTTTGACTGGCATCGGCACGGTGCGTGACGACGATCCGCAGTTGACCGTGCGCGAAGTGCAAACGCCGCGGCAACCGCTGCGGGTGCTCGTCGATAGCCGGCTTGACGTGCCGCTCACGGCGCGCTTGCTCGACGGCGCCCCGCCGCTCGTCTTTTGCGGGCGCATCGAGCCCGGCAACGCTGCGCGAGCCAACGCGTTGGGTGCGCGCGGCGTCGAGATCGTGCCGCTTGCGAACGCACACGGCAAGGTCGATCTACCCGCGATGCTGAAGGTGCTAGGCGAGCGCGGGATAAACGAACTGCACGTCGAAGCGGGGCATAAGCTCAATGGCTCGCTGTTGCGCGAGGGGTGCGTGGACGAACTGCTCGTCTATCTGGCGCCTAGCCTCCTCGGCTCGGATTCGGCCGGGATGCTCGCCTTGGCCGCACCGGCCTCGCTCGATGCACGCACGCGTCTCACCTTTCACACGATCGAGCGCATTGGCGACGATCTTCGCATCTTGGCGCGGCTGCAACCGCCGTCGACGCCCAATTGAACTGAACGGCATTTGAACGACAAAGGAACGCTACGATGTTTACGGGAATCGTCGCGGCTGTGGGCCGCATCGAAACAGTGAAGCCGCTCGGCGCGGATCCGGCTGCCGGCGTGCGACTGACGGTAGACGCGGGAGCGCTCGATCTGACGGACGTAGCGCTTGGCGACAGCATTGCCATTCAGGGCGCTTGCATGACCGTCGTGGAAAAGACGGCGCGCACCTTCGACGTCGATGTCTCGCGCGAAAGCCTGAATTGCACGGTCGGGCTCGCCGAGCCGGGCGAGGTCAATTTGGAGAAGGCGCTGACTGCGCACGAGCGCTTGGGCGGGCACATCGTCTCGGGCCACGTCGATGGGCTTGGCGTCGTCACGCGATTTGCCGCTGTCGGCGAATCGCACGAACTGCGCATCCTCGCGCCGCAAGACATCGGCCGCTACCTCGCCTACAAAGGCTCGATCACGGTCAACGGCGTGAGTTTGACCGTCAACAGCGTTGAGGATCGCGATGACGGCTGCGAGTTCTCGATCAATCTCATCCCGCATACCGTCGAAGTCACGACGCTCAAGCACTTGAAGGTCGGGGCGCAGGTGAATCTCGAAGTGGATTTGATTGCGCGGTACACCGAAAGGATGCTGTCATCGGCGTCCCCCAAGGGACGCTCGTAACTGGTTAAACCAGCGCGAGCTTCGAGTTTTATCGTCCACCAACTTACTCGGCGATCCGCTGCCGGAACCACGCCGCCAGCGCAGCTTCGTCCAGCGCGCCAGCGGCAACCATTTCCATGGTCCTAACGGCATCGGCCGGATCAAACTTCAGCCGATAGCCGTTGTCTGCCAGGAAAAGGCGCGCAACCACCCAAGCTGTTCTCTTGTTGCCGTCCGCAAAGCCATGATTCCGCGCCAACCCATAGGCATATGCGGCGGCGAGCGCGGCCGCGTCTGCACTCGCATAAACATCGAGATTCTGCGGTCGTGCCAGTGCCGACTCCACCGCTCCCTTGTCGCGCACACCATCGAGCCCGCCATGCTCTGCGAGCTGGCGATCATGGATTGCGTAAGTCAGGTCCGCACGCACCCAGCGCCATGCCGTCATTTGGCTAGCGCCCGCAAAATATCGCGGTCATCGTGCATGATCTCTTCCGCCAGCTTCATCTGGCGTTCAAAATCCGGGTTGTATGGCGTAATCCGATAACCACCTTCGGGGGCCTCGGTCAGATACACGGTATCGCCCTTCTGCACCTTGAGCCGTGCCATCGCCTCCTTGGTAAGAATGAAACCGGCAGAAGCCCCGACAGTTGTGACCTTAAATGTAAGCATGGCACCCTCCTCGCTATATAATCTTCATTATATAGCAACCGCCTACCCAAAGGACAAGGATTGAACGACTCTCCAACAGTTCGTGTTCAGGGACGGAAAGGTGGCCATCCCGTTCGCGACGCCGACACAACGCCAGAGATTAGCGAACTGGCGCGTTTGCGCGCCGAAAATGCACGGCTCCGTGCCGTGCTCGATGCGCACGGCATCGACTTCCAACGGTCGTTGGCCGAGCCGGCAGCCCCGCAGCAGACGGAGGTGTGCCGGCTTAGTACGGACGAGAAAGTCGCTTTGTTTCGCCGGCTGTTTCAGGGTCGTACCGATGTTTATCCAGTCAGATGGCAAAGCAAGGCTGGCAAATCAGGCTACTCCCCCGCTTGTGCCAACGAGTGGAGACCCCGTATTTGTGAGAAACCCCGAATCAAATGCTCCGACTGCGGCCACCGCCTCCTGATACCGTTGTCCGACCAGATCATCTATGACCACCTTGCTGGTAGGCACACGATTGGCGTCTACCCCTTGCTGGCTGACGATACCTGCCATTTTCTCGCCGTCGATTTCGATGATGCCGACTGGCGGGAAGATGCTCAGGCTTTCAGGTCGTCATGCACCGAATTAGGCGTACCGGCTGCGCTGGAAATCTCGCGATCCGGCAATGGCGCACACATCTGGATTTTCTTCCGGTCGGCCGTACCTGCTCGGGATGCGCGACGCCTGGGCACCGCGATCATCAGCCATACATGCGTGCGAACCCGGCAACTGAAGCTGGCATCCTACGACCGCCTCTTCCCTAACCAGGACACGATGCCGAAAGGTGGCTTCGGCAATCTGATAGCACTTCCTTTGCAAAAGACGCCGCGCGAGCAGGATTGCAGTGTTTTCGTCGACGAGGACTTCCAACCCTACACGGACCAGTGGGCTTACCTGGCTTCGATCCAATCGATGGCGACTGACTCTGTCGAGCAAGCCATCACGGATGCTACGGGCGGTACGCATCCTCTCGACGTTACCTTCATTACCGAGGAGGATCAGACGGAACCGTGGAAAGTGCGTAAACGCCAGCAAGATACACTGCCGGGTCCGATGCCGGCTTCGCTCTCTGTCACCGCAGCCGATCTCGTCTATTTCGAGAAAGCACGTGTCCCCCAACCTCTGCTCAACCGGCTGATCCGCCTCGCCGCTTTTCCGAATCCCGAATTTTTTAAGGCCCAGGCTATGCGTTTCCCTGTCTGGGACAAACCACGAATTATTGGTTGTGCAGATAACCACCCGAAGCACATCGCGTTACCGCGCGGATGTCTC
Organism: Trinickia sp. Z7; assembly: GCF_056498045.1. Lineage (NCBI taxonomy): Bacteria > Pseudomonadati > Pseudomonadota > Betaproteobacteria > Burkholderiales > Burkholderiaceae > Trinickia > Trinickia sp. Z7. The sequence goes on from NZ_JAUEQW010000018.1 coordinate 35,815, forward strand.
GACGCCGCCCGCAAGTTGCTTCGTGACAACAGAATTCGGTGCGAACTTCACGACGAGCGGTTTTCAGGCAAACCCCTTGATGTCACCTTTTCAGGTACGTTGCGAGCCGATCAGGAACAGGCTGTCGCGGCGATGCTTCGACACGATACCGGGGTGCTATGCGCTCCAACCGCATTCGGCAAAACGGTGACCGCGGCAGCCCTGATCGCGCGACGTGGGGTCAATACGCTAGTCCTTGTACACCGAACCGAACTGCTCAGGCAATGGCAGGAGCGGCTACAGGCGTTTCTCGGCGTCAGCAAAGGTGTCGTCGGCACAATTGGCGGCGGAAAAGCGAAGCCCAGCGGGCGAATCGATATTGCCGTCATGCAGTCGCTCTCACGCCAGGGCGACACAAGCGAGTTGATCGAGCAGTACGGGCATGTGATCGTGGACGAATGCCACCATCTCTCCGCCGTCTCATTCGAAGGATTGCTGAAGCGCGCCAGAGCGAAATATGTGCTCGGGCTGACTGCGACGCCGATCCGCAGAGACGGCCAGCATCCGATCATATTCATGCAGTGCGGACCAATCCGCCATACTGCCTCGCGACCGGACACGGCCCCACACGACCTTGAGGTCATTCCCCGAATCCAATCTTCGACGATTGATTTACCCGCCGAAGCAGGTATTCAGGACGTCTTCCGGCATGTCGCTACCGACCCCCACCGTACGGCGGTCATCGGGGACGAGGTGGTCGCCGCGCTTTCCAGCGGGCGCAAGGTTCTCGTTCTGACCGAGCGCACCGAACACGTCGCGGCCATAGAAAAAGTTCTGACCGGAAGCGTGGAGAAGATTTTCACACTGCATGGTCGCATGTCGAAGAAACAACGAAGCCTCGTAGTCGCCGAACTCGAAGCCTTACCGGCAAATGCTCCGCGGGTGGTTCTGGCAACCGGCAAACTCGTGGGCGAAGGTTTCGACCATCCCCCGCTTGATACGCTCGTCCTCGCAATGCCCATCTCATGGAAAGGCACGCTTCAGCAATACGCTGGAAGACTGCACCGCGAGCATGCAACGAAAGCCGATGTTCGCATCCTCGATTTCGTCGACACAGGACATCCGGGCTTGCTCCGGATGTGGGACAAGCGCCAGGCAGGTTATCGAGCAATGGGATATAGGGTAGAACACCCCAACCCCACTCATCGGCTTCTATAGCAGCCGATCAACGGCAGGAAAGTTCAGCGAACCACAACCTGGCGCGGCAACTGACTCCCCCGACATGAAGATTGAAACGTGAGCGAATACCAATACTACGAATTTGCCGCAATCGACCGACCGCTTACCGGGCAGCAGCAGACCGAGTTGCGAAGCCGCTCTACGCGAGCGACGATCACGGCCTCGAGCCTCATCAACGAATATCACTGGGGCAATCTCAAAGGCGAACCGCTCGACTGGGTAGAGCGCTACTTCGACGCCCATGCCTACTCCGCCAACTGGGGAAGCTGCCGCCTTCTGTTGCGACTGCCGCGGACAATATTCGATGCTCGGTCGCTGCTCGATTACACAGGTCGCGAGAGGCGCGCGGCACGGTCGCAGTTTGCGAAAGCGTTCGATGCCATCGACACTGGCGAACATTGCCTCCTCGACTGGTGGTTCAACGACGACGCTGGAGAAAACGTTCGCTTCTCCGAAGAAGCTGACGGCGCAGGGTGGATGGCACGACTGCTGCCCATCCGCGATGAACTGCTCAGAGGCGACACACGTCCGCTTTATCTCGGCTGGCTAGCCCGACTAGGTAATGGCGAGTTAAGCGCCGATGACCGTGAACCACCATTGCCGGACGGACTCAAGACACTGACGCCCGCGCAGAATGCCCTCGCTGAATTCCTGATGCTCGATCCGGACTGGCTCGCCGCCACGGCAGAAAAGAGCCCCCCATTCTCTGCCGGCTCTGACAATAATGACCGATTCGATCCGTGGCTGTCCGAGTTGACGGAAGATGAAATGCGTACTGCGCTGCGCATGCTGCTGGAAGGACGACACCAGGAGGCCGAGCGAACCCTTCGGCGTAGGTTCCGCACCTGGGAACAGGAGCGGCTTCCCAAGCGCGTTGCGAGCCTAGTAGCGCCCCGATGTGTAAGCGAAATTGAGGCACGAGTCAGTCTTCATCGTCTCGCTCGCGAACAGCAGGAACGCGAAGCACACGAGGCCGCAGAAGCGCGACGCAAGGCAGAGCGCTCAGGCTACCTTACCTCGCTCCTTGAAGACGAAGACAGTGCGTGGTCCGCCATCGACTCAAAGCTCCAGCGAGGATCCGGATCGTCCTACGACCAGGCTAGCGGTATGTCGAAAGGATGTTGTCGACGGCGTCGACCATTCAGCGTAGCTGACCGCTGCGCGGAGCCTCGCAGCGTGAATATTTTTCGCTCTGAGACAAGTCGCTCATTTGCGACTCTGCAACTCTTGGGCACTTTGCACCCGGCACGTTGGGTTTTGGCCCTGCTGCCCACTCAAACCGAACTACGCCACGGCAACTCGCGATCGAGCGGCCACCCCTCCACCGCTCGCCAACTCTTTCAACGCCCGCTCCGGAGACACGGGGCCCTTGTAAAGGGGGCTACATGGCGTGTGCGCCAATTTTAGCGACAGATCGATGAGTTCGTTCGGTTTGTCGTGGGCGCGGTAGGCTTCGGCGAGATGCGCAAACTCGGTCATGATGCCGACAACGCTGCGATTTTGCGTCTTCGTGTATTTGACGCTGTGCATTTCGGACACCTCCGATTCGATGAACGGACGCGGTACGCCGTGCGCGGTCAATATATCCACCAGTGCCTCAGGGAATCTGAGCGCTAAGCTTGCCGCCGGAGCCAACGGCATCAGCACCGGCAGTAGCGTCCGCTCACTCACGAGCATCGCAATGTGCGGCCTCCAGGACAAAACCGTTGCGTACCAGTTGCCCAGCTTCGTCGTGCCACTTCCGGCCTCGACGACGTCGGGTTTCAGACGCTGGAGCAGCTTTTGAGTGCAGCAAAGGTACAGCATTGAAAAAGGGACCGTTCGTATATCGACAGAAGATGTACGCCTTTTGTGCTAACATGACGTACATCTGAAGGAGAATTTCATGAGCACATCGACCCGTTCCGCTCGCCTGGGTTTGCGGGCCACGCCACAGCAGGAAGCAGTGCTGCGCCGTGCAGCCGAGATCGCGCACAAATCAATGACCGATTTTATTCTCGATAGCGCTTGCCAGGTTGCCGAACGAACTCTGCTTGACCAGCGTTTGTTCCTCGTAACGGAAAGCCAATCGCAGGCGCTGCTTGACATGCTCGATCGTCCGACCCAAGACAATGCGGGCTTGAAGGAGTTGTTCTCCCGAACGGCGCCTTGGGAAAACTGATGTCGCTGTCCGCACTGCAAGCACTAGGCTCCAACCATGTATTGGAGGACTTCGATTGCGGCAAGCCCGGGCTGAATGACTGGCTCCTGCGCCATGCACGGCAGGCGCAAGCTAGTGGCTCGGCCAAGACCTACGTCGTTACCGAAGATCAACGCCTGGTTGGATACTACAGCCTAGCGGTTGGACAAATCGATACGATTGAGGCACCCGATCGAGTCCGCAAAGGGATGGGAGCCTATCCAATCCCTGTGGTCATCCTTGCTCGGCTGGCGGTGGCAATGCAGGACCATGGTCGTGATGTCGGAATTGGCATGCTGCAAGACGCAATCCGGCGTACAGTGGCCATCGCCGAACAAGTCGGCGTTCGCGCGCTGCTGACACACCCGATCGATGAGGATGCAGCTCGGTTTTATTTGCGTTTCGGATTTGAAGCTTCACCGGTGCGAGAGCAGCAATTGCTGCTATTGCTCAAGGACGCCCGTCGACTACTCATGCCTGCCGCATCGGGCAAACAGGCGTAGGGATCGTCTATCGATGTCTCGCTACAGCTCGCGTGACATGACGGTGTTTCTGACGGTATACGCAAACGCGGCCAAATCACCCACCTTGCGGGACAAGCATCTCCGGCCGAGCTCAACATAATTGCGCGCTACGTCGAAGGGCGGTAATCCCCCCGAATTCGTTTTCCTTCCGTCGTACCGATGTCACAGCGGTTTCGATCATCATCGGCCCGCCTCCCCCTCGAACAATTCGACATGCGCGTCGAACACGCGCTGTTGACGCAGCAGCGCGTCGTCGAGGTGCGCGAGCAGCGCACGTTCCGCCGCGTCCGGGTCGTGCTCGACCAGTGCGTCGAGCACGCGCTGGTGCTGCGCGAGCGTCATCGCGCCCTCTTCCGGCTCGCGTGCCGTCACGTAACGCACGCGATCGATGGGCGCTCTGACCAAGTCGATCAATTGCAGGACCTTCGGCAGCCGAGCGGCCAATCCCACCGCCGCATGAAACCGGTTGTCGTGCCGTATCGCTTCCACCGGGTCGTCCCGCTCGATCGCGCGCCGGTGCACTTCCTGAATGTCGTGCAGGGTGTCGAGCTCGCGCGCCGTGATCAGTTCCGCAGCGCGGCGAATGCTCGCGCTTTCGAGCACCCGGCGAATCAATGCGCTTTCCGCGAACTGCTCGCGCCGCACCGGCGCGACGTAGGTGCCCGATTGCGCCGCGATCGTAACGAGCTCTTCGCGGCCAAGCCGCTGCAGCGCCTCGCGCACCGGCGTGCGCGAGACACCGAGCGTTTCACTCAACGCGCGCTCGAAGATCACTTCGGAGGGCAAAACCGCCATGGTGACGATCGCCTCGCGCAGCAGTTCGTACACCTGTGCGGACAGCGGCTGGGCGCGATTCAGAGAGACGGCGCGCGGCAGCACGCGGGCGATGAACTGCTCGGGATCGTTACGGTCGGTTTTCATGAGCCTTGGGCACGGACCCAAATCAAATAATCATTCTACGGGCTGGCGGCCGCGCGACTCTCGCGTTGGCCGTTTCGACGCACCCCACGGGCAAACCGCGCATCGAGCGGCATGCAGAAACTCCACCCACACCTACGTTCAACTAGTATATTAGTTACCCGGTGCAGGCCGTCAACCGGCTCGACCTTCTTGTCCCCTCGTGCGCCCCTCGAGCTTTCTCGCACCGCTGCGTTACGCGTGGACGTTCCAATCAGATCAAAAGGAGACAGCAAGTGCGTTCGTACCTCGCTTCCGCAGTTCTCGGATTGTGTCTCGTTGCCAACGGCGCCCCCCAGGCGCAAGCCGCCGCCAGCGGTACCGCTGCGATGAAGATCGCGCTGTCCAACAACTATGCCGGCAACAGCTGGCGCCAAACCATGCTGAAAAGCTGGGCCGAGGTGGCCGATCCGGCCGTCAAATCCGGCATCGTCGCGGCGGCGTCCACATTCACGACAGCGGAGAATCAGGCCACCGAGCAGGCGCAGCAAATCCAGAATCTGATCCTGCAAGGCTACAAGGCCATCGCGATCGATGCGGCCTCGCCCACCGCGCTCAATGGCGTGATCAAACAAGCATGCGCGGCAGGCGTGACCGTCGTCACTTTCGACGGCACGGCAACGGAACCTTGCGCGTACCGCATCGCCGTGGATTTCCATCAACTCGGCGCCATGCAAATCGACTACATGGCCAAGCGCTTGAACGGCAAAGGCAACCTGCTTGAAATCCGAGGTCTGGCCGGCGTATCGGTCGACGACGAGATTCACCGCGGCATCACCGACGAAATCAAGAAGTATCCGGGCTTGAAGATCGTCGGCTCGGTGCACGGCGACTGGACGCAGACGGTCGCGCAGAAACAGGTGGCCGGCATCTTGCCGACCCTGCCGAAGATCGACGGCGTCGTCGCTCAAGGCGGCGACGGCTTTGGCGCAGCCAACGCCATCAAGGAAGCCGGGCGCCCCACACCGATCATCATCCTCGGCAATCGCCAGGAGGAGCTCGCTTGGTGGGCGCAGCAGCGCAAGAACGGCGGCTACGAGACGCTCTCCGTAACCATCCCGCCCGGCTGCTCGACCTTTGCATTCTGGGTCACGCAGCAATTGCTGGCGGGCAAGAAGCTCCCGCACGATATCCGCATGCCGCTCATGGCCGTCACGGCCGACGAACTCGACGCCGTACTCGCGAAGACGCCGCCTGGCGGCATCGCCAACAAGCTGTACAGCCTGGATGAGGTGACGAAGATCGTCGACGCCAAATAGCCGCGTGCTGCCGGCGACGCCCGACGAACGAAACGCAGGAGGACGAATTGAAAGACGCTCATGCCCCCGGAGAGCCGCAGTCGAGAGGCGCGCCGACGGCTCTGATCACGCTGGAGGGAATCGGCAAGACGTTCGGCCGCGTGAAAGCGCTGGCCGACATCCGCTTCGAATTTCGATCCGGCGAATGCGTCGGCATTGCCGGCCACAACGGCGCGGGCAAATCCACGCTGACGGCCGTGCTCACGGGCGTCTTTCAGCCCGATGAGGGGACCATGACCGTCGAGGGCCGCGCAGTCTCGGCCTACGATCCGAATGCGGCCCGTGCCGCAGGCGTGCGCTGCGTGTTTCAGGAGTTGTCGCTCTGCGCGAACCTGAGCGTGGCCGAGAACATGTCGATCCTGCACCCGGAGCTGCGCGGCCGAGACTGGCGGCGCCGCGCCACGCGGCTCATGCTCGAGCAACTCGACGCGATTTTTCCCGGGCATGGCATGAAGGGGCAGGAACTGATCGCGGACCTCACGTTGACGCAGCGCCAGATGGTGGAGATCGCGCGCGCGTTCACGGTGGTCAGCGATCCCGTGAAGCTCGTGATCCTCGACGAGCCCACTTCGAGTCTCGACGCGCATACCGCCGCGCAGTTGCTCGCTTTCGTCGGAAAAGCGGGCGAGCGCGGCATCGCGACGATCTTGATCAGCCACATGCTCGGTGAAATCGTGCACGCGGCGCATCGCGTGCTGGTGATGCGCGACGGCCGCGTAGCCGCTGTGTTGCCGCGCGAGGCGATTACCCAAGACGCCATCGTTGCGGCGATGGGCCAGGACCTCGATGCGAGCGTCGTGCAAACAACGCGGCGCGAGACCGGCACGGGTAACACTGGCGCGACGCTCGCCTATAACTGGACGCTCGGTGCGGGTGCGAGGACCCGAATCGATGCCTCGCGTGGCGAAGTCATCGGCTTCGCGGGCCTCGCCGGCCAAGGGCAGAGCGAGGCCTTGCTCGCGATCTACGAGGCGGCTGCGAAAGGACACGAACGTGTGGCATTCGTGGCGGGCGACCGCCCGCGCGACGGCGTCTTTCCGCTATGGACGATCGCGCAGAATCTAGACATTCGCTGGCTGCTCGGCGCTCGCCGCACACCGAACCGCGAGATGAAGCCCTTCGCCCTGCTGCCGCGCATGATCGATCGCCGCGCGGCCCGCACCCTCGCCGCCGAATGGACGGAGCGCATCGGTGTACGCGGCGCCCCATCGAGCGCGGGCATTCTCTCGCTGTCGGGCGGCAACCAGCAAAAGGTGCTGTTTGCGCGCGCTCTGGCATCCGATGCACAGCTGATCCTGATGGACGACCCCACGCGCGGCGTCGATATCGGCACCAAGCGCGAGCTGTACCGGCTGGTGCGCGAGGAGGCCGCGCGCGGCCGCACGTTCATCTGGTACACCACCGAGAACGACGAGTTCGTGCACTGCAACCGCACCTACGTGTTCCGCGCGGGCCGGGTGACGCGATTGCTGCACGCCGACGAATGCAACGAGCAGTCGCTACTGGCGGCGAGCTTCGCAGACTTCGAGGAGGCCCCCGCATGAACTGGACGCTCGATCGCGCTACGCTGCGCGCGCTGCTGCCCGCCTTCTCGCTCGTGGCGGTGCTGGTGCCGATCTTCTTGCTGCAGCCCGCCACGTTCAGCTATTTCGGCGTCGGCCTGCTGCTCAATCTTGCGGTGCCGCTCGTGCTCGCCACGCTCGCGCAACTGGCGATCATCACCGCGAACGATCTCGATCTGTCGATTGGGCCCTTCGTGAGTTTGGTGGCTTGCATCGGAGCGACGGTGCTGGCGGACCGGCCGCTCGTCGGCATCGCCGCGCTCGCCGGTTGCGTGCTCCTGTATGCGGCCGTGGGCGCCCTCGTCGAATTCCGGCAGATTCCCTCCATCGTCGTGACGCTCGGCCTCTCGTTCGTGTGGAACGGGCTCGCCGTGTTGCTGCTGCCCACGCCGGGCGGCGCGAGCCCGACGTGGCTCACCTCGGTCATGGGGTACCAAACGCCCTTCGTCGCCGCGCCGATCCTCTGGTCGACGCTGATCGCCGTGCTAGTGCATCTGCTGCTGATGCGCTCTTCGTTCGGCGTGCGGCTGCGCGGCACGGGCGGCAACCCGCGCGCGATGCGGCGTTTCGGCTGGTCGCTCGTGCGCGGCAAGGCGCTGCTGTACGGCATCGCGGGAATCTTCGGCGTGCTCTCGGGGCTCTGCCTTCTCGGCCTGACTACATCCGCGGATGCCAATCTCGCGCTGCGCTACACGCTACTGTCGATTGCCGCCGTGATACTGGGTGGCGGCGAATTCATCGGCGGACGCGTTTCGGTGATAGGCGCGGTCATGGGTGCGACGACGCTCACGCTGGCAGCCTCGTTTCTCGCGTTTCTGAACGTGTCGCCGGATTGGCAGGTCGGTATGCAGGGCGCGATTTTGATCGTCGTGCTTTCTCTGCGCGTGCTGCTGCAACAACGGCGTGGAGGTCGGCGATGAGCGGCAACGATTCGGGTACCCGCACGGCCGCGACCGTGCAAGCGTCGGGCGGCGGATCGGTCGAGCCGCCCGTGGGGATCGATGTCGCGGCGCGGCTGCGCTCGCTGGAGACGCCCTGGCTATGGTCGTTCGCCGGTGCGCTGCTGGTATGGCTCGTCATTGCCGGCGTGTTCGGCTTCTCGATTGCCGGCAACGTCGCGGTCACCGCGCTCGTGTTCGCCGTTTTCATGGTGCTCGTCGGCCTCGGCCAGATGATCGTCATCACGGCCGGCCCCGGCAATATCGATTTGTCGATGCCTTCCGCGATCGTGCTGAGCGGCGTGTTGGGCGTGCAGTTGATGAAAGGCCGCGACGATTTGATCGTGCTGGGCGTGGCGGTCGCACTTGCGGTGGGCGTGCTCGTGGGCCTTGCGAACTATGTGCTGATTCGCGTCCTGCGCATCCCGCCTATCATCGCCACGCTCTCGTCGAGCTTCATCGTCCAGTCGATCGCCATCACGCAGAGTCGCGGCATGCCTGCCCCGCCCCATGCGCTGCAAGCATTCGCGAATGCGCGCTTGATCGGCGTGCCCGAGATCGCCTGGCTCGCGCTGGCGTTGTCGCTAGCGCTGGCGTTCGTGCTGCATCGAACCGTGTTCGGCCGCGCACTTTCGGCGCTCGGGCAAAACGCGCGGGCCGCGTGGCTCGCCGGCGTGCAAGTCGAACGCGTGCGCTGTGTGACCTATGTGCTTGCGGCGATCATCGCCGCATTGACCGGGCTGCTGCTAGCGGCCGTCTCGGGCGGCGCCGCGCTCGACATGGGCGTCGAATACATGTTGATCTCCGTGGCGGTCGTCGTGATCGGCGGCACCCAAGTCGCCGGAGGCAAAGCCACCGTGGCCGGCGTATGGGGCGCGTCGCTATTCCTGTATCTCACGAATGCAATGCTCAATGCGGTAGGCGCGGGCGCCGGCATACGTTCGATCGTCTATGGCGTGCTCATCATCGCGGTCGTCGTCGCGAGCGGACGCAAAGCGCGGCAGTGAGCGCCGCTTCGGCGCTTTCGACGGGCGCGATCAAGTCACTTCAGGAACAAGGATGAATTCAAACGAATACGAGGTTCACGATGCACGCTTTCGCGCGCTGCTTCAGCCGAACGCGCAGTTCGAAAAGCTCGCGGGCGGCTGCATGTGGGCGGAGGGACCCGTGTGGCTTCCGGCGGCTCAGTTGCTGGTGTGGAGCGACATCCCCAACAACCGTATGATGCGCTGGGTGCCGGGCATCGGCACGGGCGTGTTCCGCGCGAACTCGAACTTCAGCAACGGCAACACGCTGGACCGAGAATGCCGGCTCGTGAGCTGCGAGCACGGCACGCGCCGCGTCACGCGCACCGAGCACGATGGCCGCATCACCGTGATCGCGGACCGCCACGACGGCCGCAGGTTCAATTCGCCGAACGACGTGGTCGTGCACTCGGACGGCTCCGTTTGGTTCACGGATCCGGACTACGGCATTCTGGGCGACTACGAAGGCTATCGAGCGCCGAGTGAGATCGGTGCCTGTCACGTGTACTGCGTCGCGCCGGAAACCGGAGCGGTGCAGCGCGTGGCCGACGACTTCGCGAAGCCGAACGGCCTGGCGTTCTCGCCGGACGAAGCGCGACTGTATATAGCCGACTCCGGCGCATCGCATATCGAGAATGGCCCGCACCATATCAGGGTATTCGACGTCGCTGCGCACGGGCGCTTGCGCAACGGGCGCGTTTTCGCTGAAGTCGCGCCGGGTGTGCCGGACGGCATGCGTGTGGACGAGCACGGCAACGTCTGGACCAGCGCCGGCGACGGCATCCATTGCTATGCGCCCGACGGTACCTTGCTCGGCAAGATCCTCGTTCCCGAAACCGTAGCCAATCTCGTCTTCGGCGGGCCGCTGCGCAATCGGCTTTTCATCGCGGCAAGCACGTCTGTGTATTCGATCTATGTCGGCGTGCGCGGCGCTTATGCGGGAGGCCAGTGATGAACCCCGACAATCGACCCTGTGCACCGCAGCTTTCCGGCGCGTTGATTCTGCTCGATCCGCGCGACGACGTTGCGCTCGCGCGCGAACAACTGGTGCCCGGCGCGCCGCTCGACGCCGAGCATCGCGTCGCCGGGCTCATCCCTCCCGGCCACAAGGTCGCCGTGCGCGACCTCGCACCGGGCGCGCCGGTACGCCGCTATGGGCAGATCATCGGCTTCGCGAGCCGCCCGATCCGATGCGGGGAGCACGTCCATACGCATAACCTTTCGATGGGCGAGTTCGAGCGCGATTATGCGTTCGGCGTGGACGCGCACGAGACGCCGCGTGCTGCGCAGCGCGCGACCTTCGAAGGCATTCGTCGTGCGGACGGCCGCATCGCGACGCGCAACTATGTCGGCATTCTGACCACGGTCAACTGTTCGGCCACGGTCGCACGCGCGATTGCCGATCACTTCCGCCGAGACATTCATCCCGAGGCGCTCGAAGCATTCCCGAACGTGGATGGCGTGGTTGCGCTCACGCACGCACAAGGGTGCGCCATGGCCTCCGAAGGCGAGCCGATCGCCGTACTGCGGCGTACGCTCGCGGGCTATGCAAGGCATCCCAACTTCTTCGCAGTACTGATCGTCGGGCTCGGCTGCGAAACGAATCAAATCGATGCCCTTGTCGAGACGGAGCATCTCGAACGTAGCGCGCAACTCGCGACGATGACGATCCAACAAACCGGCGGAACGGCCCGCACGGTGGCCGCGGGCATCGAACGCGTGCGCGAGCTGCTCCCGCAGGCGAACCGTGTGACGCGCGAGCCGGTGGACGCGAGCCATCTGATGGTGGGGCTGCAATGCGGCGGCTCGGACGGTTATTCGGGCATTACGGCCAACCCCGCGCTCGGTTCGGCCGTGGACAGCCTGGTGGCGCACGGCGGCACGGCGATCCTTTCCGAAACGCCCGAGATCTACGGCGCCGAGCACCTGCTGACGCGCCGTGCCGCCTCGCGCGAGGTCGGCGAAAAGCTCGTCGCGCGGCTGCGTTGGTGGGAGAACTATTGCGCGCGGATGAACGCGAACATGAACAACAACCCTTCGGCCGGCAACAAGGCAGGCGGGTTGACGACGATCCTCGAAAAGTCGCTTGGCGCCGTGGCGAAGGGCGGCACCACGCAACTCGTCGAAACCTACGAATACGCAGAGCCGGTGCGCGCGAGCGGGCTCGTATTCATGGATACGCCCGGCTACGATCCCGTATCCGCGACGGGCCAGGTGGCCGGCGGAGCCAACTTGATCTGCTTTACGACGGGACGCGGCTCCGCTTACGGCTGCGCGCCGGCGCCCTCGCTGAAATTCGGCACGAACAGCACCTTGTGGCACCGCCAGCAAGAGGACATCGACTTGAACTGCGGGACCATCGCGGACGGCGAGCAGAGCGTCGAACAGGTCGGCTCGGCGATCTTCGAACTCATGCTCGCGACGGCATCGGGACAGCGCACGAAAAGCGAACGCCACGGCTACGGGCAGAACGAATTCGTGCCTTGGCAGTTGGGGGCGATTATGTGAGGGCGGCGGGGAGTTTTCTTACAGACGTCATCCGGGTGTGCCTTATGTCGTCGACGCCCAAGGCAATCATCTGTCCGGATTGGCGACCCGCGTGGTCATACCGCTACGCCGATTGGACCGGATGACCCCGGTACCGCTTCCGCCCGATCTGATTCCCGTGTTCGTCGTCGAGGGTATCGAGTGCATGCTCGATACCCCGACGCTCGCTGCAGTTCCACGAATTGCGTTGACCAAGCCGGTTAGCTCACTCGTACATCGGCAAGACGAAATCATATCGGCGCTGGAACGACTATTTGGCGGATGGTGAGTTCGCCGCGCAAGATCGCGCCCACCTCATCGACAAGACGAGGGGAGCGCGCCGGGCCTCAACGGCGCCGCTTCGTCAAGGTGACCGTCTCGAACAGCTCATACTCGCCCGTCGGCGCTTGATCCGCGCCGGGCGCATGGTAATAGTTCATCGTGATCGTGGTCTTGCCGCCGTGCTCGCCAGGGTCCACGTCGAACACCGCGATGCCATACCCCGTGCCGGTGTCGCGCTGCGCCGACCACACGGCATCTTCCACCGCATCGGCGGGCGCGCGCACGAAGGTGCCTTCGGTCTTGCCCGGTATCGGCCGGTTCGGCTTCGTGAAGACCTTCGCCTGCGGGTTGCCGGTACCCGCATCGACACCGTACACGTCGAGCGGCGCGCTCGTGCCGCCGCCGCCGAGAATCAGGTGAATCGTGCCGCGGCTCATGTCGAACGTATTGGCGCCTTGCTGCGCATGACGCACCGGTCGCGGCGTCAACGTGTCGACGCGCTCGCCGGTCGCGAGGTCGGTGCCCATGTGGCGGAAGCAGCCGCACACGGGATAGCTGCGTTCGTAATCGTGGTCGTGCCCGCAGAGCACGAGATCGACGCCGTAGCGCTCGAACAGCGGCAGCCACGCTTCGCGCAGCGCTTTGTCCGAACCGTTGCCGGTCTTCGACGAACTCAACGCGTCTTGATGCATCTGCACGACGATCCAGTCGATGTCACGATCGTCGACCGCGCGGCGCAGCGTTTTCTCGAGCCAGCGCGTCTGCTCGCCGTTGCTATAGCCGCGCACATAGAGCGAAGTACCGGGCTGGATCGGCGCGTTGCCCGTGCTTGCCGCCGGCACGAGCGGCGCCGGGCCCGCGACGAACGCAGCGGCGTCTTGATACACGATGTCGTCGGCATCTAGCGAGATGAACAGCACCGAACTCACCTGGAACGCGTACCAACGCCCCGGGAAACGGGTGCCGTTCTCGGGCAACGCATAGCGTGTCAGGTACGAATCGAGCCCCTGCGGACCATTATGAAACTCGAGCTCGTGGTTGCCGGGACACGGCATCCACGGGCGGTTCGCCGCGGACGTTTGATTGTTGTTGCCGAAGTCGCGCCACACGTCGGTTTGATGGGCAGGATTCAGGTTCGCGTAGCACAGGTCGCCGTTGAGCAAATGAAACAGCGGTTGGAAGCGCTCGACGGCTTCGACTGCGAAACGGCTTTGGGGCGACGACAAGACCCACGCGGTATTCGGCGTCGCGAGATCGCCGTAGCTCGTGAATCGAAACGGCTTGCGTCCGCGCGGCGCAGTGGTGAAGCTGGCCGTAAACGGGTTGCTCGTGCGGCTGCTGTTGTCCGCCGTCACTTCGTAGCGATAGGTCGTGTTCGGTTTCAATCCGCGCAGGGTCGCGTGGTACGCAAACACCACGACGCCGCTCAGTCCGTCCGTGTAGGTGCGCTGCACGGCATGCACCGTCTCGCTATGGCCGTGATCCGCGCCAAAGGTGACACGCGGGCGGACAGACGCAGCCTGCGACGCCCACGACACGACGACCTCACTGGTAGGATCCGCGCCCCACGTCAAATGGATTTGTTCGGGGGTACCGTCGGCAGCCGCGCTTGCGTCGGCCGCTTTCACAGCGGCGGTGAGTGCGCCGGCCGCGCCGGCGACCCCCGAGGCGCCGGCGAGCTTCAAGAAGCCCCGCCGCGATACACCGGCATTCGTTTCGGTCGAGGATGCGGCAGTCGTGTTCTTCTTCGTCATATCGTCTGTGCCTCACAAATGTTTGGGCCACGCGCGGGCCGACTCGCGCCTCTGTGAAACGGCGGAAGGCGTCGGTGCAGGCATTGGCGTGTCGGGGCGAGCTTCGAACGCAAGCAAACTCGGGCGGCCATTGCCCGGGTCGCTGATGCGTAGAGGCCATGCGTCGCACGCATGGAGTGCGGCAACGATAGCTGCGGCGAATGAAGGTTCGATGTCAGCCTCGTTGCAAGGGCGAGCGGCCGTCCCACGCCCGGGCTGCGCTCACGCACCCTCGCTTTGTCGAGGCGTCATGGCATGCAAGGTCGGGCGACCTCGCGCAGCTTGTTGCACGGCTTACAACTGATCAGGTAATAGTTACGGATAGTTTCAATTTGCAAGATAAAGCGTCGGGCGCCAAATGTATTCTTCGCATCACAAACAACACGAGTGGGGTGGGACATGAACGGCATCCGTAAGGCCATGCTTTCGGCGGTGTGCGCATCGATCGCGCTGGCGGCGTGCGGTGGAGGCGGCGGCGGCGGCGGCAGTACGCCGACCGGTACCGTCAACGTTCAAATGACCGATGCGCCCTCGTGCGGCTTCGACCACGTGTATGTGACCGTGAGCCAAGTGCGCATCAACGCAAGCTCCAGCGCCGGCGACAACGATGCGGGCTGGACGACGATCACCCCCGCCGCACCGCAAAAAGTCGATCTGCTCGCGCTGACGAACGGCGTCATGTCCACGCTCGGTCAAGCCACGCTGCCGGCGGGTCATTATCAGCAAGTGCGGCTCGTGCTCGCACAGAATCAAGGCAACACGGCGGCTAACTCCGTCGTCGTTTCCGGGACGACCACCGAACAAGCGCTGGCAACACCGAGCGCCACGCAAAGCGGTTTGAAGATCATCCGCCCGTTCGACGTGGCCGCGAACACGACCGTCGACCTCGTGCTCGACTTCAACGCCTGCAAGTCCGTGGTCCAGCAGGGTAACGGATCGTACGCACTCAAACCCGTCATCACCGCCACTCCCACCAACGTCGCCGGAACGATCGACGGCTATGTCGCCCCGCCGCAAGCGGGCGCCGCGGTATACGCCGAGCAGAACGGCAAAGTGCTGGGCGGCACGCTGGCGGACGGCACCGGCCATTTCCTCTTCTCGACCCTGGTCCAGAGTTCGACCAACGGCAATTACGACATCGTGATCGCGCAACCGAACGAGACGACCGGGATCATCACCTCGGTGCCCGTCGTCGTTGGGGCGACGACGCACGTTTCCACGGCGAGCCAACCGATCACGCTACCCGCATCGACAATGAACACGATCAGCGGGACGGTGACCGCGTCGGCGGACGCGAGCCTGCGCGGTCTTCAGACGGTGTCGGGAGCCGTCTATGAGATCGGGTCGGCGAACGCCAATCTGGACACGGGCGCCTATACGATGAGCTTGCCGGTCGCCGCGCCGATGATCGGCAGCTACAGCAACGCGCTGCCCATCGCATTGACCGCCGTGGCGGCATCGGCGGGTCAATACACAGTCGAAGCCGATGCAGCTTCCGGCGCGACGCAATCGAGCGCGGTCAACATCGCGACTGGCAGCCAGAGCAATGTGAATTTCTCGTTCTAGCAACCGCATCGTCCACCTTGGGGGCACGCGCTGCCCCCTTCCTTCTCGGGGAAATCGTGAAAAGACTCATCATCGTTTTGGCGCTCGCCTCCAATGCGCTCACGGCCTGCGCCGTGTACGTGCCGGATGAACCGGGCGTAGTGGTGCGGCCGCAGGGCGGACCTGGCAACGGCTTTTGCCCGCCCGGCCAGGCCAAGAAAGGAAACTGCTGATCGGCTGTGACAGAAACGGGCTTGCGGCGAGGCCGGCCGAAGGCCTCTGCCGTAACGCCGAGCCGTAGCGGTGCATCCAGATGCTCGCGGCGAGTGCGTGCGCTCGAACTGCGTGCATCAAAGGCACTAACCTAGGGCATACGTGCTTGGATCCGCCTGCGTGTCGCGCGACCCATGAAGGTGCGCAACGCCCCATCTGCGCTCGTTCCGCCCAAAATACAAGCAGCAATTCCCGCGTTTGGTACGCTTCTTGCGTTCTGCGCCTATTTTTTTGCGCGCAACCAAACCATGAATGAGCTGAGATCGGGCGCCGATACGCTGTTCCTCCTGTTAGGCGCCACAATGGTGCTCGCGATGCACGCCGGATTCGCCTTCTTGGAACTCGGCACGGTCCGTAAGAAGAACCAAGTCAACGCGCTCGTCAAAATTCTCGTCGATTTCGCCGTATCGACGATTGCCTACTTCTTCATCGGCTACACGATCGCATACGGCATTCAATTCTTCGGCAATGCCGCGACGCTCGCACAGCGCAACGGCTATGACCTCGTGCGGTTCTTCTTTCTGCTGACGTTCGCCGCCGCGATCCCCGCGATCGTCTCGGGAGGCATCGCCGAACGCGCCAAGTTCAACCCGCAGCTTTGCGCCACATTCGTTCTGGTGGGCTTCGTCTACCCGTTCTTCGAAGGGATCGCCTGGAACGGCCGATTCGGTCTGCAAAGCTGGCTGGCCGCGACGTTCGGCGCGCAGTTTCATGATTTCGCCGGCTCGGTCGTCGTGCATGCGTTCGGCGGCTGGGTCGCACTGCCCGCCGTGCTGCTGCTCGGCGCCCGACGCGGGCGGTATCAACGCGACGGGCGTATCGCAGCACATCCGCCGTCCAATATTCCATTCCTCGCCTTAGGCGCTTGGGTACTGGCGGTCGGGTGGTTCGGCTTCAACGTGATGAGCGCGCAGACGCTCGACAAGATCAGCGGGCTCGTCGCGGTCAATTCGCTGATGGCGATGGTGGGCGGCACGATCGCCGCCTGGCTTGCCGGACGCAACGACCCGGGCTTCGCCTATAACGGCCCGCTGGCGGGACTCGTCGCCGTTTGCGCCGGGTCCGACATCATGCATCCGATCGGCGCACTCATCACCGGCGTAATCGCGGGCGCCCTCTTCGTCCACATGTTCACCTGCGTGCAGAACCGCTGGCGCATCGACGACGTTCTCGGCGTCTGGCCGCTGCACGGACTGTGCGGCGCCTGGGGCGGCATCGCCGCGGGTATCTTCGGCATGACCGCGCTCGGTGGCGCGGGAGGCGTCTCGCTCGTCGCGCAAATCATCGGCACGCTCGCGGCCATCGTCATTGCCACGGCGGGTGGTGCGCTCGTCTACGGCGTGCTGCGGGCGACGGTCGGCATTCGGCTCGACGACGAAGACGAATTCGACGGCGCCGACCTATCGATCCACAAGATCAGCGCCACGCCCGAACGCGAAACGGTGGCATAGGGCCGTTCGCGCGCGCCGCCACGCGCGGCGCCGCGCCGACTCGCACCATGCGACGTCGGCGCGCGAGCGGCGGGTGCGCCGCGCTCGCGTTCGGCCACCTTCCTCGGCCACCTTCCTCGGCCGCCTTCCTCGGCCGCCTTCCGCAGCCACGAACCTCAGCCGTCTTCGCCCGCCGCACGTTCCCCTTCCAGCCGACGATCGGTCTCCCGGCGTTTCAAACGCGCCTCGTTGCATCCCAAATTATTAATGCTAATCGTTCTCATTTGCATTTATAATCACGACCGCAGTCCAAACCACGCAGCCGCGTAACAAGAGCGCCCGCCGCAGCCAGAACGGGCGCCGCGATCGACACAGGGGGTTTTTATGCTGACCAAGACGCCGCTTGCGCGCGCGCTCAAGCTTGCACTCGCGCTACACGTCACGGCGCTTCCGCTCGCCGCACATGCTCAAGCTTCATCGGCTCGCGCCACTCCCAGTGGCCCGCCGCGCGCCGACACCGCAGCCACGACCGGCGACACGGCCGCCGCCAAGCAGGCAAAGACGGACCCCGGCGCCTCGCCCGTCGCGACGTTGCCCGCGGTCAAAGTCGGCGGCAACGCTCTGCACAACGACTTCCACAGCGAAACTTCCACCGTCGGTGCGAAAACGCCCACCGCGCTGCGCGACATCGCGCAATCGGTCACCGTCATCAACCAAGCGCTGATGAGATCGCAAGGGGCAACGTCGTTCCAAGACAGCTTGCGCAATGCGCCCGGCATCACGATCGGCGGCGCCGAAGGCGGCCAGATCGGCAACAACATCAATTTGCGCGGCTTCACGGCGCAAAACGACATCTATCTCGACGGCTTTCGCGATCGCAATCAGTACTATCGAGACACGTTCGACCTCGAATCGATCGAGGTCTTGTACGGCCCCTCCTCGATGCTGTTCGGCCGCGGCTCGACCGGCGGCGTGATCAATCAAGTCAGCAAGCGGCCCACACTGAAAGCTTCGGGCGAGATCTCCACGACGCTCGGCACGAACGATCGCTACCGCACCGCGGTCGATCTGAACCGCCCGCTCACGGATACCGCTGCCTTTCGCATCGACGCCTTCGGCCAGTCGCTCGGCTCGACGCGCGACGAAATGAAGAGCAAGGACTACGGCATTGCGCCGTCGATTCGCTTCGGAATAGGCACGCCCACCGAAATCACGTTGTCCGCGCTGATTCAGCACAACTACGACATGCCCGACTACGGCGTGCAATCGATCGACGGGCACCCATTTGCGCCGTCCATGCACACGTATTACGGCCTGACCGACGATCGAACGATCCAGGACGTCCAAACGCTGACGGCGCGCATCGAGCACAAAGTCTCCGATGCGCTCTCGCTGTCGAATCAAACGCGCTTCTCTCATTCGATGACGGACGCGCGCGAAACCGCGGCAGCCAAAGTGCTCACCGGGCCGCTTTCCAGCAGCACCGCGCTTTCGAACGGCAACTACACGAGCCTGCCGCTCGAAGCGCTCTACGTGCAGTTGGCCAGTCACGACCGCGTGATCGAGAATCACTCGCTGTACAACGACACGATGGTTCGTTATCGATTCGACACGGGGTCGATCGGCCACGACTTGATCGCGGGCGCCGAGATCGGCCACGACAGCTACGGCAATCAAGCCTATACGCGCAATCACATGCCGGTCGTGTCGCTGGTCGACCCCGTATATATGGCTACGCCTTCGAACGTCACGCAAGCAGCCGGCAACCGTGCCGATTCCGGCGCCACCTCGCTGGCGGCATATCTGAACGACACGATCTCGATCGGACAGCACTGGAAGCTCATCGGCGGTGTCCGCTGGGATCGCTTTCAAGCGCACATCCGCAATACCGTCAACGCGCCGGCTTATGCGGCGCAAACCAACTACTTCACGAGCGTGCGCGGCGGGGCGATCTATCAGCCCACCGAGTGGCAGTCCTACTACTTCTCGTACGGCACCTCGTTCGACCCCTCGCTCGAAGCGCTAACCGTCACCAATCTCACGCAAAACCTCGCGCCCGAGCATACGAAATCGTATGAGATCGGCGGCAAGTGGGATTTGCTCAGCGGCAAGCTTTCACTCACCTCGGCGTTGTTCCAGCAGGAAAAAGACAATGCGCGCACGCAAGTGTCCGCAACCGAATACACGCTGCAAGGCGACATTCGAGTTCGCGGCTACCAAGCCGGCGTCACAGGTCATCTCTCGCCGAACTGGCAGGTGTTCGGCGGCTATACGTACATGAACGCGGTCATTCTGCGAGCGGCAGACGGCACACAAGGTCACGTGCCGGCCAATACGCCGCGCAATACCTTGACGTTATGGACCGCGTACAACCTCACGCCGCATTGGGAGATCGGCGGGGGCCCCACTTATATGTCGGCGCGCTATGCGGCGAATACGAACTACGTTCAGGTGGGCGGCTATACGCGCTGGGATGCGATGGCCGCGTACCACGCGAAGCGATGGGATGTGCGCTTGAACTTGCTGAATCTGACGAACAAGTTCTACTACGACGCGCTGATTCAGTCGGACGGCGGCCGCTCCGTGCCGGGCGTCGGCCGCACGCTGCTCGCCACGCTCGAATATCGGCTTTGATGAAAGCGGCCGCCACGTGCACGGCGCGCGCTCTACCCGCGCGTTCGTTCGCTAGGCGGCTTCCGAGGAAAGGAACACCATGCTGCTGAACATACCGGGCGTGTTGAACGCCGAGCAACTACGAATCGTGCGCAGCCGGCTAGAGGGCGCGGGCGACGCATGGGTGGACGGCCGTGCAACCGCGGGCTATTCGGGCGCACCGCTCAAGCGCAATCGACAACTCGCGGAGCATTCGCCGATCGCGCGCGAACTAGGCGATGCCGTGCTGGCCGCGCTCGAGCGGCATCCGTTGTTCATCAGCGCCGTGCTGCCGAATCAGGTCTACCCGCCGCTGTTCAATCGTTACGAAGCGGGCATGACGTTCGGCAATCATGTCGACGGCGCCGTGCGCTTGCTTCCGAACGGCGTCAAGCTGCGCACCGACGTATCCGCCACGCTGTTCCTGTCCGCGCCCGAGGAATACGACGGCGGCGAACTCGTGATCGAGGACACCTACGGCGCGCACGCCGTGAAGCTGCAGGCGGGCGACCTCGTGGTCTATCCGGCCACCAGCGTCCATCGCGTGACGCCCGTCACGCGCGGCGTGCGCGTCGCCAGCTTCTTCTGGGTGCAAAGCCTCGTGCGCAGCGACGCACAGCGCGCCCTGCTCTTCGATATGGACAACGCGATTCAACGCCTGAACGCAACCGAAGCGGACGAGATCGCGCGACGCGATCTGGTCGGCTGCTATCACAATCTCTTGCGCCTCTGGAGCGAACCATGACCGTCTCCGAAGCCCCCCCACCGCTGCGCGTAGTTCACTCCGGCATGGCAGAACCACGCTCGAAGCGCGGCCGGCGCGCCACTTTCATCAAGTGGCTGCGTCACGTGCATGGCTGGGTCGGACTCTGGGGCGCGGCCCTCGGCATGCTGTTCGGCGTCACGGGGTTCGTGCTCAACCATCGCGCGGAGCCGCTGCGGATTTCGACCGGCGCCCCACGGGTTTCGACCGTGCAGGCGAAATTGCCCGACCCGGCGCCGGCAACGCCGCAGGCGCTCGCGGCTTGGCTGCGCGAGCAATACGCCTTGACCGGGCGGCTCGGCCGCATACAGCACGAACCCGCGCATCGCGTTTCATGGGGTGCGCACGACGCGATGCAGCCCGAGCACTGGCAACTGATGTTTTCGGCGCCGAACGAAAACGTCATGGCCGAGTATTGGATGGGCAACGATTTCGTCACGCTCAAACGCAGCGAAAACGCATTCGTCGCCACGCTGGTGAATCTGCACCGGGGCGTCGGGCTCGGCGTGGGGTGGGTGCTGCTGATCGATACGATCGCCGGTTCGCTCGTATTGTTGTCGCTAACGGGCGTATTGCTCTGGACACAGTTGCATCGAACGAAGACGCTTGCCGTCGTGCTCGTGTCCGGTTCGCTCGCGTTGGCCATCTGGGCGGGACTCGCATGAGCGCCCGGCCCGGAACAGCACCGCAGTGGCAGCATCGTCCCACGCTCGCGTCCGCGCATGCGGGCCGCGGGCGTGCCGCTAGCGTAGCCGTATGGAGTGCATCGGTGCTCGCGCACGGCGCGGCGCTCGTCGCCCTCGCGAGCCACTTCGAGCCGAAGCAAGCGGACATACCACCCGTCGTTCCGCCTGTCTCGATCGAAGTGGTCGCTCCGGCGCAACCGAAACCGTCGCTTGCACCCGCGCCCATCGCGCAACCGCCCGCGCCTGCCGCACCCGCGGCACGCGAGCGCACGCGTCAAGCAACGCCGCGTCCATCGCGTCCTGCAGTCCCCCCTCCCCCCGCGGCCGCCGCGCCGTCGCCTTCGGCGGCGCCTGTTCAGAACGCACCATCGGCACAGCCCGCGCCCGCCACGCCGGCGCCGGCCGCCCCGAGCGCCGCTTCAGCCGTGCCTGCGCCGGCTCCGGAACCGGCCGTGACGCCGCCGATCGGCAACGCCGCCTATCTGAACAATCCGCCGCCGCGCTATCCCCAATCGGCGCAAGAAGAAGGCTGGGAGGGACGCGCCGTGCTGCGCGTCCACGTCGACGCCTCAGGACATCCCGTCGGCGTGCAATTGCATGCGTCGAGCGGCCATGACGTGCTCGACAAGGCCGCACTCGCCGCCGTTCGCCAATGGACCTTCGTCCCCGCCAAACGCGGCGCGGCCCCCATCGACGGATGGGTCGACGTGCCGCTCGATTTTCGTCTGAATTGATTCACGTTCGAAGGAGTACTTCATCATGTCCGAACTCGCCGCCGCTTCCATCGCCCACATCGCGCTATGGATCTTGCTCGCCTTCTCCGTGGCTAGCTGGGCGCTGATCATCCTCAAAACGCTGCAAGCGGTGCGCGCCGGCCGTGCCGATCGCCGCTACGAGCGCTCGTTCGAGCAGGCTAGCGATCTAGCGGCCGCCGCGCGCACGAGCGAAGCGGCCGCGCCCCACAGCCCGAAGGCGCAAGTGGCCTCTGCGTTTTTCGCAGCGCTGGCCCTCGCGCCCGCGTCGCACGCGATCCAAGTCGTGCAAGCGCAAGAACGAGAGCCGCGCCGCGACCACCAGGAGCGTTGCGAACGTGCGCTCGCCCAGCGTATCCGCCAAGCGCGTCGCGCATCGGAGAAAGGACTGGCCGTGCTCGCGTCGATCGGCAGCACGGCGCCTTTCGTCGGTTTGTTCGGCACGGTGTTCGGGATCATTCACGCGTTGAGCGCCATCTCGCATCGAGCGTCCGCGAGCATCGACGTCGTCGCGGCGCCGATCGGCGAAGCACTCGTCGCCACCGGTGTGGGCATCGCCGTGGCCGTGCCGGCCGTGCTCGCGTACAACTTCTTCGTACGCCGCGGCAAGTCGCAGAACGCCGACCTGGACGACTTCGCCAACGATCTGCTCGCGCTTGCCGAGCATCGCGGTTTCATGCTTCGCGCCGAGCAGCGTCAAGGCGCCGCGGGCGCATCGGCCATGCCGGTTCGCGGGGAAATCGCGCGGGAGGCGCTCGCATAATGGCCTTCTCGACTCAATCGGATGAGGACGACGTCGTCAGCGAAATCAACATCACGCCGCTCGTCGACGTGATGTTGGTGTTGCTCGTCGCCTTCATCGTCACCGCGCCGCTGCTGAACAATGCGATCCGCGTCAATTTGCCCAAGACCGACGCCACCGCGAGCGCGCCCGAGCGCCCGGTAACCGTCAGCGTCGACAAAGACGGCAATGTCTTCATCGACAAACGCCGCGTCGCCCCCGAAGCGCGCGATGCCGAATTCGCGCGACTGCATGCTCGGCAACCCGCGGCGCCCGTCACTTTGCAAGGCGACGAAGGCACGCCATACGGCAAAGTCGCGAAAGTCCTGGCGGCGCTCCAACGGGTGGGCGTGGTAAAGCTCGCGGTGTTGACGGCGCCGGTGCAGTAAAATACGCCCTTTCTCGAAACCATCAACGACATGTCCCTCGCCTCCACCCCCGAGATCATCGCCGAGCTCAAAGCCGGCCGGATGGTGATCCTCGTCGACGAAGAAGATCGCGAAAACGAAGGCGATCTCGTGCTCGCGGCCGATTTCGTCACCCCGGAAGCGATCAATTTCATGGCGCGCTACGGTCGCGGCCTGATTTGTCTGACGCTGACGCAAGAGCGCTGCAAGCAATTGAACCTGCCGCTCATGACGTACCGAAACGGCACGCAATACGGAACGGCTTTCACCGTCAGCATCGAAGCGGCGGAAGGCGTCACGACCGGCATCTCGGCGGCCGATCGCGCCCGCACGATCGCCACCGCCGTCGCGCACGACGTGCGGCCGGAGCAAATCGTGCAGCCGGGGCACGTCTTCCCCATCATGGCGCAGCCCGGCGGCGTGCTCGTGCGCGCGGGACACACCGAAGCCGGCTGCGATCTGACGGCGCTTGCCGGGCTCACGCCGGCGGCCGTGATCTGCGAGGTCATCAAGGATGACGGGACCATGGCGCGCCTGCCGGATTTGATCGAGTTCGCGGCGCAGCACGGCCTGAAGCTCGGCTCGATCGCCGATTTGATCCACTATCGCAGCCGCACCGAGTCGATCGTCACGCGCGTCGCCGAGCGCACGATGCAAACGGCGCACGGCCCGTTTCGCGCGATCCTCTATCAGGATCGGCCGAGCGGTTCGCCACACCTTGCTCTCGTGCGCGGCACGCCCACGCCCGACACCGAAACGCCGGTGCGCGTCCACGAGCCTCTATCGGTGCTCGATCTGCTCGAAGTCGGCACCTCCACTCATTCGTGGACGCTCGATGCCGCGATGAAGGACATCGCGCGGCGCGACCTGGGCGTGATCGTCATGTTGAACTGCGGCGATACGAAGGATCACCTGATCGACGTGTTCAAGGCGCTCGACGAGGAAGAAAAAGCGGCGCAGCTCAAGCGGCGGCCCGTCGACTTCAAGACTTACGGCGTCGGCGCCCAAATCTTGCGCGAACTGGGCGTCGGCAAAATGCAGGTGTTGTCGAATCCGCGCCGGCTCGGCAGCATGTCGGGTTACGGCCTCGAAGTGACGGGTTTCGTGCCGATGCCGGGCGCGAGCGCCCAGCCTGGCGCATAATCGCACGCGAGCGCCTCTCCCCCACTTTCTACGGACCTCCAAATGGAAATCGGACAATACCAACCGAATCTCGACGGCGACGGCCTGCGCATCGGCGTCGTGCAATCGCGCTTTAACGAACCCGTCTGCAACGGTTTGGTCGACGCCTGCATCGAAGAGCTCGAGCGCCTCGGCATCGCCGGCGAAGACGTCCTGCTCGTCACTGTCCCAGGCGCGCTCGAAATTCCGCTCGCCTTGCAAAAGCTCGCCGAAAGCGGTCAGTTCGATGCGTTGATCGCGCTCGGCGCCGTGATCCGCGGCGAAACGTATCACTTCGAACTCGTTTCGAACGAAAGCGCGGCGGGCGTCACCCGCATCGGGCTCGACTTCGGCATTCCCGTCGCCAACGGCGTGCTGACGACCGACACCGACGATCAAGCCGTCGCCCGCATGACCGAAAAGGGCCGCGACGCCGCACGCGTGGCTGTCGAGATGGCGAATCTGTCGGTCGCGCTCGAGCAACTGGGCGGCGATGAGGACGAAGACGAAGAACAAGAGGACGAGGCATGAAGAGCGCCCGTCGACGTTCCCGCGAACTGGCCACGCAGGGGTTGTACCAGTGGCTGCTGTCGGGCGCGCCCGCAGGTGAAATCGACGCCCAGCTGCGCGGGGCGCAAGGCTTCGACAAGGCCGATCACGAACACCTCGATGCGCTGCTGCACGGGGTGATCCGCGAAAACGAAGCGCTTTCGGCCGATCTGGTACCGTGCCTGGACCGTCCCATCGAGCAACTCTCGCCCGTCGAACGGGCGGTATTGCTCGTGGCCGCGTTCGAGTTCAAGCATCACGTCGAGATTCCGTATCGCGTCGTCATCAACGAAGCCGTCGAGCTCGCGAAAACATTCGGCGGCTCGGACGGCTACAAGTACGTCAATGGCGTGCTCGACAAGCTCGCCTTGCAATTGCGGGCCACGGAAGCACAGGCAGGCCGGGCCAACCGCTGAACCCCAGCCGGTTGCCCTTTCGCGCGCGTGCCGCGACCCGGCCCGCGTCGACCGAATTCGGATGGTTGATTGGATGAATATCGCTGCAGAACCGCTTGCAAAGTTGGCGTCGCGTGTCGACGCAATCGCTCCGTTCTACGTCATGGAGCTCGCCAAAGAAGCGCGGCAGCTCGAAGCGGCGGGGCGGCACATCATCCATATGGGCATAGGCGAGCCTGACTTCACGGCGCCCGAGCCCGTGGTCGAGGCCGCGGCCCACGCGCTGCGACGCGGTGTAACGCAGTATACGGGGGCGCTCGGCATCGCCCCGCTGCGCGAAGCGATCGCAGCGCATTACCAGTCCAACTACGGGCTGATCGTCGATCCCGCGCGCATCGTGATCACGGCAGGCGCGTCCGCCGCGCTGCTTCTCGCCTGTGCCGCGCTCGTCGATCGCGACGACGAAGTGCTCATGCCCGATCCGTCCTACCCGTGCAATCGCCACTTCGTCGCCGCCATGGAAGGCAAGCCGGTGCTCGTTCCTAGCGGGCCGGGCGCGCGCTTTCAATTGACGGCGGCCGAAATCGAAAACCGCTGGGGCGAACGAACGCGCGGGGTATTGCTCGCTTCGCCCTCCAACCCCACCGGCACTTCGATCGAACCCGCCGAGCTCGAGCGCATCGTCAAAGCCGTGCGCGCTCGCGGCGGGTTCACGATCGTCGACGAGATCTATCAAGGGCTCTCGTACGATGCGCGGCCCGTCTCCGCGCTTTCGTTCGGCGACGACGTCGTCACCGTCAATAGCTTCTCGAAGTACTTCAACATGACCGGCTGGCGGTTGGGCTGGCTCGTCGTGCCGCCTGCGATGGTGGGGGCGTTCGAGAAGCTCGCGCAGAATCTGTTCATCTGCGCATCGGCGCTCGCGCAGCATGCGGCGCTCGCCTGCTTCGAGCCCGAAACGATCGCGATATACGAAGGACGCCGCCTCGAATTCAAGCACCGGCGAGACTTCATCGTGCCGGCGCTCGAACGGCTGGGCTTCTCGGTCCCCGTCATGCCCGACGGCGCGTTCTATGTCTATGCCAACTGCCGCGGCGTACCGCACCCGGCGGCCGGCGACAGCGCCGCGCTCACGAAAGCCATGCTCCACGACGCCGGCGTCGTTCTCGTGCCGGGTCTCGATTTCGGCCACCATGCCCCGCGCGACTACATCCGCTTGTCGTACGCAACCGCGTATGCGTCGCTCGAAGAGGCCGTCGCACGTCTCGCCCGGCTATTCGGGCATTGATGTGATGGTGGAGTAGACGAGCGACGGGCCGCGGTACGGGGCCTTACCGCGCCGGTGGGCAAAAAAAAAAGCACCTTCACGCAGGTGCTTTTTTTATCGGTGCGGGTCACTGCGCAGCGCGCTGCTTATGCGCCGAGTTCCGCCTGCCCGCTATGCCGCGGCGCGCCGACATTGGCCGAATCGTCCGAGGTCGCTGCCGGTGCGGAGGTCCCGCCCGTGCTCGTCTTCGTTTGCGGGCTGGACGGATGACCGCTATCGAGCGCCACTTGCACGCGTTTGGTCGAGACGACGATCTGCTTTTGCGGCGCCTGCGGTGCGTTGATCGGCACCGATCGGCCGCGCGCCACGTCGCGCAAACGGCCGCGCTCGGCCAATACCTTGGCGCCATAGCCGCCGTCATCCTGCGAGGTCGAACCGACATAAAGACGCAGGCCGTCGGCCAGCGAGCCGCCCCGCGCGATGCAGTCTTTCAGCACGACCGCGCCGACGGTGATGTTCGCGAGCGGTTCGAGCGCTGCACCGGGGCCGCCGAAATAGCGAAACTTGTCGGAGTGGACCTTCGACATGACCTGCATGAGCCCTTGCGCCCCGACGCCGCTTTCCGCGTACGGATTGAAGCCCGATTCGATCGCCATGACCGCGAGCAACAGCAAAGGATCGAGACCGACTTGGCGGCCCGTGTCGAACGCCGCCTTGACGAGTTCGCCGACGGGCTCTTGAGCCACGTGATAGCGCCGCGACAGATACGACGCCACGAGCGCCTGCTCGCGCGCCGAAACGAGCACGCGGTCGTCGCGTGCGTCGGCCGCGACGTGCTGCGACGAGATCATCTTGGCAAGCAGGTACAGATTCGACGGCGTGAGGCTCGTGGGCAACCGTGCGTCGAGCGAGGGGGATGAGCCCGTCAGCACAAGGCCGCTCGCGCCGCTGCCATCGAAGGCGCCGTCATAGTTCGTATTGTCGAGCCCGGCGGCCACGCCGGGCGTGTCGTCGGTCGTCTCGGGTGCGGCCGGACCGAACGCGGGCAAGGGATGGCCGCTCAGCAGGCGCGCGGGACCTGCTTGGACGGCGGCCGAGATGAACGGCATCAGGCGCGCGGCCAGCGTGCCGCGCACGGTAGGCAACAGCCAAAGCGCGAGCGCGACGAGGACGGCGCAAGCGCCCACGACACTAAACAGATGGTGACTGACACGCGTCCCACGGCGCAGCGCGGTACGGATCGCTGCGGCAAAGCTGCCGTCGGAACGCCACGATAACCAAGCATTCATTCAGTTCTCCCATTGAGCATGGCGCTTCCCGACGGGTACTGCGGCGCAGAGCGCCAACCGGGAGGAAAGTGCCAAGGCGTCGCGAGCCTTGGTTCGGGACCGCGGCGACGCCGGGATACGGCAAGCTACCGTCATCGACGGCAACGCACCGTGTGGAGAGCCACATCGGAGCAAAAGGACCGGCGGCACGCCCTGGGGCATGCACACGATGGCTCTCACGCGAAAGCCAGCGGCAATGCGCTGGCGGAAGACAACTCTTTGGGCCGTAGAGCGCCGTGCAGGGCGGCGTACGGCAACGCGACACTTTTGGCCGCGAGCTGGACCGGGGCAGTCAACTCGAAACGACTTGGCCCTGCAGCCAATGTGGGACGGATTCTAGCAGGCTTTTATAGATCGTCAATGCTACAAATCCTCGAAATGATAACAAAATGTAATGAAGGAACGGCGCCGAAGGGCTAAAATCCGCGCCCCGCGCGCGTTTCGACCCATTTCGCTTTTGCTCTCGCGCGCGACCGTCATTTCGTTGTGCGGGTAAAATCGTCGGCTTCCTGCGCCCGAGGCATCGGACCGATGCCGGCGGCTCTTCCACGGCTACAGTCGTAGGCTCACTTATTCGTATGAAATACAAGGATCTACGGGACTTCATCGGCCGCCTCGAAGCCCTCGGCGAGATGCGGCGCGTGCCCGATGGCGTCTCCCCCGTGCTGGAAATGACGGATCTGTGCGATCGCGTCCTGCGCGCGGGCGGCCCGGCGCTGCTGTTCGAGTCGCCTACGGGGTACCCCTTCCCCGTGCTCGGCAACCTCTTCGGCACGACGCGGCGGATCGCCCTCGGCATGGGCATCGACGAGACCGCAGCGGCCGAGGAAGGTGCGGCGCTGCGCTCGCTGCGCGACGTGGGGCGGCTGCTGTCGGCTTTGAAGGAGCCGGAGCCGCCCAAAGGGCTCAAAGATGCCGGCAAGCTGTTCTCGCTCGCCAAGGCGGTCTGGGATATGGCGCCCAAGACGGTCAGCAGCCCGCCTTGCCAAGAGATCGTCTGGGAAGGCGCCGATGTGGATCTCGCCCGCCTGCCGATCCAAACGTGCTGGCCGGGCGACGCCGCTCCGCTCGTGACCTGGGGGCTGACGGTGACGCGCGGGCCGAACAAGCCGCGGCAGAACCTCGGCATCTATCGGCAGCAACTGATCGGCCGCAACAAGCTCATCATGCGCTGGCTCGCGCATCGCGGCGGCGCCCTCGATTTTCGCGAGTTCGCGCTCGCAAATCCGGGCAAGCCGTATCCGGTCGCTGTCGTCCTCGGCGCCGATCCGGCCACGATTCTCGGCGCGGTGACGCCCGTGCCCGACACCCTGTCGGAATATCAATTCGCCGGCCTGTTGCGCGGCGCACGCACCGAGTTGGCGCGATGCCTGACCCCAGGCGTCGATGCTCTACAAGTGCCTGCGCGCGCGGAGATCGTGCTCGAAGGGTTCATCCATCCGCAACTCGGGGCGCCGCAGGCCGCGCCCGCCGGCGCCCCGCCGCGGCCGTCCCGAGGCGCGGCGGCCGCCTATGAGCACGCGCTCGAAGGGCCGTACGGCGATCATACGGGCTACTACAACGAACAGGAGTGGTTTCCCGTGTTCACCGTCGAGCGCATCACGATGCGGCGCGACGCGATCTATCACTCCACGTACACGGGCAAGCCGCCCGACGAGCCCGCGATGCTCGGCGTCGCGCTCAATGAAGTGTTCGTGCCGCTTCTGCAAAAGCAGTTCACCGAAATCACCGATTTCTATCTGCCCCCCGAAGGCTGCAGCTATCGGATGGCAATCGTGCAGATGAAGAAGAGCTACGCGGGACACGCCAAGCGCGTCATGTTCGGCGTTTGGAGCTTCTTGCGGCAGTTCATGTATACGAAGTTCATCGTCGTCGTGGACGAAGACGTGAACGTGCGCGACTGGAAAGAGGTGATTTGGGCGATCACGACGCGCGTCGACCCGGCGCGCGACACGGTTCTCGTCGAACGCACCCCCATCGACTATCTCGACTTCGCCTCGCCCGTCGCGGGCCTCGGTTCGAAGATGGGGCTCGACGCCACCAACAAGTGGCCCGGCGAGACCGACCGCGAATGGGGCCGGCCGATCGCCATGGATCCGGCCGTGAAAGCGCGCGTCGACGCTTTGTACGAACGCCTAGGGCTTGGCCGCTGACATGAAGCGGCGGGCGCTTTCCGGACCTGCACAGGAGCCGTCATCGTCATGATTACTGGGCTCGCCGCCGATGCGGCGATCACGGCCTATCGCGGCCCGCAGTCGAACGCCGGCATGCGGCGCACATCGCCGCGACCTATGCCGCACGCCGCATAGCGTTCAACCTCGATCGCCCGTTCCCATTCATACAGTCAGCGCAGCATGCATCCGGTATCGCTCTTATCCAACGGCTTTTTTCTGTCGCTCTCGCTGTGCCTCGACATCGGTATCGTCAATGTGGCGATCCTCTCGCGAACCCTCTCCCACGGGTTTGCGCCCGGCTTCTGGCTCGGGCTGGGCTCGTGCTTGGGCGATCTCGTCTATGCGGCCCTCGCGCTGGCGGGGATGTCGGCCTTGCTTCAGTTCGACGCCGTACGCTGGGTCGTCTGGATCGGTGGCGCGGCCATGCTGTCGTACCTGACCTGGAAAATGGCGCGTGAGGCGGTGGCGCCCGCGCAAGCGGCAACCAATACGCCCGCGGATACGGACGGGAGCCCAACGCGCGGTTTCGCTCGGGGCGTCGCACTGGCGATGTCGTCGCCATCGGCCATCTTGTGGTTCGCGGCCGTCGGCGGCGCGCTCATTGCCAAAGCAGGCGCCACGAGCACGCGCACGGCGTCGATCTTCCTCATGGGCTTCTTTTTAGGCGGGCTCGCCTGGACCGTCTTCATCTGCGTGCTCGCGAGCCAAGGCAGAAAGCACGCCGGTGCGTCGCTGCTGCGCGGATGCCATGTCGTCTCCGCCCTGCTGTTCGCTTACCTGGCGTACAGCGTCATCGTCGACGGCTATCGCGATCTGATCCTGAGCGCTGCGCACGCGACCGGCTGAGTTCGCGCTCAAACGGTGCGCATGGTCGACCCGCGCAGCTTGCAACGGGCTCATTACCCCTTATGTCGACGCCGCTCCGCTACTGGCCGAAAACGCCCCCGGCAGCGCCGCTGCCCTTTATCCGATGAACTCGGCGTAGCGTGGCAAATCGACGTTGCCGCCGCTCACGATCACCCCGACGCGCTTGCCTTTAACCGGTACGATGCCGTGCATGACGGCCGCCGCGGCGAGACAGCCGGTCGGCTCGACCACCATCTTCATGCGCTGGGCGAAGAAGCGCATCGTCTCGATCAGTTGGGCGTCGCTGACCGTTTCGATCTTCGAGACGAGCCGCTGAATGACGGGGAACGTGTAGTTGCCGAGAAACGCCGTGGCCGCGCCGTCGGCGATCGTCCGGGGCGGGTCGATCTTCACGATTTCCCCGCGCGCCAGCGACTGCTGCGCATCGTTGCCCGCTTCCGGCTCGACGCCGACGATCTCGCACGACGGGCTGAGCGCCGCCGCCGACAACGCGCAACCCGAGAGCAGGCCGCCGCCGCCCAGGCACACCACGAGCAGATCGAGCGGCCCCGTCTCTTCGATCAGTTCCTTGGCCGCCGTGCCCTGCCCGGCCATCACGTGCGGATGGTCGTACGGCGGGATCAGCGTCATGCCGCGTTCCTGCGCGAGCCGCCGGCCGATCGCGTCGCGATCTTCGGTATAGCGATCGTAAAAGACGATCTCGCCGCCGTAGCCCTTGGTCGCCTCGACCTTCGCGGCCGGCGCATCCTTGGGCATCACGATCGTTGCGTGAATGCCGGCGAGCTTCGCGGACAACGCAATCGCCTGGGCGTGGTTCCCCGAAGAATACGTGATGACCCCGCCGGCGCGCGCATCGGCGTCGAAATGCGAAATGGCGTTGTAGGCGCCGCGGAATTTGAACGCGCCCATGCGCTGAAAATTCTCGCACTTGAAGAACACCGAGCCGCCGACGCGTTCGTCGAACGTACGAGAGCTGAGGACCGGCGTGCGATGCGCGACGCCGTCGATGCGCGAGGCTGCGTCGACGACATCGTCGAAAGTGGGAAGAGCGAGCGCTTGCATGGGCGATGGAACCCGCTACGCGGGCAAGGGTGACGGAAAGCGCATTGTCCCAGCTTCCGCTGGCGTTTGCGATAGAACCGGCCACCGCTCGCGCGCGCCGAACGTGCCGACGGCGCAACGCGGCGGGGAGCCGTCGTTGCGCCGTCGGGAATGGGGGAATCAGACTATGACGTCGGCGCTCAAGCGCTCGCCCGTCTTACCAGCGACGCCAGTGGCGGTGATGATGCCAGCCACCGTAATACCCGCCATACCCGCCGTAATACACGGGGGGCGGCGCATAGTACACGGGCGGCGGCGGTGCATAGTACACGGGCGGCGGCGCATAGTAGACAGGGGGCGGCGCCTCGTACACGGGGTAAGCAGGGGCCATAGGCACCCCGATGCCGATGCCGACCGACACGTGCGCCTGCGCCGTCGCGGCGAGCCCCGCGCTCAACGTCGCCGCGGCGATCAACAAAGCAAGCTTTTTCATTTCTATTCCTCTGGCGAATGTGCGAACGCGCCGCTGCATATGTCCGGCACGACCGCATCCATGCTCCAAATGTATAGAAAAAGCGACGCCCACGCGCTGAGCATTTGTTGCAAATTGCAATGGGAAGGCCGCCGGGCGGCCGCGTGGATGCGGGCCGGCGAAGCTCGGCAAAGTGCGATGGGGGAGATTTTACCGGCCGCGGGGCGAACGCCCCGGCACCGTCGGTAATGTTTAATTACAAATTCGATGCCGGCAAGCGACGCGGTGCGCGCGGGCCGGCTTCCACGGAGCGGACGTCACCCGACTTTCACATAGGTGAATTCGCGGGTGATGCTGGGCGGCACATAAGCCTCGCCGATCTTGACGCGCGGCGTCAGCCGCTTCTTTTGATCCCACCAAAGGCGCCTCTGGGCGCGGCTCAAGAACCGCAAATGCTTGCGGTAAGAAAAAACGTTCATCGTGACCTCCCATGCATGGCTGCGACGCAAGATCGAAGAACGAAACGCAGTCGAGGCGCACACGATGCCCCGCTCCGTATCTCAATACGACGCTTCAAACGGACCGGCGAAAATCGGCACGAACCCCCGTTGCGCAACGGCGCGCGCCGAGGTATGCGAAATGCGTGCGCGGCGCCGACGCGATAGGCCATACTGACGCCTTCCCGGTTGACGTACGGATGCGCGATTCACGCTTCCTTGCCCCTTGCCATGTCGTTCCC
Source organism: Trinickia sp. Z7 (assembly GCF_056498045.1). Taxonomy (NCBI): domain Bacteria; kingdom Pseudomonadati; phylum Pseudomonadota; class Betaproteobacteria; order Burkholderiales; family Burkholderiaceae; genus Trinickia; species Trinickia sp. Z7. The sequence continues at coordinate 69,399 of NZ_JAUEQW010000018.1, forward strand.
AGCTCTTCCTCGCCTCGGCTTCATCGGCGCCGGCCGCTTGGCGCGGTGCCTAGCCATCGGCTTCGCCCGCGCGGGCTACCCTGTCGCCGCCGTCGCCGCGCGCTCGACCGCTTCCGCGCAGCGTCTGGCACAGGACCTTGCGCAGTGCCGCGCAGTGACGCACCCGCAGGCGGTCGTCGACACCTCCGACGTTGTCTTTTTAGCGGTTCCCGATGACAACATCGGTACGATTGCGAACACATTGCGGTTCGACCACACGCGCACCCGCTCGCAGGCGCTCGTTCACTGCAGCGGCGCAACACAGGTCGAGGCGCTGGCGGCCGCCCGCGCGCAAGGCGCATCGATCGGCGGGTTTCATCCGCTGTATCTGTTCGGCGGGGATGACGGCGACCTCTCGCGGATTGCCGGTTGTTCGGTCACGATCGAAGCGCCGGACGAGCTCGCCGTGGTGCTCGAAGCCCTGGCCCGCTCGCTCGGCTGCGAAGTGCTGACGCTGCCCGGCGGCCAACGCATGCTGTATCACGGCGCCGCGCATTACGCGGCCAGTTTCGTGCTGGGCGCCCTCGACGAGGCCGCCGAAATCTGGGGCAGGCTCGGCTTCACGGAAGAACAGTCGCTGCGCGCCCTCTTGCCGATGCTGGCCGGCACCGTGGAAGCGGCGCGGGCAAAGGGCCTGCCAGGCGCACTTGCGGGGCCGGTGTCGCGCGGCGACGCGACGACGCTAGCGCGGCAACTGGCGGCGTTCGAAAGCCTGGGCGCGGATCACGCCGCGCTCTACGCATTGCTCACGCGCCGCTTGCTTTCGCTCGCGCGGCGCCGGGCGCAGCCGCCCGCCTCCATCGAGGCGATGACCGAGACCGTTCAAGCCACCCTAGCGGCCTATTCGAGCGCTCGCTCTTGCGAAGTGCAAGTGCCCAGTAAGCCGTGATATGGTGACGACCGGCAGCCGGCGGCCTGAATGACCGAGGCGCCGCCCCACCAACCTGACGAGAAAGCCACAATGATCAAGGTCAGCATTCTCTATCCGTATAGCGACAACGGCCGTTTCGACATGGACTACTATCGCGACAAGCATATGACGCTCGCCGCGAAGTATTTCGGCACGGCCCTGAAAGGCTGGTCCATCGATAAAGGCCTGGGCGGCGGCGAACCGGGTTCGGCTCCGGGTTTCGTGGCGGCCGGGCACTTTTTGTTCGATTCCGTCGAGGCGTTTCAGAAGGTGTTCGAGCCCGTGGCCCACGAGCTCATCGCCGATATTCCGAATTACACCGACAGCACGCCGCAAATACTCATCAGCGAAATCGTGACGAGCGTTTGACGCTACGCCGTCCACCGGCGCCGGGGGGCGTCGGGCCGCCAAGAAACTCAAAGAAGGAAAGGATCGAAGATGTTCGGGGACATTGCCCGCTTTCTACTCAATACCGTTTTCACGTTGTTCGGCGCAGCGCTCATTCTGCGCGCTTGGATGCAGGTGGTGCGCCTGCCGCCGTACAACCCCGTATCGAACGCCATCTTCCAGGCGACGAACTGGCTCGTCTTGCCGCTTCGCCGCGCGCTGCCGAACGGCCGCCGCGTCGACGTAGCCAGTATCGTGGCGGTGTTGTTGGCGGCGATCGTCTACGTGGTTGCGATGGTGGCGATCGCCGGCGTGGACCCGCTCGGGTTCGCACCGGTGATCGCGCTCGTGTCCTTGCTGACGGTCGTGAAATGGGCGCTCAACCTGATTATCTGGTTGACGATCCTGATGGCGTTGCTCTCGTGGCTCAACCCGCATTCGCCCGCCATGCCGATCCTCTATCAGCTCACCGCGCCGTTTCTGAACCCGCTGCGACGCGTAATTCCGAACTTGGGCGGCATCGATCTTTCGCCGATCCTACTGTTCGTCATCGTTCAGGTATTGCTGATGGTGGTCACACGAGCGGCCGTATCGCTCACGCTGTTCGGCATTTGATTCGCCCGGGGGGCCATGCGCCCCACGCACCGGTCACGCGTCGGGGCCGATGACGCCGAACGTGGCCGGGATCTGGGCGTACACGGCGCGCACTTTCTCATGCGAAACGCATTCGACGAGTGCACGCGCCTCCGCCTCCGTAGCGAGGAACTCCACTTCCACCGTCAGCGATCCTTGCAACTCGAAGAAGCGGTCCTCGTGCAAGACACCGTGCGCGCCGAAACCCGCCATTGCGCGGAACGCCGAACCGCCGATGATCCCCATCTCCTTGGCGCGGTGAAGCAGCCACTCCCACAGCAGCTTGCCGTGAAGGCGATGGTTTTCGTGAACATAGAACCGCAACAAGACGTACCGCTCGGACTGCATGTGACCTCCCGACGCTGACATCGTGCGTGTTCGATTGTGCCGCCGGGCTCGCGACACCACAACTGTGAATCTCTGTAGCGGCGGTTATGCCGCGCTAGCCGCAGCGCCGCTCGTCAGACGGCGGCGAGCCATAGACGCGCCGTCCACATGCCGAGCGCCGTGAGCGAGAACGAGCCGAACAAATGCAGGCCCGCAGCAGCCAGCCCCCAGCCTAGTTCACCTTGCGACAACAAGGTGACGACTTCCGCGGAAAACGTCGAGAACGTGGTCAAACCGCCCATGAACCCAGTGATGACGAAGAGCCGCAACTCGGGCGGCAGACCGGCTTTGGCGGCAAAGAGCACTGCGGCGACGCCGATGAAATAGCCGCCGATCAGATTGGCCGCGAGCGTGCCGAGCGGAATCGTGGGAAAGACGGCGTTCAAGCCAAGGCTCAATCCCCAGCGTAACAATGCACCGAGCCCGGCGCCGACAAAGATGGAGAGAATCGAATAAATCAACGGGCGGTCCTGATTCGAAGCGTGATGTTGATCGAACCGGGACGGGGCGCGACGCGCGAGCGAACGCCTACCGATTCCGGCTCGGGGAACAGGTAGGCATCATCAGCCACGGGGGCGGTTGAAGGAGGAATGCCATCTCCCGCGCAAATAGGCCTGGCACCGCCATGCCTATCGGGCGCAACGAGGCGATACTTTAAGCGTTGCGGGAGCGGCAAGCAACAGGAGGCGGCAGGTGCGCTAACGCCGCCCTTCGAACAAGTCCCGCTCGCGCGCCAGGCCCTCGCCGACCACGTCGAAGAACGCCCGCACTCTGGCGGTGCCTTTCATATCGGCGTGGGCGACCATCCACAATTCGCCCTCCAACCCGGGAGCGGGCGTAGGCATCGCTCGCACGACCCCGTCTTCGCTGTCGCCGAGATAGCACGGCAGCAACGCGAGCCCGATGCCCGAGCGCGCAGCCACCAATTGGTTCACGAGGCTATTGCTTCGATACACGAAAGCGTCGTCAGGCATGGCCTGCGATAGCCATTGCGCCGCGGCGATCTGCGTCGTTCCGTACTCCCAGCCGATCAATGCATGGCGCTCGAGCCCCGCCACGCTCGAAAGCGAGCCGCCGCTTTCGGCCAGATAGCCCGGCGATGCGTAAAACGCCCAAGCGACTTGCGCGAGCCTGCGCCCCCAGAGGTCGCCTTCCTTGGGCCGCACGGGGCGCATTGCGATATCGACCTCTCTTCGGGAGAGATTGAGCACGCGATTGTCGACCACCAACTCGACCACGAGGCCGGGATGCGTCTGCCGGAACACCGCGAGATGCCGGGTCAAGCGACTGTACGCCAACGTTTCCGATGAAGTGACGCGCAAGCGGCCGCACAGCCGATGATCGCGGCCCGTCAAATCGCGGTCGAGCGCAAGCGCTTCGTCCTCCATGCGCTCGGCGGCCGCTGCCATACGCTGCCCCGCCTCGGTCGCCTGATACACGCCGCCCGATAAACGCTCGAAGAGCCGCACGCCGAGGCGCGTCTCGAGCGCCTTCAGGCGGCGAAACGCGGTCGAATGGTCGACGCTCAACCGCTCGGCCGCCGCCGTCAAACTGGCGGCGCGGTGCACGGCGAGCACAAGCCTCAGTTCGTTCCAATCGTTCATGCGCGAACGTTAATCGATTGCTTGCGCAAACGCAATCCGAAATGGCATTTGCACAATAGACTTTGCACGGCAGCACACCGTATGCTGGCTCCGCGGTTCATTTCCCGTCATTGCTCCAAGACTCAAGAGGCCTCTATGAAGCTCTATTACTCCCCCGGCGCCTGCTCGCTGTCGCCGCATATCGTCGCCGCGGAAGCGGGCATCGCACTTCAACTGGAACGCGTGAGCATCAGCAAAACGCCGCATACCACCGAATCCGGGACCGTTTTTTCGACCATCAATCCGAACGGTTATGTGCCGGTGCTCGAACTCGACGACGGCACGCTGCTCACCGAAGGCCCCGCGATCGTGCAATATCTCGCCGACACGAAGCCCGAAAGCGGCTTGGCGCCGCCGGCGGGCACCGTGGCGCGCGCCCGTGTGCAAGCGTGGCTGAACTTCATCGGCACCGAACTGCACAAGATGTACAGCCCGTGGCTGTTCCACAACGAATATGGCGAGCAGGCGCAAGCCGTCGCGCGCGGCAAGATTGCCGAGCGGCTGGCCTACGTCGAAACGCATTTGGCCGCGGGCGGCCCATTTCTCGCGGGCGATGCCTTCACCGTGGCCGACGCTTATCTGTTCACCATCGTCAACTGGTCGCGGTTCGTCAACGTCGACCTCTCCGGCTACCCGAGTCTGCTTGCCTATCTCGAACGGGTCGCCCAGCGCCCGGCCGTGCGCGAAGCGATGCACGCCGAAGGCCTGAAGGTGCCGGCATGACTCGGTTATCGACCGCCCCGGCCTACACGTTGGTGAGCCATGCGCTGTGTCCCTACGTGCAGCGCGCCGCGATCGCACTCGCCGAAAAAGGCGTGGCCTTCGAGCGGCGCTACATCGACCTGGCGGATAAGCCCGCGTGGTTCGGTGCTGTATCGCCGCTCGGCAAGGTTCCTGTGTTGCTCGTCGATGGGCAGGGCGCCGAGGGACCCGCGGTCGTGTTCGAAAGCGCGGTGATTTGCGAATACCTCGAAGACGTCGGCGCGGGTCCCGCGCTGCATCCGTCCGCAGCGCTGGAGCGCGCGCGGCATCGCAGTTGGATCGAATTCGCGTCGGCCATTCTCGCCGACATGTGGCAGTTGGAAACAGCCTCCGACGCGAACACCTACGAGACGAAACGCGATGCCGTGGAAAGGAAGTTCGTTCGCGTCGAAACGGAGCTTAGCGACGGTGACGGTCCGTTGTTTTCCGGTTCTCGAATGTGTCTGGTCGACGCGGCGTTCGCGCCGATCTTCAGATACTTCGATGTCTTCGATGCGCTCGCGCCGACCGAGGTCTTTACGCAGACGCCGAAAGTGCGCGCTTGGCGGCGCGCACTATTCGAAAGACCCAGCGTGACGGACGCGGTCTTGCCTGACTATGAGACGCGTCTGCTGGCATTCCTGACTCGGCATGACGCGTATTTGCTCAAGCGCCGGCAAGCGCTCTCGGCATTCGATACCGTGCGGCCGTCTTCCGCCAACACTTAGGTATTGACCTAAGTATTGATTCGACCTACCATCGCATCGTGCATCGCAGATGCAATCGATGGAGGCTCGTGCTGTGAGACCGCAGACTGGCGGCGCACGCCGCGGTTCAGCCGCACCCGATCCCGTAATCGTGGATCGGGTCTTTCGCGCGCTGTCCGATACGACGCGGCGCAGCGTTTTGGAGAAGTTGTCCGTTCGCCCGGCGTCAGTGAGCGAATTGGCGGCGCCCTTCGACATGGCGCTGCCCTCCTTCATCGGGCATCTGAAGGTGCTGGAGGAAAGCGGCCTCGTGCGCTCCTACAAGCGGGGGCGCATCCGCACCTACGAACTCGCCCCCGAGCAAATCAAGCTGGCCGAAGATTGGCTTGGCGAGCAGCGAAAGCTGTGGGAGCGACGCCTCGATCGACTCGACGCCTATCTAATGAAAATGAAGGAGGAGCACCAGGAATGAACTCGCCCATCATCGAACTCAACCCCGACCTCGATCTCGTTCTAGAGCGCGAAATCGATGTTCCGGTCGAACTCGTCTGGAAAGCATGGACCACCCCCGAGCATCTGCGTCAATGGTTCGCGCCCAAGCCCTGGAACATCACCGCCTGCGAGATCGATCTTCGCCCCGGCGGCGCGCTCACCTTCACCATGCGCTCGCCCGATGGCGGCGAGTTTCCGAATACGCTGTGCTTGCTGGAAGTGACGCCCTGCGAGCGGTTGATCATGACCGATGCCCTGCAAGCGGGGTATCGTCCGTCGGCCAATCCGTTCTTTACGGCTGTAGTGGAGATGGAACGACGCGGCGCGGGCACGTATTACAAAGCGATGGCGATTCACAGCGACGAGCACAATCGCAAGAAGCACGAGGAAATGGGCTTTCACGATGGATGGGGCACGGTGCTCACGCAGATGGTCGATTACATCTTGGCGGGGCATGCGTCGCAGTAATGCCAACGCGAGCGCCCCACGACCCGATATAGACCGGCGTATGGGTGCTCGCGCGCAACGCCCACGGTATTGCTACCGCGTGCGCGATATGTCAGGCAGCGCGTTGCGGGGCGCGTGCGCCGGTTGCGGGCTCCTTGGCGCCGAGCATCGTTTCCGACGAACGCATCATCGCGCCGATTACGGACTCCATAGCGCTATAGACCGCGTTGGAACCGAAGGGAGCGGTCTGTTCAAGGTTGATCATTCCCAGTTGCTTGAAGGCGGCGTTGCACTGTTGATGAAGATCGGTGCCTGCCCGTGTCGCGGCGGCCATGAACTGTGAATCGATCTGTCGAACCTGATCCGCATACGCCTGGGCGCGAGCGAAAAATTGCTGCGGCATGCCGCCCGCGGACGACGGGATCCCCGACGGCACCGTCGATAAGGAGGATAAGGTCGATTGTCCTTCCTCGAGCAACGCCTTCGACGCTGCAAGATTCAGTTCGGTTAGCTTCTGCAGTCGTGCGAATGCTTCTTGCTGCAAGCCGAAAATGGCCGGCAAAACGTTGAGCCCAAAGGCGGCGGATTGCTCAATAGCGCTGGTATTCATTAAATGCTCCGGAATCGACCCCACACGTGCGCCCAAGGGATTTCGGAGGCCAGTGTCTAGCTAAACATCTATAGGTCGGAGCGGCGCGATCAATTGTTATGCTGCGCCGCAACAAAAGCTACTCTACACCTTTCCTGACGGATGTACAGCGTTTTCGAGAAGCAATGTCGATTGAAACGGTTCGCGACAGCAAGCCGAAATCAGCGCACACTGTTCGGACGCTCGGGCTTTGTAGCGAGCATCGATACATCGGGAGTCGTGTCATGGCAAAAGGTCAGTTGCGCAGCAATCGAGAAGCAAAGAAACCGAAGCAGCCGAAAAAGCCGGCGCCGGATTGGTCTCCGTCGGGCTCGGCCCCCGGCAACGTGCGGTCCAATGCCACTACCGCACAAGCGCAGAAAAAGCATTGACGACGGCGCGGCAAGAATCGTCGGGCCGCATCGAGGCCTGACGATACAGCTTCGCGTTTGTTCGCGTTCGTTCCCGCTTGCTTCTGCCTCAGCCTGAGTGATTGATCCGCTCCCGCTCAACGCAGGAGTGGCGCGCTTGGTGCCGCTCGCCTCGGATGCCACGCTACGACATCCGCGGTTTCCGCCTGTCCCTCAGGAAAAATCCAGTCGCAGCAATGCGCTGTTTCGTACTCGCCTCGCCCGCCGCGCGTTACGCTCGCGCGCAGGCCAAACCATAAGCTTCAAGCATCTCCATGCGGCTACGCTGAACATCGGGCGGGTTTTCGCAGCGCTCGCTGATCCGCGCCTGGTAAGCCCTGAAGGCCGGCAGTTGCGTCAACACATCCGCTTCATCGGCGCGGGCGTTCACGAAGACATGCAAAAACGCACAGCCATCCCTGAAGATGGCATACGAAACGCCTTCAGGTTTGCTCTCTTCAAGCTCGACGAATACGGCGCGCGCAAGCGCCTCGTTTTCGTCGGCGTATTCGGGTTTGGCGGTGTATCGTACGACGGTAACGCGTTGCATTACGCTCTCCTCGCTATTCGATCGGTGCACGATTGCGCCGATACCGGATAGACGCCACAACGTGGCGAGAGGATTCGCCCCGAAAATTTTTTTGCGTCCAGGAATCCTTCGCTTCCCGACGAACGTCTTGCACCGTATGCCGCAATAGACGAAGGAGGACAGCCCAATTGGCAGCAGAAGAATCGACAGCATGGATGGCGGAAATGCGGCCGCGCTTGCATCGTTATTGCGCGCGCATCGTGGGCTCGGCGTTCGAAGGCGAAGACGTGGTGCAGGAAGCGTTGGTCCGCGCGTTGCAGGCATGGCCTATGGCGGGCGAAATACGGCAACCGCAAGCGTGGCTCCTGCGTATCGCCCACAACGCGGCGCTCGATGCCTTGCGCCGCAAGAAGCGTCAGGGTTGGCTGGAGCCGGAAACGGCACTCGACGACCTGCCGGACCATACGGCCGCGGCCGATACCCGCGTAGCGGCCGCGGCGGGCCTCGCCCATTTCATGTGTCTCTCGACGATCGAGCGAGCGGCCGTCGTATTGGCCGACGTGTTCGGCTATTCGCTGATCGAGACGAGCGATTTGCTCGGGACGAGCGTCCCCGCCATCAAATCTGCACTGCATCGCGGCCGCACGCGGCTCAAAGCCGTGGCGCAGACCAGCGTCGAGCAGCAACGCGTAATGAACGAAATCGACCGAGAGCGGCTCGGCGCCTATGTCGAGCGCTTCAACGCACGGGACTTCGATGCGCTGCGCAACCTGTTATCGGAAGAAGTGCGGCTAGACCTAGTTGGGCGCGCGCAATGGGCGGGACGAAAAGACGTCGCCAAGTACTTCGGGCGTTACGAAGAAAATACGCCATGCCGTTTGGCTCTTGGCTGCGCGGAAGACCGCATCGTGCTGCTCGCGAGCGACCCGGCGATCTGCGCCGGGGCCGGGGGCGCCCCTTACGTCATCATTCTGGGTTGGGACGGCGATCGGCTCGCGCAGATACGCGACTTCCGGTATGCGACATATGTGATGGAAGCGCTCGATGTCTGCCGAGCATGAACGCCGCATCGCCCTAGCAACAGCATCACGGCAAATCCGGACCCGCCATGCGCGGATAAGCTGCCGAGACCAAAGCTGACACTTCGGCGCGAAACCAACGATGCGCCGGATCATGATCGAGACGGGGATGCCAAATCGCGCAGACGTTGAATGCGGGCACGCGTAGCGGTAACTCGAAGCACTGCACCCCGTTGGCAGTCGCGTAATCAGGCCGAAAGGCATTGCCCAAGCACGAATGCGGCACGACGGCCAGCAAATCCGATTGGCGAGCGAGTTGGATGGCGCTCGTATAGGACGGCACCACGATCGGCACGTGCCGCCGCAGATCGCTCAGTTCGAGGGCGGCGTCGACAGGGTCATCGGCTCGCCCCGTACGCGATATCGCCACATGCGGGTACGCGGTCCATCGCTCGATGCCGATCCCGCCATCGCCCAACAGCGAGTGGCCGATGCGGCACACGCCGACGTAGCGGTCGCGCAAAAGCAAACGCGTACGCACCTCCGGCGCGGAGGTTTTGACGACTCCGATCTCCAGATCGACGTTGCCCTCACGGAGCGGCTGCGCATTCCAATCCGGCTTTGGCGTGAACCGAAGCTGCACGCCGGGCGCCGCGCGGTGAACCCGGTCCATCAACGCCGCGCCAAGCAGATCGACGAAGCCCTCCCCCGCCCGCACCGTGAAGCGTTGATCGAGGGTCGCGATCTCGAGCCGAGGGTCGGCATGCCCGAGCGCCGCCTGCGCTTCGCGGACCAGGGCGGGCAGGCGCTGACTCAACTGCTCGGCGTAAGGGGTGAGCACCAGCGTGCGGCCGGCCTGCAAGAGCAAGCGGTCGCCCGTGGCTGCCCGCAGGCGCGCCAGCGTACGGCTCATGGCCGAAGCGCTCAGGTCGAGGCGTTGCGCAGCTCGCGTAACGCTGCGTTCGCTCAGCAATGCATCGAGCGCGATCAGAAGATTGAGGTCGACGCGTGACATGCACGCAGCATAGTCGAAAATGATCGATGCATGGCGTTGCATGCAACCGTCGATTGCACCCCAGGCATCTGGTGCAAATCGGCCACCGTCCGGAAAATCGACGGCGTCACTTATGCACAGGATGGCTCCATGCTCCAGGTTTCAACTCCCACTCCCACCGTCTTGCTGATCGGCGCCTCGCGCGGCCTTGGACATGCGATGGCGGTCGAGTTCGTGAAGAAGGGATGGCGTGTGTTGGGCACCGTCCGCGCCGGTCGTCGCACGCTGCTGCACGACTTGGCCGATGCGTGCCCGGACCGCGTCCAGATCGAGACGCTCGACATCACCCGCCCCGAACAAATCGGCGCGTTGCGCGAACGCTTAGCGGGGCACGTCTTCGAGATGCTGTTCGTCAACGCCGGCACCACCAATCCCGATCCGACCCAAACCATTGGAGAAGTATCGACCGAAGATTTCGTGAATCTGATGATCACCAACGCGCTCAGCCCGATGCGCGTGGTCGAGTCCCTGTCACCGCTCGTTGCACCGGACGGCCTGATCGGGATCATGTCGTCGGGACAGGGCAGCGTCGCCGACAACGAAACGGGACAGCGAGAGGTCTATCGGGGCAGCAAGGCGGCACTGAATCAGTTCATGCGCAGCTTTGCGGCGCGCCAAGCGGCGCAGCCACGGCCCATGGTGCTGATGGCGCCGGGCTGGGTGCGCACCGAGCTAGGCGGGCCCGAGGGACGATTGTCGATCGAGCAGAGCGTTCCGGGGGTCGTGAACGTGCTGCTGAGCAAATTGGATCGCCCAGGCTTGGAGTACCTCGACTACCGGGGCAGGACCGTTCGATGGTGACTGGCATGGGCGGCCGAAGCGATGGCGGGCAGCGCCATGGCAAAGCGCCCTAGAGGGGGTCCACTGGGGCGACTTCGGCGTCCCAGTTACGAGCGCTTCGATTGATAATATTGCCGCCACGAAAAAAACCATTCACCAAGGGTGCGCAATCATGGACCGCATGACCGCCTTGATCGTGTTTCGAACCGTCGTCTCGAGCGGCAGCTTCACCGGGGCGGCCAAGCAATTGGGCCTGTCTACCGCTGCGGTCAGCAAGAACATCGGCGAACTGGAAACGCATTTACGCGCGAGATTGCTGAACCGGACGACTCGGCGGCTCAGTTTGACCGAAGCCGGCGCACGGTATTACGAGCGGATCGCGCATATTTTGGACGATCTCGACGAAGCCGACGGCTCCGTCGGCGAGTTGCAGCACGAGCCTAGCGGGCAGCTTCGCGTCAGCGCGCCCATCACGCTGACGCTGCTGACGATCTCGCCAGCCCTACCGCGATTCTTGGCGCGTCACCCCGGCATTGCGCTCGACCTTCATTTGGACGACCGGCGCGTGGACCTGATCCGCGACGGCTACGATTGCGCCCTGCGCGGCAGCGACAAGCTGGAGGATTCTCGGCTCGTGGCGCGCAGGCTGATGGTCCTCAAGCACGTGCTGTGTGCGGCGCCGTCGTACTTCGAGCGCTGCGGCACGCCCAAGGAGCCGAGCGATCTCGCCGACCATAGTTGCGTGCAGTTCACGTTGTCGGATCACTCCGCTGTTTGGGCGTTTCGCAAAGAGGGGCGGACGGTGACGGTGCCCGTGAACGGTCGCTACAAGGTGTCCTCGAGTTTGGCCGTGCGCGACGCGCTGCTCGCGGGATTCGGCTTGAGCCTGATTCCCGAGCTCTACGTGCGCAGTCAATTGGCCGAGGGCGCGCTGCTACCGGCGCTCACCGAGTGGGAAAGCGACGAGACCACGATTTACGCCGTCTATCCGTCGCGGCATTTTCTGCCGGCGAAGATGAAAGTATTTCTCGAATTTTTGGCGACGGAGCTCGGGGATGGCGCAACGAAGGCGGCGGCACAGCCGGTGATCGGCACGTAGTGCTTGCGCGGCGGCGCAGCGTGAAACGTACCGATCGTAGCGGGCGATCTCGACGCGAGTCAGTTCAGTTCAGCGTCCAGAGCATCTGCGAATGCTGCCCCCTCATTTTGTCGGCTGGGACAGCGGGCCGATAGCAAGAAGAAATGCCGAGGGCGCCCGTGTCATTGTCCAATCTCCCGATGACGAAATCCTCGCCGTTGGTGCCGGCCACGAATACTTTTTCTCCGTTCGAGCTGATGACGATGTCGTTCAACGTGCGGCTAATCCGAATTGCATAGTCCCTGTAGGCCGTTTCGTAGCGTTCGATGAACCACGCGAGCAGTTTCGGGTTTCGCTGAATGACCCCGCATCTGACGAAATCGGCGACATAGCCGGACAACAGGCTCGTGCCTGGGCACCATAGGCGAAGCACGTTCGATCTATCCCTGTCGTCACCGGCTATTCGGCTCTCGCATTCGGTTCGCGGCAGCACGATATTGAGCGTGCGCCACCAATCCGCGCATTCGTCCGCAGACGCGAGGCCGTCCTCTTCCTCCTCGGCAAGGAGCTCGAATGCTTGGTGTGCTTCCTGAACCGTACCGCCGTTGGCTGCGGCGATGAGCAGTTGGGCACTGTTTGCGGTCAATCCGCCCTCGGAGTCGATGAAGAGAACATGCTTCATGAAATGGAAGCGAATATTCATCGACGGCGATGAATGATTGCCGTTTCCCCAGGCGGCGAAGCCTGGAAAAGCGCTTCCAGGCGGATGCAGTGCAAGCAGCCGGCAGATGATGCCGATCGTGATGCCGCCCGGCCCTCGGACAAGGCCGTCGAAGTTCCCCCGGTAGCCGATGTTCACCGATGTAATGGCATGAACGGCCGTGGCGATGGCGGTGAGAATCTGCACCGTCGACGCCGGAAAAACGGCATGTGCGACGGGCTCGACCAGGGCGACGAAGTCTCGCAACCGAGTGTCCCCACGGCTCGCATAGAATCGCCGCAAATGCGGGTGATGGATCTGGACCGTAGGCCAGGCGGTTTTGAGCCCAATCAATGGGGGAACGTTGTCCGGGATGTTCACGCGGTTATCGATCAACTGCGTATTGACGAACACCAAATCCCGCAGCGCCGCGGGCGTCATTCTAATGAAGCTCAGCAGGATGTTTTCACGGGCGTTCAAATTCGGTTGCAAGATGATCGTTCTGCGAAAGGCACCCCAATCATCGCCGATAATATCGATGGATTGCTGCCGGTGCGCAATGGCCATCAACCGATTATTGAAGTTGGGCGTTGGCGCTGCGATTTGGCTCCACGACAGCAGGTCTCCGATAGTCGCCATTGTTGTTCCCCCGATTGAAATTCGCGCTCTGACGCGCGCACACCCCGCTGCGGCCGCAGAGAAAGCTTGTTGTAAATGAATGCCGGCGCACGGAGCGTCTAGAATTGCCGACCGTAGTTTGCCCGAACTTCGGCTCGGGACATAGCACGGCACTTCATCGTTCACATGCCGGCTGCCACTGCAATACCCCAGCAAATCAGCAGCACGCCCCCCATGAAACGAAGCCATCGCGCATGCGGAAGCATTTTTTCGAGCAGTATGTAGATCGACAGCGCGACAATCCAAAGCACATTCATGACGCCGAATACGAAGAGCAGCGTCATGAGTAACGCGCAACAGCCTACGCAGTACGCCCCATGACGAACGCCCATGATCCAGGCCCCGAGGGCGCCGTCGCGCCACTCGGTCAGTAGAAAGCCGAGAGGGGATGCGCACTTGGCAAGGCACGCGTGCTTCAACGGTGTGAACTGGAAGACCCCGGCAGCGACGAGAAGCGCCGCCGCGAGCAACGGGGTCGCGCTCACCATCATTGGTGTGACGAGACGCGCTTCGAGCAAGCCCCACTGCGCGAGCGTGGCGCACAGGCTAAAGCCCGACCACACGGCAAGGTAGCCGAGCACGAACACGCTGGTGGGCACATAAGGCAGTTGTTGCGCGCGCCGTCGGCTGCTCAGGGACGCGAAGCTCAGCACCATCGGCACGATAGACGGAAGCATCATGGCGGCCATCATGATGGCCCACATCGCGAATACGAGCAGCAAATCGACGAAGCGCCAGTTCGTCATGCGCGGCATGACGGCCATCGCCATCCCTGCGTCCATGTGGGCCATGCCCCAACCCATATAGAGCACGTATGCCCAGGCGAGCACGGCGGCCGCCGCGAGCCCGGACAGCACGATCACGCGGTCGCGCCCAGGCACACGTCGCGCCGCCGGCCCACCCAGCAGACTCGGCTCAGCCATGGTAGGCGAATGGCGCATAAAACCCGTTTCGGTCCGAGATTTCTCTGGCGAAGCCGTAGTCGGTGAAGCGAAATTCCTTCGATTTTCCGACCACTGCCGCAAAACCCGGAACAGGCGTGAGGGGATGATTGCTGATCGTTACCTCGCCGCCGTCTTGGCCTTGCAACGCCTCGATTTCCATATCTGCGACATTGGGGATATGAAGGCGACGACGCTTCCCCTCCAATTGATATTCGATGGCGACCGGCTTGACGCCCATGACTTCCCCAATCATTGGGCCCAGCGCCGAAAGTGGTCCGCCGGCTTGCCCGGAGAAAATCTTGCCCATTGCCTCTTGCTGCTCCGCCGTGCCGCGTTCGTCCAGGTAAAGCGCGACTCGCCACTTGTTCTGCAACATGTGGCCCGGCGAATACGCAAAGAGGGCGGCGTTGAGTCCGTCCAGCGTGACGGGGGCGAACTGCCCTTGATCGATGTGCCAGCCGATCAGCACTGCGCAGTCTCCATCCGACGGCGGGCTAAGGCAGACGCAGCTGCATGGGGCGTAGCAGTTGCAACTCTCGAAGTACGTACCGGCAACTTTCCAGCTCTCGGCCATGATGTTCACCTCCGTCGTCGGTCATGGGCAAGATGTGCTCGCATTCGGGGACGGCCCGTTCGCGTGCACCGAGCTCGATTCCGGGGCGCCGAATCATGGAGCGCATCCGTTCTAGTCTAGGTCGGAACGGGCCAAGGTACACGGGCAGCATCCCTCCGATGCCGTGTCGCCGCACCCGCCGCCGAACGTCGGCTAACAGGTAAAGCGCCCGTCATATCCGCTAACCGTGATGCGTTGCCAGCTCTCTACGCGCCTGCACATTAATTTTCATTTTCGAGGCGCCTGCGAATTGCCTGCAGTTCCCGTCGCCGGCTTGCTGTCGATTTGGGGTAAGTCAGCTTAAGCGACTCGAGTGCGTCCAATATGATTTGAGAGACGATCAATCGTGTGTTCTTCTTGTCGTCGGCGGGCACGACGTACCACGGGGCGCCATGGGTACTCGTTGCGGCTAGGCATTGCTCGTACGCCTTCTTGTACTGGTTCCAGAACTTGCGCTCCTCGATATCCGCTGCGCTGAATTTCCAGTTCTTGTCCGGATCGTCGATGCGGTCCAGAAAGCGCTTTCGTTGTTCCTCCTTGGACAAGTGAAGGAAGAACTTGATGATGCGCGTGCCATTCTTATCGAGGTGGTGCTCCAGATCCACGATCGACCGATATCGGTCGTGCCAGATCGCTTGCTTATCGAGCGACGAATCCGGCAGCCCTTCGCCAAGCAGAATCTCCGGATGAACCCGGGCGATCAAAACCTCCTCGTAGTACGACCGGTTGAAGATGCCAATTTGTCCGCGCGCCGGCAAATCGCGAGTGGTGCGCCAGAGAAAATCGTGTTCCAGCTCGGCGGGCGTGGGATGTTTGAAGCTGAAAACCTGGCAACCCTGCGGATTCACGCCCGACATCACGTGTTTGATTGCGCCGTCCTTGCCGGCCGCGTCCATGGCCTGGAAGATCAGCAGGAGCGCATGGCGGTTCGATGCGTAGAATCGTTGCTGCAGCGAACTCAGTCGGGCCACGTGCTCTGTCAGTAGTTCCTTGTAGTGCTCCTTCGAGGTGTACAGGGGATCCACACTGGTTGGCCATTTGGCAAGACTGACTTCATTGCCCTCTAGCACACGAAAATCTTCCGATTTGTTTTTCATCTCGATCCTGTTCTCGGTCATAGCCACGTCAGTCGCCGCCGGTTCGTCACGAGGCCGATATCAACAGAGACAACATGACGTACTACGTGATCCGCAGGTGGGCGAAGATGGGAATCTTCAGCGCGCCCAGCACGACCGCAAAAACCACTGTTGCGGCAAGCGCCGCCGCTACCACTGCGACGGGCAGCGGCGTCATCGCAATGCCACCGACGGCAAGAAACACGGCGATCACGATATCGGCAACCGACGACGCGACCAGCCAAACACTGGGACGGGAGCCCCACATGCGCCGGCGCTGACGAATCGCGTAGAGCGTCGCCTGACTGCCGAAGACGAGGACCACGAAGGTAAAGGTTTGAAGTGCGTCGGCGCTCAGATCCATCGCGAACCTGCCAATTGCCAGTGCACCAGTACAGAAGGCCAGCAGAGCGACGCCGAGGATCACACCCGCAATCGTTAGATCGCCGATTCGCCAGGTATTCGGCGATGGCGAAGGGTCCACATTGTCCGTCGTCAACGACATGGCGAGAAAATCACCCGCGATCATCAGGATCACCATCAGCAACGGGGTAAGGATCGCGTGCCCCGTCATGAGCAGACCGAACACCAGTAAAAGCGCAGTCACAATTTTCTTGGTGATCGAATTCAGCGTGTAGGTCAGCATGCGCTGGAACGTTACGCGGCCCTCCTTCACCGCCGCCACGATGTCGCCGAGCCCGGGTTCGGTCAGCACCATCCCGGCGGCGGATTTGGCGACGTCGGTCGCCGTCGACACCGCGATGCCCATTTGCGCCTGGCGCAGCGCGGGCGCGTCGTTGGCGCCGTCACCGCACATGCCGACGACATGGCCGCTGTGCTGGAACGCCTTGACGAGCTTGTATTTGTCCTCAGGCAGCACGCCGGCGAAAACCGCGAATGCCTCCGGCTCGACGCCGTCCTGAATGGGGCCCGGAGGACAGATTGCGCCCTCGAGGCCGACCGCGTGGGCGACAATGCCCGCGGTTGCCGGCGCGTCCCCGGTGACCATCAAGGCGCGCACCCCGAGACAGTGCAGCTCCGCAACGAGCGCGGCCGAATCGTCGCGCGGCGGGTCGCTCAGCGCAACCATCCCGACCAGCTTCAGAGCCGCTCGCGCGCCTGCCGCGACGGCGAGCACCCGAAAGCCCTTCCCCTCCAGTTCATCGGCCAGCGCCGCTGCTGCCGGTGACGGTGCTGCAAGCCCCGTGATGACCGCGAATGCGCCCTTCACGATCCGCTGCACACCGCCGGTCGAATCGGTTGCGCTTGCTTCGGACATCTTCTTCGCTGGATCGAAGGGCGTGAATTCGACGAGGGTCGGTGCATCGGGTGCGGCATGCCTCGCGGCGGCCGCGCGAATCGCAGTATCGACCGGGTCCTGGCTCCCCTCGGCGCTCGCCAGCGCCGCGAGCGTCAGCACGTGTTGGCTATCGAATCCGGGCATCGGCCGCACAGCCGTGACAGTTAGCGCGTTGCGCGTCAATGTGCCCGTCTTGTCGGCGCACAGTACGTCCATGGTGCCGGCCTCGTCCACGGCGGTCAGGCGCGTGGACAGCACGCCGCGCCCTGCCAGGGCGCGTGCGCCGAGCGCGGCCGATAGCGTGAAGGTGGCCGGCAACGCCACCGGAATCGACGCAAGCACGGCGGTCAGCACGAGCGGCACGATATCGGCCAACGGCAGATGAAGATACAGCGCGCAGGCCAGCAACATCGCAATGACGACGCCGCTGAATATCGCCAGATTGCGCACGACGAGCAATACCGCCTTCTGCTGCGAACTCACCACGTGCGCAGTGCGGACCAGCTCCGCCGTGCGGCCAAAGCGGGTACGCGCGCCGGTCGCGGTGACAACGGCCACCGCTTCACCGCGCCGCACCAGCGCACCGGCAAATGTCTGCGCGCCGGCCGCGGCTTCGACCGGCACCGATTCGCCGGTGAGCATCGAATGGTCGAGCAGGACGTTACCCGATACAAGCTTCATGTCGGCCGCCACCACGCCGCCCAGCGATAGCTTGACCACATCGCCCGGCACCAGATCCGCGGCCGGGATGATCGACCATGCTCCGTCGCGGTGCACCGAAGCGTTGAGCGCCAGGCGCGATTTGAGCGCGGTTAGCGTCGCCTGCGCTCGGCTTTCCTGAAAGAACCCAAGCGCGGCGTTGAACACGAGGAGCCCCGCAATGATGCTTGCCTCGACCAATTTTCCAAGGGTGCATTCCAGCACGACAGCGGCTTCGAGCATCCACGGCACCGGCGCCCAGAACTTCCCGAGCGCTCTGCGCAACGGGTGCGCAGAGGTATCCGGCATCGCATTCGGACCGGCCTCAGCCAGCCTGCGGCACGCCTCGGCACTGCTCAGGCCGCCCGTCGGCGGTGCTGCCGGCGGACTCGCCACACCGAGTGCCTGACCGGGCTCTTTCACCGCGCCTAGGGTCACGGGGTTCTCCTGTGGTTGCACAGATGCACGCTACAACATCCGGTGCGGGTCCGCCATGAGCTTCTTTCGGTAACGGAAGAAACTCGTTGCGTTAGTTTGGACGCTACATCGGACCGCCAACGCTAGTTCATTCGCCCTTCAATCTTGCGAACCGTGAGCTCCGGCCATCTGGTAGTGAAGGCGTTTTCACACATCGCGTCCCGATGCAGTGAATCGCAGCATCACACGTGGCTACATGTCCCCGCTGCTGTCCGATTCGTCAGATGGATCGACCAGCGTCTCCGCTTTTTTTGATACGATCCGGCCCACGAATGGGCGACGTCTCGTCCTCTGTCCGTAGGCTCGTATCAGAGCCTTAACAAAAACAAACATGAGGGCCGCATGAGCAACACGTATAACTACGGATCTCACGAAGATCTGGAGCCGACAGAGCTTTTCTTAGTCGTCGCAGTGGAACAGACCTGCGAGCAGCTAGGAATCGACGACGTGGAATACGTCATTCTGATTCTTTCCGGTCTGCCGATTTTGCCAACCCGGGCCAAGCCATTGGGCGCGACAAAAGGAACTTCTATCGCGTCCGTTATGTCTCGTTCGTTGTTTCGCTACGAACTGAAAAAGAAGGTCTTGCCGACCTTCACGGTGAGCAGCATAAAAAGGCTTCGCTGGATTTTGACCCACAAGCTGGGCACGTTTGTCGGTCGAACGCTGCCAGGCGTCGGTTGGATGCTGTTGGCAAACGACGTCGCGCAGATCGGGTATCACACCGTCATTCGATACAACCGCATTGTCTCGCCTGAGGATAAGGTGTTTTGATGGGAAACCATACCTGGGAAGACCTTGAATCATTCATCAGAAAGGAAGCATGCGTATCGCCGAAGAAGGCTATCACCCCCGAATCGACGATCGAATACGATCTAGGGCAACAGGGAGACGATGCGGATGAATTCATGCAGCATTTCTTTGAAGTTTTTCGCTTGGACAGAGGCGACTACGACTTTCATCGCTACTTCCTAATGGAAGGAGAGGGGATTCTCTATCATCTCATCATGAAGCTAATGAGAAAGCCACATTCATTCAAACGAGAAACGATGACCGTTGGCATGCTTCACAAAGCGCTCATCGATGGCAAGTGGGACTCGGTCGCGCTCTCGCGACCGAGCGTCGGTGGCCAAAGGTAGAAATTGCGGTCGATCCGCTTCGTGCATCTCTTTCTTCAACCCTCTCCCCGGCCGATGCGACCATCGCTGCGCCTCAACCAGTGTTTCGTTCGCAAGGCGACGATGCCGACGGGTTCATGCAGCACTTCCTTGAAGCATTCCGTTTGGAGACCGGGGACTACGACTTTCGATGCCTCGGAGCCATTCGACGAGCGTCTCGCCGATCCGCGCCGCGTGGTCTTCTTGCAGATAATGAAAACCAGCGCCCAACTCGACTACGCGGATATTGCGCTGCGCCGCCGCGAACTGCATGGCAAACGCGGGAGACACCACCGCACCCGGCGTGCCGACGAACAGTAGCTTCGGATAGGTCGATGTCTTCAGAGCGGCGTGCGCCTCGGTCAGCCAACGGTGCACATCTTCCGGGTGGCCCTCGATCGGCAATTCGTTTGCCAAACGCCAAATCGGTTTGCGCGATTCCTCGGTCGGAAAGGGCTGCCGGTAGGCGGCGCGCTCGTCGTCGGTCAGCGTGCGCTGGATGGAGCCCGGCAAAATCCGCTCGAGGAAAAGATTGTCGCGCTGAATGAGGTCTTGGCCGAGCCCGGGCGTGCGGAACTTCTGAAACGTCGCGCGCGCTTGCGGATTTTGATGGAAGTCGTCCCAGCGGTCGAAAGGCCGAATGAATTCCATGAACGCCAGGCCCTTCACGCGCTGCGGGAAACGAGCGGCGAAGTGAAAAGCCAGCGCCGTGCCCCAGTCCTGCGCGACGATGTAAAAGCGATCCAGCTTCAGAGAATCGATGAAGGCATCAAGATAGCGGACGTGATCGGCGAAGCGATATTCGATGTCAGGCTTGCCGGACTGCCCGTAGCCGATCAGGTCGGGCGCAATGGCCCGGTGCGTCCCCGCGATCGCGGGCAGGATGTTCCGCCAAATGTAGGACGACGTAGGGTTGCCGTGCAGAAACAGCACGACGGACGCATCTTCCGGTCCTTGCTGCCGATAGGCCATCGTCGAAGCCAGGACCGGCACGCGCGGCAGCGAAGAGTTTGCATGTTCAGGCATGGCACGGCTCCTTAGGAAAGTTCGGCTTGGGTAGCGACCATCCTAATTACATGAGCCGGGGTTGATAATATTTGACCGGATGAAAAGACAATTTACCGAGGGTAAGCAATGTAGTCGCATCCGCCCCAAGAGCACGATCATCACGACGGCCACGACGCTTTATTTCTGATCCCGCTTGCTGGACGGGAGGATTACGCAGCAGCAATAAGGCGCTAATGGGGGTCAGGATTTCCCGTTGATCGTCACCAGATAGCGGGCAATATCTTCGATGCTTTCGGGTGGAAGAGGAGCGCCGTAGACCGCACGCATCTTGGTCACTTCGGCTTTCCAGTCGTCAAACGTCAGCGGTGGTTGCCGCATCACCATACCCGCGGAGTGACATATCAGGCAATGACGGTTTGCGAGATCCGATCCAGGTCCTTGCGGGAAAGGGTTACCCGTGGGCAGCGAAACCTGCGCGGTATTCCCCGCAACGCCGCCAGGTGCTTTGGCGGCCACTCCGCCTGATGCGACGGCGCCTGCGATAGAGATGGTCACCCATGCAACCCATGCTTTCATGGTGCGCTCCTCAAGCCGCAACGACGGTCATCGCTTCGATCACATTACGCATGTAGCCGCCGGGATTCCAGTTTGGCTTGTCCGGCTGCTCAACGCCATCGTTGTTGACTGCCTTTACCCTCAGCACCAATTGACCCGCATGTCGCGGAAGGAATGACGCTTCCCAGCGGCGAAAGCTGTATTTTCCGTAATCCTGACCAAGCTTCGCGAGCGTCCATGTCATCCCGTCGTCGGCTGAAAAATGTACCGCGCGGACGCCGGTATCGCCGCCGAACGCAATGCCGCGTATAGGCTGCGGCCTGCCGACATCCACGACAGCGCCGTCGCTCAGGTTCGTGATGAATGAGCGTGGCGCCATCCGGTTGATCGGGACGGTCGTGACCCCGCTCTGGCCCGGTGACACGTTCGCATGAGGCGTGTCTGGAATCTGATATGCCTTGGCCATCCAGAAGTTGGTATCCGGTGTGTCGATGACTTCGATGTCGTCGAGCATCTTCACCCAGTAAGTCGAATACCATCCGGGGACGACCAGCCGCAGCGGAAAGCCGTTTAGAAATGGCAGCGGCTTGCCGTTCATTGCGAATGCCACCATCACTTCGCCATCGCGGGCATGATCAACGCTCAGCGTCTTGACGAAGTCGGGCGTAGCCGCAAGCGCGCCCGTATCGGCCCCATTGAAGCGGACCTGAACCGCGCCCGCCTTCACGCCCGCGCGGTCCAGAATGTCCTTGAGGCGCACGCCCGTCCAGCGCGCGTTGCCCATCGCGCCATTACCCCACTCTCCGCCCGCAACGCGCGGCTTGAAGAATCCTCGCGAGTTCCCCGCGCACTGGTTAACGGCGGCGACCTCGACGCGCTCGAAGTCTCTGGACAACTCTGCAAGTCCGAGCACGACTTCGCGGTGCACCGATCCATGAATCCTGACCCGGAAGCTGCGCGCGTCGATGCTCGTCGGGATGCCAGCCAAGTGCCAGCGCACGAAGAACTGATCGTTGGGCGTGAAAACGCCCCGATCGAAAACGGAGAATGGTGTCTCCAGCAGCGGTGGACGGCTGCGGACCAGTAGCATCTCGCCTTTCTGCGGAAACGCCGTGGTCAATTCCCGCAGGCCGTTTTCAAAGGGCAGAGTAATCGCATTCGCCCCTCTCGCGACGTCTGACAGCCCCCACGTAAGGCAACCAACGCTTGCAGACATGAGGGACTGCAGCAACTGACGACGCCTGATATCGTATCCGTCGATCATCGCTTTCTCCGCGTCCGCGAC
The DNA here is from genome assembly GCF_056498045.1 of Trinickia sp. Z7. Taxonomy (NCBI): domain Bacteria; kingdom Pseudomonadati; phylum Pseudomonadota; class Betaproteobacteria; order Burkholderiales; family Burkholderiaceae; genus Trinickia; species Trinickia sp. Z7. Next base: position 91,814 of record NZ_JAUEQW010000018.1, read on the forward strand.
TGAGTTGGCGCTTTCGTCGCGCCGGCAGATTCAACCCGTACCCAAATTAATATATGTACCTGGACAGCGAGGTTCTACGCGGAGTTACCCGAGCGGTTCATCTTCTCGTTCGAACCCGTGTGCCTGAGCGGTCTGACAGCCAAACGTCCGAGCAACCATGTGGTCCTTGACAGTCAAGGGGCGCATGTCGGATCGCACAATCGCCCGGCTTGCTGAACTGATTGAACCCGAAATCGAGCGCCTTTGCAGGGAATGGAGAAACATACATGGCTAAGATCACTGCTGCCGAAATGGCCGCCGCACGCAAACGCGGTGCAGAGGAGCCGACCATCGTAGCGGCTCGCTTCATACGGTCCACACGCACGCTGGAGGTCACCTTCGTACATGGCGTGAAAATCGCGGTCCCTATCGCACTGCTGCAAGACTTCAGCATGCTGGAGCATGCGCCGACATTGGCCGAACTGGCTGAGGTCGAGGTCTCGGGCGCGGGTACCTCGCTGGTCGGACCTGAATAATCGTGCGAGGCGTATGCAGTAAGGCTGTGAAGCCGAAACGGTGTTGTTGGATTTGCAAGAAGCGGGCATATTGATGCGTGAATCCTGCAAATCCTGACGAGGTGTGGATGGG